>NZ_LDTF01000015.1 GCF_001477495.1 Sphingomonas yabuuchiae
GGCCAGCGTATCGAGAAGCAACAGGCCCACCGCCCCGTCCCGCCCCCCGGCCGCGTCCTTCAACCAGCGGTTCCGCATTCCGGGGGTCGAGGCGTCATGGGCGATCGTCGTCATGGCCCGACCGTCGCCGCGACTGGCCGACCTGTCTTTGACCGCGGTCAATGTCGGCACGGCGCGCCAGGCCTAGCGAGTCGCTCGGCAAGGGGCCGGGGGCGGCTCCTATTATGGAGACATGCTATGGACCCCGGCGTCGTAGACCTGTCGCGACTGCAATTCGCGGCCACCGCCTTGTATCACTTCCTGTTCGTGCCGCTGACGCTCGGCCTGTCGATGATGTTGGTCATCATGGAATCGGTCTATGTCATGACCAACCGCCCGGTGTGGCGCGTGACCACGCGCTTCTGGGGTAAGATCTTCGGCATCAACTTCGTACTCGGCGTCGCCACCGGCCTGACCATGGAGTTCCAGTTCGGCACCAACTGGTCCTATTTCTCGCATTATGTCGGCGACATCTTCGGCGCGCCGCTGGCGATCGAGGGGCTGATGGCCTTCTTCCTGGAGGCGACGTTCGTCGGGCTGATGTTCTTCGGCTGGGATCGTCTGTCGAAGCTGGGGCATCTGATCGTCACCTTCATGGTGGCGCTCGGCACCAATTTATCGGCGCTGTGGATCCTGATCGCCAATGGCTGGATGCAGAACCCGGTGGGCGCGAGCTTCAATCCCGACACGATGCGGATGGAAGTGAGCGACTTCGGCGCGGTGCTGTTCAATCCCGTCGCGCAGGCGAAGTTCGTCCACACGGTCAGCGCGGGCTATGTCTGCGCCTCGGTCGTGGTGCTGGGCGTGTCGGCATTCTGGTTGCTCAAGGGCCGTTTCCTGCCCGTCGCGCGCCGGTCGATGACGGTGGCGGCGGCGTTCGGTCTCGCCTCCTCGCTATCGGTCGTCGTGCTGGGTGACGAGAGCGGCTATGCGCTGACCGACAACCAGAAGATGAAGCTCGCCGCGATCGAGGCGGTCTGGCACACCGAGCCCGGCCCCTCGGGCCTCACCCTGTTCGGCCTGCCCGACACAGTGGCGCGCGAGACGCGCTACAAGGTCGAAATCCCCTGGGTGCTGGGCCTGATCGCGACGCGCAGCCTGGACGGGACGGTCGCGGGCATGTCCGAACTGGTGCTCAAGGCGCAGGAGCGCATCGCCTCGGGCGTGATCGCCTATGACGCGGTGCAGCAGCTGAAGGCGAACCCGAACGACGTCGCCCAGCGCGCCCGGTTCGAGGCCCACAAGCGCGACCTGGGCTATGCGCTGCTGCTCAAGCGGCAGATGGCCGACCCGCGCGCCGCGACTGCGAAGCAGATCGAGGCGGCGGCCTGGGACACGGTCCCCAATGTCGGCCTGCTCTTCTGGAGCTTCCGCATCATGGCCGCGATCGGCTTTGCAATGATCGCATTGTTCGCCACCGCCTTCATCCTGTGTTCGCTCCGGATGCACATGGATGCCCGCTGGTTCCTCCGCCTCGCGGTGGCGGCGATCCCGTTGCCCTGGGTGGCGATCGAGCTCGGCTGGCTGGTCGCCGAACTGGGACGACAGCCCTGGGCGATCGAGGGTGTGCTGCCGACCTTCCTCGCGACCAGCTCGCTGTCGCGCGGGGCGCTGTGGACCACGCTGGCCGGGTTTACCGCGCTCTACGGCGTGCTGGCGGTGATCGAGGTGCGCCTGATCCTCGCCGCCATCGCACACGGCCCAGAGGAGCGAGACGACCAGCCCGCACCCGGACCGATCCCCGCCGCCACTCCCGTCACCGCCTGAAGGAGGCCAGGACATGTTCGACTATGAGATGTTGCGCCTGATATGGTGGGCGCTGCTGGGCGTGCTGCTGATCGGCTTTGCGCTGACCGACGGGTTCGACCTGGGGGTCGCCGCCCTCCTGCCCTTCGTCGCGAGGAGCGATGCCGAGCGGCGGATGGTCATCAATTCCATCGGGCCGACCTGGGAGGGAAACCAGGTCTGGTTCATCCTGGGCGGCGGCGCGATCTTCGCGGCTTGGCCGTTCGTCTATGCGGTCAGCTTTTCGGGCTTCTACCTCGCGATGTTCCTGGTGCTGGCTGCGCTGATCCTGCGGCCGGTGGGGTTCAAATATCGCTCGAAGCGGCCGGACCCGGCCTGGCGCACCCGCTGGGACTGGGCGCTGTTCGTCGGGGGACTGGTGCCAGCCCTCGTCTTCGGCGTCGCGGTCGGCAATGTGCTGCTCGGCGCGCCCTTCCGCTTGGATGGAGACCTGCGCGCCTTTTACGACGGCACTTTGCTTGGGCTGTTCACGCCCTTCACGCTGGTCTGCGGGCTGTTGTCGGTGGCGATGCTGGTGCTGCACGGCGCGGCGTGGCTGTCGATCAAGGTCGAGCATGGTCCCGTCCATGACCGGGCGCGGGCGTTCGGTACGGCGGCGGCCATCGCCTCCATCCTGTTGTTCGCGGTCGGCTTCGCCTTCGTCGCATGGGGCGATATGGGCTATCGGATCGTCGGCGCGGTCGATCCGCTCGGCCCGTCCAACCCGTTGCGCATGACGGCGGAGCAAGCGGGCGGCGCATGGTTCGACAATTATGCGACCTATCCCTGGATGATGGCGCTGCCCGCACTGGGCTTCGCCGGGGCCGCGCTGGCGCTGATTGGTATCCGCAGCGGTCGTGAGGCGCTGGCCTTTGCCGGATCGTCGCTCGCCGCGACGGGGATCATCGCCACCGTCGGCTGCGCAATGTTCCCCTTCATCCTGCCGTCGAGCATCGACGCGCATAGCAGTCTGACGGTGTGGAACGCCTCGTCCACGCAGAAGACGCTGGGCATCATGCTGTTCGTCACGCTCGTCTTCCTGCCGATCGTGCTCGCCTACACCGCCTGGGCCTATCGGGTGATGTTCGGCCGCGTGACGGCGGACGCGGTGCGCACCAATCCCGACTTCTACTGAGAAAGGAACGACCCATGTGGTATTTCTCCTGGGTCCTGGGCCTCGGCCTGGCGATCGGCTTCGGCATCCTCAACGGCATCTGGCACGAATTCCATCTGCCGCACGAGGACGACGTGTCACCGCGACACTGACAGATAGGACAATCCGTCCGACGACAGGGGATCATGGCGGCGCTATAGGGCAAGGCCATGATCCCGAACGACATCTGTGCCGATTGCGCGGTGCGCGACCGGGCCTTGTGCGGCAGCCTCGACGACCGGGAATTGCTCGCCCTGAACGCCATCGGCCAGCGCCGCCGGGTCGCGCGCGGCCAGACCATCGCCTGGGCAGGCGACGAGGCGGTGATCTGTGGCAACCTGCTGACGGGCGTGCTGAAGCTGGTCGCCGCCACCGCCGACGGCCGCGAGCAGACGGTCGGCCTGCTCTACCCCGCCGACTTCTTCGGACAGCCCTATGCGGGCGATGTCGACTTCACCCTGACCGCGCTGACCGAGGCGGAACTCTGCGTCTTTCCCCGCGCCGCGTTCGAGCGGGTGCTGGAAGATCATCAGCGCATGGAGCGCCTGCTGCTCCAGCGCACCTTCGAATCGCTGAACGAGGCGCGCGGGCGGATGCTGATGCTGGCGCGCAAGTCGGCGGGGGAGAAGCTGGCGGGCTTCCTCCTCGACATGGCGGCACGCGCCGGGGCCAGCGGGTGCCGGGCCAGCCGCGACGGGCCGGTGACGTTCGATCTGCCGCTAACGCGCGGGCAGATCGCCGATGTGCTGGGTATGACGATCGAAACGGTCAGCCGCCAGCTGACTCGGATGAAGCAAAGCGGCGTGATCGGCCTGCCCGGCGGCCGCGCCATCACGATCAGCGACCGTGAGGCATTGGCGGCACGTGCCGAGGCCGCTTAAGCCGCCAAACTTTCCGCCAGCGCATCGACCAGCAGGCCGCGCGCCTCCGGGGTCAGCCGGTGCCCCGCCAGCGCGATGATGGCCAACTGCTCGAAATCGACCGCGCGGCGACATCCGGTGAAGAAGCTGCGCAGCATATGGCCCAGCGTCTCGGGCGCGGCGAAGGCATCCGCCTCGTCAAAGGCCGCGACCATTTCGCGCGCCGCTGCCGCATCCGCCTCATGCCGGTGGCGGACATGGTCGAGGAGCGTGTCGGTGAGCGGATCGGCCCGTCCGTTGGACAGCATCGCCTCCAGATAGACGCCGTCCGCCTGCGCCCCCCGCGTCACCAGCGCCTCCAGCGCCTGCAGGAACAGCGTCATGGTCGCGGCGTCGGGACGATCGGGCAAGGCGTCCGCCATCGCCTCCGCCTGCCCGCACAGCGCCAGCCGACGACGATGCTCCTGGACCAGGCGGATCAGGTCGATTTCCTGAATGACGTGCCAGCGCCGCGCGAACGACACGACGCTGCCTTGAAGCGGGTTGCGATCCATCGCGGGTCTTCTCCTTCGTCCCCCTGATGACGAAGGGCGGTGCACCCCGCATTGACGATGGTCAAAGCACCGGGCCGCAGCCCTCAGCGCTGGCGGGCGAGGTGCCGGTGGATGGTGCTGCGATGGACGCCCAGTTGCCGCGCCGCCGCCGAGACATTGCCGTCATGCGCCGCCAGTGCCGCGTCGATCGCCTCCGCCCGCTCGAAGGCCAGTGGGCGCGCCACCGACAATTCGATGCCGCCGCCCCGAACATCGGCGTCCCAACCACCGATCAGCGTCGCGCCATTCGTCAGGCGCAGATGTCCCCGCGCCGCCTGACCGCGCATATCAAGTAGCTCGCCCAGCGCGGTATCGTCCAACGCCTCCCAGCTGCGCCCGACCAGCGACAGGCCACGGCGATTGGCGGCGACCAACTGCTCGTCGCGGAACACCAATATCCCCTCCCGCGCGGTGCCCAGCATCGCCGCATCGTCGTGCATCCGCAGCACGCGGCAATCGGTGAAACCTGAGCGGAAAAGGCGATGCTCGATCTGATCGACCGCCAGCCGGATCAGACCCAGCGCATGGCCATGGCCATTTACCGACGGGCCCGAGATATCCAGCGCGCCGACGATCGCGCCGCGCGGGTCGAGTACGGGGGTTGCAGCGCAACTCAATACCGCATGCTCGGCAAAGAAATGCTCCGGACCATGGACGGCAATCGGGCGACGCTCGGCAATAGCGGTGCCGATCGCGTTGGTGCCGGTGCTCGCCTCGGTCCAGGACACGCCGGGGCGTAGCGCCACCTGCGCGGCGCGCGACAGGAAGCCGGTGTCGCCGATGCTGTCCAGGATCATGCCGTCCGCATCGGCCAGGATCACGACGCTGCCCGTATCGCGCGCCTCGCCCGCCAGCATCTCCAGTTCGGGGCGGCACAGACGGCGCAGCGACTCTCGCCGCTGGCGAAGCGCAGTGAGGTCGCTCTCGGTCAGCGGACCGCCATCACGTCGCCGTCCTTGCGCCAGGCCCATGTCGGTGCATCGTAACCAGGAGCGCAACACCGGCTGGCGCACGCTTTCCAGCGGCAACTGCCCCTCGTCGAAATAGGCGCGTCGCCCCTGCTCTATTCCGGCGCCGTCCATCGCCGCATCCTTCTCCCACTGTCGCAAGTTGCGACACTGGCGCGCCTTCGCGTTGCGCCATGCGACACATGCTACGCTTAGCCCGCAGAAAGTCCATCATCGCACAGACACTTCGTCGCGGATCGGCTTGTCGTCGGCTGGGGACAGGCAGAGCCTTTGTTTCATACGAAACGAAGGAGAGGTTGCATGACGATCCAGGAAGCCATCAAGGCCCGCACCGCGCCGTTCAAACAACGCTACGCCAATTTCATCGGCGGCCGCTGGGTCGATCCGGTCGATGGGCGCTGGTTCGACAATAGATCGCCGATTGACGGGCAAGTTATCTGCCAGGTCGCGCGCAGTCAGGCGGCCGATATCGAACTGGCGCTCGACGCCGCGCACAAGGCCAAGGACGGCTGGGGCCGCACCAGTGTCGCCGAGCGTGCGCTGATCCTCCACCGCATCGCCGACCGGATGGAAGAAAACCTGTCGCTCCTCGCGACCGCCGAGACCTGGGACAATGGCAAGCCGATCCGCGAGACGACCGCCGCCGACCTGCCGCTGGCCATCGACCATTTCCGCTATTTCGCCGGATGCATCCGCGCTCAGGAAGGCGGGATTTCCGAGATCGACCACGATACCGTCGCCTATCACTTCCACGAGCCGCTGGGCGTGGTGGGTCAGATCATCCCGTGGAACTTCCCGCTGCTGATGGCCTGCTGGAAGCTGGCGCCCGCGCTGGCCGCGGGCAATTGCGTGGTGCTGAAACCCGCCGAACAGACCCCTGCCTCGATCATGGTGCTGGCCGAACTGATCGCCGACCTGCTGCCTGAGGGCGTGCTCAACATCGTCAACGGCTATGGCGTCGAGGCGGGCAAGCCGCTTGCGCAGAACTCGCGCATCGCCAAGATCGCCTTTACCGGCGAGACGACGACCGGGCAGCTCATCATGTCCTATGCGTCCGAAAACCTGATCCCGGTCACGCTCGAACTGGGCGGCAAGAGCCCCAACATCTTCTTTTCCGACGTGGCCGCCAAGGACGACGATTACTTCGACAAGGCCATCGAAGGCTTCGCCATGTTCGCGCTAAACCAAGGCGAGGTCTGCACCTGCCCCAGCCGCGCGCTGGTGCACGAGTCCATTTACGACCGCTTCATGGAAAAGGCGGTCGCGCGGGTCGAGGCGATGATCCAGGGCGATCCGCTCGACCCCGCCACGATGGTCGGCGCACAGGCCTCGCAGGAGCAAATGGACAAGATCCTCGGCTATCTCGACATCGGTCGGGACGAAGGGGCCAAGGTGCTGACCGGCGGCACCCGCAACCGGCCCGAAGGGCTGGAGGGCTATTACGTCAAGCCAACCGTGCTCAGCGGCCACAACAAAATGCGGGTGTTCCAGGAGGAGATTTTCGGCCCCGTCGTCTCGGTCGCGACCTTCAAGGACGATGAGGAAGCGCTGCGCATCGCCAACGACACGCTTTACGGCTTGGGCGCGGGCGTGTGGACGCGCGACGGCACCCGCGCCTATCGCATGGGCCGCGCGATCCAGGCGGGCCGCGTGTGGACCAACTGCTACCACGCCTATCCCGCGCACGCGGCGTTCGGCGGCTATAAACGCTCAGGCATCGGGCGCGAGACGCACCGCATGATGCTGGATCACTACCAGCAGACCAAGAATCTGCTCGTCAGCTATTCAACCAAGAAGCTCGGCTTTTTTTGACGGCGGTCAAGGCAGGGACCGGCGCGGGCGCCCATCCCTGCCTCATCACATCCGACAGGAGAAACACCATGGCGAAGACGATGAAGGCCGCCGTCGTGCGGGCATTCGGCCAACCCCTGACCATCGATGAAGTCCCCGTGCCCGAGGTCAGCGACGGCCTGATCCAGGTCGCGATCCAGGCCTCTGGCGTGTGCCACACCGACCTGCATGCCGCCGAGGGCGACTGGCCGGTCAAGCCCAACCCGCCCTTCATTCCGGGGCATGAGGGCGTCGGCTATGTCTCGGCGGTCGGCAAGGGCGTCAAGCACATCAAGGAAGGCGACCGGGTCGGTGTGCCCTGGCTCTACACTGCCTGCGGCCACTGCGTGCATTGCCTGGGCGGGTGGGAGACGCTGTGCGAGAGCCAGCTCAACACCGGCTATTCGGTCAATGGCGGTTTCGCCGATTATGTCATCGCCGACCCCAATTTCGTCGGCCACCTGCCCGCCAATATCGGCTTTACCGAGATCGCGCCCGTGCTGTGCGCCGGGGTGACGGTCTATAAGGGGCTGAAGATGACCGATACCAAGCCCGGCGATACGGTCGTCATCTCCGGCATCGGTGGGCTTGGGCATATGGCCGTGCAATATGCGGTCGCCATGGGGCTGAACGTCGCGGCGGTCGATGTCGACGACGCCAAGCTGGACCTCGCCCGGCGGCTGGGCGCGAAGGTCACCGTCAATGCGCGGACAGAGGCCGACCCGGCGGCGGCGATCAAGCGCGAGACCGGCGGCGGCGCGCAGGGGGCGCTCGTCACCGCCGTCAGCGAAAAGGCGTTCGCGCAGGCCGTGGGCATGATGGCGCGGGGCGGCACCGTCGCGCTCAACGGCCTGCCGCCGGGCGACTTTCCGCTCAACATCTTCGGGCTGGTGCTGAACGGCATCACCGTGCGCGGATCGATCGTCGGTACGCGGCTCGACCTTCAGGAGTCGCTCGACTTCGCCGCCGACGGCAAGGTCAAGGCAACCGTCGCCACCGCGCCGCTCGCCGAGGTCAACCAGGTGTTCGACCAGATGCGCCGTGGCCAGATCGAGGGCCGCATCGTCCTCGACCTGGCGGCCTGAAATCGCGGCGGGCGGTGGCTCCGGCCCCGCCCGCCAGCGTTGGAGAAACAATGACCGACCGTATCGCCTGTGCCGCCCTTCGTTCGCGTATCACCGATGCCGACACCGCCTCCGCCCTGATCCGCCCCGGCGAAACGGTGGCGACCAGCGGTTTCACCGGCTCCGGCTATCCCAAGATGGTGCCCCAGGCGCTGGCCAGGCACATCGCCGAGTCCCATGGCGCGGGGCATCCGTTCCGCGTCAATCTGTGGACCGGCGCCTCGACCGGCCCCGAGTTGGACGGCGCGCTGGCGGCGGTCGACGGCATCGCCCAGCGCCTGCCCTATAGCGGCGACCCGGTCGCGCGCGAGAAGATCAACCGGGGCGAGATCGACTATCTCGACATGCATCTCAGCCAGGTCGCACCGATGGCCTGGGAAGGCGTACTCGGCCCGCTCGACACCGCGATCATCGAGGTATCGGGCATCCGTGCCGACGGATCGCTCATCCCCTCGTCGTCGGTCGGCAACAACAAGACCTGGGCAGACCGTGCAAAGCGCGTCATTCTAGAGGTCAATCGCTGGCAGGACGCAGCGCTGGAGGGGATGCACGACATCTATTACGGCACCCGCCTGCCGCCCGAGCGCGTGCCGATCCCGCTGGTGCGGCCGGACGACCGGATCGGCACGCCCTATCTGGCCTGCGATCCCGGCAAGATCGTCGCCATCGTCGAAACCGAGGCCCCCGACCGCAACCTGCCTTTCGCCGCGCCCGACGACACCGCCCGCGCCATTGCCGGGCACGTCATCGAATTCCTGGCCCATGAGGTGTCGCGCGGGCGCTTGCCCCCCGCCCTGCTGCCGATTCAGTCGGGCGTCGGCAATATCGCCAATGCGGTGCTGTCCGGCCTGGTCGACGCGCCGTTCGACCCGATGACCGCCTATACCGAGGTGATCCAGGACGGCATGCTCGACCTGCTCGATGCCGGGCGCCTGCGCATGGCGTCGGCCACCGCCTTTTCGCTCAGCCCGCAGGCGGCGGCGCGGCTCAACGCGAACATGACCGCATACCGGGACCGCATGATCCTGCGTCCGCAGGAGATCAGCAACCATCCCGAACTCGTCCGTCGCCTGGGGTGCATCGCGATGAACGGGCTGATCGAGGCGGACATCTACGGCAACGTCAATTCCACGCTGGTGATGGGATCGCGCATCCAGAACGGCATCGGTGGGTCGGGCGATTTCGCGCGCAACGCCTATGTCTCGATCTTCATGACACCCTCGACCGCCAAGGGCGGCAAGATTTCCGCCATCGTGCCGCAGGCCTCGCATGTCGATCACATCATGCAGGACGTGCAGGTGATCGTGACCGAACAGGGCCTCGCCGATCTGCGCGGCCTGTCGCCGCGCCAGCGCGCACGGGCCGTGATCGAACGCTGCGCCCATCCCGATTACCGCCCGATGCTCGCCGACTATGCGATGCGGGCCGAGGGCGGTTCCTATGGCCTCCATGCCCCCGCGCTTCCTGGCGAGGCATTGTCCTGGCATCGGCGCTTCATGGAAACGGGGACGATGCTGCCCTCTTGACCGCGGTCAATGCGGCACGCGTGCCACCGATTCATCGGTACGGCAACCCAGGAGGACACCATGATCGCCGCCGATACCGAGATGCTCGTCACCCGCCACGGCACAGTGCTGCACGTCCGGCCCGCCCGCGAAGAGGACGAGCCCGCGTTCGCCGCCTTCTTCGCGAAGGTTTCGCCCGAGGATCTGCGCTTCCGCTTCCTGACCAGCGTGCGTGTAGTGAGTCACGAGCGGCTGTCCGGCATGATCCGTGCCAATGATGCAACCAGCGAAAGCCTGATCGCCTTTGACGACGGCGGATCGATCGTTGCGGCGGCGATGCTGGCCGGGAACGACATCGCGAAAACCGCAGAGGTCGCCGTCGCCATCCGGCGCGACATGAAGGCGCGAGGTATCGGCTGGACGTTGCTCGACCATCTGGTCGGTCATGCAAAACGAAAGGGATATCACACGATCGAAGCGCTAGAGGATCGCGACAACCAATCCGCCATCACGATCGAGAAGGAAATGGGTTTTATCCCTCATCCAGTCGAGAGCGATCCCATGCTGGTCAGGCTAACGCGCGATATCGTCTGATCGACGCGCGCCGCCTCGATAAGATCCTACCCGAATACGATGCCATTCACCCCTTCTCCCATTGTACATATGAACGCCAAAAGCGGTTGAATTTGACGTTTCCGATCGTATTTACATCCCATCATTTTCAACCGCGTTGGTACAGCGAGTAGGTACAGCGTGGCTGATCGTGAAACACAAAAAGCCCGGAAAACCGCGCCTTTTATGTTTGTGACATCCCTCCCGTAGGGGTCACCATTTCCCTGCCTTTTTTGGCGGAAATCGGCGAATTCAAATACATTCCAGCGACGCTCAGCCCACCCGGTGGCGCGAAATGAGGGTTCGATTGACTGTGCTGGACCGGTAAGCACGCTGCTGCCGCACAGCGCCGATGCTTCCGCGCCAGTGATCCGGATGCGCCGGAGTTTGCGCTCGACCTGGCGCCATCAGATCGAACGACTATGCAGCGATTTCAAGGATTGGCAACGGGTCGTTACCCGGTACGGCACGACGGCCGCAACCTATATCGGCTTCGTCGGCCTTGCGTCAGCTCTGCTCCGGCCGTCCTTTGTCCGCGACACCCAAGGCATCGCGACACCGTATCCGTCTTCATCTCCAACAAATGGAATGGAGCGAAAATGGAAACGACGCGTGGACCTTCGGCTTTTGAGGAACACCATTATTCGGTACAGGCCGTCGCCATCGCGAGCGCGCTGGCCGAGGGGGAGTGCGCTCATATCTACCGTGCGCAAACCCGCGAATGGCTCGATCACCTGGAGACGATCTCGCATCCGCCTTCTTGCGATATCGAAAACGGGCTCCTGTTTGCCGAATTCCTGACCAAACTCTGTCGGGTTGGTGCGGGTCTGGAAACAGATTTCGGGCGCGAGGCTTTGAAGGGTTCATAGGCTGGAGCTTCGACTATGATACCATTGCCGGTCGGCTGTTTCGCAGCGATGCTGCGGAGGCCGACGGCAAGAGGCATCACGATCCGGCAATGCACCTCAAGGCCCCCTGCCATAGCCTCGCGCGCGAATGCGCTTCACTTGAGACGTGACGCCAATCGCCGAGCCTATTCAACGACCTGTACCGGCGAAGTCGCTTCCATGGGTCGATACGTTCGCTGAAGGCAATGGCCTTCCCCAAGGTGAAAGTCATTCTGCTCCGTCTGTCTATTGCAGGTCGAGCGAACGATTTGGGCGCTGGCCAGGGCACGCGAATGGGGAATGGTGGCGTGATGTATCGAACGGCCTATGGCGTCACTGCGCTTCTGATATGTACAGCCGTGCCAACGCTGATCATGACGACCGCCGAGGCTCTGCCACAGGCGGAGATCGAGATTGGCGGGACTGGTGCCTGTCTTCGAACGGGCGGGATTGGCGTCGTCGTCAATGGCGCGCCCTATTGCCGCCTGCTAGATGGACGGGTGGTCGATCAGCGGCTGCTCATGTTTGGACGGCGGCGGCGTGCGGTCATGCCCAATCCCGCCAGCGTCCAATGCGAGCGATATGGCGGGCGCGTGGAGGTGGTAAACGGTCCCGCTGGCCAGACGGGCTATTGCCATCTGCCGAACGGAGCCGTCGTCGAGGAATGGGCATTGTTCCGTGGTCGCTAACGTCGCCAGAGGGACGGCGGTGATAGCCTCCGGACGTCGACAGACGATCTCCCGCTCGGACAAGCGAAATACGGACAGTCGAAATTCATTTCTCACGATTCATCCTGTAAGGGCATCGGCATGGTCCATTCCATCAATGTCGGTGCCGATGTCGTCAAACGGGCTTGAAGCTGTTTATCTTGCCAATCGCGACAAACTCGTCCGGTTTCTTGCCGCGCGTGGTGCGGGCGATGCGGCCGAAGACTTGGTTAATGATCTTTGGCTAAAGATATCAACCTCTTCGTCATCGGGTCCGATCGCCAATCCCCTGTCATACCTGTTCCGGGCGGCCGATACGCTGATGATCGACCGCTACCGGGCGAAACGCCAGGGGGAGAAGCGGGAGCAGGACTGGTACGAGCTTCGCGGCAGTGGCGAGGCTTCGTCCGAGCCGGTGGGCGAGCGGGTGATCGGCGCACAACAGGAAGTGGCGAAGGTCGCCGCGGTCCTGGCCCGACTGGGAGCACGCCGGGAAGCCATCTTCCGGCGCGCCCGGATCGACGGCGTGTCGCAACGGCAGATCGCTGCGGAACTGGGCGTCAGCCTGAGTACGGTAGAGGCCGATCTGCGGATCGCCACCCGTGCACTGATCGAATTGAAGGATGAACTGCAATGACCGGCAGACAGGTCGACGAACAGGCGCTGGAATGGGCGATCCGCGCCGCCGATCCGCTCTTTGACGACTGGGACGGGCTGACCGGATGGCTGGAGGCCGATCCAGGCAATCATGACCGGTATGACGATGCGCTGGCCGCCATGGCGGAGGCGCGCGATCGCGTTGCCGCCATGCCCGTGCAGACCGCGCCGGTGGCCGCCAATGACGAACGGCCGGTACGCCACGGCTTTTGGCGTTGGGGCGGCAGCGCCACCGCCGCGATGCTCGTCGCGGTCGTCGGCGTATCCGTCTGGAGCGAGCGCAGCCAGCCCTATGCGGTCGAAACCGCGCCGGGCGAACAGCGCACGGTGCAACTGGCCGATGGCAGCGAGGTCGTCCTGGCCGGCGGTTCGCGCGTGACATTGGACCGGGCCGATGCGCGGGTGGCGAGCGTCGAGCGCGGCGAGATGCTCTTCCGCGTCCGTCATGACGCCGCGCACCCGTTCCGGGTGACCGCAGGCGACACGCAGATGGTCGACCTCGGCACGGTGTTCGACGTCACGCGCGATCCGGGACGGGTGCGCATCGCCGTGGCGGAGGGGGCGGTGATGGTCGCTCCGGACGGCGCGAAGCTGCGGCTCGATCCGGGGCAGGCGGTGGTGGCGAGCGGCGGGGAACTGCGTCGACAATCCGCGACGGATGTCGGCGGGTGGCGTGAGGGGCGGCTGACGTTCGACAACGCGCCCTTGTCCGACGTCGCGCGCGATCTCACCCGCGAGCTGGGTCGCACCGTCCGGGCCGACCCTGCACTGGCCGACAGACCGTTCAGCGGGACGATCGATATCCGCAGCCTGCGGAACGATCCGGCGCGGCTGGGTCGCTTGCTGGGCGTATCGGTCCGCATCGATGGCGAGGCATGGGTGCTGGGCGACGATCGGTGACGTTCGGTGCGGCTGCGGTGGCGACAGGATTGACGCTCGCCATGATGGCGGCGGCTCCGGCGGAGGCACAGAGCCTGTCGATCGACCTGCCTGCGGGCAGCGTCCGCGATCAGGTGACGACGCTGGGCCGCCTTGGCGGGATCAGCGTCGTGGTGACGGACCCCCGCCTCTGGTCGAAGCCGGTGCCGCGCCTGCGCGGACGGATGAGCGCGGTCGTCGCCCTTCGCCTGATCGCGGCGCGCTGCGGCGGCGAAGTCGAGGCGATCGACAGCCTGTTGTACCGGATCGTCCCCAGACGCACCCCGACACCTCCTCCGACGCCGCACCGCCCTCACCCCCAGCCCGAAGCGGCGAAGACGCCCGAGGCTCCTCCGCCCGACATCATCGTCATCGGCAGCAAACGCGATCTGCCGTTCGGGCAGACCGCCGGGCAGGTCATGCGTGTGTCGGGGCAGGATCTCGAACTCGGTGGTGCCGGTGGAACCGAACGGCTGACGTCACGGCTGACGACGATCGCCTCGACCAGCCTGGGGGCGGGCCGGAACAAGCTGTTCATCCGGGGCATCGCCGATTCCAGCTTCTCGGGTCCCAGCCAGGCGACCGTCGGCCAGTATTATGGCGACCTGCGGCTCGGCTACAACGCGCCCGACCCCGACCTGCGCCTCGCCGATCTGGCGGCAGTCGAGGTGCTGGCCGGACCACAAGGCACGCTGTACGGGGCGGGTTCGATGGGCGGGTTGATCCGCCTCGTTCCCAATCCCGTCGAGTTGGACCGGACCGGCGGTTCGGTGGCGATCGGGGCATCCACCACGGCCCATGGCGCACCCGGCTTCGACACACAGGCCGTCCTCAACCTCCCGGTCGTCACCGATCGACTGGGAATGCGGCTGGTCGCCACGGCGGTTGAGGAAGGTGGCTATATCGACAAGCCGCTGCTCGGTCGCCGCAACGTCAATACGACCCGTATCGCGGGCTGGCGCGGCACCGTGCATCTGAACATCACCGATGGCTGGAGCGCGGAGCTGATCGGGATCGCGCAGCGTATCCGGGGGGCGGACAGCCAATATGCGGATCGCGATGCCCCCTTCCTCACGCGCAGGACGCGCGTGGTAGAGGCGTTCGGCAATGATTTCGGCCAGGGGCAGTTCGTGCTGGATGGCCGGATCGGCGATGTCCGGTTGCGCTCGTCGACCGGCCTTACCGCGCTGGACCTGACCGAGCGCTATGACGCGACGATCCCCGGCGATCCCGCGACGCTCTTCGTCCAGACCAACCGCACCCGCATGGTCGCCAACGAGACACGCGCCTGGGTCACGCATGCCGACGGATCGGGATGGCTTCTGGGCGTGAGCTATACTGGCAATCGCACCCGGCTGTTGCGCTCCTTCGTCCAGCCCGGTCAGCGCTACCCGCTACCCGGCGTGTCCAATCGGCTGCACGAACTCACCGCCTATGGCGAGGCCAGCGTCCGGCTGACCCCGGCGATCCTGTTGACCAGCGGCGCACGGATCAGCCGGTCCGTGCTGTCCGGCGCGGCGGAGGATCCCCGCGAGCAGATCATGCCGATCGTGTCCGCCACCGCGGCGACGCGGCAGGAATGGTCCGTGCTGCCCTCCGCCTCGCTTCTCGTCGACCTGCATGGCGGCGCATCCGCGTTCCTGCGCTACCAACAGGGCTTCCGGCCGGGCGGTCTGGCGGTCGACGACGACTATATCCGCCGGTTCGACAGCGACCGGGTCTCGACGATCGAGGCCGGCTATCGCTTCGGCCGCGCGGCGCGGGATCCCTTCGCCCTGACGCTCACCATCGCCCATACCGATTGGCGGAATATCCAGGCGGACTTTCTCGATAGCGGGAACCTGCCGTCGACCGCCAATATCGGCAATGGCGACGTCTGGACCGTGGAGGCATCCGGGGCGATCCGCCTCGCAAAGGGGTGGCGCATGGAGGGAGCCGTCTCGCTCAACGACAGCAGCGTCAACGAACGCGGTCCGAACGACCTGCCCTTGCAGGATGCATCCGCCGGCGGTGCGGGAAGCCTGCGTCCCATTCCTAACATCGCGGATATCACGGCAAGGATCGGCATGATCTATGAGACCGCGCTCGGCGACCGGTCGCGGCTGAAGATTGATGGCTGGCTTCGCTATATCGGGCTGTCGCGCCTGGGGCTCGGCCCTTTGCTGGGCGATGAACAGGGCAATTACGCCGACAGCGCCGTGACCGCGCGTATGGGCTGGGACCGCTTCGGCGTAACCGTCGGCGTGACCAATATCCTGAACGCGCGGGGCAACCGTTTCGCGATGGGCACGCCCTTCGTCACGGGCAAGGAGCAGATCACGCCCATTCGTCCTCGCACCATCCGCATCGGACTGGACACGGCCTTCTGAAAAAATTCTACGGTGTCGGGCGCTCGGCTTCGTCATCGTCGTGCTGGCACCATCGCGTGGTGAGCGTGCCATGCAAGGCGGCGGGCATGTTCAGGCATCGGCCATGCCGATGACGGAACGTTTCGGCTGCTCAACTTGCAAACCGAACCGGACGATCGATCCGGCTTCGCCAGTAAGGACGATGAGATGAAGTTTGTAGTATTGATGACCACCGGCCTCGCCTCGGCAGCGGCGGCTACGCTGCCTGTTCCTGCGCAGGCGGCCCCGGGCAAGGTAGGCCTGGCCAATCCGGCATCGGTCTATTGCGGATCGATCGGCGGCAAGTCGTTCGTGCGCAAGACGCCATCGGGCGATGTCGGCTATTGCCGCCTGCCCAACGGTCGGGTCCATGAAGAATGGGCCCTCTTCCGCAAGAGCCAGAAGCGGTCGCCCAAGCGCCGCACCAATGCCCATCTGGCCAACCCCGCCTCTGCCTATTGCGAAAAGCAGAAGGGGACGATCGAAGTGAGCCAGGAAGAGAATTATTGCCATCTGCCGGACGGACGGATCATCGAGGAGTGGGAACTCTTCCGCGCCCAGCCGGTCGGCCGCGCCCGCTAAATATCAGTGCCGTGAGCCGCGTCCGAAAGAGCGCGGCTCATGCGTTGGCCGAAGCAGCCTGTTCCTCTGATATTGTTTGCCAGAATACTCGCTGACATCGTTTCAAAAAAAATTTCGGCGGCACCCAAGGCAATTCGGACAGGGTGACGTCTTGTGGATGTAGGGGGACGCGAACTGGTGCGACCCACTCGACCAAATATTCCAATTCGAAGGACCGATTTCCATGACCCTGGTTAGCACGCTCGTGCCCGCCTATCGCGGTGCGCGCCGGAACTCTGCCGCCCTGTTCGCAGGCTTCGCCGCAGCGATCGTCGTGGCGTCCCCTGCGGCCGCGCAGAAGGCCGAGCCAGGCACCTATGCCGTCGCCCGCGCCGGTGCGCAGATCGACTCCGACGTGAAACCGACCCAGGTTCTGGCCAAGGGCCAGACCGTCTCCAAGACGACGCCGACCCTGCCCAAGACTATCGACCATGACGGCGGCTTCACCGGCGAACTCGGCATGGGCTATGACTTCGGCGGCATCCGCGTGGAGGGAACGGCGGGCTACGACACCGCCAAGGTCAACGCCAAGGCGCTGAGCACCAAGACATATTCTGGCGCCGGGCGCACCAAGTCGTTCGATCTCGGGGTCGCCGCCTATGTCGATCTGGTCCGCGAAGGTCCGTTGAAGCCGTTCATCGGTGGCGGCATCGGTGCCTCGCGCGTCGACTATTCGATCAACCGCCTGATGATCGACAAGACCCCCGGAACGCAGAAGCCGATGGTCGCAATCACGGGCAAGGACTGGGGCTTCCGCTGGCACCTCGACGCCGGTGCAAGCTATGATGTGACGCCGCAGACCTCGATCGAACTGCTGGGTCGCTACTCGCAGACCGCGGGCTTGAAGATGAAGGCCGTGGCCCTCGACGAAAACCTGGCCCGCCAGACGGTCGATTACAAGCTGAAGAACACGTCGACCTCGATCATGGTTGGTGTCCGTCAGAAGTTCTGAAACCGAACCTCGTACCGAATGAAGGCGTCGCTCCCATGGCGGGAGCGGCGCTTTCGCTTTGCTCGAAGCGTAGGTTTGCGGCCGATCACCGATCGGCCGCGCCCCGCTCGTCTGTAGCTCGCCGCCAAAGCCTTCCTATCCGATGGCGGTGCGCCGATAACGATGGTCGTCCAGGCTGGCGATGTTCGTCGCGGCCCGCGCTGCATGATGGGCGATCGAGAAGCGGGCCATTTGCCGGGAGAGTTCGTCGGCCTCCCCCGCCAGGCTGCGGACCGCTGCCGTCGCTTCTTCGACCATGGCGGCATTCTGCTGCGTCACCATGTCCATCTGGCCGACCGCGATGTTGACCTGTTGAAGCCCACTGCTCTGGTTTTCCGCCGAGACGGCGATGTCGTTGACCAGATGGTTGATCTCCGTGATGCGCGTCACGATACGCGCCAGCGCCTGGCCCGTTTCGTTGACCAGGCCGACACCCGCATCGACCTGCTCGGCGGATACCGAAATGCGCGCCTTCACGTCCTTGGCCGCATCGGCCGATCGTTGCGCCAGCGCGCGAACCTCCGAGGCGACGACGGCGAAGCCCTTTCCGGCATCGCCCGCCCGTGCCGCCTCGACCCCGGCGTTCAGCGCCAGCAAATTGGTCTGGAACGCGATACCGTCGATGACCGAGATGATGTCGGAGATTTCGGTCGAGGCGCGCTCGATCCCGTTCATCGCCGCCACCGCATCCTCCATGATCCGGCCGGAATGCTGGACCTCTTCCTTGGCCTGGCCGACCATCTGGCGGGCCAGCCCCGCCTGATCAGCCGTCTTGCGCACGGTGGTCGTGATCTCGGCCATCGCGGCGGCGGTTTCCTCCAGGCTGGCCGCCTGTTGCTCGGTCCGCTGCGACAGGTCGTCGGAGGCCTGCCGGATGTCGGAAGTGCCATCGATGATACCGCTGGTCGAGGCCGAGACCTGGGCCATGGCCGCCTGAAGCGCGTCCGCCGCCCGGTTGAAGTCGCGCTTGATCGCGGCGAAGGGGCCGTCGAGATCGCTTTCCAGCCGGGACAACAGATCGCCCTCCGCCAATCTGGACAGGGCCGCCCCCACGCTATCGACGATCAGGCTGGCCTGTGCGGTCTTGGCCTCGTCCGCCGCCAGCAATCGCCCACGCAGATTGTCGAGCGCGGCGCCCAGCTGCCCGACCTCGTCGCGCCGGTCGGCATCGATCGAGGTCACGGCCATGTTCCCGCTCGCCAACGCCGTCAGGCCATGGGTGACCGCGTTCACCGGCCGGGCGATCTGGCGGACCAACAGGATGAGGATGGCGACGGCCAGCAACAGGCTGATCAGCATCCCCCCGAAAATGGCCCGGGAAATCATGACGAAGGCCGCCTCCTGCGACGCCTGTCTTTCGGCCAGAAGCCGGTTTTCGGCGGCGATCACGGCCCCCGCCTGCGCCCGCAGCCGGTCCATCAGCGCCTTGCCCAGTCCTCTGGCCGCGCTGGCCCGCGCTTCGGCCTGTGTCGCGGGCGCGGTCATCAGGGCGATATTGGGCTGCGCCACCTCGTCGCGCCAGCGCTTGGCCAGCGCCCCGACATCGGTCAGGCGGACCTGCTGCCCCGGATTGTCGCGGGTCAATTGACGGGCTTCCTTCATGGCACGGTCGAAGTCCGACGCCCCCTGCTCATAAGGGGCCAGAAAATTCCGGTCTGCCGCCAAGAGATAGCCGCGAAGGCCCGTCTCCTGATTGATCATCGCCTCGACGAGCTTGTTGGAGGCCATGATGACCTTGTACGTATGCTCGTTGATATTCGTCGTTTCGCGAACCTGATTCTTTTTGGTGTATATGACGAAGTTCGTCGCCAAGGTTAGCGCCAGAATAACTCCCAGACACAGGGCAAGCTTCCTTACCATCGTGAGGTTATCGAAAAAGCGCATAAGATCATAATCCGATGATATTCGCCTCGTGCCATACGCGGGCATTTGGCGACAAGCCTACAACATATCATGACCAATAATATTTAATATTCGTAATGCCAAAGTATTTATACAAGGCATCGATACAGCCATGACGCGCGATTGAATAGGAACACACCCGTTAAAAACCCGTATACAATTTGCAAATTCCTTGCCGCTTCAAGCAATCGGGCTTTTTGAAAAAAACTTTACTTGCTGGGAACCAAATGTAGCTTCGTGAATTCCGCACCCCTTGCCTAAAATCCTTCCACATTTGGTCGAATGCAACCGGCCCGATACTCCACTGCAATTGTAAGCATCGAGAATACTATTGGCCGGGCGATCGAAAACTGCCGCCATCACCCATGGTCGTGATAAACGGCCAGCGTTCTGGCCAGTGCGGCTTGGTCGAGCATCACGCGCTCGATATTCTGCTTCAGTTCGTTTCCTAGCGCCTGGGTGGTCGGAAGGGCGTGAGGCAGGGCTTCCCCCAAGGCGTGGAGCACCTTGAAGGCGCGAACGGCCACCTCCTCTTCTCCGGCGCCCTCACGTATGATCGGTGCGAAACCGGCGCGGATCAGTTCGTCCACGGAGGGTCTCGGCACATAGACCGGCGGCAATTCCTCATCCGGTGGCGACGCCTGCGCCGGAAGTTCGCTCAGGGTTCTGAGGAGGGCATTCATGACCTCGATCGCGGTGCCCGGATCGTTGGTGGCGGGCGCCAGCGCGCGTCCGGCGATCTCGCCCAGTGCGATCTGCCCCAGCCGCGGATCATGATCGAAATCGCGATGCCGCTCGATGACGAACGCACGTGACAATTCGCCATCGAGCTCCGCGCTCGCCCCGACCGCCCGGAGCAGCGGACGCCCCTTGTGTACCAGCGTGCCGGGAATCGCTTCCACATGCACGATGATGTCATGCTCCCGCGCCACGTCGGCGAGGTGCCCGATATCGACATGGGTCACATAGCCGATGCTCTGCGGGAATACCGATCGGGCGTCGGCGGGCACCGGGACCGCGGGTCTTCCGCCTTGATGGGGGTCTTTTGCGAACGTCACGATCGCGGATCGCGCCGCATCCTCTACCCGGTCGATCACGTCCGACATCCGGCCGAAGGCGGCGAGATGGGCGATCCAGCGCAACAGGGTCACGACCACCAGCACCACGAGCAGAACCGTGGAGATCAGGAGCAGCACACGCCCCTGCCCGCCATAAAGACGCGTCTGCAGGCCGATGATGCCGACGACGGAAAAGATGAAGGCCCCCAGGAAGGTCGACAGCGCGTTTTGCGACATGCGATCGGAGATCAGCAATTGCGTCGCGCGCGGCGTCGCCAACTGGGTCGCCGACGAATAGGCGCTGACCATCGCCGTCAGCGAAAAGGTGGTCACGGCCAGCATCGACGAGGCGATGATCTGCAGGACCGTACCGACCGCGTCTTGTCCGATGTCGCCGGTGAAATGATAGGGCACCGCGCGTGCGACGATGCCGGCGAATGCGGCGACCACGACGCTGGCCAAGCTGATGACGGCCGCGCGAAACCATATCTTCCGGGCAATACGATGGAGCAGCCATGCGATCCGAGCCTTGGAAATCATCGGGGCCCCTCGTCTCCTTTCGCCGCCGGTGCGGCCCTGGTTGAAGATGATCGCCATTCCTCCGCCATGGGTTCCCGCAGCGGCGGACGCAATCGAAGGCCGACAGTGAATTGTCGGGCGTTCGGCAGCTAATACGCAAGGCGCGGGTGTTCGGCTCACGGGTCTTCGCTCGATGGGTGAATTTCCCCATGGCGCGCCGGGCGCGTTTCCCTGGAAACCGTGGACGGCTTTACCGTTGCATCGCGCCGACAAACCGATGCAAGGCTTATGGATCAGAGAGTTACAGGGGGGCGGCAATGGTGAAGGCTTGGGGTTGGCTGCTGGGCGCCGCGATGATGACGATCGGGGTCCCTGTCCATGCCGAAGACGAACCCCGCTTCTGCCCCACCAGGCCCAGTCTTGGGGGTTCGAGTTGCACGACCGAGCCGGGGCGGGTGCATTTCGAGATATCTGCGCTGGATTGGCAACGCGACGACCAGCCCGATCAGCGTGAAGACCGTTTCGTGACTGCCGACATCCTGACCCGCTTGGGGATCGGCAAGAATACCGAGCTTCAACTCGAATGGGTCGGCTATGGTCGGGACCGGACGCGAGACAAGGCCACGGCCCTGATCGATACCGCGACCGGCACCGGCGATATGACCTTCGCCATCCGCCAGCATCTGGCCGGGCAAAAAGGAAAGCCGTTCTCCGCAGGCATACAGGCCTTCGTGACCGCGCCGACGGGCCGCTATCCGATCGGTGCGGGAAGCTGGTCGACGGGGGTCATCATCCCGGTCCAATATGACCTGACCGAAAAGCTCGCGATCGCCGTGACGGGCGAAGCCGATGCGGCGGCGAACCAGTCCGGCCATGGGCGGCATCTGGCCTATAGTGAGATTACCGGCCTGCGCTACAAATTCACCGAGGCGGTTACGGCCACGGCCGAGCTGTCGCTGGAGCGTGACGACGAACCCGATCAGCATGAGACGACGGCCTTGGCCGCCTTGTCGGCGGCTTGGCGGCCGACCAAGGTCCTTCAATTCGACATTCTGGCGGCGACCGGCCTCAACGCCGCCGCGCCCCATCTGCGGCTCGTTACCGGCGGCGCCATCCTGTTCTGACCCTTTCGTCCTCGCCCATCCCGTTTCCCGGAAGAGGCTCGGGCGATCCGCCGACGCCGGGTGGCGGCGTAAGGCTGTTCGATACGGATGCGTTTGCCCGATCGCGAAGGTCGTGCGTTCACCCGGCTCCGAAACGCCGAAGAAGGATAGGATGATGGATTCAGCCGCCCAGAGCCGCCGACGCGAGATCGCGACCGAGCATCTGCTGTTCAAGACGATGGAATATGTCGAGGCCCGGCATCCCGGCCTGCTCGACTTTCTGGAAGCGAGCCTCGACCATCTGGGCGATCCTTCGGACGGGCCGGACAAGGACGACGCGGCGGTTCGGGAGATTGCGCGGCGCATGATCATCGGTGCGCGACGCGAAGGCGCCTGAGCCACTCCGATGGCCCTGCACTTCGTGGGTTTTCGCGGTGACGAATATGCCCGCGCGGTGCGGGTCTTCGGACCGCCGGACTTCATCCATATCGGCTGGGACCGCTGGGCGAAACTGGAGATACAGCCCGACGACATGGCGGTTTTTGCAACCGGAACATCGGAGGACAAACCCTCCCCCTACAGCTTTCCCGACATCCGGGAGGGTTAGCGCCGACACCGGACGGCTTCTGGAGCAAAACCGTCGAGGGTCGTCGCGCAAAGCGGTCCGCGTCGATGCGGCCTCGCTGCGGGCTTCGCGTTAACGATCAGGAGAACGGGAGGGCTCGGTACGCCCCTCCCGTTCATCATGACATTCCACCGCAATTCGCCCTTGCCGTTGGTTCGGAACGTGCCGGCCGCCGCCCATCGGGGAAAATTAACCACGTTCCTTAACTGTCCATTTTAGGCAGTGATTTAACTTATGTTTCTAGTGCAGCCGGTCTGGAGGACCGATGCGCTTTCTAACCTGCCTCGCCTATGACCATGATCTCCGCCTGGTCGTGCTTGCCGCGATATTCTGCCTGACGGGGTCCGCGATCACGATCAGACTGCTTCAACGGCTGCGCTCCGCGGATCCTGGCACTCGTCCGGCCTGGGTGTTCATGGGCGGCGTGTCGACCGGCGCAACCATCTGGTGCACGCATTTCATCGCGATGATGGCGTATCAGCCGGGGGTGGCGGTGGCCTACGACCCGCTGCTCACCGCGCTTTCACTGGTCATCGCCATCTTCGGCAGTTCCATCGCCCTGGCCGTTGCGGCCCATCGTCGGCCGTTCGCCCCGGCGGCGGGGGGCATGCTCTTCGGCCTGGCGGTCACCGCAATGCACTATACCGGCATGATGGCTTTCGCAGCCAGGGGGCTGGTGGAATGGTCATCCGCCTATGTGGCCGCGTCGATCCTGTTCTCCATCCTTTTCGGTGCGGTGGCGTTCCGCCGCGCCTTGTCGCATGGCAAGCGGGGCAATCCCTGGCCCGCGACCGCGCTCATGGTGACGAGTATCGTCCTGCTCCATTTCACGGGCATGGCGGCCCTGACGGTCATTCCCGTCGCCCCGGAACCGGGCCAGGTGGACAGCCAGAGCGCCACGATGGTCATGGCGTTTGCGGTCGCGGCGGTCGGGCTGCTGGTGCTCGGCACGGGTTTTGCCACCTCGGTCTTGGATACGTCGGCGCATATCGCCTCGCAGCGTCGCCTGGCCCAGGTGATGGAGGGCAGCGTCGATGCGATGATCGTGGAAAGCGACGGCGTGATCGTCGCGGCGAACGGTGCCTTCACCGAGCTTCTGGGCACGGACGACGATGTCCTGGGCCAATCGCTGGACCGCTGGGTTTCGGACATCGGGTCGGTCGAGCCGGGTTCCCTGGCGCAGCGTGCGCTGCAAGCCGCCGACGGCTCCCCCATCCCCGTCGAGGTCGCCCTTCGCGTCGATACGAGCGAGACGAAATCCTACATGATCTACGCCCTTCGCGACGTGCGTCAGCGACTGGCGCAGGAGCGGCGCATCGCGCATCTGGCGCGCAATGACGGCCTGACCGGGTTGCCCAATCGCGCATCCTTTCTGGAATGGTCGCATCGCCAGGCGGCACCGGAAGGGCCGGGGCGTCCGCTGGCCTTGCTGTCGATCGATCTCGACCGGTTCAAGGAAGTCAACGACACCCATGGCCATGCCGCTGGCGACCATCTGCTGGCGACGATCGGCATGCGGATGAAGGCGCTGGCGCGGCCCGGCGAGTTCCTGGCCCGCCTGGGCGGCGACGAATTCGTCGCGCTGATCGGCATCGACAATCACGAGGATGCGATCGACCTGATCGATCGCCTGCGGACCGCGATCACCCTGCCCGTCGAATATGACCGCTCGACGCTGAGCTGCGGCATGAGCGTGGGTGTCGCGCTGTGGCCGCAGGATGCCGACGAGATTTCAGCGCTTATCAACAATGCCGACCTCGCCATGTACCGGGCGAAATCGAGCATCGCGACGGACTTCTGCTTTTACGAGGAGGAAATGGACCAGACGGTCCGCACCCGTCGTCGCATCGCCACCGAACTGCGCGACGCGCTGGACCATGACCAGTTCGCCATCCATTGGCAGGTGCAGGCCTCGGTCGAGACGGGCGAGATCACCGGATATGAGGCGCTGCTGCGCTGGACGAAACCCGATGGCACCAAGGTTTCGCCGTTTGAGTTCATCACCATTGCCGAACAGACGGGCCTGATCCTGCCGATCGGCGAGTGGGTCCTGCGGCGTGCTTGTCAAGAAGCGGCGGCCTGGCCCGTCCCGTGGAAGATCGCGGTGAACCTGTCCCCCGTGCAGCTCGGCCACGTCGACCTGCCCCGGCTCGTCCATCAGATACTGATCGAGACCGGCTTGGCCCCCACCCGACTGGAACTGGAAATCACCGAGTCGGCGATGATCACGGACCCGGAGCGCACGACGCATGTCTTGCGTCAGTTGAAATCGCTGGGTGTGTCGATCGCGATGGACGATTTCGGCACCGGCTATTCGTCGCTATCGACGCTGCGCTCCTTCCCCTTCGACAAGATCAAGCTCGACCGCTCGTTCATGACCGAACTGGATATCGCGCCGCAATCGGCCGCGATCATCCGGGCGGTGCTGGCGCTGGGCGAAAGCCTGGCCATCCCCATCCTGGCCGAGGGTGTGGAGACGCGTTCGCAGCTCGAATTCCTTCGCGCCGAGGGATGCAACGAAGCCCAGGGTTATCTGCTGGGCCGCCCCGGACTGATGAACCCGGATCAAGGCGTCGAGAAGCCGGGATCCGCCAAACACGCCGCCTAGGCGTTCGGCCTGGGCGTCCGGCGGATCGAATTCATCCCGCCGGACGCCCAGACCGGTTTCGGCGCGGCGTTCACACCGTCGGAGCCGCCGCACTGTAGAGCTGGCAGTCCGCGCGCTTGGCCCCGGTCAGATTGCCGTCATTGCGCAGGGAATAGCTGTTTCGCTCGCGGACGTTGAAGGCGACGAGGCGCCTGATCGTCAGCTTGCCGAACGCGGTTGTGATCAGGCTGACCGGCACGATGGGCTGGTAATCATAGACGACCTCGGCCACCATCACGGCCGTACCGCCCGCAGCGGCGATCTGGCTTCCCGACTTGCCGACGCCGTCGATGGTCGACGCGGTTTCCACAGCGCCATGATCGTCATTCGTCTTGTCGTCCAGATTGGTGATCGGGGCACCGGCATCGTTCATCGGACCGCCGGTCGACGACGACGCCGCCAGCGCGCCGGCGCAACGCTGCCACCGGAACCATTGACGGTATCCGTTGGGGTTGGTGGCCGACACCGGTCCCTTGCCCCCCGTTCCGGTGGTCGACGTCCGCTGTTCGAGATCGGACAGGATGATCCGCCCCTTGGATGCCAGGGAGAGCGGCTCCCCCATCTTCATCGCGCCGATCATGATCTCCGTCACATCGGCTTCGTCGATCGTGGTGCGGACCCGGCCCGCATTATCGGCGACCGCCATCGCGATCTGCGAAATTCGCAGGTTCGCCGTAACGTAGTTGCCGACCTCGACCCCGCCAAGGCCGATGAACAGGATCACCGGCGCGGCAAGCGCGAATTCGATCATCGCGACGCCGCGCCGATCGCGCGTCACATGTATGAACCGTTTGGCAAGACCCGTCATCGGCACAGCGTCACCGGCTCGGCCTGCGAGGCATAGGGCTGGTTTTTCAGCATGGTCGTGGCGGTCAGCCTGGTCAGGGCGCTCCAGCCGACCAAGCGGCTCATCGGCACGATCTCGGGATAGGTCACCGTCGCGGTATACAGCACCACATCGTCGGACCCGCCGGTGCCCGCACGCGCGCCGTCAGCGTCCCAGACGCCGTTGCCGTTGATGTCGAGGAAACAGTCCCCGGCATTATACTGGCCCAGCGGCGGCGTGTCGGTGGTGATCGGCTCGGGCTTGGCCACCTGTTGGAATTTTCCGTAGCTGGTGGGAACGACGACGACATTGGCGTCCCGTGAAATCGCCTTGACGCTGTCGGAGACCATGGCGGTCAACTGGGCGGAAGTCGTGCCGGTCCCGATCGTGACCCGCCGCGCTGCACGGTCCAGCGCATCCTGGACCTGCGTGGCGACATATTGGCGGTATCCCAGATCGAACAGGCCGCACATGATCACGATGGCGGGCAACGAGATCAGCGCGAACTCGACGATCGAGGCGCCGCCGCGATCGCGGCCGATACGGCGCAGCACGCCGCCACCTCCCGCCCTCATTGGGTCAACCTCAAGGCGCCGATATTCTTGCCGATTTCCACGAAACGCGCCATCAACGCCGCCTGGTTCGACGAGGTGGACGCCTGGCTGGGCGTGCTCGCACAGTTGGTCAGCGACGCGTCGAGCGACGTGGCGAAACCGATCACCCAGATGGAATATCCCATGGACTTGGCCTGCGAGCAGAGCAGGTTGAAGCGCTGCTTGTGGCGGGCAAGCTGGTCGTTCTGGTCGGAATAGTCGCCACCGGGCGTGACGCGACCATCGAGCCGCTCCACGCCATAGGATGAATAGAGGCCAGCATAGCCGGTTTCGAACAGCCCATCCGTCATGAAGATGATGTACTTCTTGACGGGCATCATATTGTATTTTTCGGGATTATTGCTGCCGAAGATACCCCCGGACGAAGCCCAGCGCGCGCCCCACATCATCCCGTTGTCGTGATAGGTTCCACCGTCCGGGACAAGCGTATTGAGGTAATTGTTCAAATCGTCCCGTGTCCACCCCTGCATGGATGCGGCTGGTGATGGGCACGCAACCTGCGGCTTGAAGCGATTACTATTATATCGCAGCATATAACTCGTATATTCTACTTCCGGCCAATAGGGTTTCCACTTCGTCGCATCGCTGTTCGGTATCAGATCGATATTCAGATCCGTGGCGCCCGACGGGATCGCCGAAGCGCTTGATCCCATGCGCACCGTCTGGCGCTCTTCGACGCATCCCGCCCAAGTGACGTTCTTGGGCGTCGTCTTGGCCGGCGTATCGCCACTATAATCGGCGGTGCCGACAAGTTGTGCCACATCGACGCTTGCTCCCGACACATATTGCGACGTGTCGAAAGTCCGGGGCAGATACCGGAAATAGGTGCAGACTCCGGACCATGAACTGTAGCTGCCATAGTAATAATCGCAATCGCTGGAACTCATCCTCGCGGTCACGACCTGCCGGGATTGATAGGTCCATGGACCGGACAGCATGTAATTGGGATTGGCCGCGCGGATCGACGCCCCGATATTCACGGCGCTGGCATAGGGAACGACGCCGTAGCGAAGACGCATGCCGGACGCTTCCAGCTGTTTCTGCACCGGCGACAGCTGATCATATAGCGCCAGCACCGCCGAACGCAGCGCCTCAATCTTGGTCTGGGAATCGCTGGACGTCGCCTTGTCCCGCATCGAGCCGGTCGTATCCAGCACGAACACGATGTCCGTGTTCACGAAATCCTGGGAGGCGTTGCAACTGACGCTCACCGGCAGTTCGACGAAGCCGAATATCCGCATCAGCGACGTCGGGATCGTGGTGGCGGCATTGATGACGACGGTCGTCTTCGCCGTCGCGGCGCTGGAGATGGAGGGCGTGAACGGCTTCGATCCGAACATGCCCTGTTGAAAATTGAAGTTGAAGAACTTGGCCGCCTCGGCCCGCACGCCGTCGTCGACGGTCCCGTTGGTCATCGCGCGCCGACCGGCCAGCACCGCCGCGTCGCAAGCGATCTGCATCTGCTTGCGCGCCACATATTCGGTGCCGAGGTCGATGGCCGACCCCACAAGGGCCACGAGCGGGATCAGGAAAAACGCCCATAGCATCATGACGTTTCCGCGCCGATCGGCGGCAAGTCTGGCAAGAAGGCCGGATGCCGGGAAACGTGACGGGCGATGCCGTCGTCGAGACATTCCATGACAGGGAGACCGACAATCCATCCCGTCGCCCTATCGGCAGAATGTAAAGGTCAGGTTTATGACAAGACGGTCATAACTCCTTCTATCAGCGTCCCTATTTCGCGCTCAACAGAGGGCCCTCGACGGAAGGGCGCGGATGTCCGCCCGATGGTTATCCGGACGGGTTCCGACGCGCGCCGTTGCTTGTGGCACCGCTCGTTTTCGCGGCCATGTCAGGTGCGTTTCGACCGTGGCGAGCGTGATGGTGGCGGGTGTGACGACCCGGTTCAAAACAGGGTGTCGCCTCAGCCATGGGCGCCGCCATGTCGAAACAGTCATTGCCCATATCCCTCTCGCTTCGCGAAGCCATGGCGGGAGAAGCGATGAGGCCGAGCGGGATGACGATCATCCATGGGCGAAAGCGGCGCATGCGAAACCCTTTTGAACCGAGTCCGTGAGAGGGCCTCTGTCGTCCCAAAGGTCACGCCTGCCGACTTAAATGAATTTCACCTGCGGCGATGCGGCTTGGCCACGCCGTGACCATGGGGTTATGCCATACGCCATGGCAGCCATTCTGGTCATCGAAGACGACGACGCCACCGCTGCGGCGATCATGGCGGAGCTGGATCGGCACGGACACAGCGCCAGCCGGACCGCCGATGGCGACAGCGGGTTGGACATGGCCACCCGCGAGGCCTTTGACGCGATTACGCTGGATCGGATGCTGCCCGGACTGGACGGCCTGACCCTGGTCGCGCGGCTGCGCGAGCGGCACATCGCCATCCCCGTCCTGATGCTCAGCGCGCTGAGCGATGTCGACGAACGGATCGCAGGGCTGCGCGCGGGCGGCGACGATTATCTGACCAAGCCGTTCGATTTCGCCGAAATGGCGATGCGGGTCGAGGTTCTGCTCCGGCGGCGCGAACAGGCCGAGGCGGTGGTGTTGCGCGGAGGGGGTCTCGAATGCGACCTCGTCCGCCGCACGGTCAAGGTGGATGGCGAGCCGGTCCGGCTGCTCCACATGGAGTTCCGTTTGCTGGAATTCCTGATGCGCAATCGCGGGGAGGTCATGACCCGGCGGATCATCTTCGAGCGCGTCTGGGGCTATTATTTCGATCCGGGCGCCAATCTCATCAGCGTCCATATCGCCCGGCTGCGCAAGAAGATCGACCGTCCGGGCCGACCGTCCCCGATCCTGACGGTGAAGGGAGAGGGATATCTCTTCGAGGGCTGACGCGCCGATGCGCTGGCGCGATATCATCCGGATCAGTACGTTCCGGCTTTCGGCCATGCTGGGGGCGGTGTTCGTCATCGGGCTGATCGCGATGCTGGGCGTCGTCTATGCCGCGACCGCCCGCGATCTGACGGCGCGGAGCGATCGGATCCTTCATGCCGCCGCGCAGCGCCTGTTGCAGGTCCCGGCCGACCAACTGCCCGACCGTATCCGGTACGAGCTGCGCCGCGATCGCGCCGGTTTCAACTATCTGGCGCTGATCGCCGCCGACGGCACCCCGATCATCGGCAATATCCGCCTGCTGCGCCCCCTGCCGCCCGGCCTGCCCGTCGATGTCGAGGACGGATCGCGCGGCCCCTTGCGACTGGTCGCGCTGCGCACTCGTGAGGGGGAGACGCTGCTGGTCGGGCGCGATATCAGCCTGCTGCGCGACCTGCGCCGGACGATCCTGGAGACATTGATCGTCAGCGGCCTGCTGACCCTGCTATGCGTCACCACCGCCGCCATCTGGTTCAGCCGGGCACCGCTCCGCCGGGTCCGGGCGCTGCAACGCGCCAGCCGGGAGATCGCGGCGGGCGACTTCTCGGTCCGGATGCCGATCGCCGGGCGGCATGACGAGCTGGACCAGTTCGCGACGACGGTGAATGCGACGGTCGAGGAGGTCGGTCGCGTCGTCGCCCAGGTCAAGGGTGCCACCGACGCCATCGCCCACGATCTACGCACCCCCCTCACCCGCGTCCGCGCGACCCTGAACGCGCTGCATCACCGGCCGCATGATGCGGTCGAGGTGGCGACGGGCATCCGGCAGGCGACCGCCGATCTCGATCTGGTGCTGGAGCGCTTCGCCGCCTTGCTGCGTATTTCCGAGCTGGAGGCGGGGCGACGCCGTGCCGGGTTCCGCACCATCGACCTGGGCACCCTCGTCGCGCAGATTGCCGAGCTCTACGAACCGCTGGCCGAGGATCGCGGCATCACCTTGTCGGTCGCGCCCCGGCCATGGTCGGTGAACGGTGACGACAAGCTGTTGTTCGAGGCGCTGAGCAACCTGCTCGACAATGGCATCAAGTTCGGCCGCCCCGGCGGTCACGTCGCGATCGCCCTGGTCGAGGACGCCCGAGGACGCGCGATCGAGGTTCGTGACGACGGCCCCGGCATCCCGCCCGACGAACGCGATGCGGTGCTGCGCCGGTTCCACCGGGGACAGGATATGCAGGGCATTCCCGGCAGCGGCCTGGGCCTCAGCCTGGTCGTGGCGATCCTGCACCTGCACGGCTTCCGCCTCAGCCTGTCCGATGCGACGCCGGGCCTGTGCGTGCGCATCTCGTTGCCCCCGGCGTCGGCGTGAAATTCATTTAAGTCGCCTGCGCCGACGATCGGCGCGATGGAGCCCCCGTCGGCGGCGCGCAGCGGGTTCCCCACCCCCTCGATCCCCGCGCCGTCGCCGACACCGCCCATCCCTGACGGTCACCGGGACGCCCATGCTTCAGCTCGTCAAGCTCGCCCTCAGCAAGCCCTATACCTTCGTCGTCCTCGCGATCCTGATCGTGCTGGGGGGCGGGATCGCGGCGGTCGAGACACCGACCGACATCTTTCCCGACATCCGCATCCCCGTGATCGCCGCGGTATGGACCTATCGCGGCCTGCCGCCGCGCGACATGTCGGGGCGCGTCATCTATTATTATGAGCGCTCGCTATCCTCGACGGTCGGGGACATCGACCATATCGAGAGCCAGTCGCTGTCCGGCGTCGGCATCGTGAAAATCTTCTTCCGTCCCGGCGTCGACATCCGCACCGCCACCGCGCAGGTCACGTCCGCCTCACAGACCGTGCTGAAGCAAATGCCGCCGGGCATCACCCCGCCGCTGATCCTGAACTACAACGCCTCGACCGTGCCGATCCTCCAGCTCGCATTGTCGGGAAAGGGGCTGTCCGAGCAGAAGATCTATGACCTGGGGCAGAACATGATCCGCCCGGCGCTGGCCTCGGTACAGGGCGCGGCGATCCCCTCCCCCTATGGCGGCAAGGAACGCCAGATCCAGATCGACCTCGATCCCGCCGCGCTCCAGGCGCATCGGCTGTCGGCGACCGATGTCGCGAACGCACTGGCGCAGCAGAACCAGATCGTGCCCGCCGGGACCGCCAAAATCGGCCAGTACGAATATAATCTCCGCTTGAACAACAGCCCCGACGCGATCGACGCGCTCAACGACCTGCCGATCAGGACGATTGACGGGACCACCGTCATGATGCGCGACGTGGCGCATGTCCGCGACGGTTCGCCGCCGCAGCGGAATGAGGTGCGCGTCGACGGCGCGCGCTCGGTCCTGATGACCGTGCTGAAGAGCGGGTCGGCCTCGACCATCGCCATCGTCGATCAGGTGAAGGCGCTGATGCCCAGGCTGGAGGCGACGCTGCCGCCGGGCCTGAGCGTCAAGCCGCTTTCCGACCAGTCGGTCTTCGTGAAGGCGGCGGTGTCGGGCGTGATGCGCGAAGGCGTGATCGCCGCCGCGCTGACCAGCCTGATGATCCTGCTGTTCCTCGGTTCTTGGCGGTCGACCGTCATCATCGCCGCCTCGATCCCGCTCGCCATCCTGGCCGCCATCGCCGGACTGGCGCTGGCCGGGCAGACGCTCAACATCATGACGCTGGGCGGGCTGGCGCTGGCGGTCGGCATCCTGGTCGACGACGCGACCGTCACGATCGAGAACATCAACTGGCATCTCGAACAGGGCAAGTCGGTGCGCGACGCGATCCTGGACGGCGCCAAACAGATCGTCGGCCCCGCCTTCGTCTCGCTGCTGTGCATCTGTATCGCCTTCGTGCCGATGTTCTTCCTGCCGGGGGTCGCGGGCTTCCTGTTCGCGCCGATGGCGATGGCGGTGGTGTTCGCGATGATCGCCTCGTTCGTCCTGTCGCGCACTTTGGTGCCGACCATGGGCAATTATCTGCTGCGCGATCACGCCGGACCGCACACCGCCGAGGTGATGGTCAGCCACGACGCACAGGCCGGACGCCCGGAGAGCCGCAATCCGCTGCGCCGGTTCCAGCATGGTTTCGAGCGCCGGTTCGAGGCGGTGCGGCGCTATTATACCGGGCTGCTCGCCTTCGCCCTCGCCCGGCGGCGGCCCTTCGTCATCGGCTTCATGATCGTGGTGCTGATGTCGTTCGCGCTGGTGCCGATGCTGGGCCGCAATTTCTTCCCCGCGGTCGATGCGGGGCAGATCAGCCTCCACGTCCGCGCGCCCGTCGGCACCCGGATCGAGGAGACGGCGGCGCTGTTCGACCATATCGAGAACCGCATCCGACAGGTCATTCCCGCCGACCAGCTGGACACCATCGTCGACAATATCGGCCTGCCGGTCAGCGGCATCAACCGCGCCTATTCCAACACCGGCGGCGTCGGCCCGCAGGACGGCGATATCCTGGTCACGCTGAAGGAAGGCCACCGCCCGACCGCCGGTTTCGCCAAGGCGCTGCGCGAACAATTGCCCCGGGACTTCCCCGGTTCGTCCTTCGCCTTCCTGCCCGCCGACATCGTCAGCCAGATCCTGAACTTCGGCTCGCCCGCCCCCATCGACGTGCAGGTGGCCGGGCCAGACATGAAGGGGAACGAGGCCTATGCCCGGCTGCTCGTCGCCCGCCTGTCGAAGGTGCCGGGGCTGGCCGATGTCCGCCTGCAACAGGCATCCAACTATCCCGAATACGCCGTGGACGTGGACCGGGCGCAGGCCAGCCGACTGGGCATCACCGAAAATGACGTGACCCGCAGCCTGTCGGTCAATCTGGCGGGCAGTTCGCAAGTCGCGCCGACTTTCTGGCTCAACCCCAAGAACGGCGTATCCTATCCGATCGTGGTGCAGTCGCCGCAATATCGCGCCGGCACCATCGAACAGCTCGACAATCTGCCGATCACCGGCACGACGCCGGGCAGTTTCCAGACGCTTCAGGCGCTGGGCACGCTGCACCGCGAACCCAGCCCCGCGCTGGTTTCGCATTATGCGGTGCAGCCGGTGTTCGACGTCTATGCGACTCCGCAGGGGCGCGATCTGGGCGCGGTCGCCGCCGACATCGACCGGGTGCTCGCCCAGACCAAGAGCCAGTTGCCCAAGGGCGCCACGGTCGCGATGCGCGGACAGGTGGAGACGATGAACACCGCCTTCACCGGCCTGATCCTCGGCCTCGCGGGCGCGGTCGTCCTGATCTATCTGCTGATCGTCGTGAACTTCCAGAGCTGGATCGATCCGCTGGTGATCGTCTCGGCCCTGCCCGCCGCGCTCGCCGGGATCGTGTGGATGCTGTTCGCGACGCACACGCCGCTCAGCGTGCCCGCGCTGACCGGGGCCATCATGTGCATGGGCGTGGCGACCGCCAACAGCGTATTGGTGGTCAGCTTCGCCCGAGAGCGACTGGCGGTGTGCGGCGACGCGATACAGGCCGCGATGGAGGCGGGCGCCACCCGCTTCCGGCCGGTGCTGATGACCGCCCTGTCGATGATGATCGGCATGGCCCCGATGGCGCTGGGCCTGGGCGAAGGCGGCGAGCAGAATGCGCCGCTCGGCCGCGCCGTCATCGGCGGGCTGCTGTGCGCCACGCTCGCCACCCTGGTCTTCGTTCCCGTCGTCTTCGCCATCGCGCACCGCCGCCGGAAGGCGACCGTGCCCTCCCCCCTGATGCCCATCGGAGAAGCCATCCATGCATGACGCCGCCCCGGCCCCCGCTGTGTCGGCCGACACGCCCACGCCCAAGGGCCTGAAGATCGCAGGCCTTGCCGCCGCCGTCCTGGCGATCGGCACCGTGAGTGTGGGAACCCTGGCCCGAAGCCATGACGTCGCGGCGGCGGCCAGCTGGTCCACGACCAACGCCATCCCGACCGTCCACCTGATCCCCGTCAAGGGTGGTGCAGCGCGCGACGCGCTCGACCTGCCCGCCACGCTGGAGGCCTGGGAAGCCGCGCGGCTTTTCCCCCGTGTCGGCGGCTATGTGCGCAGCTGGTCGCAGGATATTGGTGCGCATGTCGCGGCCGGACAGGCCTTGGGCGTGATCGATACGCCCGAACTCGACCAGCAGATCGGCCAGGCGCGCGCCGCGCTGGCCAGTGCCGTCGCGCGCGAGACGCTGGCGCGCAGTACGGCGGCCCGCTGGAGCGACCTGCTGACTACCTCTTCGGTGTCCAGGCAGGAGGTCGACGAGAAGAACGGCGATCTCGCGGTCAAGGCGGCAGGCGTCGCCGAGGCGCGTGCCGCCCTGTCGCGGCTGGAGACGATGAAGCGCTATGCCGTGATACGCGCGCCTTTCGCCGGGGTCGTGACCGCACGCAATGCCGAGGTCGGCGATCTGGTGGGCCCCGGCGCGGCGGCACAGGCGCCGATGTTCGGCGTGGCCGACACGCACCGCATCCGCGTCTATGTCAACGTGCCGCAATCGCTGTCGGCCACGATCAAGCCGGGCATGACCGCGACGCTGACCGTCCCCGCCTTTCCGGGCCGCTCATTCACCGCAACGGTCGCGGGCCTGTCGAGCGCGGTCGATCCGCAGTCCGGCGCCTTCCGGGTCCAATTGCTCGCCGACAATCCCGATGGGCTGTTGAAGCCCGGCGGCTATGCCCAGGCCCGGTTCGCCCTGCCCGGACAGCCGGGCGCGGCGCAGGTGCCGTCCAGCGCGATCCTGTTCGGTGCCGGCGGACCACAGGTCGCCACGGTCGACCCGCGCGGCCATGTCGTGATGCATCAGGTCCATATCGGGCAGGACAATGGCCCGACCGTGCAAATCCTGTCGGGCATCAGCCCCGGCGAACGGATCGTCGACAATCCGCCGGACTCGCTGGCGCAGGGCGAGCTGGTCCGGGTGGGGCAGACGCGTCATGGCTAAACCGCTCCGCCGCTGCGTCGCAGGCGCGACACTCGCGCTGCTGGGCGGCTGTTCGATGGCCCCCGCCTATCGCCCGCCGATCCTGCCCGCGCCCGTCGCCTATAAGGAGATGCCGACCGCCGCAGACTCCGTGTGGAAGCCGGTCGACGCCGCGACCACCGCCCTGCCCGGCAACTGGTGGGCAGGCTTCGGCGATCCGCTGCTCGACCGGCTGGAGGCCCGGATCGATAACGACAATCCCACGCTGGCGGGGGCGCTGGCGCGCTATGACATGGCGAAGGCCACGCTCGCAGGCGCGCGTTCGGGGCTGTTTCCCCGTGTCGAACTAACGCCCGGCCTTTCGCGCAACCGGCAGTCGGACGAGCGTCCGTTGCGGGGCGGTTCCCAGCCGGATTTCTATACCGCCGCGACGCTGGGTGGCGACCTGTCCTATGAGGCCGATCTGTGGGGGCGTGTGCGCAATTCGGTCGCCTCCGGCCGCGCACTGGCCGAGGCCAGCCGCGACGATCTGGCGGCGGTCAAGCTCGCCCTGCAAGGCCAGCTTGCGGCCGACTTCGTGCGTTTGCGCGGGCAGGACCAGCAGCTTACGCTGCTTGCCCAGACCATCGATGCCTTGGCCAGGGCCGATGCGCTGACCCGCAACCGCTTTCGCGGCGGCATCGCGACGGGGATGGATGTCGGTCGGGCCGGTGCGCTGCTCGGTGAAGCCCGCGCCCAATATGCCGCGTTGCAGGCGGACCGCGCCGTGACCGAACATGCGATCGCCAGCCTGGTCGGCCAGCCCGCCTCGGTCTTCTCCATCCCGCATCGCGAGACCCCGCTCCATCTGCCGCGCATTCCGGTCGGCGTCCCCTCGGCGCTGCTCGCCCAGCGTCCCGATGTCGCGGCGGCCGAGCGGCGCATGGCGGCGGCCAATGCGCGGATCGGCGTCGCCAAGGCGGCCTTCTTCCCCCAGATCACGCTGGGCGGCACGGCCGGTTTGCAGGGCACGGCGCTGGCGGGACTGGTCGCGGCCCCCAACATCTTTTGGGCGATCGGACCGGGCGCGATCCTGAACCTGTTCGACGGCGGCAAGCGTCGCGCCGATGTCGCCGCCGCGCGGGCGGACTGGAACGCCGCCGCCGCCGACTATCGAACGCGTGCCCTGGGGGCCTTCCAGGATGTCGAGGACGCCCTCGCTACGCTGCGTCACCTCGACCAGGCCCAGGCCGCGCAGGATCAGGCGGTACGATCCGCCGCCAGCACCAGTGCCATCGCGCTGGACCGCTATATCAAGGGCGCCGCGACCTATCTGGACGTCGCCACCGCCCAGGAAAGCCTGCTCCGCGACCAGCAAAGCGCCCTGTCCCTGCAGACCCGACGCCTGACCGCCACCGTCGCCCTGGCCCGCGCGCTGGGGGGAGGATCGTCGTTCGCGCGACCGGCATAGGCCGCGCGTCGCTCACCTCCCGGTTCAGAGGGCGGCGTCGGCCAGGCGCCCCCTCAGGTTCAGGATCAATCCATCGGGACGGTAATCCGTCGCGGACAATTCCTTGAAATAGGAACGGAGCGATCGTTCGATCAGGACGGAACCGAAGCCTTTGCGCTGCGGCGGAATGACAGGCGGCCCGCCACGCTCCGACCATTGCACGGACAGCCGTGCGTCGTCGTCCGGTCCCTCCACCCACCAGTGCAGCGTCGCGATGCCCATATCGTTCGACAGGGCACCATATTTGGCGGCGTTCGTCGCCAGCTCGTGCAGCGCCAGGGCAAAGGCCATGCTGGCTTCCGGTTGCAGGACGATCGGCGGACCGTCGATGATGATCCGTTCCCCGATGCCGCCATGCGGGGCCAGCGTGCGTTCCGCCAATTCGCGCAGGTCGGCGGATCGCCACGACTTGCCGGTCAGGATATCCGTCGCGCCGCCCAGCGCGACGAGGCGTGCCGACAGGGCCTTTCCGGCGGTTTGGGTATCGGGCGAATTGCGCAACGTCTGCTGCGCGATCGACTGGATGACGGTGAGCACGTTCTTCAGGCGATGGGCCAGTTCGCCGTTGAGGTACCGCATATCCTCCTCGGCCTGCTTACGCTCGCGAATGTCGCGGGTGACCGTCCCGTATCCGACCATTTCGCCGCTCGCATCCGTGATGGGGAAAACCGAATAGAGCATCGGGATCAGCTCGCCGGTTCCGAAATGCCGGAAGAGCACGTCACCCGACCAGCTTCCCCGCTCGGCCACGGCCGGGAGCGCTTCGTGCATCACGATTTCGAGGGCGTCAGGCAGGAAGAAATCGGCGATCGAGAGCGTGGTATAGTCCACGTCCTCCAGCCCGACGATGCCGCGGGCGGCGTCGTTCATGTAGAATATGCGCCCGTCGAGATGGGCCATTGCCACGAAATCGGTGCTGTTCTCCACCAGCCGGACGAAGCGGTCGCGCTCTTCCTCGCTCTCGCGCAATTCGGTGATGTCGCGCGAGACCGACAGGATACGGTCCCAACGCCCATCGGCGTCGAAAATGGGGCTGACCGCAACATGCCACCATTTCCAGTTGCCTTTCATGGTGCTGGCGCGACCGATGAAGCTGGAGGACTGGCCCGCGCGCGCAGCCTCCAGGGCAGCCTTGGCATCCCGATTGCCGTTACCCGTCCAGAAATCGGGCCACGGACAGCCGACGATGGCATTGAAGTCGCTGACTTCCATCACCCGCTGCCCGCCATCGCTCATGAAGGCCAGCCTGCCCTCCAGATCGAGGACCTTGATGCAATCGGTCGAGCTGGCAAGGACGCTGCCGGTGAAGGATTCGCGTTCCCGCAGATTCTCGAACGCCATGTCTCGATCGCGCAAGGCGCGAACTCGCTCGGTGGCGTCCGAACAGATGTTCAACAGCCCCGCGATTCGCCCGCTTTCATCGTGAACCGGCGAATAGGCGAAATCCCACCAGCTTTGCTCGTCGACGCCGTCCCGGGTCATGGTGACCGGCTGATCGCGGACGGCGACACGCTCGCCGGAAAGGGCGCGGTCGATCAACGGGTGGAGGACGTCCCATCGCTCGGGCCATGTCTCGCTGGCGGGCCGCCCCAGGGCGGCAGGATGGCGGTCGCCCAAAATCCGTGTATATTCATCATTATAGATCTGGATCCGATCCGCCCCCCAGATCAGACACATCGCCTGACCGGCATGGAGCATGAGGTCGACAGCGGTGCACAGGCTCTGCGGCCAGTCCGCCATGGCACCGACCGACGAGGCGGCCCAGTCATGGGCGCGCACCCGCTCCGTCATCATCGGGCCATGCTCGGGCGGTCTGCCTTCGTCCTTGCCAAAATCCATATGTCGTCCGCCCCCGGCTGTTGATCAGAAAGCCGTCATGCGCTTGCTGCCACCCTATGGGGGAACGGACTAACCCAACCCAGGCCAGAGATAAAGCAACCCGACCGACCCGCCAGGCACGCCGATGCCTCCACGGGGGCCCGGGGTCGCTAAAAAGACACCGGCTATGCCGGGGAAAGCCAGCCACCCTTGAACCCGGCCCGTTCCAGCCCGGCGCGGATATAGGGGTTCTTCTGCATCGTCTTCCAGATCAGGCCGCTGCGCCAGTTTTCGATCATGCAGGCGATCGGCCCCTGGTCGATACCGAGGAAGTCGTCCGCGACCCAGCCGATATAGGGCACCACCTTGCCATGCTGCAGCTTGACGTCGGTCAGGGTCAGCGTCGGGTTGAAGCTGTCGCGAAAACCGTAGCGGTCGTAGATGGCGGTGCCATAGGTCGAATACATCGCCCGCGCGGCAGGCAGCACGATTTCGGGTGCGAAGGCCACCGAGCCCAGCGCGGCGGTGGGCGCGATCGTGCCGTCGTCGCGATCGCCGGGACCGCGCGCCGAATAGGAGAAGAACTCACGCTTGCGGCCGTTGATTTCCCGGACGAAATCCCCCGGCCCATCGCACGCGGTCAGCCCCCAGACATTCTCGCCATAGCCGCGCCAACCCGCCGGATTGTTGATCGCATAACGGCGCTGCGCATAGGTCGCGCGGCGGCTATTCTCGAAATAATCGAACCCGCGCCGCTTGGAATAGGTGTCCATCAGCCCGCGAAAGTCGATCCAGACCTGGCTGTACTGATGCCCGAACAGCGGCGGGAAGGCGGTGAAGGGATTGTCGTATTTCTCGTCCCAGGACGGGTCGAACTTGGCCGTCCACGCGTCCCAGGTCGTCGGCGGTAGCGCATGGGTCGGCGAGCCCAGCGCCAGGACGTATAGGATCAGGCTTTCGTTATAGATATTCCAGTCGGAGCCGATGAACCCGCTCTCGGGATGCCAGCCCATCGAGACGAACGGCTTGCGCGGCGTGATCCAGTCCCATTCGACCGCGCGATAGAGCTGGTCGGCGAGCCCACGGATTTCCCGCTCGGCGGGATCGGCCTCGTCATCGAACCAGGTCTGCGCGAACAGGACGCCGCCCAGCAACAGCGCGGTATCGATCGTCGACAGCTCGGTCCTGGCGAAACGATGCCCCTTGGTGACGCCGAGGAAATGATAGAAGAACCCTTTATAGCCGGTCATCCCCTCCTTGTCCGGCCCTTGCGGGGCGTTCGCGAAGAAGCGCAGCGTGGCCAGCGTGCGCTGCGCGGCGGCGGCTCGGGTAATCCAGCCGCGCGTCGCCGCGATCGGATAGGTGGTCAGCGCAAAGCCTACCGCCGCGATCGAGGCGAAACTGGGGGTCGGCCAGCGATCGGGGGCGAGGCCCGTCACCTGATCGGTGGTGTTCCAGAAATAGCTGACGGTCCGACGCTGGATATCGTCCATCAACGGGTCGCTGGCGCTTGCCGGCGTAGTGCCGACCCTGGGCAGCTCTCCCGGAAAAGCCAGCAGCGGCGCCCGCTTCGGCGCAAGCGGCCCGGCGGTGCACCCCGCCAGCCACCCCGCCCCGCCCAGCGCCGTGGCGCGCAGGATATCCCGTCGATCGAACGTCATGCGGTTATTCTCGAATCTGTACCGTCACCCCGGCACTGGCCGGGGTGACGGCGGAGGACGCATCAGAAGTTGAAGCCTGCCGACAGCTTTACCGTACGCGGCGGATTGCCGCCGATGCTGTAGGTCGACCTTTCCCGGTAGATGCTTGGCGAGCCCGGGGTCCGCGTCGTGTCGCTCGGGTCGTTGTTGTAGTCGACGTAATTGCGGTCGTTCATCGCGTTGATGATGTCGACGCGGAAGCGGATGCGCGTTGCGTCGCTAATGAACTTCAGAGGCACATATTTGGTGAACGCCAGGTCCAGCTGGCGACGGCCCCAGCGATCGCCCAGCCCGAACACTTCCGAGCCGACCAGCGTCCGCTGATACGGGGTCGCCGTGTCGAGCAATGCACGCTGGAAGGTCGGGCTCTCGATCTGGAACTTCGCCGACATCGTCACGCCCAGCGGCGTGTCGACGCTGCCCGCCACCACGAAGCGGTGACGCGGCACCACGCCCGAGCGCAGCATCGGGTAATCCGACGCCTTGGGGAAATCGAGCAGGAAGTAGGACGACTGGTCGTTGTTCGGCCGGTTATCCACCGCCGCGGTGAAGGTATAGGTGGCGTCGATGCTCCACGGCGAGGCCGCCGAATAGGCCTTGGTCAGCTTGGCATAGGCCGAGTCCGCACGCGTCTCCAGCCCGTTGTCGCCCAGGATGATCGCGCCGTAACCGCTGGGCGCGAAGCTGGTGTTCGGCCCCTGCGGCGCGCCGGTGGTCGGCGACGGCGCGAAGAAGGACCCGTCGGCGCGACGCGTGCCGAGCAGATAGACGAAGCCGTCCTTGCTGACGATCCGCGTATAGCCGACCTCCAGCTCGACCGGATTGAACCGCCCGCGTAGCCCCAGGCTGAACTGATCCGAATAAGGGACCTTCAGGTCGTTGTTGATGAAGCGGAACTCGCGCCCGCCCGGGCTGCCATTGCCGATCAGCTGCTGGCGACCCGCCTCGGTCAGGTAGATCGGGTTCCAGGGGATGCAGTTCGGTCCGGGCGTGCACGGATTGATCGTGTCGGCACCCTGGAACAGGAACTCGCGGCGCTGGAAACGGCCATTCGACAGTTCCTGCTGGAGGAAGTCGAACTGGTTGCGGTCGTACGACCGGCCATAGCCGCCGAACACCGCGAACCGGCCCTGCTCGTCCAGGCGATAGGTGAAGCCGACGCGCGGCTGCCATGCGCCCTTGAACGCCTTCCGGTTGCTACCGGTCGAGATATAATCGCTGATCTTGTAATCGGCGTTGACGAGGTTCGGATAGTTGGCGGGCGACACCGCGTTGACGTTCTCGGCGGAGGTCACATAGTTCAGGAAGGCCGGGGTCCGCTCATAATCCCAGCGAAGGCCGAGGTTCAGCGTCAACCGGTCGGTCACGTCCCAATCGTCCTGCGCATAGAGGCCGAGCTGGAAGTTCTTGGACCGGATGCGCGGATCGCCGAGACTCCCGTTCGCGCCGAATTGCAGGCTGTAGGGAATCTGGTCGTTGAACCCGCTCGCCGAGGGCAAGGTCGTGTCATAGAGATAGAGCGGATTAATCAGATTCTGCTCCAGCGAGTTGAGCGTCACCCACTTCGCCTTCGCGCCGACCTTGAACGTGTGGTTCTCGACCCCGGTCCAGGTGAAGTCGTCCTGGACGGTCCAGCCCTTCTGCCCCTTGTCCTGGAAGCCCAGCCCGGCCCCGGTGCGGAACAGGTCGAAGGTCGACACGCTGCTGCCGTTGCGTGTCGTGGTGCGGAACTGCTGGCCGATGCCGTTCTCGGCGGGCTGCGGCGACCAGGCGACATCCTCATAGGAGACGCGCACGTCGTTGATCCACGAGTCCTCGCTATGCTGCCAGCGCAGCATGCCGCGCTTCTCGTTCACCTTGCTCAGGGTGCGGGTCGAGAAGGCGGCATTGCCGTTGCCGATCTGCACGCCGGTCTCGTTGCGATACTTGCCGGTCAGCTCGACCAGATCCTTGTCGGTCGGCTCGAGGTCGATCTTGCCGAAATACAGGTCCTGGCGGAAGCTCGAGTTGAACGACCCGAAAATGTCGCGATATTGCGCGGGCAGGCTGGACACCGCGACGCCGTTGGTCGGCAGGATGTCGATCGGCACCTGCCGCCGCTTGCCCTCATAGCTGACGAAGAAATGCGCGACGTCCTTGACGATCGGGCCGCCCAGCGCGACGCCGAACTGCTTGTCCTCCGAGGGGATCTTGGCGATCTTGGCGGGATAGATTTCGGTCGGGCGACGGTCGCGCAGATTCTGATTGGTGAAGTCGAAAAAGCCCTCGCCATGGAATTCGTTGGTGCCCGACTTGGTGCCCGCGATGATCGCGACCGAGCTGACCTGGTCCAGTTCGGCCTTATAGTTGGACGACAGCACCTGATACTCACCGATCGCGAGCTGCGGGAACGGGTTGCCGGGCGAGCTGTCCTGGCCGGTCAGGCCGCCGCGCAGCACATAATCCTTCTGGCTGACGCCATCGATGAAGACGTTGACCGAGTTGGACCCTTGCGCCCCGCCCTGGATGCGCGAGCTGCCGTCCGAGCTTTCGATAAAGCGCACGCCGGGTGCGAGATCGGCGAAGGCCAGGAAGTTGCGGCTGTTCTGCGGCAGCTGCTCGATCAGGCGCGGCGTGATGTTGATGCCGACCTGACCACCCGACAGCGAACGGATGCGGCTACCGGTGACGATGATATCGCCCTGCTGCGCCTCGGCAGGCGGCGGCGCGGTTTCACCGGCAGTGTTGTCGCCGGGCGCGGGCTGGGCCTGTGCCGGGGCGGTCGTCAGGTCGAGGTCGAGCCCGGCATTCTGCCCGACGCGCAGGGTGAACTGATCAGAATTGCGCGTGCCCTTCTGAAGGCGGATCTCCAGCCGGTACGCGCCCGCCCGCAGCGAAGGGAAATTATAGCTGCCGTCCGCGCCGGGCACGACCGTGCGGCGGAAGCCGGTGTCGACTTCGACCAGGGTCACGTCCTGCAGCGGGTTGTCGGGCGCGGTGCGGATCACGCCGCGCAGCGCCGCCTGCCCGGCCTGCGCCATGGCGGGCGCGCTCCAGATCATCGCGGTCCCCAGCCCCGCCAGCATCGTCGCCCCGGCAAGCGCCAGCCTGAAAGCGTTCCGTGTCATAAACCTATCCCCTGTCCGTTTCTCTTGTTGTCTCACGCACCATCAGATGCGGGACGATGACCTCGTCCGCCCCGGTGGATGCGTCTCCCGAAGGTTGCTCGCGCGCGCCCGCGATCCGTGCGGCAAGCTGCGCCACGGCGCGCGCACCCATCGCCGCGATATCGATCGCGACGCTGGTCAGCGCCGGGCTCACCAGCCTTGCCAATGGAATGTCGTCGAACCCGGCGACCGCCACCTGTTCCGGCACCGCGACGCCGTGGCGCTTCAGCGCCATCATCGCGCCGATCGCCATCATGTCGTTGGCCGCGAAGATCGCATCCGCCTCCAGCGTTCCCGCCGCGACGCGTTCGCCGACCATGGTGCCGCTGGCCTCCAGAAAGTCGCCCTCGATCACGCTCAGGGTCGCACCTGCTTCGGCGGCGGCGGCCTCGGCGCCCGCGCGGCGCTCCTGCGCATCGAGATTGCCTGCCGGGCCGGAGATATGGACGATCCGCTTCGCCCCGCCCGCCGCCAGATGCCTCACGGCGGCGGCGGCCCCGGCGCGATTGTCGATGCGCAGGTTCAGGCTGCCGACCTGCGGCGCGCAGGCCAGGAACACTGCCGCCAGCCCGCGCGGCATATGCCGCGCCAGGACATCCGGATCGAGTTCGGGGGCCATCACCACCAGCCCGTCGACCTGCCCGCGCAGCGCCGTCAGCGTGTCGAGCCCGCGCCCGTCATGGAGCACGGTCAGCAGCAGCCCCAACCGGCGCGTGCTGGCCTCCCGGTCCATGCCGCGTAGCAGTTCGGAGAAGAATTCGCCGTGCAGATCGGGCAGCACCACGCCGATCGCGCCGGTCCGCGCCATGCTCAGGCTGCGTGCTCCGGCATGGGGGACATAACCCAGTTGCGCCGCCGCGTCCTCGACCCGTGTCCGCATCTCCGCGCGGACATGGTCGCGCCCGTTGAACACCCGCGACACCGACGCGACCGAAACGCCCGCCACCCGCGCGACGTCATGGATCGTCGCATGGGCACCGCGCGTCGCCGGGGCAGAATCAGGTCGGGCAGGCGACATGGCCGTTGGAAGCATCCTCTCTGTATCGCAGGCTTGTAACCGCTTACAGAAACCGCTTACATGAAGCGGAGATGACAATCAATCGGTCGATTGGCCGGCGTAACGAAATCTGGATGGCGGCCTGGAATATGATCCGGGCAACGGCGTAGACGGCATGGAAATGACAGGGAAAGGGAGCAGGATGGACGGGCAGGATCGGCGGATTTCACGGCGCGCATGGCTGGCCGGGGCGGGCGCGACGCTGGCATGGTCGGCCAGTCCGGCCCGCGCCCTGCTCTCCCTCGTTGCCGAACGACCGCTTCCCGCGACGGTCGAGGCGCTGATCCCGCGCATGACGCTCGCCGAAAAGGCGGGACAGCTCAATCTGCTGGCCGCCGCCTGGGCGGGGGGCGCGGCGACCTCGCTCAACCCGGCGGGTGCGGCGTCGAGCTTCGACACGCAATTGCGCATGGTGCGCCGGGGTGAACTGACCGGCGTGTTCAACGGCAATGGCGCGGAAATGGCGCGTCGGATGCAGACCGAGGCGGTGCGCCGATCGCGGTTGAAGATCCCGCTGCTGTTCGCCGCTGACGTCATTCACGGTCTGCGCACCGTCTTCCCGGTGCCGCTCGCCGACGCGGCCAGCTTCGATCCCGATCTGGCGCGCCGGACCGCCCGCGCGGCGGCCGTCGAGGCGGCGGCGTCGGGGATCGACTGGACCTTTGCCCCCATGGTCGATATCGCCCGCGATGCCCGCTGGGGGCGGGGCGTAGAGGGAGCGGGCGAGGATGTGCTGCTCGGCCGGTTGATGGCGGCGGCGCGCGTCCAGGGGTTTCAGGGCAGCGGCCTCGCCGCGCCGGATGCCGTCGCCGCCTGCGCCAAGCATTTCGTGGCTTACGGCGCGGGCGAGGCCGGGCTCGATTACAACAGCGTCGACGTGTCGGAACGGACGCTGCGTGACATTTATTTCCCGCCCTTCCAGGCGGCGTTCGCGGCCGGAGCGCCGACCGTGATGGCCTCGTTCAACGATCTGTCGGGGATACCCGCCACCGGCAACCCATGGCTGCTCGATACCGTCCTGCGCAAGGAATGGGGGTTCGGCGGGCTCGTCGTCTCCGACTATACCGGCGACGAGGAACTGATCGCGCACGGCTTTGCCAAGGACGGACGCGACGCGGCGCGGCTGGCCTTCCTGGCCGGGGTCGACATGTCGATGCAGAGCGGCCTGTATCTCAAATATCTGCCCGATCTGGTCGAGAAGGGCGAAGTGCCGCTGGCCCGACTGGACGAGGCGGTGCGCCGCGTGCTCGCGCTCAAGGTCGCACTCGGGCTATTCGACGACCCGTTCCGCCGCATCGACCCGGCGCGCGAAAAGACGCAGATTCGCACCCCCGCGACACTAGCGCTGGCGCGCGAGGCGGGCGCGCGCAGCATCGTCATGCTGCGTAACGAGGGCGACCTGCTCCCCCTGCCCCGCTCCGGCAAGAGGATCGCATTGATCGGACCCTTTGCGGGCGGCGGGCATGACCTGATCGGGCCATGGAACGTCTATGGCACCGACCGCGAGGCCGTCGATCTGGTCACGGCGGTGCGTGAGGCGCTTCCCGGTGCGACCCTGGACGATGGCAGCGATGTGGCGCGTGCCGTCGCCACGGCGCGGGCCGCCGACATCGTGGTTCTCGCGATCGGCGAGACACAGAATATGTCGGGCGAGGCGCAGTCGCGCACCGAGATCACCGTACCCCCTGAGCAACAGGCACTGGCCGAGGCGATCGCAGCGACGGGCAAGCCCTATGTGGTCCTGCTGCGCACCGGGCGCGCGCTGGCGCTGACCGGCGCGGTGGCGAAGGCCCCTGCCCTGCTGGTGACATGGTTTCTGGGGTCGCAGGACGGCCCCGCCATCGCCGACATCCTGTTCGGCGCGGTGTCGCCCTCGGCGCGGCTGCCCGTATCCTTCCCGCGCGCCAACGGGCAGGTGCCCTATTATTATGCGCACCACAGCACCGGCCGCCCCAATCCGCCGGGCGCCTTGCAGCCCTATAAAGCGCACTTCCGCGATCATCCGAACAGCGCATTGTTCCCGTTCGGGCACGGCCTGACCTATGGCGCCATGGCCTATTCGGACCTGCGCCTCAGCAGCCCGACAATGGGCGATACTCCCCTGACGATCCGCGCGACCGTCACCAATACCGGTCGCATGACGGCGACCGAAGTGGTGCAGCTCTATATCCATGACGTCGTGGCCAGCGTGACCCAGCCGGTGCGCGTGATGAAGGCCTTTACCCGCGTCACCTTGGCGCCGGGCGCGCGACAGGAGGTGACCTTCACCCTTACCCGCGCCGACCTGTCCTTCACCGGTCGCGACCTGAAGCCGACCACCGAACCCGGCGTCTTCCGCCTCTGGGTCGCGCCATCCGCCGAGGCCGAGGGGCTTGCGGGCATGTTCACCTTGGCGTGATTGCGTCGCCCTCCCCTCTCCAACGCTGGGCTGGCTTGCCGCTCCGCGTTGGAGAGGGGCCGGATCGCTGCGGCACTCCGCCGCCATGCGCCGAAGCGCGTCCCGAGACGCCGTAGCCGACGCCAGTCCGATCGTGATGACATTGCATAAAACCGACGCGAGCCCCTCCCCTGACGGGGGGGGCGTTCATTTCATGTCGTCTTGCTCGCCCCCGCATATCGACCCAAGCAGAACGACAACCCACAAAGAATAATGCAACTCATTCGCATATTTTGATTGCGCAGCTGCACCGCCGCCGATTAATGCGAATGATTGTTAATATCTAAAGGGGTAATTCATGTTTTTGACGCTGGCCGCGATGGCAGCGCTGGGACAGCCTGTGCGCGACGAAGACGCGACGGAGCAGCGTGATGTCGTCGTCACCGCAACCCGCATACCGATCCAGGTGCAGGATGCTCCGGTGACTGTCTCGGTCAAGAACGCCGATGAGATGGCGGATGAACTCGCGACCGACATCAAGGATCTGGTCCGCTTCGAACCGGGGATCAGCGTCCGGCGTGCACCCACCCGCTTCGGCGCGGCGCAGGGTACGACGGGGCGCGCGGGAAATGAGGGCTTCGTCGTTCGTGGCATCGGTGGCAACCGCGTCCTGATCCAGGTCGACGGCGTCCGTGTCCCCTATGGCTTCAGCTTCGGCGCGCAGGATGTCGGGCGCGGCGACTATGTCGATCTGGGCCTGATCAAGTCGGTCGAGTTCCTGCGGGGGCCTGCCTCCGCCTTGTACGGCAGCGATGGTCTGGCGGGGGCGATGAGTTTCACCACCAGCGATCCCGCCGACATTTTGGGCGACAAGGCGTTCGGCGGCTCGCTGCGGACGCAGTATAGTTCGGCGGACGAGGAATTTGCCCATTCGGGGGTCGTCGCGGGGCGCTCGGGCGCGGTGTCGGCGATGCTGGCCTATACGCGGCGCGACTTTTCCGAATTGAAGAACAAGGGCGATGTCGAAGGGACCGGCGTCACCCGGACCGCGCCCAATCCGCAGGATGGCCGCGCCAATGCGCTGCTCGGCAAGCTGGTTTGGGACGTCGCGCCCGGACATCGCCTGCGCGCCACCGGCGAGTATCTCGACAACCGCATCGAAACCGATGTGCTGACCGGCATCAACCGCAATGTCGCGGGATTGCAGGCGCGCGACACGGGCAGGCGGTGGCGCGCCGGGCTGGACTGGACCTATGACGGGGCCGGGCTCGTCCAGTCCGCGCGCGCGGCCGCCTATGTACAGGACGCGGACAACCGCCAGTTCAGCGCCGAGGACCGGGTGACTCTGGCCGACCGCACCCGGCTCAATACGCTGGAAAACCGCGTCTATGGCGGATCGGGCGAGATACGGCTGGGCTTTTCGACCGGCCCGGTCACCCACCGGCTGGTGACGGGTGCCGATATCAGCGTGCTGCGCCAGCGGGGGCTGCGCGACGGCACGGTCCCGCCGGCAGGCGAGACCTTCCCGACACGCGCCTTTCCGACGACCGACTTCACCTTGGCCGGGGCCTTTGTCGGGGATGAGATCGGAATCGGGCCGCTGACGCTGCATCCCGCCCTACGCTACGACTGGTATCGCCTGTCGCCCGATCGCGATCCGCTGTTGCCCCGATTTGTCGGCGCCGCGCAGTCGGCGGACCGGTTGAGCCCGCGCATCGGCGCGGTCCTGACCCTCGCCCCCGCCTTGCGCCTGTTCGCCAGCTATGCGCGCGGTTTCCGCGCGCCCGAGCCGGGGCAGATCAACCAGTTCTTCTCGAACCTGGCCTTTGGCTATACCTCGATCCCCAACCCGAACCTTCGCCCGGAAACCAGCGAGGCGATCGAGGCGGGACTGCGCCTGAACAGCGAGGCCGTCGACCTGTCGGCCAGCGTCTTCCGGGCCGATTATCGCGACTTTATCAGCCAGGAGGTCGTGGGCGGCACTTTCACGCCCGCCGACCCCGCCTTGTACCAGTTCGTCAATCTCGACCGCGCCAAGGTGAAGGGGGCGGAGGCCCGCTTCGAGGGGCGGGCGCGCAACGGCCTGACCGGGCAGATCGCCCTGTCCTATGCCGAGGGCGAACAGATCGCCGCCAATGACAGCCGCAGGCCGCTCGCCACCGTCGATCCGCTCAAGCTGGTGATGGGCATCGGCTGGCGCGAGCCGGATCATGGGCGCTTCGGCGGCCAGGTCATCATGACGCACAGCACGCGCAAGGCGGCCCGGGACACCACCGGCTTGTGCAGTACGGAATGTTTCCGACCCGCCGCCTTCACGATCCTGGACGCGACGCTGTTCGCCCGGGTGACGGACGCGCTGACGCTGCGTGCAGGCATCTTCAACCTGACCAACGCCACCTATGCCTGGTGGTCCGACGTGCGGGGCCTCGGCGTGCCGCGCCCCCTGCCCACAGGCGCCTCCGACGTGCCGCCCATCGCCTTCACCCAGCCTGGCCGCAATGCCAGCGCCTCGCTCACCCTCCGTTTCTGAAAAGGTCTGTCCGATGAAGAACCGTTCGATGCTGATCGTCGCGGCGCTCGCGCTGCTGCCCGCCCCCGCCCTGGCTGACGGCCCTCTCCGCCAGACCGCCGTCGAGGCACAGGCCGCCAAGGCCGCCGACCGCGCCGACATCCTGGCGATGGCCGGAACCTATAAGGTCCGCTTCGACATGCAGGAAACGACGCCCTGGGCGGCAGGCTATACGCCCCTCGACCGCAAGATTTCGGGCGGAAACGAGGTCGTTCGCGTGATCGAGGACACGCCCGACCATATCGCGCTCCAGCATCTGCTGGTGGTCGAGCATGGCGGCGAAACCCATGTCATCAAGCATTGGCGACAGGACTGGGATTACCAGCCCTCGCGCGTGCTGGTCTATGCGGGCCAGGGCAAATGGGTGTGGGAGGCCGTGCCCGAACGGATGCGCGCCGGGCGCTGGTCGCAGACGGTCTATCAGGTCGATGACAGCCCGCGTTATGCCGGATGGGGCCAGTTCGAGACGCAAGGCGGTGTCCGCCGCTGGCGATCCAACTGGACGTGGCGGCCGTTGGCCCGCCGCGATGCCGTGCGCCATCCGGTCTATGACCGCTATTACGCGATCAACCGGCACCAGCCGACGCCGACCGGCTGGGTGCATTGGCAGGACAATATGAAGATGGGCCTGAAGGACGGCAAGCTCGTCCCCATCGTCCAGGAATCGGTGCTGAACACCTATGATCGCTTCGATGGCTTTGATGGGAAGGCGGCCGACAATTACTGGGCCAAGACGAAGGATTACTGGTCCGCCGTGCGCGCGGCCTGGAGCCGGGTGGCCGACACGAAGGGCGGCATCGCGATTCAGGAGCAGGCGGAAACCGGGACGGTCATCAGCGGTCGTCTGCTGACTATCGCCGACGACATCCGGTCGGGCAAGATGACCAGCGCGGCCGGAACGGCCGAGGCGACCGCGCTGATCGATCGGAACACCAGACGGATTGGATGATCAGGACGGATCACTGCCCTCGGCCGCCGGTGCGGCCTTGGGCAGGTCCACCTTGATCTCGACCCGGCGGTTCTTGTCGCGCCCCTCGGGATCGTCCGATCCGTCGAGCTTGCGGTTGGGAGCGATCGGCCGCGCTTCGCCTAGCGCGATGACGGTGATCCGCTCCGCCGCGACGCCCTTCTTGACCAGATAGTCCCGCGCCGCCTCGGCCCGCTTGCGCGAGGCGATCAGGTTGGAAGCATCCGAGCCGGAGGAGTCGCTATGTCCCCAGATGGTGATCGGCCCGCCCAGTGCGAGCACGGGATCGGCGGCCAGCGTGTCGAGCAAGGCCATTCCCGCCGGATCCGGCTGGGCGCCCTTGGCCGGGAACGGAACGGTCAGTTCGACCGGCTCGGCGGGCGGGGTCGGGGTGGGCGAAGGTTCGACATCCGGGCGGATGATCGATTTCTTGGCCTCTTCGGGTTCGGCCGCTGTCGCAGCGTTGCCCGGCACAGTCATATTGCTCTCGGCCTCGACATTGGCCGGGGCTTCGGCGACTTCATTCGCGGCCGGTTCGCGGCTTGGCTGACAGGCGGTGATGCCCAGCGCGATCAGGGCCGTCGCGACGGCGCGCGCGGACCGGATGGTTCCTGTCGGTATCGTCATGCGACTACCTCTCCCGTTTCGAGGACCTGATTAGCGTCCGGATCGCCGTGACGCGAGGGGCCGTAGGATATGACGATATCACCATTTTGCGGCACCGGCCGGGCGGCATGGGTGAAGAAGCGGATCACCCCGTCCTTGCGCAGCACGAGCAGCATGTCGGCCTCGTCCGGCAGGATCGACCGGGCATGGTCGAACTTGAACTGCTCGCTGATCCGCGTCTTGCGGAAGGTCCAGCCCGCCGCCTCGCGCCGCAGAATGTCCTCGACGCCGTGCCCGGCGGTGAACATCGCGCGGCCGCGAAGGGCTTCGGGCAGGCGGCGATGATCCTCATGGTCGCCGCTGCCGCCGAGCTGGTAGACCGAATCCCGGCCGATATCGTGGGCGAACTCGCTACAGACCAGCGCGTTATACGCCTCGTTCTCGGTCGTCGCGACCAGCACCTGGAACTGGGTGAGGTCGAGCCGCTCCTCGGTCGTCTCGGCCAGGATCTCGCCATGATAGGTCTCGATCCCCGCCTGACGTGCAGCCGATAGACGCTGCCAGCTGGTGTCGACGATCATCACGGGCAGGCCCAGCGAATGGATCTGGCGGGCGAGCGAGATGCTCCACGGCGTGCTGCCGACGATCAGCAGCCCCTTTTGCGTGGCCCCCGTCACCTTCAGCCAGCGCGCGACATGGCGGATACTGAAACCGTGCGCGATGATCGTCGCGACCACCACCGCAAAGGACAGGGTCACGAGGATATTGCCGTTGCCATAGCCCAGCTGGTCGAGGCGCAGCGCGAACAGACCCGACACCGCCACCGCGACGACGCCGCGCGGCGCGATCCACGCGATCAGCAGCCGTTCGTTCCAGGGCAGCTTGCTGAAGGCCAACGCGATCAGCACGGTCGCCGGGCGGACCAGGAACATCAGCGCGAACAGGAAGGCGGCGAAGCGCCATTCGAACAGGCGCAGCACCTCGAAATCCAGCGAGGCGGACAGCAGCACGAACACGCCGGAGATCAGCAGGACCGTCACATTCTCCTTAAACGGATGAATGTCGCGCAGCGAGTCCAGTCGCATATTGGCGATCGCGATGCCCATCACCGTCACCGCCAGCAGCCCGGTTTCCTGCTGGATCAGGTTGGACAGGACGAAGGTGCCGATCACCGCCACCAGCAGCACAGGGGCTTTCAGATATTCGGGCACATGGCCGCGCGGAAAGGCCCAGGCGATGGCGCGCGCCATGCCATAGCCGATCAGCCCCGACACCACCGCCGCGCCCAGCAGCGCGATGACGACCGACGCCAGCGTGCCGCCCTCGTCGACGCGGCGCAGATATTCATAGGTAATGACGGCGCACAGCGCGCCGAAGGGATCGTTGACGATCGCTTCCCATTTCAGGATCGCACGCGGGCGAGCCGCGATATTGCTCTGGCGTAGCAGGGGAATGACGACGGTCGGCCCCGTCACGACGAGGATACCGGCGAACAGGATCGCCACCGGCCACACCAGCCCCGCGACATAATAACAGGCCAGCGACCCCAATACCCAGCCCAGCGGGATGCCGATCGCCATCAACCGCGTGACGGCCCCTTCGGTCTTGCGCAACTCGCGGAAATTGAGGCTCAGCCCCCCCTCGAACAGGATCAGCGCGACCGCCACCGAGATCATCGGCTCCAGCAGATCGCCGAAGGTGTGTTCGGGAATGATGAGGCCGGTGATCGGCCCGGCGATGACGCCTGCGGCCAGCATCAGGGCGATGGCGGGCCACCCCGTCCGCCACGCAATCCACTGCGCACCGATCCCCAGAACACCGATCAGCGCGAAAACAAGTGCTTGTTGTTCCATGGTGCCGTGTAACTCATGGGCCCACCAAAGGTAACCGCCGCCCCGCCAAATGCGGCACGCCGGGCACGATCCGCCGAAAAGGGAGCGCGCTTGACCTGAAGCATATCCAAGGGCTGGTCCGCCGCCTACAGTTGCGCCGGCGTCGCAAGACGGTAGTTTCGGCGCCCCTTTCACCTCAACGCCATGGCCGGATCATCGATGGACCGTAACGACAGCGACGCGCCCGAGAGACGCAGGCTTGCGGCGTTGGATCGCTATGGCGTGATGGACACGCCGCGCGAGCCGACTTTCGACGAACTCGCTGCGCTGACCGCCAGGCTGTGCGATACGCCGATCGCGGTCGTGAACCTGGTCGGCGAAGGACGCCAGTTCTTCAAGGCGGAGGTTGGCCTGGGCGTGCGCGAGACGCCGCTGCACAGCTCCTTCTGCGCGCATGCGCTGCTGGAGGAGGATTTCCTGATCGTGCCCGACCTGCGCGAGGATGCGCGGTTCGCCTGCAATCCGCTGGTCACGGGGTCCCCGCATATCCGGGCCTATGCGGGCGCCTTGCTGAAGACCGGGGACGGTTTGGCGATCGGCACGCTCTGCGTCCTCGACCATCGGCCGCGTGCCTTCACCGATGTGCAGCAGGAAACGCTGCGCGTGCTGGCGCGGCAGGTGATGGCGCAACTCGATCTGCGCCGCTCCGTCCAGGACCTCGACCGACAGAATGAGGCCCTGCGGGCCAGTGAGGAACGGATGCGTCTGATCCTCGACAGCGCGCGAGACTATGCGATCATCGCGACCGACACCGATCGGCGGATCACCAGCTGGTCGGCGGGGGCGCAGGCCATCTTCGACTGGCGCGACGGGGACGCGATCGGCCGCTCCATCGACGAGATTTACGGCCCCCAGGACCGTGCCGACGGCATTCCGGTCCGGCACATGGCCCGTGCCGCCGCGGAGGGTTGCGCGCCGGACCTGCGCTGGCACCGCAAACCGGACGGCGCGCTCGTGCTGCTCAACGGCACGACCCATCCGATCAGGGACGGCGGCGACCGGATCATCGGCTATCTGAAGATCGGCCGGAACGAGACCGAGGACCGCGCCCGGGACGCCGAGCTGGCGCGGGCGCGGGTCGAGCTGGTCGACAGCGAGGACCGGTTCCGCAACATGGCGGACCATGCGCCGGTGATGATGTGGATCACCGATGCGGACGGTGTCTGCACCTATCTCAACCGACGCTGGTACGAATATACCGGTCAGACATGTGACGAAGCGCTGGGCTATGGCTGGCTCGACGCCACCCACCCCGACGACCGGGCCGAGGCGGAGCGTATCTTCGGCCAGGCCAATACGACGCATACCTCGTTCCGCATCGACTATCGCCTGCGCCGGGCGGACGGGTCCTATGGCTGGGCGATCGATGCCGCCTCGCCGCGTTTCGGCCCGGATGGCGAGTTTCTGGGCTATATCGGCTCGGTCATCGACATCGCCGACCGGCGCGAGGCCGAGGATGCCCTGCGTCACGCCAATGCCATGCTCGCGGCGGTCATGGAGGCGGTGCCGGGCGTCGTCTATGCCAAGGACAGCAGCGGGCGGATGCTCGCCGCCAATCGCGGGACCGTCGAACTGGTCGGCAAGCCGATCGAGGCGATCATCGGGCATACCGATCTGGAATTCCTGGACGACCGGGCGCAGGCGGAGATCGTCATGGCCAATGACCAGCGGGTCATGGCCGAAGGTCGGACCGAAGTCCTGGAGGAACAGGTCGACTTCCCGGACGGAACGCACGCGACATGGCTGTCGACCAAGGCCCCGTTCCGCGATGCGGCGGGCCATGTCGTCGGACTGGTCGGCTCGTCGATCGACATCACCGAGCGCAAGCGGGCCGAGGAAGCGCTGCAGCGGATGAACGAGACGCTGGAGGACGAGGTCGCCGAACGCACCGCCGAGCGCGACCGCATGTGGGATACCTCGCCCGACCTGATGCTGGTCATCGATTTCCACGGCGTGGTCCGGCGGGTCAATCCGGCCTGGACCAATCTTCTGGGCTATGATCAGGCCGAACTGGTCGGCCGTCACGTCAACGAATTCGTCGTGTCCGAGGATCATGACGACACGGTATATGCCTATGAACTGGCGGCGAACGGCGGCAAGCCGGTGGTGCAGAACCGGTATCGTCACAAGGACGGCTCGATCCGCTGGATTTCCTGGAACGCAGCGCCTGCCGGCGACATGACCTATGCCACCGGCCGCGACGTGACCGCGCAGAAGGAACAGGCGCTCGCGCTGGCGCAGGCCGAGGAACAGCTCCGCCAGGCGCAGAAGATGGAGGCGGTAGGCCAGCTGACCGGCGGCCTGGCGCATGACTTCAACAATCTGCTGACGGCGGTGACGGGCGGCCTCGAACTGCTCGCCATGCGGATCGCCAGGGGGCAGCACGACCAGCTCGACCGCTATATCTCCATGGCGCAGAACGGGGCGCACCGGGCCGCCGCGCTGACCCAGCGTCTGCTCGCCTTTTCGCGGCGACAGACGCTGGCGCCCAAGCCCACCGATGTCGATCGCCTGATCGCAGGGATGGAGGACATCATCGTCCGCACCATCGGTCCGGCCATCGAAGTAAAGTTCGTTTCCGCGCCGGGCGTATGGCCGATCCTGGTCGACGCACCGCAACTGGAAAGCGCGCTGCTGAACCTGTGCATCAACGCACGCGACGCCATGCCCGAGGGCGGCAGGCTGACCATCGAGACCGCCAACAGGACGCTTGACGCCCGCGCGGCGGCGGCGCAGGACCTGCCCGCAGGCGACTATGTCTCGCTCTGCGTCACCGATACCGGCACCGGCATGACGCCCGAGGTGATGGCGCGTGTCTTCGACCCCTTCTTCACCACCAAGCCGATCGGCGAGGGCACCGGGCTGGGCCTGTCGATGATCTATGGTTTCGTCCGCCAGTCGGGCGGCCAGGTCCGCTTCCATTCGGAAGTCGGCACCGGCACCACCATGCGACTATACCTGCCCCGCCTGCCCGGTGAGCATGAACTGGCCGATCGAAACGAAACCGCCACGAACCGGCACCGCGCGCACGACGGGGAGACGGTCCTTCTCGTCGAGGATGAAGGCGCGATCCGCGATCTGGTCGGCGAGGTATTGCGCGATGCCGGATATCGCGTGCTGACCGCCGATAACGGTCCGATGGGCGTCTCGCTGCTCCGATCGGACGAACGGATCGACCTGCTCGTCACCGATGTCGGCTTGCCCGGTGGACTGAACGGCCGTCAGGTCGCCGATGCGGGCCGGGCGGTTCGCCCAACACTCAAGATCCTGTTCGTCACCGGCTATGCCGCCAATGCCGCGGTCGGCGCTGGCCATCTGGACGAGGGCATGGAGGTGCTGACCAAGCCGTTCAACGTGTTGGAACTGGAACGCCGCGTCGGCGAGATGCTGTCGGGCTGAACCGCGCCCTGCCCCTATAGCCCGACCCGCTCGATCATCGTCGCGATCTCGACCGGAAGCGCGCTGTCACCCTTGGGGAGCAGCCGGTTCAGGGCCGTCTGCACCCGCTTGCGCGCGACCTGATACGCCTTGTGCCGGATCGATCGGGTCGCATTGGTTCGCCAGGACGGGCTTTCCCCGAGCAACGCCTCCCACTTGGCCTCCTCCGCCTCGAGGATCGACAGCGCCAGCCGCAGGCCGTCGCGCCGCCCGCGTGCATAATCGTCGGATTTCTCAGCTTTCTCCATCGCCCTGCACGCTGCCCCCGATCCCGGCTCGAGGCAAATCGGCGCTCAGGCCCGGCGCGAACGCGGGCGGGGCACCAACTTGTCCAGCGCATCGGCATTGTTGCGGCCCCAGCCATAGAGCAATTCCACCGGCTCGACGAAGCGCTGACCCAGATCGCTCAGGCGGTACTCGACCATCGGCGGCATGCTGCTCTGGACATGGCGGGTCAGCAGCCCGCTGCCCTCCATGTCGCGCAGCGTCTGGGTCAGCATCTTCTTCGAGATGCCCGGCAGGCTGCGCTGGAGAACGCCCGTCCGGGCGACGCCGCCATGGCGGGCATGCAGCGTATGCAACACCATGCTGGTCCACTTCGTCGCGAACAGCTCCAGCACGCGGCGCGGGGCGCAATCCTCCCGCCATTCCTCGTCGCGTGATCCCGGCTGCATATGGTTACCTTCTGGTGCCTGGGGCCCCAGATGGTGCCGTCTGGAAGTGCTGTCCACCCATGCCTAGCTGAAACCCCTGACAAAGGAGGCTTTTATGGCGAAGACGGCATTGGTGGTGGGCGCGAGCGGGATCGTCGGCAGCGCGACGACGGCGCTGCTGGTGGAACAGGGCTGGACCGTCCATGGCCTGGCCCGCCGGCCGACCGCACAGGCGGGCGTGCATCCGGTCGCCGCCGATCTTCAGGACCCGAGCGCGACGACGGCGGCGCTGCGCGATGTGAACCCCGATGCGGTCTTCATCACCACCTGGGCCCGACAGGACAGCGAGGCGGAGAATATCCGCGTCAACGCCGCGATGGTGCGCAACCTGCTCGACGGGCTGCGCGGGGGCACCGGCCCGCGCCATGTCGCCCTGGTCACGGGCCTCAAACATTATCTCGGTCCGTTCGAGGCCTATGGCAAAGGCACGCTGCCGCAGACACCGTTCCGCGAGGAACAGGGTCGGCTGGACGTCGAGAATTTCTACTATGCGCAGGAGGACGAGGTGTTTGCCGCCGCCGAGCGCGACGGCTTTACTTGGAGCGTGCATCGCCCGCATACCGTGATCGGGCTGGCGGTCGGCAATGCCATGAACATGGGCACGACGCTGGCGGTCTATGCGACCTTGTGCCGAGAGACGGGGCGACCCTTCGCCTTCCCAGGCTCCGCCGCGCAGTGGTCGGGGCTGACCGACATGACCGACGCCGGGCAACTCGCCCGCCATCTTCTCTGGGCGACGGAGACAGAGGCGGCGCATGACGAGGCGTTCAACGTCGTCAATGGCGACGTCTTCCGGTGGCAGTGGATGTGGGGCCGCATCGCCGACTGGTTCGGCGTCGAGGCCGCGCCGTTCGACGGCATCGTGCGGCCGCTGGAGCAGCAGATGGCGAACGATGCGGCGCTATGGCGCGAGATCGCCACGCGGGAGGGGCTGGTCGAACCGGATCTGAACCGCCTCGCCTCGCCCTGGCACACCGATGCCGATCTGGGCCGCCCGGTCGAGGTCGTGACCGATATGTCCAAGAGCCGACGGCTGGGCTTCACCGGCTATCAGCCGACCGACGACGCCTTCTTCGCGCTCTTCGAACGACTCCGTGACGACCGCCTGATTCCGTAAGGAGGGATGCAAGGGAGAACCATCAAATCCGGCAGCGTCGAGGGGTTAGCACCATGATTCGGTCCTTCGGCGTTGCCGCCAACTCCGTCGCCGCCCGCCTCACAAACGGACTGCGGGTGGCGTGGGCAAAAAATATTTTTGGCTCACAGCCCGACTTCCAACTGATGCCGAGGCAACAACAATATTCAATGATCTATGATAACGCTATCATCAATCAATTTCGGACCGTGGCGCAATTTTCAGCATGTTAGCGTCGGTTTGATCAAATAATGACCAATTTCATACCATTTTGCCTCGGGGCACCGATGCATCACGGGCGACGAATCTATCGCTCAACCCGCTTGATCCCCGCTGGCCGGACGGCAATCGATTTATAAAGTGTTAGAAATTTCCATGTGACCGGTACCGGGCTTGACGCAGGTCAATGTCACAAACGGGGAATATCATGCGGGCCACCATCAAACTCAAACTGGGCGCGACCTTCGCGGTTGTGCTCACATTGCTGCTGGGCATGGCGGCCCTCGCTGCCTCGAAGCTGAGCGAAATGAACGATGTCACGACCCAGCTCGTCACTGGCCCGGTGGCCCGATTGGATCGTGCCGAAACGCTGAACGAGCGCATCAGCTATGCGCTTCGCATGGAAAAGAACCTCGCACTGTCGTCCGATGATCAACAGATGCGCGTTTTCGACGGCGACCTGATGCGGGCTCGCACGGACATAACGTCGCTGATCGAAACCGGCCTGGCGACCGCGACGCCGGCGGGCCGACCGATCTGGGCCGAGATCAAGAACGACTATACGGCGTGGCTGCCCATCAATGACACGGTCCGCCGCTTGGGCCTGGCCAATCACAACGAAGAAGCCGGTGCGTTGTCGATGACGAAATCGCGCGAATTGGCTGCCAAGATCAGCGAAGGGACGATGCAACTCGTCAAGAATGCCAAGACCGATATGGACGCCGCCAAGCAGAATGCCGACGCCATCTACAACAGCGCGCGCAACACGCTGTTCGTCATTTCGGGCCTCGCGCTGCTGATCGCGCTGGTTGGCGCGGTATGGATCGCCCGGATCGTGTCGCAGGGTCTGAAGAGGATTTCGGTCGCGATCGAGGCGGTGGCCATCGGCGATATCGAACAGGAGGTGACGGTCACCACCAATGACGAGATCAAGGATCTGGTCGACACGGTGAACCACATGACCGTCAATCTGCGCCAGAGCGCACGGCTGGCCGATACCATCGCCGAGGGTGACCTGAGCATCGATCACCAGGCGCTGTCGGACAAGGACCTTCTGGGCCACGCCCTGATCCGCATGACCACCAACCTGCGCAAGTCGGCGGAACTGGCCGAGACGATTGCGGGCGGCGACCTGACCGTCAACCACCGGCCGCTTTCGGACCGGGATTCGCTGGGCCAGGCGCTGGTCATGATGATCGAGCGTCTGCGCGGTGTCGTCGGCGACGCCACGCTGGCCGCCAAGAATGTCGCGGCGGGCAGCCAGCAGCTGTCCTCGTCGTCGGAGCAGATGTCACAGGGCGCGACCGAACAGGCGGCAGCGGCCGAGGAAGCCTCTGCCTCGATGGAGCAGATGGCGGCGAACATCAAACAGAATGCCGACAATGCCAGCCAGACCGAAAAGATCGCCCGCCAGTCCTCGCAGGATGCCGAGATGAGCGGCGCGGCCGTGCAGAAGGCCGTCGGCGCGATGCGCACCATCGCCGAGAAGATCGGCATCGTGCAGGAAATCGCGCGCCAGACCGACCTGCTCGCGCTGAACGCCGCGGTCGAAGCGGCGCGCGCGGGCGAGCATGGTCGCGGCTTCGCGGTCGTGGCCGCCGAGGTCCGCAAGCTGGCCGAACGGAGCCAGGTCGCGGCGGGTGAGATCAGCGGCATGTCCTCCGACACGGTGGCGGCGGCGCAGCAGGCCGGGGAGATGCTCGGATCGCTTGTGCCCGACATTCGCCGCACCGCCGAGCTGGTCGCCGAGATCAGCGCCGCGTGCCGCGAACAGGATATCGGAGCGACCCAAATCAATGCCGCGATCCAGCAGCTCGATCAGGTCACGCAGCAGAACGCCGCCGCCTCCGAGCAGATTTCGGCCACCTCCGAGGAACTCGCCAGTCAGGCCGAGGAGCTGGAGGAAAACATCGCCTTCTTCCGCATCGACAGCGGCAAGCGCAGCGCAGGCCGCCCATCCGCCTCGGCACGCGCGGCCACGCCCGCCAAAAAGGCCAAGCCCGCCGCCCGCACAAACGCGGTCGCCGACCAACAGGCCCGCATCCGCGGCTTTGCGCTAGACATGTCGACCGGCGGCCCGGACGGTGAAGACGCCGATTTCGGCCGCGCCGCCTGACGGGCGGACGCATCCCCGGCGGAAGCCGGGAGCCGGATGGGGAAAGCGCCCGCCGTTCGATCGGGCCGTCCCGTCACTGGCCCCCGGCCTCCGCCGGAGTGGTGCGTGAGGGGACGGCACGCCATCGCCGAACGCGCGAACGGCCCCCTCACCCCGCCAGCAACGTCCGCGCGCATCCCTGCACATGATCGGCGATCAGCTTGAACGCCGCGCTCATCGGCGATTGACGGCGCCAGGCGATGGCGATCGACCGATGGGCGCGCCAACCCTGGACCGGCAGGATCTTCAATCCCGCCGCCCCGCCCACTTCCGATTGCAGATAAAGGCTGGGCAGCAGCGTCAGGCCCAGCCCGCTTGCGACCATCTGGTGCAGGCTTTCCAGGCTGGTGCCATAATAGTCCGGCGCGATGGTCATGCCATAACGGTCCGCGACCTCGGCCGCCTGCCGCGCCAGATGATGCCGCGGATCGAGCGTCAGAAGCGGACTGCCGCTCAGCACCTCGCGATCCGCCGCGATGGCGGCATCGATCGGATGGTCGAGCGCCGCGACCAGATGCAACGGCTCGCGAAACAGGGGTTCGACGGTCAGGTCCTCGCCGGTCATGGGCAGCGGGCCGAGCAGCACGTCGATATCGCCGCGCGACAGCTCCAGCGCCTGTTCGTCCGGTATCCCCTCGCGCACATGCAGGCGCAAGCGCGGGGCCATGCGGTGCAGTTCGGCGATGATCGGCGACAGCAGATACGGCCCCAGCGTCGGCGTCGTCCCCAGCTTCAGCGTGCCGGTCAGGCTGTCGGTCGAACCCGCCGCCAGCGCCACGATATCGCTGGCATCGCTCAACATGCGCCGCGCGGTCGCCACGATGCTGCGCCCGACCGGCGTCAGGATCGCACCCGTCGCACTCCGCTCCAACAGCCTGGCGCCCAGCCGCTCCTCCAGCGTCCGGACCTGCTGACTGAGTGTGGGCTGCGAGACATTGGCGACCCGCGCCGCCAGCGCAAAGGAACCCGTATCCGCGATCGTCACCAGATATTCGAGTTGACGCAAGGAAAGCATAAGGCCCTATAACCACTTTCTATACCCTGGGCACGGCAATTCCGATTGGCCACGACTGTGATATGTCGTTACATCGACGTCACTAGGATCAGGCCGAAGCGTAACTTTCATGGAGGGGAACATGAGGGTGCTGCGGAGTGACGGTGGCCGTCGGCTGCCCGCTCCGGCTCGGCCAAGATACGAAAAAAGGGGCGTGTTTTGGCGGGACAACGATTGGGTTTTCGGGATGCGGTGGGCTGGCTGTCGCAGATCATAGGCCCTGATTCGGCCTATGTCCGCCTCGGCATCGTCTATACCATCGCGATCAGCCTGTTGGCGTTGGCGACGCCCATCTCGGTCCAGTTGCTGATCAACAGCGTCGCCAATACCGCCATGCCTGCCCCGCTCTGGGCGCTGTCGGGCGTGCTGCTGATGCTGTTGCTGATGGTCGCGGGGCTCAGTGCGCTCCGGGTGTGGATCATGGCCGCGTTCGAGCGTCGCCTTTTCTCCCGCGTGGTCGCCGAGGTCACGGTGCGTGCGGTCCATGCGCAGGATCCTTTCTTCGCCGACGGCAATCGAGGCGACCTGTTCAACCGCTATTTCGATCTGGTGGTCGTCCAGAAATCGGTGCCCAGCCTGGTCATCGGCGCCTTCACCATCATGCTTCAGGCGGCGATCGGCCTGACCATCACCAGCTTCTACCACCCGGTCTTCCTCGCCTTCAACGTGGTGTTGGTCGCCGCACTCCTGCTGGTATGGATGCTGTGGCGGCGCGGCGCGATCAGCGGGGCGGTGGCGCTCAGCCATGCCAAGCATAATGCCGCGCGCTGGCTGGAAAGCGTCGGCGGGTCGAACGGCTTCTACAAGTCGCTGCGCCATCTCGACTTCGCGATGAACCGGTCGGAGGCGATGACGGCGAACTATGTCGACACGCATCGTCGCTATTTCCGCTATCAGTTCGCACAGACCATCGCCTTCCTGCTGATCTACGCCTTTGCCAGCGCCGGATTGCTGCTGCTGGGCGGCATGCTGATCCTGCGCGGACAGCTGTCGCTGGGGCAGCTGGTCGCGGCCGAGCTGATCCTGTCGGGCGTCTTCTACGGCATCTCGCAATTCGGCTGGTATCTCGACACCTTCTACGATCTGGTCGCCAGTTCCGAAGAGCTGTCGCTGCTGTTCGCCATTCCGCAGGAGCCGACCGTGCGCGGCGACAACGGCCCGCGTGACGGATCGGTCAAGCTGACCGATGTGGCGTTCAACGACGCACGCTATAATCTGACGCTGGCGGCCGGAGAGCAGCTCGTCACCGTGACCGAGCCGGGGGCCGAGCGACTGCTGGCGATGCTGCTGAAACGGCATTCGCTACCCGATCGCGGCCTGGTGCGGATCGGCAATGCCGATCTGGGCTCATTCGACATGTACCGCCTCCGCTCGGACGTGACGGTGCTCGACCGTTCGACCATCGTCGAGGTGACGATCCGCGAATATCTGCGCCTCGCCTCGGGCGAACTCGCCGAAAAGGCGATGGAGGCGCTGGCGCTGGTCGGGCTGGAACGTCGTCTGGCGAGCCTGCCACAAGGGCTGGACACGCCGCTGGGTTCGACCGGCTATCCGCTGAGCGTCGGCGAGACGATGGCGCTGAAGCTCGCCAATGCCCTGCTGGTCGGCCCCAAGCTGCTGCTGCTCGGGCAACTTTACGACCTGTTGCCGCCCGAACGATTGCGCGCCGCGCTGCGGCTGTTGCGGGCGCATGGCACGACCGTGCTGCTGTGCACCGGCCGCCCCGAGGACATGGAACTCGACGGCTATCTCTATCTCGGTCTGACCGAGCAGCGTCGCTTCGAGCGGCTTGCCGACCTCCAGAACGCCTATCGCCGGGAGGACGCCGATGTCGCCTGATCAGCTCACGCATTTCCGCACCCTTTCGTCGCTGCGCCCGCCTCGGGTCACGGTCGCCATCGCCTGGATCCTGACGGTCGGCATCGCGGCGGTCATCTTCATCCTGTTCTTCGTGCCGTGGTTGCAGACCGCGCAGGGGCGTGGCCAGGTCGTCTCGCTCGATCCCACCGACCGCGCGCAGGACGTGACCGCGCTGGTGCCGGGCCGCGTCGAGCGCTGGTATGTCCATGACGGCCAGCATGTGAGACAGGGCGACCCGATCGCGCGGATCATCGACCTTGACCCCAATCTGCTGTCCCGCCTGGCCGCCGAACGCGCCCAGGTGGAGGCCGAGATCGCCTCGGTCCGCCAGTCGCAGGCGGTCGCCCAGATCGATGTCAGCCGTACGCGCCAGCTCTATGCGGAAGGGCTCGCCTCCCGCCGCGACTACGAACAGGCGCAGATCAAGGTCGCCGACTCCGGCGCAAAGCTGGCGGAATCGCGGGCCAAGCTGAACCGCATCGACGTACAGCTGAACCGCCAGTCGGCGCAGCTGGTCCGCGCCCCGCGCGCCGGACGTATCCAGAATCTGAACGCCGCGGCCGGTGGTGCCTATGTCTCGGCGGGCACTGCGCTGGCGGTGGTCGCGCCGGAAGAGGTGCAGCGCGCGGTCGAACTGCTGATCGACGGTCGCGACGTGCCGCTGCTCCGCCCCGGTCGCCCGGTGCGTCTGGAGTTCGAGGGCTGGCCCGCGATCCAGTTCAGCGGCTGGCCCTCGGTCGCCTACGGCTTTTTCGACGGTCGCGTCCGCACGATCGACCCCAATGCCAATGCGCAAGGGCTGTTCCGCATCCTGGTCGAGCCTGCACCCGGCAAGCCCGCCTGGCCCGAGCGCCGCTTCGTCCGTCTGGGCGGCAAGGTTCAGGGCTGGGTTCAGGGAGAGACGGTGACGGTCGGTTACGAACTATGGCGTCAGCTGAACGACTTCCCGCTGGAATTCGGCCAGACGGTGAATGACAAGCAGGACGACAAGGGCGCGAAGGACGACGACAAGAAGATCGCGGCCAAGGCGGGCAAGCCGAAATGATCCGCTCCCTGCTGCTGATCTCCGCGCTCGCCGCCCCGGCCCTGTCCGCACCCGTCATGGCCCAGCGGATCGAGGCGATCCCCGCCCCCGCACCGTTGCCCAGCGCGGGACCGCTGACGCTGGACGAGGTGCTGCGGTCCTCCGCCCGCGCCGCGCCGCAGATCATCGAGGCGCTGGCCAAGATCCGATCGGCGGAGGGCAAGGCGATGACCGCCAACGGCGCGTTCGACACGGTGTTCGAGGCCGAGGGGCGCTCGCGCACGCTCGGCTATTATGACGGCACCGTCGCCTCGGCGAGCGCGAACCGTCCGCTGACCGACAATGGCGGTTACGTCTATGGCGGCTACCGCGTCAGTCGCGGCAGTTTCCCGGTCTATGAGGATCAGAATTACACCAACCGCCTGGGCGAGGTGAAGGTCGGCGCGCTCTATTCGCTGTTGCGCGACCGTCTGGTCGACGAGCGCCGCACCCGCCGCACCCTGGCGTCGGGCGATATCGACATCGCCCGGTTCGAGCGCGAGGCCGTGGCGATCGGCGTGCAGCGGCGCGCGGTCGATGCCTATCAGAACTGGGTCGCGGCGGGCCTGCGCCTGCGGGCCTATCACGAGCTGCTGGACCTGTCGCTCAACCGGCGGGGAGGCCTCGCCCGTCAGGTCGAGCTGGGCGCGCGTCCGGATATCCTGCTGGCGGAGAACGACCAGAATGTCGTCCGCCGCCGGGCGCTGGTGGTGCGGGCCGAGGGGGATTTCCAGGCGGCGGCCAATGCCCTGTCCCTCTATTACCGCGATGCCGAAGGCGATCCGGTGCAGGTCGGGCCGGAGCGCCTGCCCGGCGGGGCCGAGGCGCTGTCGGGCGTAGCGGTGGCGGCACGCCGGAATTTCGAACAGCGCCGCCCCGACCTTCAGGTGCTGCTGGCCCGGATCGACCAGGGTTCGGCGCGCCTGGCGCTGGCGCAGAACGACCTGCGCCCCCGGTTCGACCTGCGCGGCGAGATGGGCAAGGATGTCGGCCCGATCGGCCTGGGCGGCCCCAATCGCACGCCGCTGGAGGCGGCGGTCGGCTTTCGCTTTTCGATGCCGCTCCAGAATCGCGCGGCAAAGGGTCGCATGGTCGAGGCCCAGGCGGAGATGGACGCGCTGTCGGCGCGTAGCCGTTTCCTGCGCGACCAGATCGCGGTGGAGGTCGAGGGGATCACCATCGGCGTCGATGCCGCCGAAAAGCTCGCGACCATCGCCGAACAGGAACGCCAGCTGGCCGAACGGCTCGCGGCGGCCGAGCGGCGGCGGTTCGAACTGGGGTCGAGCGACTTCTTCCTGGTCAACCAGCGCGAGGAAACCGCGAACGATGCGCGTGTCCGCCTGATCGACGCGCAGGCCCGGATCGCAGCCGCCCGCGCCGAACTGGCCGCCGCCACCGCCGACCGCGCGGCACTGGGGCTGGAGCCCTGAACGGGCGGCTGAACGAGGACCTAGACCCGATCCGGCAACAGGGTGCCGCTTGCCGACAGGACCCGCTCCCCATCGGTGATCGGCGCGAGCGCGACGGGGTGGCCGTAGAGATAGCCCTGGCCGAGCCGACAGCCGAGCTGGCGCAGACGCTCGGCCTGCCATTCGGCTTCGATCCCTTCGGCGATCACGACCTTGCCCAGGCCGATCCCCAGGCCGACGATCGCGCTGACGATCGGGAAGGTGCCGCCATCGGTTTCGTCGAGCCCGGCGACGAAGGACTGGTCGATCTTGATCCGGTCCACCGGCAGGTCGCGCAGATGGACCAGCGAGGCATAGCCGGTCCCGAAATCGTCGAGTGCGATGCACACCCCCGCATCGTGCAATAGCCGCAAGCTGGACAGGATGCTGTCGGCACCGCGGTCGAGCATCACGCCCTCGGTCACCTCGACACACAGCCGCGACGGATCGACGCCGTAATGCACCAGCCGTTCGAGCACCGTGCGCGCCGAACGCGGCCCGGCGAGCTGCGCCGAGGTGAAGTTGACGCACACCACCCCCAGCGCCTCGCCGCGATCGCGCAGCGCGATCAATGCCAGTTCTAGGACATGATCCTGGATACGCAGGCCGATCCGCTCGGCCACCAGCACATCGGCGAAGCGGTCCGGGGTCATCAATCCATGGACCGGGTGGTCCCAGCGGAGCAGCGCTTCATGCCCGCACACCGTTTCGGTCTCCAGCGAGACGATGGGTTGCAGGTATAGGATGAACTCGCCCTGATCCAGCGCCTGCTCGGCCTCCCCGGCAAAGGCGACCTGAAGCTCACGCAGGCTGCTTTGCAACGGGTCGTATCGGACATAGCGCGCGCGTCCCAGCCGCTTGGCGGTATAGAGCGCCAGATCGGCATTGTGATACAGCAGGTCGAGCGCCTCGGCATCGTCCGGATAGCGCGCCGACCCGATGCTGAGCGACATGGTCCGGCTGCGATCGCGGCCATGCCATTGCTCGCCCTGAAGGCCGGCGATGCGTTCGGCCAGGGCGGCTTCGTCGTGCAGCGAGCCGGGGCACAGGATCGCGAACTCGTCGCCGCCGATCCGCGACACCCGCACATCCGCCATCGAATGGACGACCCCGCCCAGCGCAGCGCCGACATGGCAAAGCAGCATGTCGCCGCTGGCATGGCCCATCCGGTCGTTGACGTCCTTCAGGTAATCGACGTCGATCAGGAACAGGCTGAACGGGATGGACGCCTTCATCAGGGCATTGGCCTGATGCTGAAAGGCGGCGCGGTTGCCCAGACCGGTCAGGAAGTCGGTTTGCGCGGCCAGTCGCAGCGTCTTCGTCTCGGCCATGTCGATCTCGCGCCGCTGCCGCGCCTCGTCGAGCTCGCGACGGATGCGGCGGAAACGGTCGGCGATCGCCAGCGACAGGACCAGCGCCTCGAACGCCAGCGCCAGGAAGGTCGCCATGTCCACCGCGTCGTTCTGCCGCACGAAGCCCAGATTGCGCGCCAGCCGAAGGACGAACAGCGTGATGACCGGGCTCCACCCGATCATGTAGAACCAGACGACACGGCTACCCCGCCGCGCCGCCACGACGCAGGACCAGGCGATCAGCGCCGATGTCGCGGCAATATCATAGTTGAGCAGCCGGTCGGTCAGCACCGGGGGAAACCAGGTATCGGCGGCGGCCAGCGCGCCCAACACCGCGCCCCCGATCGCCAGCCAGCGTCCCGCCCGGATCACACCGGGGGACAGCACCCCGTCCTCGATGACCGTGAAGAAGAACATGTTGCACGCCGCGACCATCAGTCCGACGAGCACGAACCAGATCCGCACGGCGACCGGCCCGACCAGCCATGGCACGAGCAATGCCGCCGTGTTGGTCCAGATCAGGCCATAGACCAGCGCGACCGCCACCCAGAGCAGATACCAGCGCTGAAAGGCGGGCCGCCGCCCGGCATGGATCACCAGATTGTAGAGAAAGGCCGACAACAGGGTCCCGGCGAACAGACCGGTCAGCACCAGCCACCCGACATCCGCACCGTTCATCCTGCTGCCCGGCCGGGCCACGACCTTGCGCATCAGCGACAGGTCGTCGATCTGCCGGAAGCCGACATAGAGCTTGCGCACGTCGCGTCCCGGTGGCCCGACCACGAATTTCAGCAGGCCGCCGGGCGTCCAATGTCCCCGCAACTGGTCATAGGACAGCACCCGACGCGTTGTCTTGCCGTCGCCCGTGACCACCAGCAGGCCGATGCGGTCGAAGCGGGTCTGGTCGATCAACAAATCCCAACCGGGGGGCAGGCTGCCCAACAGGGACGTATCCAGCCGCAGCCACAGCCAACCCGCCCCCCGCGTCGGTGCCCCCGCGCCACAGCGATAGTGTGCTTCGACGATCCCGGCATCGCTGATGCTGTCGGGCAAGGCGGCGCTGCAGACGGTCGGATACAGATCGACCGCCTTGGCCGAGGCCGTGCCCGGCGTCATCGCGGCCAGCAGCAGCAGCCATAAAAGGCCCCACGCCCTGACGTCCCAAACCCGCTTCGCGGCCTTCATGCCGACCCGTCCCCAACCCGCATTAATGTGACGGAAACAAGACGGCCAATCCCGCAGAGCGCCCCCGCTCCCGCCGCTTTCCCCATCTGCGCCCTGACCGCCTTTTTACGCTTTCGTCAATCTCCGTATTTTCAGGCCTTTGAAGTGGGGTGACTTTTTTCTGGACGATCGCTGGACCGGCCGGATCTACGGGCGGGGACATCGCTTTTCTCCTATCCGATCGCGCCCTCTCTGGCGGCAGGCACGGGCTTTGGGCATGGAGGAGGCATGACGTTGTTCCATCGGATCGCCCGGTCACTCCCCGCCTGCCTGTCGCTGCTCGTCGCGGGCTGTTCGCCGCTGGCGACCTTCGACCGTCTCGTGCCCAAGGATAGCGGCGGGCGGCGAGTGGCCGAGGCGCTGTCCTATGGTTCCGATGCACGCCAGCGGCTCGACATCTACGCCCCCCGCACCGCGGGAACCGGCGGCCGCCCGGTGGTCGTCTTCTTCTATGGCGGCAGCTGGAACAGCGGGACGCGCAGCGGCTATGCCTTTGTCGGGCGGGCGTTGGCGGCACAGGGCTTTGTCGTGGTGATCCCGGATTACCGGCTGGTCCCCGCCATCCGCTATCCCGCCTTTGTCGAAGACGGCGCGGCGGCGATGCGCTGGACGAAGGGGCATGTCGCCGAGTTCGGCGGCGATCCCGCGAAGCTGGTGCTGATGGGGCATTCGGCGGGCGCCTATATCGCCGCGATGCTGGCGGTCGACGATCGCTGGCTGGGCCGCGACAGGCAGGCGGTGCGCGGGCTGGTCGGGCTGGCCGGTCCCTATGACTTCGCGCCCTTCGACGTGGATGTCAGCCGGGCGGCCTTCGGTGCCTGGCCGCGCCCCGAGGAAACCCAGCCGGTCCACTGGGCCGGCGCGGGCGATCCCCCGGCGCTGCTGCTGGTCGGAGCCGACGACAAGACGGTCCTGCCGCGCAACAGCGAAGCGCTGGCCGCCCGGCTCCAGGCGGGCGGCGTGCCGGTGACGCTGCGCGCCTATCCCAAACTCGGCCATGTCGGGATGATCCTGTCGGTCGCCCGCCCCTTTCGTGGCCGCGCCCCGGTCGTGGCCGATGTCGCCGCCTTCGTCCGGCAGGTGACACGCTAGAGTCCGTCAGGGATCAGCCAGGTCTCCGCCACCTGCTTGCCGCGCCCGCTGCCGCCCATGCCGGGCGGGCGGGTCCAGGCGAGGTCCAACGTGCCGCGCGCCGTCGCCTCGCGCGGGATAGCGACCGTGATTTGCATCGGGTTCGCGCTACGGACGAAATGCTCCTGCAACACGATCCTACCGTTCGCCACCAGCCGCATCGGCAGGCTATAGTCCTCCCCCGCATAGGTGATCGTCAGGCGATAAACCCGGCGCGGGTCGAGCCCGTCATAATGCATCCGCAGCGGGCTATCATAGAGTGTCTCGGCATAGTCGAGTTCGCCCGGCCACCAGCCATCCGCCGGGGTCCGGTCGGCAATGCCATCGATGGCGGTGGTGAAGAATTGCGGATCGGCCTGGAAACCCGCCCCGCGCACCAGATGCGGCTCGGCATCCGGGCGCCCCAGATCGTCGTAGAGCGCGCCCTCCGCCCGGCGGCTGCGGTCGGGAATCGGCCAGCCCTTGGCCATCTGCGCCTCGATCCAGGCGCGGCCGGTCAGGTCGACATCGGCGCGGTCGAGATTGGCGCCCCGCTCGATATTCGACGCGCCATAGCGCTTCACGCTGAGTTGCAGCCGCGCCGCCTGCCACAGCCGTTCGGCCAGCGCCTTCAGCCGGTCGAGCAATGCGGCGGCCTCCGGCCCGTCGCCCGTCGCCAGGATGGCGCGCGCGCGTTCGGGATCGGCTGCGGCCAAAGCTGCCGCTCGCCTTGCACGGGCGGCTATGGTGCGACGGCGCACCAGCGCGTCATACACCGCACGATAGCGCAGCGAGTCGATCCGCCAGTCGGCAAAGGCGGCGGGCCGGACCTGATCGGCGAGGCGCAACGTGGCGTCGATCGCGGTATTGGTGGTAGGGTCGCCGACCCAATTCGCCTCCAGCGCCGCCGGAAGTGCGGCCGCCCGGTCATCGCCGATGAACATTCGCGCATAGTCCTTCGCAAAGGCGCGGGTGTCGGTCTTCGGGTCCCAGCCCAGACGAAACCAGAGGAATTGGTTGAAATCGTCGTTCATCCCCTCGGAATAGGTGATGAACCCGGCGGTCGGGGGGGCGAAATGGGCGAAGATGTGCGCATAGGCCGCAGGGCGTGGATTGATCGGCTCGCGCCCCTCGGTCAGCGCGAATTCGGGCCACCAGCGCGGCACCGGAAACTGCGCATGCATGGTGTGCGCGATGTCGGGATAGAGGATCAGCGGATAGCGCGCCGGGATCCGCGCCCGCTCGACCGACAACGGATCGCGGGTCTGCGGGCCGACGAAGACGCCGGTCAACCAGTCGGGCCGCTTGTCCAGTTCCTGGTAGAACGCCTCGAACCCCGCCGCGTCGAACCCTTGCGACGAGATATAGACGGACGCCTGGGGATGGCGTGCCCGTAGCAACGCCGCCTGTTGCGCCACGAGCGGAAACAACCGCGCGGGCGACGTATGCCCCGGATCGCCGCCGGGCACATAAAGCGCATCGACATAAGGCAGATCGGCCAGGGTCCGCCGGAACGCGGCGACCTCGGCGGCCACCGCACCGGGCTTTTCGTAATCGCCAAGCTCGGGATAATAGAGCGCGACATCCAGCCCCAGCCGGTGGGTGATGCGGGAAATCCCCGCCAGCGTTTCGCGCGGCGGTGCGGGGAAGAGCGGACCGGTCGCATCGTCGTCGGACACCGGCGCGATGATCTGCACGCCGCTGGCCCCCCAAAGCGCGAAATCCTCGATCCGCCGCTGAAACATCGGCAGGGTCCAGGCATCGTAGCTGTTGTTCTTGGGGCGATAGCCGATCTGGGTCAGGCGCGTGGCATAAGCGGGCTGCTCGTCGACCGGACTCCTCATGGTCAGCCGCGCGGTCCCGCCCGCGACGGCGAGATGGCGCAGCAGCCAGCCCGCGCCATAGACCAGTCCCCTCGTGGCTTCGGCGGTAACGACCGTCATCGGCCCCACCCGACGGATCGCAAAGCCTTCGCGACCGAGCTTCGCCGGTGCCCGCCACCGGCTCCGCAGCGCGACGGGAAGCGCCGCCGCCACCGCCCCTCGCGGTGCGATCAGCACCCTGACGTCGCCGCATCTTGCGACCCGCTCCGCGATCCGGCGGTTCAGCAGGTCCGTCGCGACCTCGCCCCCCGCTCCGGCCGTCGCGCAGGATGCCGCCAGTGCAGCGATGACGGCGTTCATGCCGCGATCCGATATATGGGAACGGGAAAGGACGGGTTGCGGGTCACGCTCGGCTCCGTGGTGTCACTTTGGTCTTATGGCGCGGTGGAACGGGGCCGCAAAGACAAAAGGCCCCGGCATCGCTGCCGGGGCCAGCGAAAGGCGGAGGGAAGCCCCGCCCTTCAGGGGATCGATCAGAAGCGTGCGGTTCCCGTCACCGAGAAGACGCGCCCGTTCTTGTAGAGCGCGGTCGGGGCCGACGGCGTGCTGCTATACTGGTAATAGGTCTCGTCCAGCAGGTTCGACGCATTGGCCGTCACGCGGAAATGGTCGTTGATGTTGTACGAGGCCGAGAAGTCGAGCTGGCGATAGGAGTCGGTGAAGTTCGACGACTGGAGACGCCCGAAGCCGTAGAAATATTTCGAGCGATAATTGTAGCTCAGCCGCGCCTGGAACGGACCGGACTCGAAATACGGCACGATATTGTAGGTGTTGCGCGACAGATAGGGCAGGCCCTGCCCGGCCACCGCCGTCTCGCCGCTGGCGAAGGTATAGTTGGACTGGATGCCGAAGCCCCAGATCAGGTTCGCCTGCCCGGTCAGCGAGAAGCCGGTGACGGTCGCCTGCCCGCCATTGACCGGCCGGTTGATCGCATATTTGTTGGTCAGCCCGGTCACGGCATTGGTCAACTGTACGCCGGTGCCGTCCGGCCCGTTGTCGACGACGTTGCCGATATAGTTCGAGATGTCGCGATAGAAGACCTCGCCCGACAGATAGCTGGCGGGGGCGAAATACCATTCCGCCGACAGACCGAAATTGGTCGCGGCATAGGGCTTCAGGTCGGGATTGCCGCCGCCGCCGGTCTTCTGCGTGTCATCGAGCGACAGCGAACCGGCCAGATCGCTATAGCGCGGCCGGGCGATGACCTTGGCCGCCGCGCCGCGCAGCACGACGCTGGGACCGGCGTCATAGGCGATGTTGAACGCGGGCAGGAAACGGTCGTCGGTGCGCGGCGCGGTGACCAGCGTCGTCTGGCCCGACGAGGACAGATAATAGGTCGATATGTCGCGGGTGCGTACGAAGCGGCCGCCGATATTGCCGCGGAACTTGCCCGCCTGGTAATCGACCTGGACATAGGCCGTGCCGATCCGCTCCTGCACCTGGAAGAACGAGCCGGTGTCGAGCGGCCGGGTGATGTTCAGCGTGCCCGGCGCGTTCAGCGCCTTGATCGCATTTTCCTGGGTCAGCGTCGCATAGGGCGTCGCATTGCCGGTGGTCGACAGGCCGTCATAGACGCTGCCGTTCAGGACATAGGAGCCCAGATCGGCGAGCGTGAAGAAGTTGTTGGTGAAGGTCGCGCCGCCGAAGGTGGTCTGGCGATTGTCATGGATATTGGCGCGGACGCCGAAGCGCACGGTCTTCAGGATATTGCTGTCGAGCTCGCGGGCGAAGTCGATCTGGCCGAACTTCTCCTGGTCGACCGTATTCTCGGCGCGGGTGATGCCGCCGATCTGTGCGCCGAAAAAGCCCTGGCCATTGGTCGCGGCCAGCACGGCGGGTTCGGTCCGCAACTTGGATTCGGCGGGCGAGGTGCTGATCCACTGGGTGCCATCGCTGGCGGGATTGTCCCAGTTCAGCATGGTGTTGCGGCCGTTCGCACCGACGGTGAAGCCTTGGCGGGTACGGAAGTTCAGCAGATATTCCGGGTCCTTGCCGCCGGTCGCGCGGGTGAAGCCGCCATTGCCGGTGATCTTCCACCCGTCGACGTCCCAGTCGAACAACATGCTGTAGCTGTCATTCTTGATCCGGGTGCGGCGGAAATTGGTGTCGAGCTCGCCCATCCAGGTCTTGCTGGTGCTGGGCTGCGCGGCGAAGGTCGCCGAGGTGATCAGGCCGTTGCTGATCGTCGCGGCGGTCAGCTGCGACCCGCGCACGTTGTAGCTATATTCGGAATTGCTGAAATTGTCGTAATTGCCGCGGATCACGATGGCGTTGGCGGTCAGCGTGAAATTGTCGGTCGGCTTAAACTGCATCGTGCCGGTGAAGCCCAGCCGCTGGCGCGTCTGCTGGAAATATTCATGCGCCAGGAAGGCGGGAAGACGGGCGGTCTTCAGGTCGTTGATCGTGCCGCCGGTGATCGTCGCATTGGGGTTCTGCAACACGGTCTGTCCGGCGGCGTTGGTCGTGGTGAACTGGCTGCCGGTCAGATAGCCGTAGACGGCGACACCGGCGCGCGCGAGATTCTCCTTGTCGTAATTGACCGAGCCCAGCACCGCGAACGTGTCGCTCTCGTTATGCCAGCTATACAGTGCCGAGCCACGGAAATTGCCCCGATTCGAACGATCGTTATATTCGTAACCGGCGGTCGCGGTCAGCGTGCCGGGCTTCAGGTCCAGCGGCTTGCGCGTGACGATATCGACGGTGCCGCCGATCGCGCCTTCCTGTAGCCGCGCCTCGGGCGTCTTGTAGACGACCGCCTGGCTGATGATCTCGGGCGACAGCAGCGAATAGTTGAAGGTACGGCTCGACCGGTCGCCGGGATTGCCGCCCCAATCGGCCGAGGCGATGGAGTGGCCGTCGATCAGCACGCGGTTCAGCGCGGGCTCGACACCCGCGATCGACACCTGCTCGCCCTCGCCGAACTGGTGGTCGACCGTCACGCCCGGAAGGTGCGACAACGACTCTGCGACATTGGTGTCGGGGAATTTGCCGACATCCTCGGCGCTGATGACGTCGACGATCGCGTTGGTCGATCGCTTGGTATCGATCGCGTCCTGAAGGCTCTTGCGAATGCCGCGTACGACGATGTCGTTTTCCTGGCCGACGGCGCTGATGTCCTGCGACGGGGCGGTCGTGCCGGTCGCGGTGGTCGTCGTCGACTGGGCCTGGGCGGTGCCGGTCAGCCCGGCCAGAATCGTGGTCGCCAGAATGCAATTGCGCAAGCGCATGATGGTAATCCCCCCTTTGCCGGTCCCCGCCCCCATTGGTGGGACCGAACTTCGCGCCGACCCGGCAGGCGAAGCAGTGAGGGCGCCGACCCTCCCGACGGTCGGCAACGCCTACACTTGGGTTATAGAGATACCAATTAATACCAAATAAGCCACCAAAAAGTTTCTATATTGTTTCCGGATTGTAATAGGACCTAATTGATTGCGCAGAAACGAGATTTGGTTTCATGGCGTTCGGCATGCCGGTCACAGGAGCGGATACCGGTGCCAGAGTGGTACACCCGGTGGCGCACCCCGATATTCCCGCGCGAATCGAACGGACTAACGCCACCCGGCCCTACTCACGTCGCAGCGCCCAGGCGGACGTGGCGCGGCTGGCCCGCAACGACTGGCCCAACACGGTCAGTACCGCGATGACGATCGCGAGCAGGCTGGCCCCGACAAAGTAGAGCGGCGACAGCGCCACCCGGTCGTCGAACCCCGCCAGCCAGGTCCGCATCGCCACGAATGCCAGCGGCCATGCGATCAGATTGGCGATCAGCACCGGGCGGAGAAACTGCCCGACCAGCAGCCGGACGATATCCGTCGACGACGCCCCCAGGGCCTTGCGGATGCCGATTTCCTGCACCCGCCGGGCGGTGTTGAACGAGGCAAGCCCCCAGAGCCCGACACAGCCGATCAGCACGGCCAGTCCGGCACCGATGCCGAACAGCCGTGCGGCGTGGTCGTCGGGCGCATAGAATCGGTCGAGCCGTTCGTCCGCCATCCCGGCCTCCAGCGGCACCTGCGGCGCCAGACGGGCCCAGACCCGACGCACCTGACGCAACATGTCGGACGACATACCGACGAAGCGGATCGCGCCGATGCCCGCGACGTCCCGCCTATATTGATAAAAGGTCACGGACTCGGGCGTGCGCGGCGAGGCGAAGCGGAGATGGTCGATCACCCCGATGATCGTGCGCGGGTTGATCCGCCCCACCGTCTTGCCGATCGCCTCCTGGGGATCGCGAAAGCCGAGCGCGGCCAGGGCCTTGCGGTTGATGATGACGTTCCGGCCGTCCTTCCATCGGGTCCAGTCGCTCGCATCGTCGGCGCGGTGAGCATCGTCGAAGAATCGGCCCGCCAGCAGGGTCGGTGCATAGGCGTCAAAAAAGTCCGGCCCGACAACGACATTGCTGATCGTCAGTCCGGGACGCCCCGGCATCTCGATCACGTCCAACTGCTCGCCACTGGTCCCGGGGGCGGAGGAACTGGTGCCCACGGCCTGCACGCCGGGTATACGGCGCAGCGCCGCAACGATGGGGCGCGCCTGATCGGGAAACATCCGCCTGTCGCCCAGCGAGGACACGATCATCAGCCCCTCCCGCCGGAACCCCAGGTCGGACCGGCGGACGTGAATCGTCTGCGCGACCAGCACGACGGTGCCGATCATGAAGGCGGTCGCCAGCCCGAACTGGACGATCACCAGCATCTCACGCCGCCGCGCGCCAGCCCGTCCACCGCCCGGCGCGCGGGCGGAGGCCAGCACCTCGGACGTCGGAAAGCGGGACAGGGCCACCGCCGGATAGAAACCCGCCAGCACCCCGATCCCCAGCGCCAGCACGAGCAGCACCGGCAGGGCCAGCGCATAAGGGAAGCTCAGCGACAGCCCTCCGGCCGCGTTGACCATGGGCAGGCCGACCTCCGCCAGGATCATACCCAACAACGTCGCCACCGCCGCCATGGCGATCGCCTCGGCCAGGAACTGCCGGATCAGCATGGCCCGGTCCGCGCCCAGCACCTTGCGCATGGCGACTTCTCGCGCGCGAAGTCCGCCTTGCGCCGTCGCCAGGTTCACATAGTTGATGACGGCGATCAGCAGCGTCAGTACACCGACCATTCCCAGGGTCATCACGGTCAGCCTGCGCCCGCCCATCTCCGCTCCTGCCGGTGGCTGGAGATGAAACTGGGTTATGGGCAAGAGCGGCAGCGAGATGACCTTGTTCGGCTCCGGCCCCAGATCCTGCCCTGCATGACGCCGGACAAAGGCGGGCATCCTTGCCGCAAAGGCGCGGGCGGCGGCGGAGTCGGGAAAGCGCAGGAAGGTCGCGCCATCGACCATGCCCCATTTGTACCAGGCCCATTGGGCAGGCGGCGGCTTGCGCGGCATCGGGATCAGGATCGAAATCTCGAGATCGGTGGCTTTCGGCAAATCCTCGAATATCCCCGCCACGCGGTATGTTTCGGGTGTTTCGACCGCGATGGTCAGTGTCTGGCCCAAAGGATCGGCCTCACCGAACAGACGGCGCGCTTCGCTGCGGCTCAGCAAGGCGGCCGACGGATCGGCGAGCGCCTGCCGCCCGTCACCGCGAACCATGGGCAGGTCGAACACGTCGAAAAAGGACGGATCGACCTGTGCGACGTCCGCCATGATGGCGTCGCCCCGCCGCACGACGCTGCCCCCCTTCCTGCCGCCCCGGATGCGCGTACCGACCAGTTCGGGAAAATCCTGTCGCATCTGTTCGAACAGTCCCGCCATCGTCTGGGGATAGGCGCCGTTGAACGGACTGCCCGGCAGATGCAGTTCGGTTCGCACCATGTAGATGTCATCGTGATGCGGCAGCCAGTGCTCGAAACTCGTCTCGAACCGCACGTAGAGCGACAGCACGAAAAACACCGCGATCCCCAATGCCAGCCCGCCGATATTGAGAGCGGCGTACAGCTTGTGGCGGGTCAGCGAGCGGTAGAGCGAAAGAAGGGCAAAGCTGTTCACGCGAAACGTCCCCCTATCTGATCGCGCGTCGCATCATGGCTAGGGTCTGGTGGCCCGGCCTGTCTATGCGGCACTTGCGCGGATCGGTTGTTCGGTCATCATGGTCGCACTGTCCCTGTCCAGCGCCGGAAACGCCAAGCCGTTATGAAACCAGACTTATCTTCTGCGGCACGTTCGGACGGCGGGACAGATGCGGACATTCTGTCCGCCCATGGACACGCCGCATCGCTGTCAAGCGGATGGGATATCCTGCTGGTCGAGGACGATCCGGTCGTGGCGCGGTCGACCGAAATCCTGTTTCGATTGTCGGGCCACCGGCTCGACATCGCAGGCGATCCGGGTAGCGCTTATTCGCGACTGGCGCGGCGGCGTTACGATGCGATCCTGCTCGACATGAACTTTACCGCCGGGCGAACGAACGGCGAGGAAGGGCTGGATTGCATCACGCGGATCATGGCGGACGATCCGGGCGCTCGGATCATCGTCATCACCGCGCATAGCGGCATCCGCATTGCCGTCGCGGCGATGCAGGCGGGAGCGCGCGACTTCGTGATGAAGCCGTGGCGCAAGGACGACCTGCTCACCAAATGCGCCGCCATCATCGCCGACCGCGCGACAGCCGGAAACCCGCCGCCCCGACCCGCCGGTGGCTTTATGTTGCTGGGCGACTCACCCGCCATCGCCGAGGTGCGAACGATCGTCCAGCGGGTCGGCCCGACCGTGGCCAATATTGCCGTGACCGGCCGCCCCGGATCGGGGCGGACGCTGACCGCGATGGCAGTCCATGCCACCTCGCCGGATGCGGGCGAACCGCCGATCCGCATCGACCTCCGCGATGCCGAACAATGGTCCCTGCTGGCCCAGCCGCGCGGGACGGTGCTTCTGCGCCATGCCGACCGGCTGGATCTGGTGGCGCAGGCGCGGTTACTCGACCGGTTGCCGCCGGATCTGCGCTGCCTGAGCATTGCCGACAGCCTTGCGCCGCTGTCCCCGGCGCTGCGCCGCCGCCTCTCCACGCTGGAGATCGCGGTGCCGCCGCTCGGCATACGTCAGGGCGATGCGGTGATCCTCGCGCGCCACTTCGCCCAGATGGCGGGGGAGACCTATGGCGGCCGCCAGGTAAGGCTGTCCCCCGCCGCCGAAGCGATCATCGCCGCGACCGACTGGCCGGACGAGGTGCGCGGACTGTCAGCGGCGATCGAGCGGGCGGTGCTGCTGTCCGATGACGGCGTGATCGATGCCGCTGCGATCTTGCCAGCGCCGCACGGCGCGACGACAGGAGAGACGGGCGCACCGACCTTCCGGCTCGACGACGCGGAAAAGCTGATGATCGAGGCCGCGTTGAAGGAGCATCGCCACAACATCTCCCGCGCGGCCGCCGCATTGGGGCTGAGCCGGGGTACGCTGTACCGGCGCATGGCGCAGCATGGGCTCTAGGCTGGCGCTGGCGATCCTGGGTGCGGCGGCGGCCCTGGCCTGGACGCATGGGCTATGGCTGGCTTTGATCGGCGCGGTGCTGGCGGTCGCGGGGTTGCTACTCGCCGGTCGGCCGCCGGCCCGGTCCCCGGTTGCAGCGGTGGCGGCGGCGGAAGGCCCCGAAACGACCAGTCATAGATTGTTGCTCGACGCCTCCCCTACCCCATTGCTGCTGGTCGACGGCTCGGTGGTGCACGCGCTCAACCGGGCAGCGCGGCAGTTGTTCGCGACCGACGACCGTGTCCTCCCCGCCCCGCCGCTGGTGACCGACCGTCAGGCGACGCATCTGCGCCATGCCGGGCGAAGCTGGCGCGCCGACCGCGTCGATGTCGCCGACCGCTCCGTCGTCGCGCTGATCGATGTGGATAGCGAGGAACGCGTCGCCGAGGCGCGGGCCAGTGCCGAGATGATCCAGGTGCTGGGGCATGAGATGCTCAACGGCCTCGCCCCCATCGTCTCGCTCGCCGAATGCGGGCTGGCGGCGGCCGAGGCGCGCGACAGCGATCCTGCGCTGCTGCCCGAAATCCTGACCACCCTCGCCCGCCGGGCCGAGGGATTGCACCGCTTTACCGAGGCCTATCGATCGCTGGGCCGTTTGCCCCCGCCGATGCGGCGGGACGTCGCCATGGCGGGAATGATCGACGATCTGGCGCGACTGTTCGCAGGTCGCTGGCCGCGCACGACGCTGAACGTCACGCTGTCCCCCGGCCTGATCGGCGCGGTCGATCGCGATCAGTTGAGCCAGGCGCTCTGGGCGCTGTTGCAGAACGCCGCCGAGGCGGCGGGCGACACGGGCCATGTCGCCCTGTCCGTCACGGCAGCGGACGGGCAGTGGATGATAGATATCAGCGACAGCGGCCCCGGCGTTCCGGTCGACCGGACTGCGGCGATCTTCCGCCCGTTCGACACAACCAAGCCGACCGGAACCGGCATCGGCCTCAGCCTCGCCCGGCGGATTGCGCAGGGGCATGGCGGTACGCTCGACCTGCTGCCGATCGTCCCCACGACCTTCCGTATGCGCCTGCCTTCAAGCCCCCTCTAGGCCGGATCGACATTCATCGTAGCCAGATCATGGCAGCGGCGAGATGGACGAAGCCGGTGAAGTGGATGATGCGGCGGTCGTAGCGAGTAGCGAAGCGTCGGAAATGTTTGAAGCATCTCTCGATTTGGTTGCGATGCTTGTAGATGAGGGCATCGTGCGGGATGGCGACCTTGCGGTTGCGCTTGGACGGGATCACCGCCTCGGCGTCCATAGCAGCGATCTGACTACGCAAGTCATTGCCGTCATACGCCTTGTCGGCGAGCACAGCTTTGCCGCGCTGGCCTTCGAGCAGGGCGGGTGCCGAGGCGATGTCGCTGGCTTGGCCGGGCGTGATGCGAAACCGCAAAGGTCGGCCGAACGTGTCGGCGAGCATGTGAACCTTGGTCGTCAGTCCGCCTCGGGAACGCCCCAGCGCCTGATCCTTGCCCCCCCTTTTCCGGTCGCCGCCTGATGGTGAGCGCGAACGATGGTGCTGTCGATCATCAGATACTGATTGTCGCGATCCACCGTCAGCGCCTCGAACACCCGCTCCCAGACGCCAGCGTGGCACCAGCGGCTGAAACGCCGATGCACCGTCTTCCACTTGCCGTAGCGTTCCGGCAGATCGCACCAACGGGCGCCAGAGCGCAGCACCCACAAACATCCATTCACAAACAGCCGGTTATCCGAACCCCTTCGGCCAGGATCAGCCGTCTTGCCCGGAACCAGCAAGGCAATCCGGGACCATTGCGCCTCGCTCAACTCGTACCGCCTGATCCCCATTATCCGCTCCGCGCCACAACACGAATGCTTATGAATCACCGTTCAGCGCGTTTGGGAATCCTGAATGTCGATCCGACCTAGTCCGGCTTCTGCCCGAAGCCCCGGAAGAACGGTTCCCCCGCACCCGCGGGGATGGTCCCGCTCGGCAAGCTCTGCACCCTTCACCTTACGGGGTTCCCCCGCACCCGCGGGGATGGTCCCGGCCTTCGCGATGGCGGGCAGGACGATGCGCTGGTTCCCCCGCACCCGCGGGGATGGTCCGAGCGAGGCCGACGTGGCCGACCTCGACCGGGCGGTTCCCCCGCACCCGCGGGGATGGTCCGTCGACCTGGTACTCGACGGGCAGAGCTTCGTAGGTTCCCCCGCACCCGCGGGGATGGTCCCCCCCGCGCGTCGGTCGGGTCGAAAGCGGCCCCGGTTCCCCCGCACTTGCGGGGACGGTCCCGTCACGGCCTGCCGGGGTGGCGGTGCAATGGAGGTTCCCCCGCACTCGCGGGGATGCCCCCCCCCACATAGTTCGCAGGCCAAAGATTAACCGCCTCGTAGTTGGTGGCCCACGTCCCCCACACGCTCAACATGCATTATGAAGTGCGATCGACTTTCCCCCACGGCCTCGGCCCATGCCTTTTACAGCACTCGACGGGAATGCGGGCCGGACGCGCAGCGCTCGTGGCCTGTCGAAGGGTGTATGCTGAACGTCGGCGACCATGTCGGGCACCCTTGGACAGCCTACGTCGTCATCGACATGCTTTGGCGTGCGCCTACAGCCTCCGATGGCAGATTTCTCTGCGGTTTGCCCGTGCGGGTGAAACGTGAAGCCTTCGCGCCGCCGTGATAGAATGGAGCGGGCAAGAGTGGCAATCCGTCAGGAAGCGGGAATTGGCCGTCCTTGATTTCAAGAACGGAAGGACCGCCGAAGCATCCTCCTTCCCGTCCTACATTATCAACGACCAAGCGTTCCGGGGGAATCGATCGCGGCTCGCGCTTTAAATGACTTCGCAGCCAGCCTGTCCAAGGCTTTCCGACGGGCGGCGGGATCGAGGCGGGATACCTCGCGGCGCTCCCGCTCCGACAAGGTGCGGGCCTGCCAGCCCTGGGTCGCCATGCACGCCTCGATCGTATCCCCGGGCGCGCGGGCTGGCGTTCCATTGTCGAGCAGCGCCGCCCCGTCCGGGCGCTCCCCAGCCGCCGCCGGGCCGGTGGTGATGATGCGGCATTGCCGGAGCTCGGCATCCGCCTGCGCCGCCGTCGCACCCGGACGCTGATAGACCACCAGCGGCACCGGATCGGCCATTGCCAGCAGGGCCGCCATCACCACCATGACGACCCCGCCCGCTGCATCAGAAGGACAGCTTCAATCCGGCACGATAGGACTGGTTGCGCACATCGTCGCGCCCCACCGTCGAGTCCGCCGCCAGTGATACGGTCGCGCGGCCCGAGCGATAGGCAACCCCTGCGCTGATCTCGCCCCAGTCGCGGTCCTGCTGCGCCGTCAGGAAGCGGGCCTGCGCCCGCGTGCCGCCGACGAACCCGGCGTTGAAATAGCCCGGCCGCCCCTCGAAATCATGGACGTAATAAGCCGAGGCGAAGGGGCGGAAGCCACCCTGCGTCGCGTCGACCTGAAGCCCCGCGCGTCCCTGCACGCTCAGGAACCGGTCGCGGCCATAGGTCAGTGCCGGACCGCTGCCCGTCTCGCCCGTGGGGGTGAAGTCGATGCTGCTGGTACGGATCGCCACACGCGGGCCGAAGCGCAAGGCCCCGCTGCCCTTCATATAGCTTGCCCCCACTTCGCTCGACAGGGCCAGTGCATTGTCGCGCGAGCGCAGGTCAAAGGGCGTGCCGACAAAGCTGCCCTGCCGCCGGGTCGAGGACTGGTACACGCCTGCGCCGAACTGCACATCCAGCGCCGGGCCGAGCGTAGCGCCGAGCCGTCCGTAGAGCGTACCCTGGATCAGCTCGCCCTTGGCGGACTGGCCGAAACGCTGGTCGCCATCGATATCCGAATAGGACAGGCCGAAGCCCAGTGCGCCCGTGTCCGACACCCGCGCCTCGACACCGCCCGCGATATAGAAACCGTCGAACGGATCGCGGCCACCGATCGTGCCGGGCATCGCCGCACCCGCGCCGTCGATATAGCCACCCGCCAGATAGGCCGAGACATTATCGGGCAACATGTTTTCGCGGACCATGCTGGTCGGCGTGTCGCTGACCGTCTGGGGGCGGCCGGGGGCGACGATGGCGTTGGCGGCGAACTCCAGCGGCTTGCCGATCATCGCGACCGTGCCGCCCGCAAAGCCGTCCGGCGTCATCGCGGTCAGGCGATCGCGATAGAAGCGCGCGATATTGTCAGTCGCGGTGGTGCCGATCGCCTGGCGCGTCGTCTGGCTGCGCGGTGCGATCGCCTCCAGGCTTGCCCGGATCGTCCCGACATCCTGAAGGTCAAGCAGGTCGTATGTACCGCGCAAATTGGCATAGGCCGAGCGATTGGCGTCGAGCAGCCGCGCATAGGCGGTCTGCACCGGTGTCGCCGCAACGACACCGGTATAGGGCCGCGCCCCCACCGCCGCCGTCACCCGACCCGCACCATAGCTGAGCTCAGGATAGAGGATCGCGCTGAAGGCGGTGGTGCTGCCGAAGCTGCCGGCGATTCCGTTCGATGCGGTGAGCAACGTGTAGCTGTCGCCATAGCGCGGCACATAATTGACCGGCCGCAGGGTCAGGTTGCCGCCGCCCAGCACGATGCTGCGCGCCGCCAGCTGGTCGGAAGTCCCAGCGGGGCCGATGTCGGCGACGAACTGGCTTCCCGATCCCAGGCTGGCGGTGCCTGCCACGGTTAGCGTCCCGAACGCGCCGGTGCTGCCCGGCGAGACGATGCCGCCCGTCCCGGCGGTCAACGACGCGACGCTGCCATTGCCCGCGATGGTGCCACCCGACACCGCCGTCACCGCCGAGCGGGTCAGGCTGCCATCCACGGTCAGCTGCCCCTGCTCGACGCGGGTCGGACCGCTATAGCTGTTGGCGGCGGTCAGGATCAGCTCGCCGTCGCCACGCTTGACCAGGCCGCCGATATCGTTGGGGAAGCCCGCCAGAACCTCGGCCGAATAACGGTCGCGCGCATCGGTGATCGGATTGCTCCAGATATCGGTCGTGCCCGATGCCACCGTGACCTCGCGCGTGTCGCGCAGCGCGGTCGGCCCGCGCAGCGCCACCGCCATCTGCGGCGCCCCCCAGCCCGAGCGCAGGTCGACGCCCGGCGTGTCGAGGTCCTTCGAGCTGGAGACCAGGATGTCGGAGATCAGCCCGGTCTTGTATTCGGGAAAATACTCCATCAGCAGAGAGGCGAAGCCCGAGACATTGGGCGCCGCCATCGAGGTGCCGGTCAGCGCGGCATAGCCCGGCCCGGTGAAGGTAATGTACTTCTGGAGCTCGGCGGTGATGATGGTGTTGGCCTGGGTCAGGACCGAGGTGGAAAAGTCCCGTCCCAGTAGCGTGACGTTGCCGGGAATGGTCAGGATCTGCGCCAGGCGGCTGGTATAGCCATCGGGATCGGGCGTCATGAACCGGGCACCATAGGCCAGCGAGATGCCGACCGCCTGCTGCGCCACCTTGGTCCGCTCGGCCTCCTCATCGAACGGGCGGCCCTGCGTCAGGGCGGTGTCGCGCCGGACGATATAGTCGTTCAGCACGCTCAGCCACGTGTTGACCGCCGCCGTCTGCAACTGGGCCAGCGTCGTTGCGGCATAGATGGTCGGATACATGGCGCGCGTGTATTTCGCGCGGATCGCGGTGCCGTCGACCAGATAGGTCGGCGCTGCGGACACGACCGCGCTGCCCGGCCCCGACACGCACCAGGTGGCGGTCTGGCCGCACAGGCTGGTGCTGGCCGCCGCCGTGCCGTTCGCCAGATAGTTGGTGACGGACAACCAGTTCGAACGCAGCCGCAGGTCGTTGAGCGGCGTCACCGCATCGATACTGGCATGGACGCCGCTGCCGTTGCCCGCCGAAAAGACGACCAGCACGTCGTTCTTCAGGACCGGATCGTAGAAGCCGTTCAGCGTCTGCTGAAACGCGCCCCGTGCCTGGGACGGGGTCAGCGTATAGGGCTGGGTCGAGGTCGAGCCCCAGCTGTTGTTGATGATCCGAACCCGCCCGGTATTGGCGAGCGCAGGGATATTCTCCTGCGCGGTGGCGACCGTGACATTGTCGAGGATCTGGTCGCGCCACCACAGGAAATCGCCTGCGGAAAAATTGGTCGTCGCCGACAGGATGTTCGCGCCGAACGCGTTGCCGAACATCACCCCATTCGCCAGCCGGTCGCCCGCCGCCGTACCCGCGACATGGGTGCCGTGGATTTCCCAGGGTCGGCGCGGATTGACCATGCCGTCATTGCCATAGGTCACGGGGACGGGCGTACGCAGCCCCGAAATCTTGCCCGATCCCGCAAAAGAGGGATGGCTCATCACCACGCCCGCATCGTTGATCCCGATCGTCTGTCCCTTGCCCGACAGGCCGAGGACATAGGCATATTCCAGGCCGAGATAGCCCTTGGTGTAATCGACCGAGAATTGCTTGTCCTGTCGCCACGATGCCAGCGCCGCTTCGTAGTTCGCCGTCCGCTGGCCATTGGCCATCACATAGCCGCCGGTCGGCGCGGGCGGCACATATTGGCTCTGCGCGGCAGCCGAACCCGCCTGGACCAGGAAAAACGATGCGATCGCCATCAGCGATACGCGAGAAACAGCCACCCCCACGCTACCCCCTTAATTCCGATTAATAACATCGACTTATCCGTGACATGGCTTTCATGGCGGCACCGGGCTGTCAACTCCGATATCGGATGAATTACAAAGGATTGTGAAGTTTTCCCGTTTCGGCTCCGCAACGATGGCGGATGACGTAGGGGAACGGGTGAAGCATGCCCCGGGGGCGTTTCGGGTCGTCCTGCGGCTCATCGACCCGGATCAGGCCGCGAACGAATCGCCCGGCGCGGCCTCGCAGAGCCGGTTCCGGTCAAGCCTGAGAGGTGCGGCCGTACCGTTCCGTCGAAGACAGGATGCGAACGACCGCCGCCAGCGCGTCGTCGCAGCGGGTCGCCAGTTCGTCCGCCGACACCTTCGCCAGATCGAAGCGAAGCTCGTTCATGGTCATGCCGGAGCGATAGCCTTCGGGCCAGACGGCGGTCTGCTCGAAGCCGCAACGCAGGAAGAAGGGCGCGACCTGGGGCGAAGTATCGACCGTGACGTAGCGCGTCACCGGCCGGGCATGGACCGCGACATGATGCAGCCGCGCCAGCAGCAACAGCCGCCCCAGCCCACAGCCATGATAGGCCGGTGCAGCCATGCCCCAGTAGAGCAGCGCCTTGTTGTAATGCTCCCAGACCTCATACCCGCCGAACGCCGCCGCGCGTCCGTCGATCGCCACGACAAAGGCGGGGCCGTCGGGTTCGTCCAGCGTCTCGACCAGCCAGTCGCGGTCGCCAGCCCCGAAATACGTGGCCCGGTTGGCGTCGAAGATCGACAGCACGGCATCGCGGTCGGTCTCGGCATAGGGGCGGACAACGACGTCACTCATGCCCATAAGGCCACCGTCTCGATCGCTCCGCCCTCTTCGCGGGTCCAGCAATGCGCGTTGCGCTCCCCCTGTCGATGCGCGGTCGCTTGGCGGTCGTCGATCAGCCGCGTCTCGATCGTCTCGGCGGCGATCTGCCGGGGATCGCCGATCAGCTTGGCATAGGCTTCCTTGATCGTCCAACGACGCAGCCATTGGCGCGACGGATCGGGTGCGGCACGCACGTCCCGTGCCTCCGCCGGGGTCAGCATGTCCCAGAGCGGCGGGGCATCGTCGATCGTCTCGCGGTCCACCGCTATCGGTTGCCGCGCTGCGGCGATCAGGCATGCCTCCCCTCGTCCCGCAAGGCCGATATACCAGCCTTGCGGGGCGGCGACCTGCGGTTGGCCGGCCGTGCTGCGCGCCAGCCGGACCGATCCGCCCGCCAGTCGGGTCAGCAGCGCCTCGGCCAACGGCGCGCGCTTCCCCCGTCCCGGATCGGCCGTGCGCCAGATGACGGGCGCGCGACCGTCCCACGCCAGCCGGTCGAGCGGCCCGTCATGGCGCAGCGGGATCATACCTCGGTGACGATCCGTGCCGGGCTGCCTTCCCAATTGGTGCCGTCGGGCAGCGTCTCGCCCTTCATCACCACCGACAGGTCACCCAGCTGCGCATCCGCCCCGACCTCGGCATCGTAGAGGACGATGGCCAGCGAGCCGATGGTCGCCCGGTCGCCGACCTTGATCGCACCGACCTTCATCACCCGGTCCTCGAACAGATGCGTCTGGAGCCCGGCATAGTCGTTGAGCGCGACATCGTCGCCGATCGTGACCAAATCATGCTCGGTCAGGTCGGTGGTGTCGATATAGCAGCGCTTGCCGACTTTGGCGCCCATCAGCCGGAGGTAGAGGCCGATCCACGGCGTGCCGCGCAACGGCTCCAGCAGATTGGCGACCGCCAGATTCTCATAGGTCGCCGTCACCAGTTCGGTCCGCCAGACGAAGGTGCTCCACAGCGGCGCGGTCCTTGCCTTGTACCGCCCGACGACCAGCCATTTCAGCGCCAGCACGAACAGCCCGCAAGCCAGGCAGAAGCCGACATAGAGGAACGGGAAGGCCGAGATGATGACCAGCCCGCCGCGCTCCAGATCGTCGAGATCGCCGACCACCGACAAAAGCGCGCTGAAGAACACCAGGAAGGCGGTCAGCGACAGGGTGGTGCGGATCGCCTCGATCGACAGGCGGGTGGCGATCAGGCCCTTGGACGGGTTGAAGCGCGCGCCCTCGTCGAACATCGTCGCGACCTGCCGCACCGGCAGCTTGATCGCGGGCGAGCCGAACCAGGTGCTGCCCGCCTCGGTCGCTAGCGTCAGGTCCTCGGGGGGCTTGGAGAGGACGCCGATCAGCACCTCGTCGCCAATCTGCGCGCCGGTGGGCAGCAGCGCCGAATTGCCGATGAAGCTGCGGCGGCCGATCTTCGTGTGCGCCAGTTCGATGGTGCCATGGCCGATCTTGGCCGCGCCGAAGATCACCGAGTCCGCGATGAAGCTCTCCGGCCCGATCTCGACCAGATCGGGGACGATGGCGCTCGCGGTCGAAATCTCCGCCCGCCGCCCGACCTTCACGCCCAGCGCGCGATACCAGGGGATCACGTAGAGCGTGGCAAAGATCGGGTGCAGCAGCCGCAGCGCCAGATCGTTGATCTGCCGGACCATCCAGTAACGGACATAGAACCAGCTATCGAGGCCATAGACGCCCGGCTTCACCCGGCCCAGGATCAGCCGCTTGGCGAGCACCGTCAGCACGCACATCATCACGATATAGGTCGCGGCGAGCAGTGGTGAGACGAGCATGTAACCATAGCCGGTCGTCGCCCAGTCGAGCTCGATCAATGCGATCAGGCCGGGTGCGATGGGCAGGATGGCGATGATCGGCAGCAGCAGCGCGCCGATGAAGATCGCGATCGACGGCCCCGCCCGCTTGGCCGTCGTGATGACCTCGCCCGGCTCGACCATGCGGTCGAAGGCGGCGGGCGATCCCGTCCAGCATTGCCCGGCGGGGATCACCGTTTCAGCGGGAAGCGCGGCCATGTCGTCGAGGATGGCGTCATCCCCCAAGGCCGAATTGCGGCCGACCACCGCCTGCCCGCCGACAAAGGCGCGGTCGCCCAGCGTCACCGTGCCCAGCCGCAACAGGCCGCGCTCGACCGAACTGGTCGCCATCACCGCCTGGTCGCTGACGATCGCATCGTCGCCGCAGGCGAACAGGTCGGCGGTATCGATGACGCCGTTGCCGATATAGGCACGCTTGCCGATCTTCGCGCCGAGCATCCGGTAATAGCCCCGGATCATCGGCGTACCCGCCAGATAGGGGGTCGCCGTCACCGCGATGATCCGCCGCACCAGCCACCATCGGAAATAGGTGCCGCCCCACAGCGGATAGTCCCCCGCCTTGAACCGCCCCGCGATCAGCCATTTGGCCAGAATCGAGAACAGCATCGAGGCGACCGGCACGATGGTGAAGAACAGCGCGCTCAGGATCAGCGCGTCGATGCGCGGCATCCGCCCGGCCAGATGGGTGTAGGCCACGTATGGAAAGAACCACTGCAACCCGGCGATGGTATAGATGGGCAGCAACGCCACTGTCTGCGCCGCGACGCACAGCCAGCGCTTCCATTCGGGCACGCGGTGGAAGCTCTCCTCGGTCTGCACCGCGACCGCCGCCGCGCAGCCGATCCGGGTGGCCAGCGCCCGAATGGTCGGCGCGGCATAGAGGTCTTCCAGCGACAGCCCCTCCAGCCCCGCGACCTTGCGCGCGGCCGAGACCAGCCGCGCGGCCTTCAGCGAATGGCCGCCCAGATCCTCGAACAGATCGTCGGTGACGGACACCGGCTGCGGCGCGAAGGCCTCGGTCCAGATGGCGTGGAGCCTTTCCTCCATCGGGGTGGCGGGCGGTTCGATCGCGCGGCCGGTGTCGACGGTGATTTCCGGCTTTACCAGCGCCTTGCGGTCGACTTTGCCCGAGGCGGGCAAGGTCGGCAGCGCCGCCAGTATCTGATAGGCGGCGGGGCGCATGTAGTTGGGCAGGCGCTCGGTGACCCGTGCCTTGATATCGGCGATGTCGATCGCCTCACCGCTCCGCGCGACCAGGAAGGCGGCGAGGAATTCCGAGCCATCGGCATCGGTGAACAGGTGGACGACCGTCTGCGCGACGCCGGGCGCTTCGCCGATCACCGCCTCGATCTCGGCCAGCTCGACGCGGAAGCCGCGGATTTTCACCTGCGTGTCGATGCGCCCGACGAAATCGATATCCCCCGCCGCATCCAGCCGCACGAGATCGCCCGAGCGATAGATGCGCTCGGGTTCGCCCGACACGGTGTCGAACGGGGTCATGGTGAATTTCTCGGCGGTCAAGTCGGGCCGATTGACATAGCCGACGCCGACGCCGGGCCCCCCGATGACCAGCTCGCCCTCCTGCCCCGCCTCGACCGGCTGCAACTGCTCGTCGACGATCCAGGCGGTATAGCCGGGCAGCGGCTTGCCGATGGTGATGCGCTTGCCCGGCTGCACCTCGGTCCAGGTCGCCGTGACCGACGTTTCCGTCGGACCATAGGTGTTGAGCAGTCGCAGGCCGGGACGCGCCAGACGGCGCGGCAGGTCGGCGGGACACGCCTCGCCGCCCATGTTGATCAGGCGAAGCGTCGGCACCGGATGCTCGACCAACGCGATCAGGGAGGGGACGACATGCCAGATGGTCGTCTTTTCCGCAGCCAGCGCGATGGCGACATCCGGGCCGCTCGCCGCCAGCGGCTCGGTCGCGACGAGCAGTTTCGCACCGACGAAAAAAGCGCTCCACATCGTCTCGACCGACATGTCGAAGGCCAGGCTGAACCCGCCGAACACGATGTCGCTCGGCTCCAATGCCAGGATCGCACTTTCCGAGCGGACGAGGTGACAGGCATTGGCATGGGTGATCATCACCCCTTTAGGCCGCCCGGTCGTGCCCGAGGTATAGATGATATAGGCCAGGTCGTGGCGATCCGATCCCGTCACCTCGCGGCCGAGCGGCGCGGCCGGTTCGGCGGCCAGATCGCCCAGTTCGGCATCCAGGCACAGCGTCTCGCCGGGTATCTCCGCCGCCCGCGCGGACGTGGTGACGGTCAGCGCCGCGCCGCTATCCTCGATGATGTAGGCGATGCGATCCTGCGGATAGCCCCAGTCGACCGGGACATAGGCCGCCCCGGCGCGTAGCACGCCCAGGATCGCCATATACTGGTCCAATCCGCGCGGCAGGCACAGCACGACCCGATCGCCCTTGCCCACCCCTAGCGCGCGCAGCCGGTGCGCCATCGACAGGCTGCGCCGGGCGAGCATGTCGTAGGTCCAGGCCTTGGGTCGGCTATATTCCTCGTCCGCGCCGATCAGCTGGGCAGCGATCGCCGCCCCATGGTCGCGCACGGTCGCGTCGAACAGCTCGTGCAGCAGCTCGTCACGGGCATAGGGCCGGTCGGGGCGCAAGGCCGGGGCCGGGGCGATCGAGGCGTGGATGCTCGGGGCGACGGGTGCTTCGAATTCTCCGAGCATCGACGGGCTTTCTTACGCTGGGGACGGAAACAGGCGGCTCAACTGCGCCGGATCAACGCCCGCGACAATCGCCGATCTTCGAGCGAATAGTAAAGCCAGATACCATCCTCCGCGACCACGACCGAGGCGGCGAAGGCGATGTCGGTCGCGCCGCGATCAGCGGCGGGCGGCGGCAGGATCAGCGGTTCGATCCCGCGCGCGACGACACGGGTATAATGTTCGTCGAAGGCGACCCAGCCGATCCGCCACCGCGCATCGCGGGTCGCGCCGTTGTAGAACATCACCGGGCAGCTTTTGTCGTCGGTCAGCAGCGGGCCGGTCGAGAGATGCCAGTCATCCCAGCTTTTCTCGCGCGGCATGAAGGGCGTGGGCTGCTCGGTCCACGGCCCCGCCACATCCTCGCCGATCGCCAGGCCGATGCGTGATGCCTCGTCGGCGGCATATTCGTAGAACAGTCGCCAGCGCCCGTCCGCCGTCCGGTCGACCGTCGCCTCCTTGGTATTACCCTCCGACTTGGAGGATGCGAGCGCGACGCCGCTCTTGTCCAGCCGGTCGACCGACGGCCCCGCGGCATAGGACAGCTCGCCATGCGCGTGATCGGCCAGCACGCCCGAATAATAGACGATATAGCCGTCCTCGGTGCGAACGACCGTCGGGTCCTCGACCCCGCCCGCATCATGCTCGCCTGGCCCCGGCGCGATGGAGGGCGCGTCCAGCATGGTGAAGTGCCGCCCGTCCTCGCTCCACCCGGCCCAGATGACACCGGTATCGGTCAGGGCCTCGCCCGGACGGACCACCGCGCGGACCATCATGCCCCAGCGACCATCGGCCTCCCGCCAGACATAGGGGCTCATCAGGTCGCGGGCCATCAGCTCCGGCGGGCCGTCGAGCGTCACCTCCTCGATCCGCTTGACGTTGAAGTCCAGGTCGAACGGCGCATCGGCCACCCGGTCCTTGCGATGCGGATCGGCGACCGGGCTGTTCGCGTCCGGCACCGTCATGCGCCGAGCGCCTGCATCAGCGACAGACCGCCATCGATGACGATCCGCGCGCCGGTGATATACTTCGCCTTGTCGGAGGCGAGGAAAACGGCGAGGTCGGCGACCTCCGACGCCTTGCCGGCGCGGCCCATCGGGATGTTCTTCTCCAGGCTGGCGCGATAGGCCGGGTCGGCCTGCGCCTTGGCGTTCATCGGGGTCAGGATCATGCCCGGCTCGATCGCGTTGACCCGGACGCCGCGCGCAGCCTCCTCGATGGCCAGCGTTTCGACCAGCGTGGTCAGCCCGCCCTTGGCCGCGCAATAATCCGCACCGCCCGCGCGCACCGCATAGGCGTGGATGGACGAGATTTGCAGGATCGTCGCATCGCCCTTCGCCTCGCCCCGTCCGGTCAGGAAGCGGCGCGAGGTCAGGAAGGCGCCGGTCAGGTCGGTGTCGATCATACGCTGCCAATGCGCCAGCGTCATGTCGCGGACCGCGACGCCCGCCATATTGACCCCGGCGGAGTTGACCAGCACGTCGGCCGCGCCCCATTGCTTTTCGACGGTCCCAAAGGCCTGGTCGACCGAGGCCTCGTCTTCGACACCGACCTGCACCGTCATCGCCTGTCCGCCCGCCTTGCGCACCGCCTCGGCGGAAGCGTCGGCGGCGCCCTGATCGCTATGGAACAGGATCGCGACCCTGGCCCCGGTGGCGCCGAACGCCTCGGCACAGGCCGCACCGATCCCGGACTCGGCCCCCGTCACGATTACCGTCTGCGCTGCCACCGGCTTTCTCCGTCTTCGTTACGAAGGCGGCTAACGATCCTTATCCTGGATTGTTTCTGACAGGGAATGACATGACCGATCCGTCATTCCCCGTCGGCGTCCCCTCCATGATGCCCGCTCATCGCCGCGCCCGCATCGGGGGCGAAGCGCCGGTTCCAGATGACCGCCGAGGCCGAGATGATCGCCACCACGATGAACGCCGCCGAGAAGCTGTTCAGCGTCGGCCCGCCCTTCCCCTCGACCAGCGATCCGAGCTCCAGCACGGTCGCGGCGGTGCAGATGCCCAGCGACAGGGTCAACTGCTGGAAGGTCGCGTAGAAGCTCGTCGCCGCGCTCATCCGCTCCTTGTCCACATCGGCATAGGCGATGGCGTTGAAGCCGGTGAACTGGAACGAGGTGAAGAAGCCCGACAGCGCCAGGATGAAGGTGATCAGCGGGATCGACCAGTCGGGTCGGAAGAACGCGCAGGTCGCATAGCCCGCACTGCTCGCCAGCCCCGACACGATCAGGCTGCGACGGAAGCCCCAGAGGCGCAGGACGCGCGGCGCGAGCGCCTTCATCGCCAGCGCGCCCACCGCGCCCGCCATGGTGATCGTGCCCGTCTTGGCCGCGCTGAGGCCGAAGCCGAGCTGGAACATCAGCGGCAGCAGGAAGGGCTGCGCCCCTTGCGTGATCCGGGTCAGCGAGCCGCCGATCACCGACAGGCGAAAGGTCGGGACGCGCATCAGCGTGGGGTCGAGGATCGGGTCGGCGATGTGCTTCGCATGGCGGATGTAGAGCCATCCGAAGACCGCGCCGATCACCAACAGGCCGATCGCGATCAGGCCGGTGCCGGGGCGGCTGGCCAGTTCGAACCCGAACAACAGGCAGCCCAGCGCTATGCCGGACAGGAAAAAGCCCGACACGTCGAACCGCAACCGCGCATCGCCGCGCACCTCGGGCACCAGCATCCACGCGCCGATCATGCCGATGATACCGATCGGAATGTTGAGATAGAAGATCCAGCGCCAGTCGAGCCAGGTCACGATGAACCCGCCCAATGGCGGCCCCAGGATCGGTCCGATCAGCGCGGGCATGACCAGCCAGGAGAGCGCCTGCACCATGTCCGCCTTGGCGACGCTGCGCAGCAGGACCAGCCGCCCGACCGGCACCATCATCGCGCCGCCAATGCCTTGCAGGAAACGCGCGGCGACCAATGTGGGCAACGACCCCGACTGCGCGCACAGAATCGATCCGAGCAGGAACACCCCGATCGCCGAGCAGAAGATGGTGCGCGACCCGAACTTGTCGGCCAGCGTCCCGCTGGCGGGAATGAACAGCGCCAGCGCGAGCAGGTAACTGGTCAGCGCCAGGCTGAGGCTGGTGGCGGGGGTCGCCAGATCGCGCGCCATGGTGGGAAGCGCGACGGTCAGGACGGTGCCGTCCAGTTGCTGCATGAACAGCGCGGACGCGACGACGAGCGCGATGACACGATAGCCACGGGTCTGCACCGGCTCTTCCGAACGGGGGGCGCCGCTGGTCACCACCTCGACGCCGGGGGCCAGCCCGTCATTCACATCCGCACTTATCGAAGCCAGGTTACGCCGTCGCCACCGCATGTCATTCCATTCGTCAATCGCGCACCCCCTATGTCCTAAAACGCGATAGCGCCCCCCGCGATCAAGGCCCGTGACGAAGTTTTGCTGTCAAAATCGCGATTTCACTCCCCCTTCGTCCATCTATCACACCATTCCGGCGGAGGCCGGGGTGGTCATTCGCAATGGAGGGAGAAGACATTCGGAAAGCCGAGCCGGTATTCAACGCCACCTGCCCCGCCAGGCCCCCGCATCGCCTCGGTCGCCAAAGTACAATCGGAACGGCACCACGCCGCCGGAGTTTGGCAACAGTCCAAGCAAAGGGTCTTTTCCACCGATGCCGACGATCATCACCGAACATCTTTCCATCGCCTGTGACCTGTACGGATCGGAGGACGCCCCCGTCGTCCTGCTGCTGCATGGCTGGCCCGACGATGCGACGACATGGGACCGGGTCGCGCCGCGTCTGGCGCAGGCGGGCCTGCGCGTCGTCGTGCCGACCCTGCGCGGGTTCGGGGCGACGCGGTTCCGCCATGACCACACGCCCCGCACCGGCGACAGCGCGATCCTGGCGCTGGATGCGATCGCGCTGATGGATGTGCTCGGCATCGACCGCTTCATGGTCGCCGGCCACGACTGGGGCAGCAACATCGCCGAGGCGCTGGCCGTGGGGTGGCCCGAGCGGGTGCGCAAGATGGCGCTGCTTGCCACGCCGCCGCGCCTGGGGGGCATGCCGACCCCGTCCTTCGACCAGGCGCAGCGGCAATGGTATCACTGGTTCATGGCAACCCGGCGCGGCGCGCAGGCGGTGCGCGACGACCGGCGCGGCTTTGCCCATATCCACTGGGTCAACTGGTCGCCGCGCGGCTGGTTCGACGAGGCGACGTTCAACCGCGTCGCCAAGTCCTTCGACAATCCGGACTGGCCGGCCGTGACGATCCACAGCTACCGCGCCCGCTGGGACGAGGCGCAGCCCGATCCGCGCGGGACATGGCTGGCCGACCGGGTAAAGGCGACGAAGCGGCTCGCGCTGCCGACGCTCTATCTGCACGGAGAGGTCGATGGCGTGAACCCGCCCTCCACCGCGCGCGACGTGCCGGGCAAGTTCACCGGGCCGTTCAAGATCGTCGAACTGCCCGGCGTCGGTCATTTCCCGCAGCGCGAGAATCCGGAGGCGGTGACGCGGCACCTGATCGATCTGTTCGTGGAGGACGAGGACGATCGAGGCCGTTGGAAACTCGCCGCCGGGGTCGCAGCGGCGGGGCTGCTGGCGGCGGCGGTCGGCTTCGCCTGCACGCGCCCTGCCGAGGACGACCAATCCGCCCCGGAACGGGAAGGCGGTAACCCAAAGGGCTGAATGCTGCATGACGTCGTCGGCATGTTCGGCATGACGACGCTTGCGTGACCAGAGCCGGGCCGCCATCCTGCCGACTTACGAACGAGGGGGATGGCGATGCGGTGGTTGGCGGCAACGGGTTTGATGGCGCTGGCGGGTTCTGCGCTCGCGCAACAGGCGACGCCGCCGGTCGCGGCCAAGAAGCCCTATCAGGTCCCCTCGCCCAATGGCGCGCGGGAGGACGAATATTACTGGCTGCGCGACGACACCCGGAAGAACCCGGAGATGCTCGCCTATCTGAATGCCGAGAACGCCTATGCCGATGCACAACTGGCGGCGCTGAAACCGCTTGAGGCGAAACTCTATGCCGAGACGGTCGCCCATATCAAACAGGACGACAGCAGCGTTCCCTACCGCAAGAACGGATATTGGTATTCGTCGCGCTTCGCGACCGGCGCCGACTATCCGCTGATCGAACGCCGCCAGGGCAGCGCCACCGCCCCCGCCACCATGGTGTTCGACCAGCCCGCCATGGCGAAGGGCCACAGCTTCTTCTCGCTGTCCGACTGGGCGGTCAGTCCCGACAACAGGCTGGTCGCCTGGGCCGAAGACACGGTCGGGCGGCGGCAATATGTGCTGAAGGTCAAGGATATCGCGACCGGGCGCATCCACGAAGACACGATCACCAATATCGAGCCGAACATCGTCTGGGCGGCCGACAATCGCACCATCCTCTACATCGCCAAAGACCCCACGACGCTGCGCGGCTATCGCGCGATGGCGCATGTGCTGGGCACACCGGTCAGCACCGACCGGATGCTGTACGAGGAGAAGGACGACACCTTCAGCATGGCGATCGGCCGGACGACCGACGATCGCTATATCTGCATCGGCGTCCAGAGCACCGTCAGCGACGAGCAACGCTGCGCCCCCGCCGCCCAGCCGACCGCCTTCACCGTCATCGCGCCGCGCGAGCGCGAATTCCGCTACAGCCCCGACCATCTCGGCAACCGCTGGATCATCCGCACCAATCGGGGTGCCAAGAACTACAAGCTGGCGGTGCTGGCCGACGCAGATATGGCCAAGGGCGTCGTCGCGTGGCGTGACCTCGTGCCGGGCAGCGACACGGTGTTCATCGAGGATTTCAAGCCGTTCAACGGCTTTGTCGCGATCGACCAGCGCGAGGGCGGCAATCGCATGATCCGCCTGCTGACCGATGCGGGCAAGTCCGTGCCCGTCAAGGCGGACGAGCCCGCCTATCGCATGGGCCTGTCCACCAACGAAGAGCCGGACACGCCTTGGGTCCGCTATACCTATGGCTCGCTGGTGACGCCGACCACCACCTATGAGATCAATGCGCGCACCGGCGAGCGCCGGACACTGAAGGTGACGCCGGTGCCGGGCTACGACCCGGCGCTTTATGTGACCGAACGCGTCTGGGCGCCCGCGCGGGACGGTACGCGCATCCCGGTTTCACTGGTCTATCGTCGCGGCGTGAAGCGCGACGGCACCGCACCGCTCTTCCAATATGCCTATGGCAGCTATGGCAATTCGACCGATCCGGGGGTCGACGCGGGGCGGATCCCGCTGCTCGACCGTGGCATGGTCTATGCCATCGCGCATATCCGCGGCGGGCAGGAAATGGGGCGCGGCTGGTATGATGACGGCCATCTGCTCAACAAGAAGAACAGCTTCACCGACTTCATCGACGTCACCCGCTATCTGGTCGCGCAGAAATATGCCGCACCCGGCCGGGTGGCGGCGATGGGCGGCAGCGCGGGCGGGCTGCTGATGGGCGGCGTGGCCAACATGGCGCCGCAGGATTACAAGCTGATCATCGCACAGGTGCCGTTCGTCGACGTGGTGACGACGATGCTCGACGCCTCG
>NZ_LDTF01000150.1 GCF_001477495.1 Sphingomonas yabuuchiae
CGCGGCGGAAAGCGCTTCGGCTACAGTCGGAGAAGAGCTTCCTCCCATTCCAAAGACATTCCAATCCGCCGTCCTCATGTCCCTTCATCAAACTGGAACCAACGAGACGAAATAGCGAAGCTATTTTGCACGTTGGTCAGTTCGGCCAGCGCGGCGAAGCGCGCCATAAGGCGCAGCTTTGCTGCGACTGACGGCGCGACGGGTGCGGGCCGGTAGCTCAGGTGGTTAGAGCGCACGCCTGATAAGCGTGAGGTCGTAGGTTCAACTCCTACTCGGCCCACCATTGAGTGTACGGGGCCTTAGCTCAGCTGGGAGAGCGGTTGCTTTGCAAGCATCAGGTCATCGGTTCGATCCCGATAGGCTCCACCACTCTTTTCTGCCCGACGAACGACGATCCAGTTTTGATGAAGACACCAGTTCCGCTGCGTGAGCAGCGGTTACGAACGCCTAGGGGCGTTCATCTTTGACATTGTGAATGGGTTTTTAAAATCGATGCCGTGAAGGTGTCGGCTTTGAAAGTGAGGCGAGGCCGAGAAGGCCAAGTCAAACGGACGAGCTGGCAATTCACAATATCTGGCTGAGTATTTAATGACCACACCGAGGGTTCCCATCAAAGTATTACTTTGATGGGAACCCGAATTAGCCACATCGCGCTGCTCTGCCGAGTTGGTTTGTCGAGAGACAAGCCCAGCGTTGATGGTGGTGGTGTGGGCTCTCAAGCGTGAGGTAAGGGCAATTCGTGGATGCCTTGGCATGTACAGGCGATGAAGGACGTGGCACGCTGCGATAAGCGTCGGTGAGGTGTGAGCAACCTTTGACCCGACGATTTCCGAATGGGGAAACCCACCTATCCGTTTAATCCTAGCTGAGCCGCTCGGCGGCACGCTTCATGCGTGCTGGTGAGAGGCTCTGTGAGGGTTAGGCGGTTCAGGTATCTC
>NZ_LDTF01000151.1 GCF_001477495.1 Sphingomonas yabuuchiae
TTCCGGGAGCAATCAGGCCCCACAACGGCCATTAGAGAAACTTCATCGCGAAGGCATTGCTCCACGAAGGGGTCGAGTAGCGCTTCGTCAGAAATCGGCGTGTGCAGGACGATTTTACGGGCGAGCGGCATAGTTATTGCCTAGCGGCACCGACGATAGCTTCCCACCCATTCCAGACATGATGGCAACCGACCACGTAGATTTTACCCGTAGCCTTCGACTTCGCTCAGGCTGAACGGAGGGGGGCGTGGGGCTATGGCCCAACCGCCGTTCAGCCTGAGCGAAGTCGAAGGCCACGCCATAACCCTGCCCACAAACCCCTTGCCCTCTCGTTCAATCCGTCTACACGCACCCCCAGTCAGAGGGCCGGGCGGCCGCGGCCTCGGGTAACCGGGGGCGAGGAAAGTCCGGGCTCCACGGAATAACGGTGCCGGGTAACGCCCGGCGGGGGTGACCCCAGGGACAGTGCCACAGAGAGCAGACGGCCACGGCTTCGGCCAGGTCAGGGTGAAAGGGTGCGGTAAAAGCGCACCGCGGGTCCGGTAACGGAAACGGCATGGCAAACCCCACCGGGAGCAAGACCGAATAGGGATGGCATGACGCGAAAGCGTCGGGGCGTGTTCCCGCCCGCTGTCCGGGTTGGTTGCTTGAGGCGATGTGCAAGCATCGTCCTAGAAGAATGGTCGCCCATCCGGCTTTTGGCCGGTGGACAGAACCCGGCTTACAGGCCCTCTGGCTTTCGCCCGCAAATTCGGGCAGCGTCCCGCGAAACTCGGCTTGGGAGGGCGCGGGGACATGAAGAACAGCACGAATTTCGTAACGGTGACGTTGGCGGGACTGATCGTCGCGACGGGCGCCGCCGCCATGGCGCAGCAGGCGGCTCCGGCGCCGGCCCAGACCATGCAGCAGCAATATGATGCCGCCACGGCGCTGGACGCGGGCCAGGACCCGGCGGCGGCGCTGGCCGCCTGGAACCACATCATCGCGCAGGTCAAGCCGGGCAGCCGGACCTGGGCGATCGCGATGGTCCGCAAGGGCGGTGCGCAATTCCGACTGGGGCAGATCGACGATGCGGCGGCGGCGATCCGCGCCGGTTTGGCCGTGCTGCCCGCCAAGGACCCCTCGCTGGCCGAGGACCGGTTCGCCGCGCATATGAAGCTGGGCGGCATCGCGACCGCATCGCTCGACTATGCCGATGCCACGGCCGAGTATCGCAAGGCGGCAGCGGAATCCCCCGACGATATCGGGCGGATGGCCGCGCTGCTGGCGACGGTGCGCACCCAGACCTTCACCGATCCGGGCGAGGCGCAGGCCACGCTGTCCCAGGCCGACGCGCTGGCGCAGAAGCTCACGCTGACCAAGGGCGATCAGGCCGCGCTGGAGCAGGCGCGCATGCGTCTGGCGCTGAATACCGGGCGGCTGGACGAAGCCAACAGGATGGCGCCCAAGATCGTGACGCTGCTGGGTGGCATGACCCTGAACAAGGTCGACCTTCGCGACGTCGCCGCCCGCTCGGACGCCGCTATCGCCGCGTTGCTGACTCATCACGAGGACAACGCCCGCGAATATATGGCCTATACGGGCGCGGGCCGTTCGACCAAGGGCAATTTCAACTCGGGCAGCGTGATGGCTCCGCCCGAATGCGGCGGCGAGGCCGACCTCAAGCCCGATGATGTCGCCGTCGTCCAGTTCAGCGTCGGCGACGACGGGACCGTCTTCGGTGTCGAGCCCATCTATTCCTCCGGCGGCGGGGCCAAGGGGCTAGCCTTTGCCCGCGCGGTCCGGGAATGGGTCTGGTCACCCGAGGAGTTGAAGGAACTGCCGCCCTTCTTCCGCTACAATGTCCGGTTGGAGATGCGCTGTTCGACCGCTTATAGCCGCCCCGCGATCGGGGATGCGCTGAATGCCAGCTTCGCCGAATGGCTGGAGAAGAAGGGGGTGGCGGCCCCGGCAAAATCGGGTTCGGTCGGGGCAGAGGCCCTGACCCGGCAGCGCGCCGCCCTTGCTGCGGCCGAGACCAAGGGGCAGGCGCCCGCGATCCTCGCCGCCGCCGCGCAGATGCTGGAAAATCCGACGCTGGGCAGTGACGATCGTGCTGCCCTGATCGCGAAGACCCAGCCGCTGGCGGCCGCATCGGACATGCCCGCCATGGCGCAGCTGGTCTTTGCCATTCCGGCGCAGGAAGGGCGCAATCGCGACTGGCGTGGGGCAGGGCGTTATGCCGCCGTCATGACCCCGCTGCTCGCGCAAAAGCCTTTCGCCGACGACCCGCAGGCGCGGGCCGCGCTGCGCCTCTGGATCGCGGACCGGACCGGCGAGAAATATGCCGGCCCCTATCTGCAACAGGTCGCCGACGACAAGGGACTGGACCCGCGCGATCCGCTGCGCGTCGGTGCGCTGATCCGCCTGGCCTCGGCAGCCAAGCGGCAGGGCGATCTGGCCCTGGCACGCCAGACCTTCGAGAAGAGCGGGCTGGCGGCCTCGCAATGCGCGACGCTGGACGCGACGCCCAAGGTCGTGACCTACCCCGGCAGCAGCGCCTTCCCGCAAGAGGCACAGCGCTGGGGGTTCGAGGGCTGGGTGCGCAACCAGTTCGACATCGGCGCCGATGGCCGGGTCGCCAATGCCCGGACGTTGATTAGCTATCCTCCCTTCATCTTCTCGCAGGCGGCGGAGAAGGCGTTCACGTCGATGCGCTATGAAAAGACCTATCGCCCCGATGGCGGTCTGGGCTGCGGTGCCAGCGTGAACGGCATCCGGTTCCAATTGCCGAAGTGATCAGAAACACTTGGTCATATCGTGATGCTATTGCGTTGAACCAACGCAAGCCCCTCCCCTTCAGGGAAGGGGTTGGGGTGGGGCCTTGCCACCAACGCCTCGCTTGCGGAAGCGCCCC
>NZ_LDTF01000152.1 GCF_001477495.1 Sphingomonas yabuuchiae
CTGTTATTACTTGTCGTCAGCTCTTAGCCACACTGGACCGTATGCTACTCAATTCCATTATCCACCGTGCATTGTTCGTATCCGTGTTCCGGTTCTCACCGCTGGAGTGGCATTTGGTTTATCTTGCTTCTTGTTCTTTTTTTTCAATCGGAAGACGGCATACGAGAAGGGTGTCCGTCTCGTGGGCCCGGAGATGTTTATAAGCGACGGGTAAGGGGCTGGGGGTCGGGGCAGGGCGAGGCAAGCGGGATTGACCGAAATGGGAAAGATGGTTGTCCGCCCCTGCCCGCTTTGCCACGACAGCATTTGCGATTGTCGAACCGCTCATGCATGGCAGAAGCGATACCTTGCACTACAAGTTGACGGGTAGACTCACGGCCTTGCCCGTCTGGAGATGTAAAGAATGAAGATCGCTGTTTTCGGCCTCGGCTATGTCGGCATGTCCAACGCGGTGCTGCTCGCACAGCATAACAGCGTCGTCGCCGTCGACATCTCGGCCGAACGGGTTGCGATGGTCAATGCGCGGACCTCGCCGATCATCGATGTCGAATTGCAGGATTTCCTGGTCAGCCGGTCCCTGAACCTCTCAGCGACGACCGATGCGGCCGAGGCGCTGGCCGGTGCGGACTATGTCATCAGCGCCACGCCGACCAATTACGATGTCGACACCAACAGCTTCAACACCGAGTCCGTCGAAGCCGTCATCGCCCTGGCTAAGGCGCATGCGCCGAATGCCACCGTCGTCATCAAGTCGACCATCCCGGTCGGCTTCGTCGACGATGTCCGTGCGCGCCTGGACACCAACCAGGTGATCTTCAGCCCGGAATTCCTGCGCGAAGGCCGCGCGCTGTACGACAATCTCCACCCGTCGCGGATCATCGTCGGCGAACAGTCGGAACGCGCGCGCATCTTCGCCGACCTGCTGGCGCAGGGCGCGGAAAAGCAGGACATCGACATCCTGTTCACCGGCACCCGCGAGGCCGAAGCGATCAAGCTGTTCGCCAACACCTATCTCGCGATGCGCGTCGCCTTCTTCAACGAACTGGACAGCTACGCCATCGCCGGCGGCATGGACACGCGCCAGATCATCGAGGGCGTCGGCCTGGATCCGCGGGTCGGCACGCATTACAACAACCCCAGCTTCGGTTATGGCGGCTATTGCCTGCCCAAGGACACCAAGCAGCTGCTCGCCAACTATTCCACCGTGCCGCAGAACCTGATGCGTGCGATCGTCGACGCCAATCGCACGCGTAAGGATTTCCTGGCCGAACAGATCATCGCGAAGAAGCCTAACCGGGTCGGCATCTTCCGCCTGACGATGAAGGCGGGGTCGGACAATTTCCGCCAGTCCTCGATCCAGGGTATCATGAAGCGGATCAAGGCCAAGGGGATCGAGGTCGTGGTCTATGAACCCGCGCTGCATGAGGACGTGTTCTTCGGCTCGCGCGTCTATCGCGATCTGGCCGCGTTCAAACAGGATAGCGATGTCATCATCGCCAACCGCAACGACGCCGAGCTGGCCGATGTCGCCGAGAAGCTGTTCACGCGGGATATTTTCGGCTCCGACTGATCCATCCGCAACAGGGCCATGAGGCCGGGGCGTCAATGTGAAGACATGGCGAGCCCCGGCTTTTTTTATGGCCGATCAGCGGCAGATCCGAACCCGCTCCCAACCGCGATATTCGGTCCAGCAGCGGCGATAGGGCCGATAATGCGGCCGGTATCCGTAACCCGCGCCGCGCCAGCCATAACCGCCGCCCCCATAGTCGCGGTCGCCATAACCCTGATAGCCATAGCCCCGATCATAACCGCCCCAATGCGGCGGAGGGGGAGGCGGCGGGGGTGG
>NZ_LDTF01000153.1 GCF_001477495.1 Sphingomonas yabuuchiae
GCGGCGGCAATATCGTCTCCGGCCTGCTCGGCGGCCTGCCCGTCACCTCGGTGATCGTCCGCTCCTCCGCCAATGTCGATGCGGGCGCGGAGAGCAAGCTGTCGACGATGCTGCACGCCACCTGGCTGCTGCTGTCGGTCGCGCTGATCCCGGTCGTGCTGAACCAGATCCCCCTGGCCGCGCTCGCCGCCGTGCTGATCGCCACCGGCTACAAGCTGTGCAAGCCCAAGCTGTTCACCGAGCGCTACAAGCAGGGGTGGAGCCAGTTCATCCCCTTCATCGTCACCATCCTGGCGATCCTGCGCACCGACCTGCTGATCGGCATTCTGGTCGGGCTGGTCGTCGGCTTCGTGTTCGTCGTGGCGCGCAATTTCCGCCCGGCGCTGACCTATGCCTATGACGATGGCGACTGCCTGATCCGGGCACGGCGCAACCTGTACTTCATCCATAAGTACGAGTTGCAGAAGTCGCTGGCCAAGGTGCCGGACGGTGCCAATTTGCTGATCGACCTGTCCTCGACCTCTTATGTCGACCTGGACAATGTCGACATCATCAACGCCTTCATCAAGGGCGCCGACTTCCGTGGGATCAGCGTGATCGTGCGCGGCGACATCGCCGAACGGACCGCCCCGCTCATCAATGCCCCATCGACGGGAGTGCGCTACGCATGAGGGAATATAAGCAGCTCCTGCTGGCCAATAAGGCCTGGGCGACCGAACTGTTGGAGGAGAAGACCGACTTCTTCCAGCGGCAGACCGTCGGGCAGAAGCCCGACTTCCTGTGGATCGGCTGTTCCGACAGCCGGGTGACGCCCGAGCAGATGACCATGACGCCGCCGGGCGGCATGTTCC
>NZ_LDTF01000154.1 GCF_001477495.1 Sphingomonas yabuuchiae
CCCCCCCGGCCCCTCCCCTGAAGGGGAGGGGGGCATCCATGCCATCCCGCTCTGGCCGGCACGCTTCGCGAACCCTCTGCCCTGTCCAGAGGAGAGGGGGCGAGGGAATTGTCGATCAGCCCTACACCAGGACCTTGTCCGGCCGCGCCAACGAGTTCGTCCCCTCCTCCGTGATCACGGGGATGCTGGCGGCGATCGGCCTGATCCTGATCCTGAAGCAGATTCCGCACGCCATCGGCTATGACGGCGATTTCGAGGGCAGCTTCGAATATGCCAGCCGGGCGGGCGGCAACACCTTTACCGACCTGTGGACCAGCGTCAGCAACGATATCGCCCCCGGCGCGGTCCTGATCGGCGCGGTTTCGTTGGCGTTCCTGTTCTGGTGGGATCACGCCAAGCCCAAGCAAGGCCCGCTGCGGCTGCTGCCTGGACCGTTGGTCGTCGTCGTCATCGGCGTGGTCGGCAACATGATCCTGGGCGCGATACGGCCCGACTGGCAGCTGGCGGGCGCGCATCTGGTGCGGGTGCCGGTCGCGGGCAGCGCGTCGCAGTTCCTCGGCCAGTTCCAGCTTCCCGACTTCTCGGCGATCGGCATGGGCGCGGTGTGGACCACCGCGATCACGCTGGCGATCGTCGCCAGCCTGGAATCGCTGCTGAGCGTCAAGGCGGTGGACGAGCTCGATCCGCGCCGCCGCACCACCGACAAG
>NZ_LDTF01000155.1 GCF_001477495.1 Sphingomonas yabuuchiae
GAGCGTGTCAAGCAGCGCGGCGGGCATCGCCCAGCCGTCGAGGTTGAATGAGGCCCGCCCGCACGCCGCGCGGTGGAAAGCGGGATCGATATAATCGGGACCGCTCTTGAACGGCTGCACCGCCAGCCCCGCATCGCGAAACGTGCGGAGCAGCCCCAGCATCACTGTCGTCTTGCCGGTGCCCGAGGCGGGCGCGGCGATCATCAGGCCCGGCGTCATGTCAGGCTGTTTCCGGGACGATAGCGGCGGTCATAGCCTTCCGCATACAGACGGCTCTCGGCGAAATCGCTTGGGGCGAGCACACGGCCGACCAGGATCAGCGCGGTCCGCTCGGGGCCATCGGCGGCGGCCTCTTCGATGGTGGACAGTGTCGCGCGGACGATCCGCTGTTCGGGCCAACTGGCACGCCAGACGATCGCGACCGGGCAATCGGCACCGTAATGCGGGGTCAGAGCGGCCACCACCTTCGCCAGATTGTGGATCGACAGATGGATGGCCAGCG
>NZ_LDTF01000156.1 GCF_001477495.1 Sphingomonas yabuuchiae
CGTCAGAGGTGTTTAAGGGACAGCCCGGCGGGGGCGGGGGCGGGCCGACCGGGGTGACCGTCCCCTGCGGGTTGACCAGATACTGGGCGTGCATGATCCCGTCGTCATAGCGGCCCTGCACCATCACGTTGCTGCCCACCGCAGGCATCGCGTCGCGGTTGCTGGCGACCATCGCCCGGCCGGTGCCGTCCTGCACCACGAAGCGATCGCCGAAGACTTCGGCCACCCGCCCCTTGGCGGTGACGATGCCGGTGGTTGAGGACAGCTTGGCGATCGGCGTCTGGACGGTCGGGGCCATGGTGACGCTGGGCCGGGTCATCGAGACGGCGGCGGCGCCACCGCCCGCGCCCAGTGCGATCAGGACCGCAGCGGCGGCGGCCAGCGGCGCCTTGCCCTGCAGATGGGGGAGTGGAACTCGAAAGCGAGACATTGTCGATCTCCTTGGTTGATGGAGATGCTTTTAGGTGATTCGTCCCGATGCCCGCTGAACCGCGCGGTTCAGATTGGGTTTAAGCTTTGCGACGATAGCGGGGCGATAAGGGGACAACGGACACGTCATGCGGATTCTGCTGGTCGAGGATGATCCCGCCCTGGGTCCCGCCATCGCGCGGGCCTTGCGTGCCGAGCAATGCGCGGTCGATCTGTTCGACCGCGGCGTCGATGCGGGCCATGCGGGCGATACCGAAATCTATGACGCCGCCGTGCTCGACCTGGGCCTGCCCGATGGCGACGGCATGACCCTGCTCCGCCAGTGGCGCGAGGCGGGGCGCGCCCTGCCCGTGCTGATCCTGACCGCACGCGACGGCTGGTCGGACAAGGTCGCCGGATTCAAGGCGGGCGCGGACGACTATCTGACCAAGCCCTTCCGCGTCGAGGAACTGGTCATGAGGCTGCGTGCCCTTGTCCGCCGCGCGGCGGGCCATGCCCAGCCGCGCCTGACCTGCGGCCCTTTGTCCTTCGACAGCCAGACCGGGCAGTTCGAGCTGGACGGCCTGCCGCTGAAGCTGACCGCGTTCGAGTGGCGGGTGCTCTCGGCGCTGATGCTGCGCAAGGAGGCCGTGATCCCCCGGCTGGAGCTGCTGGAGCGCGTCTATGAAGGCGATGCCGATGTCGATTCGAACAGCCTGGAGGTGATCGTCGGGCGCCTGCGCAAGAAGATCGGTGCCGACCTGATCGAGACGGTGCGGGGCATGGGCTATCGCCTGACCGCCGGAGAGGCTGCGTGAGACTTCCCCGGTCCATTCATGGCCGGATGATCCTGATCTCGGGCGCGGCGATCCTGGCGGCGCTTCTGCTCGCGGGCTGGGGGCTGGCGAGCGCGCTGGAGGGGATCGTCACGCGCGGGCTCGACCAGCGGCTGGATTCCGAGATTGCCGTCCTTACGTCCGCCATCGACAAACAGGGGCAGGTGGACCGGGCCCGAATCGACCAGCGACGGGGTTTGCTGGAGCCGGAACCCGGCTGGCGCTGGCGGATCGCGGGACCGGACGGGGTGATCGGATCGGGCGACTTCCCGCCGCTCGCCGCGCCGCATCCGCCGGGACCTGTCGAGGGC
>NZ_LDTF01000157.1 GCF_001477495.1 Sphingomonas yabuuchiae
TTTGTTCACGATTTGGAGTTGTTGTTTTCCAGCAGAAGACGGCATCCGATCGAGGAGTCCGTCTCGTGGGCTCGGAGAGGGGTATAGAGGACAGGAACGGCACGATCGCGCGGATGGCGGAGAATACCGTGCCGTTCAGCGAGGCCCCCGTCCCCTCGGGCGAGCCGGTCGCGGCGGTGCTGGAACTGGTCGGCGGGCGCTCGGCGGAACTGGGGATATCGGAGGGCGATTCGGTTTCCTGGCCGAAATAATGGGCTAGGGGCCGCGCTGATGCCCTGCGCCTCCATGCCGAAACCAAGCCTGCTCCCCTCCCGCCTGCGGGAGGGGAGCAGGCTTGGTTTCGGCATGGAGGCGCAGGGCATCAGCGCGGCCCCTAGCCCATTATTTCGGCCAGGAAACCGAATCGCCCTCCGATATCCCCAGTTCCGCCGAGCGCCCGCCGACCAGTTCCAGCACCGCCGCGACCGGCTCGCCCGAGGGGACGGGGGCCTCGCTGAACGGCACGGTATTCTCCGCGATCCGCGCGATCGTGCCGTCGGCACGGATGAACAGGATGTCGAGCGGGGTCGGCGTGTTCTTCATCCAGAAGCTCGCCTCGCGCGGCCCGCCGCCCTCGGGCGGATAAGGGGCGAACAACATGCCGCCATCGGGTTTCAGGTCGGTGCGGTACATCAGCCCCTGCGCCTGCTCGGCGGTCGTGCGGGCGGCCTCGACCTCGAATCGATGTTTGCCCTGCGCGCTCGTGATGGTGACGGGCACGGTCGCGACCTGGTGCCCCGCCTTCTCCGCCGCTTCGGATGAAGACGTCTCGCCCGAGCAGCCCGCCAACCCGGCCCCGGCCAAAGCCAGCGCCATCACTCCCATCCGTATCATCCGGCTCCTCTCAGCGTCACGACGACCGCCAGGGGGCCTTTCGGCCCCTCGACCACGCGCGCCGCCAGCGGCTGACCGGGTTCGACATCCAGGATTCCGCCGCGACGCAGCGTCTCCATATGGACAAAGATGTCCGCCCCGTCACGGTCCCGCAGCAGGAAACCATAGCCTTTCAGCCGGTTGAACCATTTGACCGCGACCTGCTCCGGATCGCCCGCCTCGTCGACCAGCGCCACCGGATCGATCCGGTCGGA
>NZ_LDTF01000158.1 GCF_001477495.1 Sphingomonas yabuuchiae
CTCACCCCGGCCCTCTCCCCGATGGGGAGAGGGAGCGGCTTGCCGATCTGGCGGAGCGCGCCGCGTATCTGGCGAAAGCCGATCTCGTCACCGGTATGGTCGGCGAGTTCCCCGAATTGCAGGGTCTGATGGGCGGCTATTACGCCGCCGCGCATGGCGAAGACCCGCGCGTCGCCGAGGCGGTTCGCGATCACTATAAGCCGGTCGGGCAGGGGGATGATGTCCCCACCGCACCCGTGACGGTGGCCGTGGCGCTGGCGGATAAGCTGGATACGCTGGTCGCATTCTTTGCTGTAGGTGAGCAGCCTACGGGGTCCAAGGACCCGTTCGCTATCCGGCGAGCCGCATTGGCAATTTTGCGACTTATCCAAGTCAACGATCTTCGAATGCAGATGGCTAGAGTTATGGCTACGTCAGCAAAGCCAGTCATCGACCGGATTTTGGACGAGCCGTATCGTTCCGCATGTAACGCCGAAGAATTGATCAGACATGGCTTCGTGTCGAAGACGCCGTATGTGGCTGATCCCACCAGCATCACGGGACCGGGAGCTTACATTCGGACGAACGTTTTGTTGGGCTTGCCAGCATTGGCAGGCTTCTTCGCCGACCGTCTGAAAGTCCAGCAACGCGAAGCGGGCGTCCGTCACGACCTGATCGACGCGGTGTTCGCGCTCGGCGGCGAGGACGATCTCGTCCGCCTGCTCGCCCGCGTTCATGCGCTCCAAGCTTTCGTCACCACCGACGACGGCACCAACCTGCTCGCCGGGTATAAGCGCGCCGCGAACATCCTGAAGAAGGAAGGGGTCGAGGGCGATCAGAGCTGGACCGAGCCGACCTATACCCCCGAACCCGCCGAGGCCGATCTGATCGCCGCGCTCGACGCCGCCGAGCCCAAGGCGGCGCAAGCGGTGAAGGCCGAGGATTTCGAGGCCGCGATGGCCC
>NZ_LDTF01000159.1 GCF_001477495.1 Sphingomonas yabuuchiae
CCAGCAACTCGACGCGCGCGCCCTCGGGCAGGCTGCGCCGCCCATGCGCCTGCAATACGGAGAAGTGCACCAGCACATCCCCATAGATCGGGTCGTCCGCCACGACGAAGCCGAAGCCCCGCGTCACGTCGAACCATTTTACGACCCCCGCCAGCCTTACGGCCGTTTCCGCCGTTTCGCCGTCGATGCCGCCCCCTTGAATTGGCGTTTCTTCCAGCATCATCGCACCCTTGTGCCCCAAGGCTAGCATCATTGTTCGCACTCGCAATGCAATGACCTTCGCTTTTTTGCTGGTCCGGAGTGGGACGGCGGCGCAAAAATGGGGGCTGACGGCGTATATTCTTGCGCTGGATCAGAAATCTTCGTCGTCGATGGTCTCGCCGGGCGCGGCGGAAACGATACGCCGCGACAGATTGGTGGGGTGTCCGGCACGCATCATCGCCGCAAACTGCTTCTCCCGCACCGCGCGGTCCGCCTCGCCATCGCCGAAAGGCCCGATTCGCCGCCGCCGGGCAAAGGCCAGGGCGGCCTCCCGCGCCGCCTCCGCCACTTGCGGTGCGATCGCCTCGTGATCGTCCGCCCCGACGCGCGCGGCGTGCAACGCCTGCGCCACGCGACGCGCCCCCATGCCCCGCCGGGCCAGCGAGGCGGCCTTGGCCTCCGCATAGGCACGATCGTCGATATAGCCGAGTTCGACCATCCGCCCCGCCAGCCCGCGCGGGTCT
>NZ_LDTF01000016.1 GCF_001477495.1 Sphingomonas yabuuchiae
ACCCCAACCCCTCCCTTGAAGGAGAGGGGCTTAGATGTCGCCCTGCTCTAAGCGGCCCTGCGATATAGTCCAAAGACCTGCTCAGCCGCCGCAACGGCACGGTCGACCCATGCCCCATCGCTGGCCGCAGCATCGAGCGCATGGCGAAAATCCCGCCACTCCCCCGCCCCGAAACCGGATTCCAGATATGTGCGGGGAAGCCCCTCCCCCACCCGCCGGGCAAGCATCATGCCGCCCAGTCGCGAGCCCTCGGTCACGTAGAGCGCGCCCCAGCGCGCCGCCTCGTCATCGGCCAGATCGAACGGCAAGGGCTCGGGCATCCCGCGCCCGAGAGCGGCCAAATCCGCCACCAGCGCGTCGCGCCGCGACCGCCAGGGAAAGGCAACGTTCCGCTCCGCCAGTTGCGCCTCGACGGCGGGCAACGCACGGGCATGGGCGATCAGGAACGCCGTGTAGCTTTCCCGATCGTCCAGCCGATAGGCACCATAAGCCGCATCCACCGCCTCATGCGCCGAGCCCGTGCGGGCACGCAGGGCGGCGGACGCGCTGTCGCTTACTTCAGGCAGGCGACGATCCCGGCGATCACCGCCAGCGTCTCTTCCGGGTCGCGCACGCGCACCGTGTCGAGGCCCAGTTCCTTGGCGGGATAGTCGTTGCCGCCGGGGAAGATCGCGTCGCCGATGAACATCATCGCGTCGAGCGGGATGTTGCTGGCGTCGCGCAGTTTCTTCAAGCCATAGGCCTTGTCGACGCCCTCGCGGGTGATGTCGATCGAGGTCGCACCGCCCATGTTGATCGACAGGCCCGGCAGGCGCTGCTTCAGATCGGCCTGGATGACCTTGCGCTTCTCGAACTTGGGGTCCCAGTGCTCCTTGGCGTCGATCGGCGCCTGCTGGCCGAGTGCCGAGAAGGTGATCTGGCTGCCGCGATCCTCGATCCGCTCACCCCAGGTCTGCTCGGGGACGAAGCCGGTCGCCTCCAGCGACGCGTCGAACGCCTCCAGGATCTTGGCCTTGGTCGCGTCGTCGAACAGTTCGGCATAGACCGGGGTCCATTGGCCGTCCTGATAGGTGTAGAGCTTGGTGCCGGTCGTCGGCATCAGCCAAAGCTTGGTGCGGTCGGCGCGCTCGGGCAGGCGGCTCGCCACCTGCTTGTCGAACTGCGGCCAGTCACCGCCCGAGATCACCGCGACATGCGCGACGTCGAGCAGGTCGGCCAGCGCCTCCCCCATCGGCTCGCCCAGGGGCTGCTTGCTTTCGGCCAGCGTACCGTCGAGGTCGAACGCAACCAGTTGCTTCATGAAGGCACTCCGATTCTGGGCAGGATTAGGGTATCGATGGCATAGGCCACACCATCGTCCGCGTTGGAACGGGTGTGTACCGATATCTGTTCCCTAACAGCCTCCGGCGCATTCGCCATCACGATCGGCAGGCCAGCGCGTGCCAACATGGGAAGGTCGTTGGCCTGATCGCCCAGCACCGCCACCTCCTCCAACGACACGCCGAAAGCCTCGGCCAGCGTCGCCACGCCATCGCCCTTATTGGCCTTGAGCGCGGTCACGTCGAGATAATAGGTCTGTGACTGGGCGATCGTCGCCGCGTCCCCATGTGCCGCATTCGCCATGTCGTGCAGGCCGCGCAGCAAGTCGGCATCGTCGCTGACCAGGGTGATCTTGTCGACCTTGCCGACCAGCGCCGCGAAGTCCTGCGTCACCACCGGCCCCTGCGCAGAGGCCTTGCGCTCATGATCGACATGGGTGCCCTCGCCGCTGCTCGCATACCAGCGGTCGTCGGCGAACACCCAGATGGCGGCTGGCTTGTCCGCCGCCATCGCCAGCACGGCGTTCACTACCGCGACCGGCACGCGGAATTGCGCATCGACCGAGCCGTCGCGGCGGAACACGGTTCCGCCGTTGAACGCCCCGATCGGCGCGTCGATGGACAACTCATCGGCCAGCCAGCCCAGCCCCGAACGCGGCCGGGCGCTGATGATGGTGAAGCCCACGCCTGCCGCCTCCAGCCGCTTGACGGCGGCGATGGTGGCGGCGCGCAGCTTCTTGTCGGGGTCGACGAGCGTGCCGTCGACGTCCGACACGACCAGCCGGATGGGTTTCGTCATTGCGGGATTTCGGTGTGGCCGCCGAAACCGAAGCGCATCGCCGACAACACCTTGTCGCCATAGGTATGCTCGATGCGGCTGCGATAGCGCGCGAAGAGCGAGGCGGTCAGGACGTTCGCCGGGACCTTCTCCTCCATCGCCGCGTCGATCGTCCACTGGCCCTCGCCCGAATCCGCGACATGGCCCGAGAACTGCTCCAGCATCTCGTCCTTGGCCAGCGCGATCGCGGTCAGGTCGAGCAGCCAGGACGAGATCACGCTGCCGCGCCGCCACACTTCGGCGATGTCGGTCAGGTTCAGGTCGAACCGTTCGTCCTCGGGCAGCTTGTCGCTGTTCTTCGACTTCAGGATGTCGAAGCCCTCGGCATAGGCCTGCATCAGGCCATACTCGATGCCGTTGTGGATCATCTTGACGAAGTGGCCGGCGCCCGCAGGCCCGGCATGGATATAGCCCTTTTCGGCGCGCTGATCGACCTTGTCGGCGATGCGGCCCGGCGTGCGGACGATGTCGCCCAGGCCCGGTGCCAGCGCGTCGAAGATCGGGTCAAGATGGTCGACCGTTTCCTTGTCGCCGCCGATCATCATGCAATAGCCGCGCTCCAGGCCCCAGACGCCGCCCGAGGTGCCGACATCGACATAATGAATGCCATGCTCGGCCAGCATCTTGGCGCGGCGGATATCGTCTTTGTAGAAGCTGTTGCCGCCATCGATGACGACGTCGCCGTCCTTGGCCAGCTTGGCGATTTCCGCGATCGTGTCCTCGGTCGGGCCACCGGCGGGCAGCATGACCCACCAGATCGCCTTATCGGCGAGCTTTCCCGCCATGTCCTCCAGCCCGGTGGCGGCTTCCGCGCCGTCCTTGGCGAGCGTCTGCACCGCCTCGTCGCTGCGATCCCAGGCCACAACCTGATGCCCAGCCTGCATCAGGCGGCGTGCGATATTGCCACCCATGCGGCCAAGGCCGACCAGACCGATCTTCATCGCGGGAACTCCATTTACTGAGATGAGAAATGAAAAGGCCCCCTCCCCGCTTGGGGAGGGGGCCGCCGGGGCCTCAGGCCGCCGGCTGCTTTTGCCCGATCGCGCCGAGCAGATCGTCGAACGCCTTGACGAAGGAGGCGACCCCCTCGGCGACCAGCGTGTCGGTCACGCCGTTCAGATCCAGGCCCAGACGGTCGGCCTCGGCCAGCACATGCTTGGCGTCGTCGATATCGGCGGTCAGCGTCTCGGCCACCGTGCCATGATCGCGGAAGGCGTCCATCGTCTTGGGCGGCATGGTGTTGACCGTGTCCGGCCCGATCAGCGTGTCGATATAGAGCGTGTCGGGGAAGGACGGGTCCTTGGTCCCGGTCGAGGCCCAGAGCAGACGCTGCGGCTGCGCACCCTTGGCGGCCAGCGCCTGCCAGCGGTCGGACTTCAGGAAGTCCAGATACCATTGATACGCCATCTTGGCGTTGGCGATGGCGACCTTGCCACGGACGGCCTTGAGGGCGTCCGCTTCCGCATCACCGGCGGCGACGCGCTCGTCGATCTTCTTGTCGATCGCCGAGTCGATGCGGCTGATGAAGAAGCTGGCGACGCTGGCGATCCGGTCGATCGGCTGCCCCGCCTTGACCCGCTCTTCGAGGCCCGACGCATACGCCTCGGCCACCTTGATATAGGCGTCGACCGAGAAGAGCAGCGTCACGTTGACGTTGATCCCCTTGGCGATGGTCGCCGAGATGGCCGGCGCACCCGCATCGGTGCCCGGGATCTTGATCATCAGGTTCGGGCGGTCGACCGCGTGCCACAGCTTTTCGGCCTCGGCGATGGTCGCGTCGGTGTCGTCGGCAATGTAGGGCGACACCTCCAGGCTGACATAGCCGTCCTTGGCGTCCAGCTTGTCATAGACGGGCTTGAGCGTTTCCGCCGCCGCCTTGATGTCCTGGATCGCCAGATGTTCGTAGCGGTCGATGGTCGCCGCGCCGGGGTTTTCCTTGTCGAAGGCGGCGAGCGTGGCGTCATAGGCGTCGCCATGCCCCATCGCCTTTTCGAAGATCGAGGGGTTGGAGGTGACGCCGGTCAGCCCGTCCTCGGCGACGAGCTTTTCGAGCCCCTTCGCCTCGAGGAACTTGCGATCGACGAAATCGAGCCAGGGGGCGCAGCCCTTGGCACCCAGTTCCGACAGCTTGCTCATCACTTGGTCTCCAGCATTTCGCGGGCCACCTTCACGATATTGTCGTGGGTGAAGCCATACTTGTCCTGCAACTTGGCGAGCGGCGCCGAGGCACCGAAGGTCGACATGGTGATCGTGCGACCATCGAACCCGACATAACGGTCCCAGCCGATCGACCCGGCCTGCTCGACCGCCAGACGCTTCGTCACGGTCTTCGGCAGCACGCTGTCCTTATACGCCGCGTCCTGGAGTTCGAACCGATACCAGCTGGGCAGCGAGACGACCCGGACCTTCTTGCCCTCGGCCTTCAGCGTCTCATAGGCGTCGGTGACCAGCGACAGCTCCGAGCCGGTCGCGATCAGGATCAGGTCGGGCGTGCCATCGCAATCGGCGAGGACGTAGCCGCCCTTCTTCACGCCCGAAGCCGGTGCGTATTTGCTGCGATCCAGCGTCGGCAATGCCTGACGCGAGAAGATCAGCGCGGTCGGGTGGCTGGCCGACTCGACTGCGCAGCGCCATGCCTCGGCGACTTCGTTCGCATCGCCGGGGCGGATGGTGTCGAGGCCGGGGATCGCGCGCAGCGTCGCCAGATGCTCGATCGGCTGGTGGGTCGGGCCGTCTTCGCCCACGCCGATCGAGTCGTGCGTGAAGACGAAGGTCGCGCCCAGTTCCATGATCGCCGCGAGGCGGATCGGCGCGCGCATATAGTCGGAGAAGACTAGGAAGGTCGCGCCGTAGGAGCGCAGGTGCGACAGCGCCATGCCGTCGACGATCGCGCCCATCGAATGCTCACGCACGCCGAAGTGCATGTTGCGGCCTTCATAGCTGCCCGCCTGGAACGAGCCGCCATCCTTGATCAGCGTCTTGGTCGAGGGCGCGAGATCGGCCGAACCGCCTATCAGCCACGGCACCTTGGCGGCGATGGCGTTCTGCACCTTGCCACCCGAGTCGCGGCTGGCGACGCCCTTGGCGTCCGCCTCGAACACCGGAATGTCGGCATCCCAGCCCTCGGGCAGCGTGTCGGCGAGCATCGCGTCCAACTCGGCTGCGAGGTCGGGGTGCGCGGCGCGATACTTGTCGACCATCGCGACCCATTCGTCGCGCAGCGGCTTGCCGCGGCTTTCGATCGCCTTGCGGAACGCATCGCATACGCCGTCCGGCACCAGGAACTTGGCATCCTCGGGCCAGCCATAGGCCTTCTTCGTCGCGCGGATCGCATCCTCGCCCAGCGGCTCGCCATGCGCCTTTTCGCTGCCCGCCTTGGGGCTGCCATAGCCGATAACCGACTTCACGACGATGAAGGTCGGCTTGTCGGTGGTCGCCTTGAAATTATCGAGCGCGGCGGTCAGCGCGGCGCCGTCATTGGCGTCGTCGACGTGCAGCACGTTCCAGCCATAGGCCTCGAACCGCTTGGCGACGTCTTCGTCGAACGCGATGTCGGTGCCGCCCTCAATCGAGATCTGGTTGGAGTCGTAGATCCAGCACAGGTTCGACAGCTTGAGGTGACCGGCGGTCGACGCGGCCTCGGACGCGACGCCCTCCATCATGTCGCCATCGCCGCACACGACGTACACGTCATGGTCAAAGATCGGGAAACCCTCGCGGTTGAAGTGCGCGGCCAGCCAGCGCTCGGCGATCGCCATGCCGACCGAGTTGCCGCAACCCGCGCCCAGTGGGCCGGTCGTCGTCTCGACGCCGGTGGTGTGGCGATATTCCGGGTGGCCCGGCGTCTTGGAGTTGAGCTGGCGGAAGCCCTTCAGGTCTTCGAGGCTGAGAGCGGGCTTGCCCGACTTGTTGCCGTCCGCGTCGATCTCTTCGATCCCCGCCAGATGGATCAGCGAATAGAGCAGCATCGAGGCATGGCCGACCGACAGCACGAAGCGGTCGCGATTGGGCCAGTCGGCGTGGGCGGGATCGTAACGTAGGAACTTGGACCAGATGGTGTGACCGACCGGGGCGAGCGCCATCGGCGTGCCGGGGTGGCCCGAATTGGCCTGCTGCACCGCATCCATCGACAGGGTGCGGATGGTGTCGATGGTCAGGCGCTCGATCGACCCGTCCTCGTGGAGATGGCTGTCGGCCACGGCATTGGTGGTGGCATCGGTCATGAAACTGGCCTCATCCTCTTTATGTGCGATCGAACGCCTCCGCGCTCGCTCTGGTTGCCATGCAGGGTCGCCTTAGCGCGGGTTCCGTCCCCGTTCCAGCCGGGTAACGACCCCATTGTCGGCGATATAGGCGGCGTCGATCTCGGATAGGAACAGGCCGTGTCCGACGACGCCCGGAATGGCCGCCAGCGCCGCCGCCAGCCCCGGCAGGTCGGCATCGTTCCAGCCATGGCCATCGACCACGATGTTGCCATTGTCGGTCCGATAACCGGTTCGTTCGTCAAGCCGCTCAAAAAGACCGGAAAGCCGTTCCACCGCAAAGGCGCGGGCGAAAGGCAGAATTTCGATCGGCAGCTTGGCGCCTTGCAGCCGTTCGACCCGCTTGGAGCCGTCGGCGATGACGATCATCCGGTCGGCGGCTGCCGCGACGATCTTTTCGCGCAGCATCGCCCCTCCAGCGCCCTTCACGGCGCACAAGTCGGCGTCGATCGCATCCGCGCCATCGATCGCCAGGTCGACCCGCGCTACCTCATCGAACGGCCGGACCTTCAACCCCAGTCGTTCGGCCAGCTCCGCGCTGGCTCGCGAGGTGGCAACCGTCTCGATGCCCAGACCCCGCTCGGCAAGAAGGGCGATGACGTGAGCGGCCGTCGACCCGGTACCCAGTCCGACGAGCATATTGTCGCATACCTCATCCACCGCGGCGGCGGCGGCCAGGCGCTTATCGGCATCACGATCGATCATGTACGTTGAAAATGCTTCGGAAACCCAAAGGCTCCCGCCGCCCGCGCTTTTGCCGCACCGCGACAAATTGCGACAATTAAGACGGGCGTTTTAGGCCATGATCGCTTGCCTTTTCGAACCCCGATCGTGCAATTTGACACAGGTCAGCAACGTTCCGCCGTCTCGTGCATTAAGGCGCGGGCCGGCTCCGCGGCACAATTCAGGCAGGTGAACGAATTGAACTTTGCAGGTTTTCGCGGTCGCCCGGCGCTCGCCGGGACGGCCATGGCTCTCGCGCTGGTCAGTTTGTCGGCCTGTGGCGGCGGAGACAAGGGCAAGGCGAAGGGCGGAGCAGGCGGACAGCAGCAGACCCCGACCGTCGGTTACGTGACCGTCCAGCCGACCGACGCGCCGATCGTGACCGAACTCGCCGCGCGCACCACCGCCTTTGAAAGCTCGGACGTGCGGCCCCAGGTGACCGGCGTCATCCGCCGCCGCTTCTTCACCGAAGGTACGCTGGTCAAGCGCGGCCAGCCGCTCTACGAAATCGACCCGCGCCTGTACCGTGCCTCGGTCAACCAGGCCGCCGCCAATCTGCAAAGCGCTCAGGCCAATGCCGAGGCAACGCGCACGCTCGCCGAACGCTATCGCCCGCTGGCGCAGATCGAGGCGATCTCAAAGCAGGACTATACCAACGCGCAGGCCAGCGCCCGCCAGGCCGCCGCCCAGGTGGCACAGACCCGCGCCGCACTGGAGACGGCGCGCGTGAACCTGCAATTCACCACCGTCCCCGCCCCCATTACGGGCCGCATCGGCCGCTCGCTGTTCACGGTCGGCGCGCTGGTGAGTGCGGGCCAAACCGATCCGCTGGCGCAAATCCAGCGGCTCGATCCGATCTTCGTCGACATCCAGCAGTCGGCGACCGACCTGCTGTCGCTGCGTCGCAGCCTGTCGGCGCGCGACGGCCTGATCCCCGCCAGTGCCAATGTGACGCTGCGGCTGGAGGACGGCACCGATTACGGACAGACCGGTCGGGTCGAGTTCGCCGAAGCCGTCGTCGACCAGCAGACCGGCACCGTGACGCTGCGCGCCCGCTTCCCCAATCCGCAAGGGCTGCTGCTGCCCGGCATGTTCGTGCGGGCGCGCTTTGCGCAGGCGATCGACACCAGCGCCTTCCTGGTCCCGCAACAGGCGATCTCGCGTGATCCGAAGGGCAATGCGACGCTGTTCGTCGTCGGCCCGAATGACAAGGTGCTGCAGAAGACGGTCAAGGCCGAGCGGACGCAAGGCGCCTATTGGGTGGTCACCGACGGGCTGAAGCCCGGCGACAGGATCGTGACCCAGGGTCTGAACAATCTGCGCCCCGGCCAGAGCGTGCGCGCGGTGCCCGCCAACAGCCCGCAAAAGGTCCAGCCCCCCTCGCCCGAGCAGTTGAAGAAGATGCAGGCCGCCAAGGGCAAGGCGGGCTGACCGGATCATGCTCAGCCGCGTCTTCATCGATCGTCCCATCTTCGCCTGGGTCCTTGCCATCATCGTCATGCTGGCGGGCGTCGGCGCGATCATGGGCCTGCCCATCGCGCAATATCCGGACGTCGCGCCGCCCCAGGTGTCGATCCGCGCCACCTTCCCCGGCGCATCCGCGCAGACGCTGCAGAATTCGGTCACCCAGGTCATCGAACAACAGCTGACCGGCATCGACGGCCTGCTCTATTTCCAGTCCTCCTCGTCCAGCCGCGGCTCGGTGACGATCACCGCCACCTTCGCCAAGGGCACCGACCCCGACATCGCGCAGGTGCAGGTCCAGAACCAGGTCCAGCAATCGGTCGCGCGCCTGCCGCAGCAGGTGCAGCAACAGGGTCTGGTCGTCCGCAAGTCGAACCCCGACTTCCTGTTGATCGCGGGCGTCTATGACGAGACGAACCGGATGACGAACCAGGACGTCGCCGATTATCTCGTCTCCAATCTCCAGGACCCGCTGGGCCGTATCCAGGGCGTCGGCGACACCAACGTCTTCGGTTCGCAATATGCGATGCGCATCTGGCTGAACCCGCAAAAGCTGGCCTCCTACCAGCTGATGCCCTCGGACGTGACGACCGCGATCCAGAACCAGAATACCGAGGTCGCGGCGGGCGAGGTCGGCGGTACGCCCTCGGCAACGACCCAGATGCTGAACGCCACCGTGACCTCGCAGTCGCGGCTCCAGACGCCCGAGCAGTTCCGCGAGATCATCGTCAAGACGCTGAACAACGGCGCGACCGTCAAGCTGTCCGACGTGGCCCGTATCGAGCTTGGCGCCGAAAGCTATGCCGCGGTCAGCCGGATCAACCAGCATCCGGGTGCCGGTATCGCCGTCCTGATGGCACCGGGCGCCGACGCGCTGAAAACCGCCGAGCTGGTCAAGGCCGAGATCACCCGCGTCGCCAAGGGCTTTCCGCAAGGGTTGAAGATCGCCTACGCCAACGACACGACCGCCTTCATCAAGCTGTCGATCGACGAGGTGGTCAAGACGCTGATCGAGGCGATCATCCTGGTCGTGATCGTCATGTTCGTCTTCCTGCAAAGCTGGCGGGCGACGCTGATCCCGACGATCGCGGTGCCGGTCGTGCTGCTGGGCACCTTCGCCATCTTCTATCTGGCCGGGTTCTCGATCAACACGCTAACCCTGTTCGGGCTGGTGCTGGCGATCGGCCTGCTGGTCGACGATGCGATCGTGGTCGTGGAGAATGTCGAGCGTCTGCTCGAGGAAAATCCCGACATGACCCCGCGCGAGGCGACGATCGAGTCGATGAACGAGATCACGGTAGCGCTCGTCGCCATCGCGCTCGTCCTGTCGGCGGTCTTCCTGCCGATGGCGTTCTTCGGCGGGTCTACCGGCGTCATCTATCGCCAGTTCTCGATCACCATCGTCTCGGCGATGATCCTGTCGGTCGCGGTCGCGATCATCCTGTCCCCCGCCCTCACCGCCAGCCTTTTGAAGCAGAAGGCCAAGGAGGGGGAGGAAGGTGCCTGGCTGGACCGCAAATTCCCGCGCGTGGCGCATGGGCTGCAACGCGCGAAGGACGGGTTCAACCGCCGCTTCGACTGGACGGTGGACAAATACGTCTCGGGCGTGCGTACCGTCGTCGACCGCAAATGGCTGTTCCTGCTGATCTATGCGGGCGTCGTCGCGCTGCTGGCCGTCCTGTTCCTGCGCCTGCCCACCGGCTTCCTGCCGACCGAGGATCAGGGTTCGGCCATCGTCCAGTTCCGCCTGCCCGCCGGTGCCACCCAGGGCCGCACCATGGAAGTGCAGCGGCAGGTCGAGCAGTATTTCGCCCAGCATGAGGGCAAGAACGTCAAGGTCCTGTTCTCGGTCGCGGGCGGCGGCGGTGGCGGCACCAGCGGCCAGAATACCGGCCAGGGCTTCATCAACTTCGTCGACTGGGCCGACCGCAAGGGCAAGGAGAACAGCGCCGACGCCATTACGGGCCGCGCCTCCGCCGCGTTCCGGGGGCTTCGCGATGCGCAGGTGTTCGCCCTCGTGCCCCCCGCCATTCGAGGCCTGGGCCAGTCGGACGGCTTCACCATGGAGCTTCAGAACATTTCCGGCATGCCGCTGGACAAGTTCGAGGCGGTTCGCGACCAGCTGCTCGCCAAGGCCAATGCCGACCCGATGCTGGCCTCGGTCCGCCTGACCGAATTGCCTGATATCGCCACGCTGCGCGTCGATCTGGACCAGCAGAAGCTGTCCACGCTGGGTCTGACTCAGCAGCAGGTGAACTCGACCCTGTCGACCGCCTGGGGCGGGCAATATGTCAACGACTTCATCGATCGCGGCCGCGTGAAGCGCGTCTTCGTTCAGGGCGATGCGCCCTATCGCTCCGAGCCCGAGGACCTGAAGCAGTGGTTCGTGCGCGGGTCGAGCGGACAGATGGCCCCCTTCTCGTCCTTCTCGACGATCAACTGGGGCGTGGCGCCGACCACCCTGTCGCGCTTCAACGGCATCCCCTCCTATGAATTCCAGGGATCGGCCGCGTCCGGCTACAGCTCGGGCGATGCGATGAAGCGGATGACCGAACTGGCCGCCGAGATCCCCGGCACCTCGATCGCCTGGGCGGGCCTGTCCTATCAGGAACGGCTGTCGGGCGGACAGGCGCCGATCCTGTACGGGCTGTCGATCCTGGTCGTCTTCCTGTGCCTCGCCGCGCTGTATGAAAGCTGGTCGATCCCGTTCGCGGTGCTGCTGGTCATTCCGCTGGGCCTGATCGGGGCGGTCGCCTTCGTCACGCTGCGCGGCCTGACCAACGACGTCTATCTCCAGATCGGTCTGCTGACGACCATGGGGCTGGCGGCGAAGAACGCGATCCTGATGATCGAGTTTGCCGAGCAGGCGGAGAAACAGGGCAAGCGCGTCATCGACGCCGCGCTGGAGGCCGCCAAGATTCGTCTGCGGCCGATCCTGATGACCAGCTTCGCCTTCATCTTCGGCGTGCTGCCGCTCGCCATCTCGACCGGCGCGGGGGCGAACAGCCGTATCGCCATCGGCACCGCCGTGATCGGAGGCATGCTGACCGCGACGGTGCTCGCGATCTTCTACATCCCGCTGTTCTTCGTGCTGGTCCGCCGTTCGGTCCGCAACGCGCTCGCGCGCCTGCGGGGCAAGCCGATGAGCGAACATGGCGCGGGGCATCGTCCCGCCCCCGAGGGCGGAGCGGAGAAGGCCTGATGCGTATCCTGTCCCCCCTCCCTGCCCTGCTGCTCGCTGCCACCGCGCTGTCTGGTTGTTCGCTGGCCCCGAAATATGAGCGGCCCGCCACACCGGTGCCGCCCTCCTGGCCGGTCGGCGACGCCTATCTCCGCCAGTCGGAAGCGGCCCTGCCCACGGTGCGCTACAGCGACATCTTTCGCGACGCGCGGTTGCAGCAGCTGATTACCCAGGCGCTGGCCAATAATCGCGACCTGCGCGTGGCGGCGGCGAACATCGCCTCGACCCGTGCGCAATATCGCATCCAGCGCGGCAGCCTGTTCCCTGCCGTCAGTGCGACGGGCCGATACAGCTATACGGATCGCGGGTCGGGCGGCGCAGGATCGAGCGCGGTTGGTGGCGGGGGCACGGGTGTCGGTACCGGCAACAACGGAGGAACGGGCACCGGGACCGGCAACGGCACCGTCGATGGCGGCACGGGGACCGGCGTCGGCAATGGCGGCGTCGATACGGGCGGGACCGGCGGCATCGTCACCGGCGCGAATGGCGGCGGCAGCGCCTGGTCGGTGAATCTGGGCGTCAACGCCTTCGAACTCGATCTGTTCGGCCGCATCCGCTCGCTGACCGGCGCGGCGCTCGACCGTTATTTCGCGACCGAGGCGGCGGCGCGCGCGACCCGACTGACGCTGGTCGGTGACATCGCCGATGCCTGGCTGAATTACGGCGCGGACCAGAGCCTGCTCGCCATCGCCCAGCAGACCGCCGCCAGCGCCGAGCGCAGCGTCACGCTCACCCGTGCGCGGCTCCAGGGCGGCATCTCGCCGCGGACCGACCTGCGTCAGGCCGAACAGGTGCTGGCGACCGCACAGGCGGACCTAGCGCTCCAGAAGACCGCCGTGGCGCAGGACGTCAACGCGCTGCAACTGCTGATCGGCGCGCCCATCGACACCACGCTCCTCCCCCGTTCCATCGAGGAGGCCGCGCCGACGGTCGCGACGCTGCCCGCCGGGCTCGATTCGGGCATCCTGCTGCGTCGTCCGGACGTGGTGCAGGCCGAATATCTGCTGCGCGCCACCAATGGTCAGATCGGCGCGGCGCGCGCGGCCCTGTTCCCGCGCATCTCGCTGACCGGGCTGGTCGGCTTTGCCAGCACCGCGCTGACCTCGCTCTTCTCGGGCGGCAGCTTCAACTATTCGGTCGCGCCCTCGGTCAGCTACCCGATCTTCCAGGCGGGAGCGGGGATCGCGAACGTGCAATATTCGCAGGCCCAGCGCGACGCGGCGCTCGCAACCTATGAAAAGGCGATCCAGACCGCTTTCCAGGAAACCGCCGATGCCCTGGCGCGGCAGGGCACGATCGACGATCAGCTCGGCGCCAATCGCCGCTTCCTGAACGCGGCGAGCGATACCTATCGCTTGACCGAGGCGAGCTATCGCGGCGGGGTGACGCCGTTCCTGAACACGCTGGATGCGCAGCGCTCGCTCTATTCGGCGCAGCGGACGGTGATCGCGACGCAGCTGACGGCGGCGAGCAATCGGGTGACGCTCTATCGGGTGCTCGGCGGGGACTCGCTTCTGGAGGCCACCGCCAACGGACCGGTGGCGCTCAGCCCCGGCAATTAAGCGACAGGGCTGCCCTCACCCTTCCCATTGGCCTGGAAGGGTGAGGGTCTTGTGGGATCAGTCCTGCTTCGGTCCGCGCGCGGCGCCGACCGCGTCGCGACCGAACTGGACGATCATCTCGCCGATCTCGCGCGCCTGCGACATGGAGCGGTTGCCCTGCTCGCGAAGGAACTCGGTCTGGATGCGCATGACATCGCCGAGGTCCTTCGCCGACGCTGCCGAGCGCATCGCGGCAAAGGCCTCGCGGGTGTTGGTCTCGGCCTGTTCGAGCATCTTGAGCGTGACCTGCGAACCGCCCTCGGCCATTTTCTGACCGGTCGCCTGCATCGCCTCGCCCGCGCCCTTCATCCGGTCGGTAAAGGCGCCCGCGCCCATATCGCCGCCGATCGCACCCGCGCCGCCACCCGTTCCGATATCCTCGGCCATGTCATCTTCTCCTGTGATTATGCCCGTGTCGGTTGAACCCCCGGAGGGTTCAGGAGTTGCACGGCGTTCCCGCCGTGACATGAAAGTTCACAATCCGGCCCGAAGGCGGCTCAAGGGCGCGTGAAATAGCCATTCAGGATGGTGAGCATCTTCTCGGTCGCGTGGAGGTGGCCGTCGTCACGCCGCTCGACCCAGTCACGCGCCAGCAGCAGCCTGATCCAGCGTTCGCCGACCTGACCGCTCGGCGACAATCCCGCCATTTCCAGCAGCGCGGCGTCACTCTCGTTCCCTTCGGCATGAAAGACGGCGAGCGCGATCTCCCAGGCCGGATCGCCGAACATGTCGGCATCGCCCCCGGCGATCGCGCGGACATCCCGGCGGCGCTTCAGGATCATCGCGGCGCATTCGCGCGGCGTCGGCACGCGCGGCGGACGCGGCACCGGCACGCCGCTCGCCTCGCCGGAAATAGCCTGGATACGCGCCTGCACATCCGCCATCACGGCGATGAAGCGCCCGAAGCTCGCCCGATCCTCGGCGGGCCAGTGCAGCAATTGCAGATCACAATTCATCGGATATTCCGCCAAGGCAGCGACCAGTCGGGGTCCGAGCCGTATCGTGCCAGCCTGAGCCGGTGCCGCAGCACCCCGGCCGCCAGCAGCACGAGCATGGGATAGGCCAGCTTGCCGCCCGCCTGGGCATACATCCACGGCATCAGCGCAGGGTCGAACCCCTTGACCCCATGGATCCCGACCGCCAGCAGATGCAGCGCGGCCAGCCAGAGCGGCCAGAAGCGGTTGGCGAGCAGCGCGACCGCCATCAACCCGCCCATCAACGTCACGTCGATGACCAGTTCCAGCGTCTCGACGCTGCGGAAACTGGTTGAGGGATCGAAGGGCAGCACGATGGTCGCCACCGAGGCGCAAAGCAGGATGACCGCCGTCGCCCGTTCCGGCCAGCCGCCCAGCGTCAGCGCATAGAGGCAGACCAGCGCCTGAAGGATGTTGAAGACATAGATGTGCGTCACGGCGTGCCCCGCTGGCCAGAATGGAAGAAGGACACGCCGCGCCGCCCCGGGATCAGGCGGCCGCGCGCAGCGGCAGGGCCTCGACGATGCCGGTCGTCTGGGGCGGCTTGGGGCGGTTGTCGCCATATTCGTCCGCATCGAAGCCGATGGTCTGGCCGACCTTTTCCAAGATGCGGTGGCTCTGCACCGCATGGCCGCGGGCCTGGCCGATCGCCATCATCGCCTGGCCCAGCATTTCGAAGGCGTGCTGGCCGACCACCGCCGACAGTCGCGCTTCGGCCCGCGCGCGGGGCAGCGCCATCGCCAGTTCGCCCGCCGTGGCGAACGCCGTGTCGAGTTCATTCTCCAGCTTCCACAGGAGCTGGGTCACCTGAAGAGCCGCTTCATGTTCCGTCGTCATCGCCTGTGCCCCCTGATCTGGTCCATGCGCCCCCGGCGACATGGAGGATGGTCATCCGGCAAGGTGCGTCAAACGTCCGATCACCCGGGTCATCACGTCGAGTCCCGTCGCCAGCATGCCGAAGCCGATGGCGAGTGCGACGGCGATCGTGGGAACCCAGAGCAGCCTTTCGGCCATGCTCATGTCGTTGTGTGTCTGCCCCTGCCGCCGAACGGGAAGGGACAAGCGGGGCGATGCGTGGACATGGCCGTCCTGCACCGCCCCACCGACCGTACTCCCATCCGGTGCCATCGGAAGTGGCACGGGCGACGGTTCGGCATCTAGCCCCGTAAAATCGGGTATGATTTTGTGCGGGGTTACTTCTTCCCGTTTTTCAAGAACTTGGTCGCTTGCCTGAGCGTCTGTTCGGGCCTCATACTCGTCCAGCGCCATCGCCGCGTCACGCCGGTTGCGCGCGCCGAGCAACCGCACCGCCTCGGCCAGATAGCTGTCGACGGTCGACTTTCCCAAGCCGAGTTCGGTGGCGATTTCCTTCGAGCCCTTGAGTGCCTTGACCCCGCGAAGACATTCGCGATGGCGGCGGGTGAGCAGGGCGAAGCGTTCGGGCGTCATCTCATTTTCCGGTCGCGCCGGATAATCGGTCCAGCCATGACGCTGCCCTAGCCGGACGGACGGGGCCTCGCCAAGCTGTTCCGTCTCCAATGCGGGGGAGATGGGCCATTCGTCAGCAAGGTCCACCGCTCCCGGCGATGATTCCCGGCTGCTCAATCCTTCCGATGCGGCACATGAATCGCCTCGATCGAATCGAGGGCCTGCAGCAGATCGTCAAACGCCGTGTCCTCCTCGACCGGAAAAGAACGGCGAAATCCCGAACCCAGCACGTCCAGATCGCGCTGGGTCAGCAGGCCGACCGCGACGATCGGGTCGGGACGGCGGATATCCTTGCGCGGCGGGTTTCCGGTCATTTCCGCCACCGTCGGCGCTGAACGGCGCACGCACGCCCGGCCGTCGACCCCGCGTGTCCCGCAGGACTATGTGAGGTAACCGACCGATCATTCTTCAGGGCATGCATTGTCCAAACTCCAACCATGACCATCTGAACCCGCTATCGACCAAGGCTGTTCCACGCATTTTCACGCTTGCGACAAGCCGTCCGCCGCAGCCCGTGCCGGGCCGGGACGCGCTTCGGCACGCGCGGAAGTTGCGAATGGCTTTCACTGCGCTGCACCCTTCCCTGTCGGGCAACCCCTTGCTAAGGCCGCTGGCGTCAACCGGAGATTTCCCCGGCGCGCCCGCTCGCGGCTGCATGCTGCCGTGTCCCACTGGGCGTGCCCGGCTCGACCATGAAGGGACGCCCATGACTGCGATAGGCCAGGACAGCCTGAACACCCGCTCGACCCTCGACGTCGACGGCAAGAGCTATGATTATTACAGCCTCGCCAAGGCTTCCGAGCAGCTCGGCGACATCAGCCGCCTGCCCTTCTCGATGAAGGTGCTGCTGGAGAACCTGCTGCGCTTCGAGGACGGCAAGACCGTCACGCGCGAGGACATCCAGGCGATCGTCGACTGGCAGAAGACGCAGCGTTCGGACCGCGAAATCCAGTATCGTCCGGCCCGCGTGCTGATGCAGGACTTCACCGGCGTGCCTTGCGTGGTCGACCTCGCCGCGATGCGCGACGCGATCACCAAGCTGGGCGGCGACGCGGCCAAGATCAATCCGCAGGTCCCCGTCCACCTCGTCATCGACCACTCGGTCATGGTCGACGAGTTCGGCACGCCGCAGGCGTTCGAGGATAACGTCGACCTCGAATATCAGCGCAACATGGAACGCTATGAGTTCCTGAAGTGGGGCTCCAAGGCGCTCGACAATTTCTCGGTCGTTCCGCCGGGCACCGGCATCTGCCACCAGGTCAACCTGGAATATATCGGCCAGGCCATCTGGTCCTCGACCGAGAGCGGCGAGCACGCCAAAGGCGGCGCGACGATCGCATACCCGGATACGCTGGTCGGCACCGACAGCCACACCACGATGATCAACGGCCTGGGCGTGCTCGGCTGGGGGGTCGGCGGGATCGAGGCGGAAGCCGCGATGCTCGGCCAGCCCGTGTCGATGCTGATCCCCGAAGTCGTCGGCTTCAAACTGACCGGCAAGCTCCAGGAAGGCATCACCGCCACCGACCTGGTGCTGACCATCACCCAGATGCTACGCGCCAAGGGCGTGGTCGGCCGCTTCGTCGAATTCTACGGCCCCGGCCTGTCGTCGATGACGCTCGCCGACCGTGCGACGATCGCCAACATGGCGCCCGAGTACGGCGCGACCTGCGGCTTCTTCCCGATCGACGACAAGACGCTCGACTATATGCGCCTGACCGCGCGTTCGGACGACAATGTCGCCCTGGTCGAGGCTTATGCCAAGGCGAACGGCTTCTGGCGTCATGACGATGCCGCCGACCCCGTCTTCACCGACACGCTGGAACTCGACATGTCGACGGTCGTGCCGTCGCTGGCGGGTCCGAAGCGTCCGCAGGACAAGGTCGTCCTCACCGAAGTCGACGACGTGTTCAACGCCGACCTCGCCAAGGTGTACAAGAAGGACGCCCCCGCGCGCGTCTCGGTCGATGACCGTGGCCATGACATCGGCGACGGCGACGTCGTGATCGCCGCGATCACCAGCTGCACCAACACCTCGAACCCGAGCGTGCTGGTCGCTGCCGGTCTGGTCGCCCGCAAGGCGAACGCGCTGGGCCTGAAGCCCAAGCCCTGGGTCAAGACCTCGCTCGCCCCCGGTTCGCAGGTCGTCACCGATTACCTCGACAAGGCGGGCCTGACCGCCGATCTCGATGCGATCGGCTTCAACCTGGTCGGCTATGGCTGCACCACCTGCATCGGCAATTCGGGTCCGCTCGCCGAGCCGATCTCGAAGGCGATCAACGGCAACGACATCGTCGCGGCCTCGGTCCTGTCGGGCAACCGCAACTTCGAGGGCCGCGTGTCGCCCGACGTGCGCGCCAACTTCCTCGCCTCGCCGCCGCTCGTCGTCGCCTATGCGCTGAAGGGCACGGTCACGCAGGACATGCGTGAAACCCCGATCGGCCAGGGCAAGGACGGCCAGGACGTCTATCTAAAGGACATCTGGCCCTCGAACGACGAAGTCCGCAGCCTGATGGATGCGAACATCGACGACGAGATGTTCCGTTCGCGCTACGGCAATGTCTATGCGGGCGACGCGAAGTGGTCGGCGATCGAGGTAACCGGCTCGGACACCTATGCCTGGCCTGCGGCCTCGACCTATGTCGCCAACCCGCCCTATTTCGAGGGCATGGAGATGACGCCGAAGCCCGTCACCGACATCATCGAGGCCAAGCCGCTCGCCATCCTGGGCGACTCGATCACGACCGACCACATCAGCCCGGCCGGTTCGATCAAGGCGGACAGCCCCGCAGGCACCTTCCTGCAGGAGCATCAGGTCGCCAAGAAGGACTTCAACTCGTACGGCGCGCGTCGTGGTAACCATGACGTGATGATGCGTGGCACCTTTGCCAACATCCGCATCAAGAACGAGATGGTCCCCGGCGTCGAAGGCGGCATGACCCAGTATGACGGCGAAGTGATGCCGATCTACGACGCCGCGATGCGTCACAAGGCCGACGGCACGCCGCTCGTCATCGTTGCGGGCAAGGAGTACGGCACCGGTTCGTCGCGCGACTGGGCGGCGAAGGGCACCAACCTGCTCGGCGTGCGCGCGGTCATCACCGAGAGCTTCGAGCGTATCCACCGTTCGAACCTGGTCGGCATGGGCGTCCTGCCGCTGCAGTTCGCCGAGGGCGTGACCCGCGAGACGCTGAAGCTGGACGGCTCCGAGAGCTTCACCATCCAGAACGTCGCAGGCCTGCGCCCGCGTCAGGATGTCGAAGTGATCCTGGCCCGCAAGGATGGCTCGACCGAGACCTTCCTGACCAAGTGCCGCATCGATACCGTCAACGAGCTGGAATATTTCCTGAACGGCGGCATCCTGCAGTACGTGCTGCGCAACTTGGCGGCATAAGTCGCCGATGGGGGCGGGCCGAAAGGTCCGCCTCCACGGTTACGCAAAAAGGCCCGCCCGGAGCGATCCGGGCGGGCCTTTTTCATGAGTGGTATCTTGCCCCTCCACCACTCGCTGGCGCGAGCGGTCCCCCTCCCCAAGCAGAGCTTGGGGAGGATTTGGCGCCCCCCGTTCCTCCCTGTGCGAAGCACGGGGAGGGGGACCGCCCGGCGCAGCCGGGTGGTGGAGGGGCAACCTCCCTTGCCGTCAAATCTTGCGCTGCTGCGCCTTACGCAGGGCGGTCTCGCGCTCCAGCCGGTCGAGAATGGTCTCGATCGATTCGTCCTGTCGATCGGGAAGCGGCAGGGCGGCGCCCTGTTCCTCCGGCGCAGGCTCCCGCATTGGCGGGATCGGCATGGGTTCGGCCGCAGCCGGGCGCATGGGCTCGCGCGGCGTCGACAGGATCGCCTCCGGGTCATAGGCCGACAGCGGCTGGTCCAGATCGGCGGGCAGAGTACGCTCGACGATATCTTCCTCGAGTGGGGGCGGCGGAGCGCCGAGTTCGGCGGCGTTCAGCGGACGGCGCGGCGGCGCGTCCGGGTGGCGGTCGGAACGGCGTACGGCGGGCACATAATCCTCGTCATCGTCATCGCGCACCGGCTTGGCACGGCGCGCGAGCAAACCTCCCGGTCCCCAGAGCAGATAGACGACGGCCCAGGTCACCGCCCCCGCCCCCAACCCGGCGACCAGCGCGAGCAGCATCCGCGCCTTCATGCCCAGCGGCGGCCGGGCGGCAGCGAGGAAATCACCAAGGCTCAGGCTCGAAACCAGCGACTCGAGCCGCCAATCGGGCGCGATCATGACAAGCAGGATCGCGAACAGTCCGACGGCCCCGCCGATCCAGGCGGGTCCGAAGCGTCGTTGAGGGGGCATGGCGGTGAAGGTCATGATCTTACGTCTTCGCCCCGTCTAACAATCGTTGGTAAACAGGTTCGTAACGCCGGATATTCGACGCCCAATTCCGTTCCTTTTCGACGAACGCCCGGCCCGCCGCGCGCCGCGCATCCCAGCCGCCGCGATCCGCCAGCAGGGCGGCCACCGCATCGGCGATCGCCGCCGGATCGTCGGGCGCGAACAACGTGCCCGTCCGCCCGTCCTCAATCAGTTCGCGATGCCCGCCGACATCCGAGGCAGCGACCAGCTTGCCCTGCGCCATGGCCTCCAAGGGTTTCAGCGGCGTGACGAGATCGGTCAGCCGCATCTTCTTACGCGGATAGGCCAGGATATCGACCATGCTGTAATAACGCTCGACCTGCTGGTGCGGCACCCGCCCGACGAAGCGGATCGCCGCCGCCACGGGCGAGCGGTCCGCCTGTGCCCGCAACGCCGTCTCCATCGGCCCGCCACCGACCAGCAGCAGCCGCGCCTTGGGTCGTGCGGCCACCAGTCGCGGCATGGCGGCGATCAGGTCGTCCAGGCCTTCATAATCATAGAAGCTGCCGATGAAGCCGATCACCTCGGCATCGGCCAGTCCCAGTTCCTCGGCCAGCGCTTCATCGCGGGCGAGCGGCTGGCCGAACAGCCCCAGATCGACGCCATTGGGAGACACGATGATCTTGTCCCCCGGCAGCCCCCGCGCGATCAGGTCGCCGCGCAAGCCTTCGCAGATCACCGCGATCGCATCGGCGCGTCGACAGGCCCAGCTTTCCATTGCGCGTGTCACGCGGTAACGGGCGCTGCCCGCCGTGCCGGTGCCGTTGCCGACCGCCGCATCCTCCCAAAAAGCGCGGATTTCATAGACCAGCGGCAATCGCCGCCGCCGCGCCACGGCAAGCCCAGCCAGCGCATCGAGTACCGGCGAATGGGCGTGCAGGATATCGGGCTTGAAAGCCGTCACCGCCCGGTCGATCGCCCGGATGTGCGCAGCCAGTCCGGTCGCCTCGCCGACCAGTCCCCCGCGCATCGCAACCGGCGTGCGATAGAAGGTCAGGCCGTCGAGCGTCTCGACCGCGGCATCTCCTGCCCCCTGCCGAACGCCCGTCACCGCCGCGACGTCATGCCCCGCCCCCTCCTGCGCCTTCAGGATGGCGCGGGTGCGAAAGGTGTAACCGCTTTGCAGCGGCAGCCCATGGTCTAGGATATGCAGGATACGCATCAGCTTACGACCTGTCATGCCAGCCCTTAACGCCGCGTCAACCGCCGGATTATAAGCAGGTCCCGGAAGTGGCGTTAAGGGTTTGGGGACACGGGCGATGATCGACAGCTTTGCCCTTCTTCTCACCCATGGCCTGATGCTGATCGCCGCATGGCGGCTGGTCGGACGACGCGATCTGGACCAAGAGGACGATGCCCGCCAGACCGCCTCGAAGCCCGGTACGAAGCGGCGTCTCGACCCCGACGCAAAGCGGCGTCTCGACCCCGACGCAAAGCGGCGTCTCGACCCCGACGCAAAGCGGCGTCTCGACCCCGACGCAAAGCGGCGTCTCGACAATGCGTGACCTGTTCCTGATAGGATTTCTGTTCAGCCTGTTCGCGTTGGGGCTGCGGCGGCCGTTCCTGATGGTGCTGGCCTATATCTATATCGACATCGTCTCGCCGCAGCGGCTGACCTATTTCCTGCTCAACACGGTGCCCATCTCGCTGATGGCGGTGATCGCGGCGGTTGGCGGCTGGGCCTTGTTCGACGACAAGCGCGACAGCCGCTTCACCATGCGGCAGGGCGCGATCCTGCTGCTGCTGGCCTATTGCGCGATCACGACCTTTTTCGGCGCCGACTTCCCCACCGAGGCGAAGGAGAAATGGGACTGGGTGTGGAAGGCGCTGGCCTTTGCCGTCTTCCTGCCGCTGACCCTGCGCACCCGGCTCAGGATCGAGGCGCTGCTGCTGTTCATGATGCTGTCGGTCGCATCGATCGTGATCGTCGGCGGGGTCAAGACGCTGTTTTCCGGCGGCGGCTATGGCGAGCTGAACCTGATGGTCAGCAACAATGCCGGGCTGTACGAAGGCAGCATCATCTCGACCGCCGCGATCGCGGTCATCCCGATCATCCTCTGGTTCATGCGCTACGGCACGGTCTATCCGCCCGACTGGCGGGTGCGGGCCTTCGCCCTCGGGCTGATCTTCGCCTGCCTGCTGATCCCGGTCGGCACCTCGGCACGGACGGGCCTGCTCTGTATCGGCTTGCTCGCGGTCCTGATGCTGCGCGACGTGAAGCGGCGGCTGCTCTATATAGGGACGCTCGCGGTCGCAGGCATGGCGGTCGTGCCGCTGCTCCCCTCTTCCTATACCGAGCGGATGAACACGATCCGCAGCTATCAGGGCGACGAGTCCGCCTCGACCCGGCTGGCGGTGTGGAAATGGACCCTGGACTATGCCGCTTCCCACCCGTTCGGCGGCGGGTTCGAGGCCTATCTTCAGAACAGCTTCCGCTATGACCTGACCGTCGTCGAGGGCTCCGCGCATGACAGCAAGGTCCAGCGAAAGGTCACGACCGATCGCGCCCGCGCCTATCACTCCAGCTATTTCGAGATGCTGGGCGAACAGGGCTGGCCGGGCCTGTTCCTGTGGCTGGGCATCAACATCGCGGGGCTGTTGCGGATGGAGGCGCTGCGGCGGCGTTATCGCAGTGTCGAGGACCCGCTGCACTGGGGCGGCCAACTGGCGGGCGCGCTCCAGCATGGGCATATGATCTATCTGCTCGGCGCGGCCTTTGTCGGGATCGCGTATAATCCCTTTCTCTACCAGCTGATCGCCGCGCAGATCGGGCTGGACACCTATCTGACCCGCAAGTCCCGCGAGGCGCGGGTGAAACAGGTGCCCGGTCGTCGTCCGCCGCCCGAACCCGGCCCGCTCAGAACCGTCGCGCCGTCGGCGTGATCCCGGCCCCGAGGATGTTGCCCCGGATCACCAGCGGCTCGCCCGACCAGTTGCCGACGAAGACCGGCTTGAAATCGACGCCGGGCGCCAGGCGGGCTCGGTTGTTCTCGACCACCAGGCCCGACGAGTCGTTCTTCGCTCCCTCCGGCGCGACGGTGATCAGCGTCGAGTGATTGTCCTTGTCGCGACCGAAGACGAACTCGTTCCCCGCGATCCGCCCCTTCGCGCCGTTGGACAGGTCGATCATATAGTTGGTCGAATGGCCGTGGCTGTCGTCGAAGCTGCTGTCCAAAACCTCGACATAGGGTGCCCGCGTCTTGACGTAATGCCCGCCCTGCCCGCGCTCGAAGCGGCATGCGGTGACGCGTAAGGATTTGTAGCGGCCCATATAGATGCCGTGCGCGCCGTTGCCGGTCGGGTCGTTGCCCAGGCCGGAAAAGGTCGAATGGTCGACGGTGACGGTGCCATTGGGGTCCTCGGCCGACAGGATGCCCGACTGGCTGTCGAGGAACATCGCGTTGCTGACCGCCAGCGGCCCCTTTTCGATGCGGATGCCCGCGCCGTTGCCGTCGCCGACCTCGATATGGCTGAAGACGATGCCCTGGACCGAAGCGCCGCGCCCGCGCAGGACCAGTGCCGCCTTGCCCTCGCAGGCGATGCGGGTGAAGACGACTTTGCCCGGCTCGGTCGCGACATAGCTGATCCGCCCCGCCCCCTGGATCGCGCATTCGCGATAGGTGCCCGGCGCGATGCGGATCGTCCCCTCTCCATCGCCGATCGCGCTCACCGCCGCCTGCAACGTGGCGAAGCCGCGGGTGCCGACCATGAAGGGTTGCCCACTGCCCTGCGCAAGCGCGGCCGCCGACGTCATGCCGAGGATTAGGAGCGGAACCAGACGCATGGGGTCATCCTGAAAAAGCGAACGGGCGTCTCATCCTGCCACGCATGGGAACAGGATGCGACGCCCGTGATCGTCCCGGGAAGGGAACACAAAACCAAGGCCTCCCCATCTGCGATGGGGAGGCTTGGGGATTACGCTTCTTCCGTCTCTTCCTCGTCGGCCAGTTCTTCTTCTAGCGCGGCCAGGATCGCCTTGTTGAAGGCGGGGATGTCGTCGGGCTTGCGGCTGGTGATCAGGTTGCCGTGAACGACGACCTCCTCGTCCACCACATCCGCGCCCGCATTGGACAGGTCGGTGCGGATCGAGGGATAGCTGGTCAGGCGACGGCCGTCGATCACGTCGGCCTCGGCGAGCAGCCAGGGACCGTGGCAGATGGCGGCGACGATCTTGTCGTCCTCCATGAACTCGGTGACGATTTCGACCGCGCGCTCGTTCAGCCGCAGCTTGTCGGGGTTGCAGGTGCCGCCGGGGATGACCAGCGCGTCGTAATCGTCGGTGTCGACCTCATCGACGGTCAGGTCCGGCGTCGCGGTTTCGGCCTTGTTGATGTCGCCTTCCATACCCTGGATCGGGTCGGACTTGAGCGAGGCGAGTTGCACCTTTGCGCCTGCCGCCTCCAGCGCCTTGCGCGGTTCGAAAAGCTCGACGGTTTCGAAGCCGTCGGCGGCGAGCATCAGGACGCGTGCCTGGGAAAGATCGGCCATGATGGAAAACTCCTGTCGGGAAATACCTCGGGGGGAAAGGCTCATCCAGAACCCGTGACCGCATCGGCCGTTCCGGAACGAAGCGACCGGCGGCGCATTTGCAGAGATGACCCGAGAGAGAGCGATGGCCACCCGTCTAGTCTATTGCGATGACAGCAAGCCCGGCATCACCCGGACCAAGGTTCGCGGCAAATGGGCCTATTGGACGCCCAAGGGCGAGCGGATCACCGACGCGGACGAGATCGACCGGCTGAACCGTATCGGCCTGCCCCCCGCCTATAAAGATGCCTGGTTCTGCCCGCGCGCCAACGGCCATATCCAGGCGGTCGGCTGGGACGAGAAGGGGCGGAAGCAATATCGCTATCACGCCGATTTCCGCGAGGCACAGGACGCCGCCAAATATGAGCGCTGCGCCGCGTTCGGCCACGCCCTCCCCGCGCTCCGCAAACGGGTGGAGGCAGATTTGAAGAAGCGCGGCCTGTGCAAGGAGCGCGCTGTCGCCGCCGTCGTCCGGCTGCTCGACAACGGCCATTTGCGCGTTGGCAACGAAGCCTATGCCGCGACCAACAAGAGTTTCGGCGCAACGACGCTGCGCAAACGCCATGGCCAGGTGAAGGGCACCACGCTGCGGCTGCGCTACCGGGGCAAGTCGGGCAAGATGCGCGACATGACACTGACCGACCGCTCGCTCGCCAGCTTCGTCAAGCGATGCCAGGATCTGGACGAGCAGCATCTCTTCGCCTGGGTCGATGACGAGGGCGAGGCCAATCCGGTCACGTCCTCCGACGTCAATGCCTATATCCGCGAAGCCACGGGCTGCGACTTCACCGCCAAGCATTTCCGCACCTGGGCCGCGAGCGTCGCCGCGTTCGAGGCGCTCGCTTTGGCCGAGGCGGACCTCAGCCTGAAGGCGATGCTGGAGCCGGTCGTCGAGAAGCTCGGCAACACCCCCGCCATCGCCCGCAAATCCTATGTCCACCCCACGCTGATCGCACTGGTGAAGGACGGGCAGGCAGCGTTTCGACAATCGCTGCGCCTGCCCCGCGCCCGTGCCGGACTGTCCCGCATCGAGTGCGGGCTGATCGCATTTCTGGAGGCCGGAACCCCGGCCAGCAAGGCGGCCTGACCGCCCCGATTTCTCAAGGAGTCCCCATGGCGAAATCCTCGCCCAAGGCGCCGATCTTCGACGGCTCCCGCATTCCCGACCAGGTCGGCGGCATTATCGACGCCACCTCCTGGTGGGTGCAACATTACTGGCTGAAGGTGCTGATCGCGATCGGCTTCGGCGCGGTCATCGTGCTGGCGCTGCTCTGGGTGCGCAAGCTGGGCGACAAATTGTGCAGCCGCCCCGGTTTCGCAGGCGGCTGGGGCGTGATCCTGGGCCATGCCGTCGCGCGGACCAACATGTTCTTCATCGTCACGCTCGCCGCGCAACTGGTGTCGGGCTATGCCGGTGCGCCGGGCGAGGTGGCCCGGACAATCAGCTTCCTGTTCACCATCGCCAGCACCTTCCAGGCGGCGATCTGGGCGCGGGAGTTGATCCTGGGTGCGATCGAGCATCGCACCCAGTCCGAACATTATTCGGGCGAGGCCCTGCTGTCGGCCATGGGACTGATCCGGTTGCTGGTGACGGCGGTGCTGTTTGCGGTCGCCTTGGTCGTGGTGCTCGACAATCTGGGGGTCAACGTCACCGGCCTGGTCGCGGGTCTGGGTGTCGGCGGCATCGCCATCGGTCTGGCGGCGCAGGGGATTTTCGGCGACCTGTTCGCCGCGCTCGCCATCATCTTCGACCGGCCGTTCCGGCGCGGCGACAAGATCGCCTATGACAACACCACCGGCATCATCGAGGCGATCGGCCTGAAATCCACCCGTATCCGCGCCTTTACCGGCGAGTTGCGCATCATCTCCAACCGCCAGCTGCTCGATAAGGAAATCCAGAACCAGACGGTGCGCCAGCATGTCCGCCTGTCGTTCATGATCGGCGTGGCCTATGAAACGCTGCCGGAGACACTGGCGCGTATCCCCGCCCTGTTGACCGAGATCGTCGAGGGCGAAGGCGGCAAGGTGGCGCGGGCCGGGTTCGAGAGCTTCGGCGCGTCGAGCCTGGACTTCGCCTTGCAGTTCGACGTGCCCGGCGACGACTGGGCCACCGCGCACGACCTGCGCAACCGGGTGCTGGTGACGCTGATGAAGCGTTTCGCAGCGGAGGGGATCGTGATCCCCTACCCGACCCAGACGACCTACACTGCCGCGCCGGATGGCACGCTGGTCATGCCCTATCCGCAGGTCCAGCCGGTCGAGGTGCACCGGGCCAGCTAAATCCTCCCCTGCAAGGGGAGGTGGCAGGCCGAAGGACTGACGGAGGGGTGTAACGGCCGGCGTGGACACCCCTCCACCATGCTACGCATGGTCCCCCTCCCCTTGCAGGGGAGGAACAGGTCGGATCAGATCCCGCCTTCGTCCAGTGACAACAGCGTGGCGTTGCCGCCCGCCGAGGTCGTGTCGACCGACACCGCCCGCTCCGCGCAGAAGCGGTACAGGTAATGCGGCCCGCCCGCCTTCGGCCCGGTGCCCGACAGGCCCTCGCCGCCGAATGGCTGGCTTCCGACCACCGCGCCGATCATCGAGCGGTTGATATAAAGGTTGCCGACCGCCGCTTCCGCCTCGATCACTTCGCCCGCCCGCGCGATGCGGCTGTGCAGGCCCATGGTCAGGCCGTAACCCTTGGCATTCACCTTCGCGATCGTCTCGGACAGCGTGCCTGCTTCCCAGGTCGCGACATGCAGGATCGGGCCGAACCATTCCTGGGTCAGGTCCTCTACCCGGTCGAGCCGGATCAGCGTCGGCGGCACGAACAGCCCGTCCGCAGGCGCGTCGAGCGTCTTGATCGTCTGCGTCACCATCGACGCGCGGTAGGCCATCAGCTTGTCATAAGCCGCCCGGTCGATCACCGGGCCGACATCGGTCGCCGGATTGCCGGTGGAGCCCAGCACCAGCGTCTCCATCGCACCCTTCAGCATTTCGACGACGTTGTCGGCGACATCCGCCTGCACCAGCAGCAGCCGCAGCGCCGAGCAACGCTGCCCCGCCGAGCGGAAGGACGAGGTGATGACGTCCGCCACCACCTGTTCGGGCAGCGCGGTCGAATCGACAATCATCGCGTTGATGCCGCCGGTTTCGGCGATCAACGGCACGATCGGACGGTCGTCGTCCGCCACCAAAGTCCGCGCGATCCGCTTGGCGGTGGCGGTCGAGCCGGTGAAGGCGACGCCCGCGATCCGATGATCCTCGGTCAGCTTCTGGCCGACGTCCGGCCCACCGACCGCGAGCAGCAGCGCGTCGCGCGGCACGCCTGCGCGATAGGCCAGTTCGACCGCCGCCTGTGCGATGGCGGGCGTCTGCGGCGCGGGCTTGGCGACGACGGTGTTGCCGGTGACGAGCGCCGCGACCGTCTGGCCAAGGAAGATCGCCAGCGGGAAGTTCCACGGCGCGACCGTCGCCCAGACGCCACGCCCTTCGAGGTGCAGCGTATTGCGCTCGCCCGTCGGCCCCGGCAGTTCGACCGAACCGAGCCGCGCCCGCGCCTGTTGCGCATAGTAACGACAGAAATCGGCCGCCTCGCGAACCTCACCGATCGCGTCGGGAATGGTCTTGAACGCTTCCTGCACCAGGATTGCCATCAGCCGCTCGCGGTCCGCCTCCAGCAGATCGGCCAGCTTCTCCAGCACGGTCGCGCGGGTGTCGAGCGGCGTCGCGTTCCAGGCGGGGAAGGCCGCATGGGCGCGCGCGACCAGCGACGCGACATCGGCGGTGGCGGCGATGGGCTGCACGGCGGGGGCGTTGACCGCCTTCACCGTCGCATCGAGCGTCGCGATGTCGCTCAGGTCGATGCCGGTCGAGTTGCGATGGCCCGGCGCGAACAGGTCGACGGGCAGCGGGATGCTCGGGTGACGCGCGCCGCCGATGGCGGCGATCTTGGCGACCGGATCGGCGAGGATCTCCGCCTCGGTCAGCCGCGCATCGGCCAGCTGGTGCACGAAGCTGGAGTTCGCGCCATTCTCCAGCAAGCGGCGGACCAGATAGGCCAGCAGGTCACGGTGCCCGCCGACGGGCGCATAGATGCGGCACTTGTGACCATGCTCGCGCACCAGCCGCTCGTACAGGCCGTCGCCCATGCCGTGTAGCCGCTGGAACTCGAAGTCGTGGCTGTTGCCCGCCCATTCCAGGATGGTCGCGACGGTCAGCGCATTGTGGCTGGCGAAAGCGGGGCGGATATTCTCGGCCGCCAGCATGTCCTTGGCGACCGCCAGATAGGACACGTCGGTCGCCGCCTTGCGGGTGAAGAGCGGATAATCGGCCAGCCCCTCGACCTGGGTGCGCTTGATCTCGCTGTCCCAATAGGCACCCTTGACCAGACGCACGTTCATGATCCGGTCGAGGCCATTGGCCCAGGCAATGACCGCGCGGGCGCGCTTGCCATAGGCCTGCACCGCCATACCGAAGCCGTCCCAGCCCTTCAGCGCCGGGAGCGCCGCGACGCCGCCGATAATGTCGAGGCTCATCTCCAGCCGCTCGGATTCCTCGGCATCGACGGTCAGCGCGATGCCCTTGTCCGCCGCCTGCCGCGCCAGCTGCGCCAGCATGTCGGTCAGCGCGGGCACACATTCATAGGCGCGCGGCAGTTCGTAGCGCGGGTGGAGCGCCGACAGCTTGACCGAAATCGAATGGCCCGCCGCCGGGTCCGAACCCACCGCGTCGATCGCCTTCACATAGGCCTGGAAATAACGCTCGGCATCCTCATGCGTCCGCGCCGCCTCGCCCAGCATGTCGAAGCTGGCGGTGAAGCCCTTGTTCTCGGGCTTCTTCATGCGGCGCATCGCTTCCTCGATGGTGCGACCCATCACAAAGATTTCGCCCATCATCCGCATCGCGGCACCGACCGCCTGGCGGACGAACGGCTCGCCCGCGCGCGACAGGAGGCGCTTCAGCGGCCCCGCCTCACCCTCACCCACCAAAGCGCGGCCGACGACCAGGCCCCAGGTGGCCGAGTTGACCAGCTTTGACGCCGACCGCCCGGTATGCGCGCGCCAATCCGCCTCGCCCAGCTTGTCGGCGATCAGCAGGTCGGCGGTCTCGGGGTCCGGCACGCGCAGGAACGCCTCGGCGAGGCTGAGCAGCGCGACGCCCTCGGACGAGTTGAGGCGATATTCCTGGAGGAACTGGTTCACCCAGCCGCGATTCTGCGCCGCCCGCAGATCGGCGAGCAGCCCGGAGGCATGGCCCATGATCCGCTCCCGCGCTTCCGGCGTCGCGGCGGCGCGGTCGAGCAGCGGCTTCAGGACATCGGGTTCGGGCGCGCGGTACAGCGATTTCATGGTCTTGCGCGCATCGGCGGTAACGGCAGAGGTCATAGGTCTTCGTCCGGTCGGGCGGCCCGGCGCGCGACGATGCGCTGGCGGGTCGCATGGCTATGCGGTGATGGACCAGCGCTTAGCGGGAAATCTGGGGAATGGGTATCGTTTGATACGATGTGGGGCACGGTTCGCGATTGCCATCAGAATTGAAATTTTGACGGCATTGGCGTATATGACTCGCAGGCGAGGACATCCGCCTTTCTGTAGAGCCCCGGTCGCTGCTACGGCCGGGGCTCAAATCCTTTGGGGCTCAGGCTGCTACCCGAGCCCCGCCGGGCACCTTACCTGTTGCGTACCTCAACGATCTTCACGACCAAGGTCGCGAAGGCGATGATGACGCCCAGGATCAGGCACAGATCGGCTACGGACATCCGTGGTCCTTTCTGTGAGTGACGGCGGAATTGCCGTCGAGCGATCACTAACTCGAACGGCCATACAAGATCATGTCAAATCGGCGTTCGATTACAGGAGATCTTATTCGCAACCATCCCTGCCCCCGCGTCGTTCTCCAGCCAAACCACTGAAAGGAGAGCCGTGATGGCCGATGACAGCCCCCAGGAAATCGCCGCCAAGTTCCTCGACAAGCTGAAGAGCAGCCCGTTCGTCATGATCGGCCTGAACGACGGCCAGCATTCCGAACCGATGACGGCGCAGATCGATGACGATCAGCCCAACACGCTGTTCTTCTTCGCCGGTCGCGACAACCGCATTGCGAGCGGTGGCGAGGCGATGGCGCAGTTCGTCGGCAAGGGCCACGACTTCTTCGCCTGCCTTGCGGGCCATGTGTCGAAGGACAACGACCCGGCGCAGATCGACAAGCTGTGGAGCAATCAGGTCGAGGCCTGGTTCCCGCAGGGCAAGTCGGACCCGAACCTGACGCTGCTGCGCTTCGACATCAATTCGGCCGAGCTGTGGGAAACCGACATCTCGCTGTCGGGTCGGGTGAAGATGCTGTTCGGCGGCACGATCCGCTCGGACGAGTCGTCCAGCCATGCGGTGGTCGGCTCGGTCGCGTAACGCACGGTCATCGTAAAGCGAAACGCCCGGAGGCCTCGGGCTTCCGGGCGTTTTTCTATTTCCGTCCCCCCCCCACGCCGTTCAGCCTGAGGGCAGTCGAAGGCTAAGGAAAAACATCAGCCACGCATTGGGCAAAGGGTACCGCGTGGCCTTCGACTTCGCTCAGGCTGAACGGAGGGAAGGGAGGAAGTCCCCTACCCGTTGGCCTTGATCCAATCCTCGACCACCGGCGCGATCTTGTTGCGCCATTTGGAGCCGTTGAAGATACCGTAATGGCCGACCTTCTCGGCCATGTAATAACGCTTCTTCTCGTCCGGCAGATTGGTCGCCAGCGTCAGCGCCGCGCGCGTCTGGCCGAGGCCCGAAATATCGTCGCGCTCGCCCTCGATCGCCAGGATGCCGATATCGGTGATCGCGCCCGGATCGACCCGCTTGCCATGATGCAGCATCTCGCCCTTGGGGAGGGCATGGCGCTGGAACACCAGCTCGACGGTCTGGAGATAGAATTCCGCCGTCATGTCGCAGACCGCGCGATACTCGTCATAGAATCGCTTGGTGGAGTCGGCGCTTTCGCCGTCGCCCTGGACCAGATGCTTGAACATTTCCCAGTGCGAAATCATGTGGTTGCCCAAGTTCATCGACATGAACCCGGCCAACTGCAGAAAGCCCGGATAGACCCGCCGCCCGGCACCCGGATAGGTCATGGGCACGGTGGCGATCGCATTCTGCTCGAACCAGGCGTGCGGACGATCGGTCGCCAGCAGGTTTACCGCCGTCGGCGCCTCGCGCGTGTCGACCGGCCCGCCCATCAGCGTCAGCGTGCGCGGGGTGCAGGGATGCTTTTCCGCGCTCATCACCGCTGCGGCGACATAGGACGGCACGGAGGGCTGGCACACGGCCAGCGCATGGGCGCCCCCTCCATTTTTATTGGGCCCGATCTCGGTCAGGAAGTCGATGATGTAATCGACATAATCGTCGAAATCGAATCGCCCATCGGACAGCGGCACCAGCTTCGCGTCGCGCCAGTCGGTGATGTACACCTCGCAGGTCGGCAGCATCCGCTGCACGGTGCCGCGCAGCAGCGTGGCATAATGGCCCGACATCGGCGCGATGATCAGCAGCTTGGGGCTGCCCTCGACGCCTTCGCGGCGAAAGCGCTTCAGCTGGCCGAAGGGCTTGCGGAGCACGATCTCCTCATGGACCGCCACCTCGCGCCCGTCGATCTCGGTCTTGGTGAGGCCGAAAGCGGGTTTGCCGCGCGGCGCGGCGGCATGGGCGAAGACCTCCAGCGCCGATCCCATGATCGCGCCGCCGCCCAGATAGGCGAAGGGATTGGCCGGATTCTGGAGCAGCCCCGCGCCAAAATTGGCCAGCGCGCTTGCGCCCGCCAGCATCGAGCGCTGCATTTCATAGGCGTCGTACAACATCGTCGATTCCCCTGCGCTCCGCCGGACGGAGCCGTGATTGGCGTCTATCTATCACGAAACCGTTTGCGCATGATGACCGGAATATGGCCGATCGGTCATAGTGCCGAACCGATGACAGGTTCATGATCTCCATTACATCCCCTGAACGCACCAAAGCGCCCAAACGATGCGTCCGGCGCTTCGCCCGGCGTTGAGCCGATGCGCCCGCGCTGCTAGGCCCCCGGCATGGCCAGATCCGCCGCGTCCCGCAAATCCGCCGAGCCCCCCGTCCCGGCCAGCCGCCGCCTGAGCAACTTAAAGATGGTCTGGCGCTATACGCTGCGCTATCCGGGGCATCTGGCCGCTGCCACCGTGTCGCTGGCGGTCGCGGCGCTGGCCACGCTGTTCATCCCGCGCACCTTCCAGAAGGTGATCGACCACGGCTTCGGCAATATCGCCGACACTGGCGATATCGCGCCCTATTTCCAGGGGCTGCTGGCGGTCGTCCTGATGCTGGCGATCGCCACCGCGTTCCGATTCTATTTCGTGTCGTGGCTGGGCGAGCGGACGGTCGCCGACATCCGCATCGCGGTGCAGGCCAATCTGTTGCGCCTCGCCCCCCGCTATTTCGAGGAGAACCGCCCGTCCGAGATCGCCAGCCGGTTGACCGCCGACACCGCGATCATCGAACAGGTCGTCGGCTCGACCGTATCGATCGCGCTGCGCAACACGGTGATCGGCATCGGCGGCACCATCTATCTGTTCGCGCTGTCGCCCAAGCTGACCCTGTCGCTGCTGGTATGCATCCCGCTCATCGTCCTGCCGATCGTGGTGCTGGGCAAGAAGGTGCGCAGCTATTCGCGCGACAGCCAGGACCGGCTGGCCGATATCGGCGCGACCGCCGTGGAGACGCTGGGCGCGATGAAGGTCGTGCAGGCCTTCGGCCAGGAACGCCGCGAGGCCGAGCGTTTCGAACTGGCGGTCAGCAACGGCTTCGCGACCTCGCGCAAGCGCTTCCTGCTGCGCGCCATCATGACGGCGATGGTGATCGGGTTGTTCTTCGGCGGCCTGACGCTGCTGCTGTGGGAAGCGGTCGCCGATGTCGCCAGCGGGCGGCTGTCGGGCGGATCGCTGACCGCTTTCGTCGTGACGGGCATGCTGGTCGCGGGCTCGTTTCAGGCGCTGACCGAGGTCTGGGGCGACATATTGCGCGCTTCGGGCGCGGCGCAGCGGTTGGCCGAGCTGCTGGCCGAAGAGCCGGAGATCGCACCGCCCCCCGCCCCCGCTGTCCTGCCGGTCATCCCGATGGGTGCGCTGCGGTTCGACCATGTCGTCTTCCACTATCCGACCCGGCCCGAGGTTGCTGCGCTGAACGACTTCTCGCTCGACATCCGCCCCGGCGAGACGGTGGCGGTGGTCGGCCCGTCGGGTGCGGGCAAATCGACCTTGTTCCAGCTGGCCGAGCGATTCTACGATCCGCAGGGCGGCAGCATCTCGCTCGATGGCGTGTCCTTGCGCGATGCCGATCCGGCGGCGATCCGCGCACGTATCGCGATGGTGCCGCAGGAGACGGTAATCTTCGGCGCCTCGGCGCGCGACAATTTGCGCTATGGCCGCTGGGAGGCGAGCGACGACGAGCTCTGGGCCGCCGCCGAAGCGGCCAACGCCGCCGATTTCCTGCGCGCGCTGCCGCAGGGACTGGACACCTTCCTGGGTGAGGGCGGTGCGCGACTGTCGGGCGGACAACGCCAGCGGATCACCATCGCCCGCGCGCTGCTGCGCGATGCGCCGATCCTATTGCTGGACGAGGCGACAAGTGCGCTCGATGCCGAGAGCGAGCAACTGGTGCAACAGGCGCTGGAACGGCTGATGGCGAACCGGACCACCCTGGTCATCGCGCACCGGCTGGCGACGGTCCGCGCGGCCGAACGGATCGTGGTGATGGACGGCGGCCGAATCGTCGAACAGGGGCGTCATGCCGAATTGATCGCGGGCGGCGGGCTCTATGCGCGGCTGGCGAGCCTGCAATTTCATGATTGATATAGCCGGTTTAGTACCAGTTTTGGCGTGAGGGTTTTCTTTGCCTTCGACTTCGCTCATGCTGAACGGGCGCGGGCACCAAGGCATCCGTTACACCGTTCTGCCTGAGCGAAGTCGAAGGCCACGCTTCACCTCTCCGCAAGTCATTGAAATGCAACCCGCAATCGCGCTTGCAGCCCGCCCCCCACTCCCCTAGGCTTCGACAATACCAGTTCAATACCGGAGATTGAGGATGACGAGGGCGGCAAATAAGGGAATGGGGGCGGCCCTGGCGGCGATCGCGCTGGCGACGCTGACCCCGGCGGCTCAGGCGAACCCCGCCACCCTGCCCGCGATCTTCCCCGTTCCTGTTGCGATGACGCTGGGCGACGGTGAGATGACGCTGGGCCGCGCGGTCACGCTGATCGTCGCACCCGGCACCGAGCCGGAAACGGCCGCGCTGGTCCGCGACCTGCTGGCAAAGGCCGGTGTCACCGACATCGCCACGGCGAAGCGCCTGCCCGCCTCACCCGACCGACCGACCATCGTGATCGGCCCGGACAGCGCCGCCCCGGTCCGCGAGGCCCTGTCGCGTAGCGACGCCAGCGCCGACGACGCCCGCGAAGGCTATACGCTGACCGTCCTCGCCACGGGTCGGAGCGGCCTCATCACGCTGGCCGGGCATGACGCGGATGGACTGTTCCACGCGGCGCAAACCCTCCGCCAGTTGCTGGCCCGCCAGACCATCCCGGCGCTGACCATCCGCGATCATCCCGCCATGCCGATCCGCGGCACGATCGAAGGTTTCTACGGCAAGCCCTGGTCGATGACCGACCGGACGAAGCATCTGGACTTCCTCGGCCAGATGAAGGCCAACACCTATGTCTACAGCCCGAAGGACGATCCCTTCGCGCGCGACAAGTGGCGCGATCCCTATCCCGCCGCGACGCTGAGCGCGCTGGGTACGCTCGCGGCGCGCGCCAGGGCGAACCATGTCGATTTCGTCTACGCCATCTCGCCGGGGCCGAGCATCTGCTTCTCCGATCCGGCGGACGAGCAGGCGCTGCTGCGCAAGTTCGCGGCGTTGCGCGGGATCGGCGTACACAGCTTCTATGTCGCGCTGGACGACATCGAATATCAGAAGTGGAATTGCGAGGCCGACAAGACGGCGTTCGGCCCCTCGGGCGCACAGGCGGCGGGTGTCGCCCAGTCCAAGTTGCTGAATGCGGTGCAGTCCGACCTGCTGAAACAGGACCCCGCCTCGCGTCCGCTGATCATGGTGCCGACCGAATATTATGATGCGAAGGAAAGCCCCTACAAGGCGGCCCTGCGCGCCAACCTGAACCCGCGCATCGTCGTGCAATGGACCGGCACCGACGTCGTGCCGCCCGCCATTTCCGTCCCCGATGCCAAGGCCGCGACCAAGGCGTTCGGGCGCAAGACGCTGCTGTGGGACAATTATCCGGTCAACGACTATGCGAGTTCGGCCGGGCGGCTGCTGCTTGCCCCCTATGCCAAGCGCGAGGCGGGGCTGTCGTCCGAGCTGACCGGCATCCTGTCCAACCCGATGAACCAGGAAGCGCCCAGCCGGGTCGCGGTGACGGGCGTGCTGGCGTTCGGCTGGAACGACAAGGGCTATGACGCCGACCGCACCTGGCACTACGCGGCGCGCGATCTGGTCGGAGGAGATGCCCGCGCAACGGCGGCGCTGCTGGAAATGTTCGACACCCAGCATCTTGCCCCCACCTTCGGCAGCCAGCCCTGGCAGGAACAGGCCCCCAAGCTGAAGGCGCTGCTCGACCACGTGCGCGAGGCGCTGGCAAATGGTGACGAGGCCGAACGCCGTGCGGCTCTGGCCGACCTCCATGCCAAGGCCGATTCGCTGGCCGACGCGCCCGACACGATCCGCGCGGGCGTGGTCGATCCGGCCTTTGCCGAACAGGCCGCCCCCTGGCTGGAGGCGATGCAGCTCTGGGGCCGCGCGCTGCAGCAGACGGCCGCCGGACTGGACGCCGCCGAGCAGGGCAATGCGGCGGCGACGCGCTACTTCGCCGATGCCAAGCGCATCGCGGATCAGGCGGCCGCCGTTCAGAGCATCAAGGGTGCGGTGCGCTTCGACGGACCGATCAAGATCGCCGATGGCGTACTCGACCGCTTCATCGCCGACGCGCCCGGCCTGATCGCGGTTACGGCGAAACCGTAACCGTCCGGCTGGCGCGGCGGCCATCGGGGGTGCGGGTGCGAAGCTCGACTGCCCCCGTCACCGCCACCGGCCCGGTATAGCGGGTCCAGGCGGAGCCGCCGCTGCGATACTCGATCGGCGTTCCGGCGAACTCGGTGTTCGCCTCCAGCCTGCCGCCCACGATCCGCGCCCCCGGTGGCGCAAGGCGATAGGTCACGCCCGCCCGATCGAGCAGCCGCATCTGCGCGCCCATCCGGCCTGCGAAATCCTGCCACCCGGCCGACAGCTTCGTCCGGTCGACACGGGGATCGTTCGGCTGATAGCCGGTGCCCGCGACATAGGCGGGCTCCCAGTTCGGCTTGCTCCACGCCCGCTCGGCCAGCGCCAGCAGGCGGGGGAAGAGCATGTAATCCACCTGGCTGTCGCGGCGCACCGTCTCGCTCCACAACTGCGCCTGTATTCCGGCGATGCCGCGGCCCGGCTGGAGCGGCACGGTGTCGGCAATGGCCTTGGGCTGGGCGAGGATATTGGGGATCAGCGCGGCGTTCGCGGCCAAATTGCCCGGCATGAAGCCAAACACCTGGAAGCTATCCACCCCGCGCGAGGCCCAGTCATAGCCGGTCTCGTTGGGATCGGCGGCATAGGGCATGTCGAAATAGCCGAGATCGGGGATCGACAACACGGTCTTCCACCCGCGATTGGCTTGGCCATGCGCCTCGGCGACGCCGCCCGCGTGCAGCTTGCTCCAGATGTTGGTCTGGACCTTGGGTGGCATCTTGGCCGGGTCGGTATGAGCCAGGCCGTCGCTCCATCCGGCGACCGCGATGCCGCGCTTGGCGAGGTCGGCGGAAATCCGTTCGATGAAATAAGCCCCCAGCTGCTTGGGCTGCAGGCCCGTCTTGCCCATCATCACCTTGCAGGCGGGCGATTCGACCCAGGCGCCTGCCGTCTCGTCCGCGCCGATATGATAGGTCGTCAACGGTACCCCCGCCGCCTTGTGCAGCCCGGCAATGGCGTCGATCACCGTGTCGATGAAGCGATAGGTGCTGGGGATACAGACGTTCAGCGTGTTGTCGTCATAATGTTGGACGCTGGAATAGCGGGTGGTGTCGCCCGGCTCGACCAGCCGGAAACGCTCGGCCCCCGCCGTGTCGCCCTTGGCCATCAACCGCTGATAGCGCACCTCCATCGATCGGATGGCCGCGCGCGAATGGCCGGGCATGTCGAAGGACGGAATGACATCGATCTGGCGCGCGGCGGCGGCACGCAGGATGTCGGTATAGTCGGCGGCGGTCAGATAGCCGTTGGTGGCCGCATCCCTGGCGGGGTCTGCCCCCAATTGCGGCGACAGGCAGGTCTTCTCGGACAGGTCGGTGCAGCGATAGGCCCCGATCTCGGTGAGTTCGGGCAAGCCAGCGATCTGCAACCGCCAGCCCTCGTCATCGCCCAGATGCAAGTGCAGCGTGTTCAGCTTGTACACCGCCATCTGCTCGATCAGCTTCAATATCTCGGCCTTGCTGTGGAAGTTGCGCGCGAGATCGATGTGCAGCCCGCGAAAGCCGTAGCGTGGCGCATCCTCCACGATCAGCGGGCGAAGCGTCGCCCCCTCCGCCGCCAGCTGCTGCGCCAGCGAGCGAAGCGCATAGGAGGCCCCCGCCGCATCCGCCGCCGCGACGGTTACGCCACCCTGCCCGATGCTCAGGCGATAGCCCTCAGGTGCGATCCCCGCCTGCTTGCGGATCGTCAGCGGAACCGTCCCCATCGGCAATCCGGCCAGCGCGGGCGCGATGGCGGCGCGGGTGAAGCCTTGCGTCGTGACGCGCATTCCCTTGGACAGATCGACCGGCGCACCGGCAGGGCGCTCTGCCTTTGCAGGTCGGGGCAGGATTGCGACATCGACCGGCGTCGCGCCCCCCCGCTCGGCATAGAGCGCAAAGGCGCGCTCGGGCGTGCGCCAGACAGTCTGGTCGTCGGGGGCGCTGCGGGCGAGCGCGGCTTCGTCGGTCATCGGTGCGACGAAGGGCAGCGTCTCCAGCCCGGTCTCGGCGTCGGTCCCCGTCCGGGTCGCGGCGATCACGCGCGGGGTAAGGCCCTCGACCGCCAGCATCGCGTTGGGCATCATGTGATTGCGCGAAAAGAACGCACCCAGGCCGGTCAGCTTCACATGATAGGTCTGGCCCGGCTTCAACTGCTGGCCGGGCTTCAGTGTCAGGACGTTCAGATCGCCATTGATCGTGCGATTGTCGAAAATGTCGCTGTCGATCTTCAGCACCGGGTTGACCAGGCTGTAGCGAATCTCGACCGGCAGGCTCGGCGCGCCTTCGGGCACCGCGATGGCGATATCCGCCTCGAAACAGCGCGGCGTGCCGGTCGGGCAGGATACGGGACGATTGGTCAGGATGGTATAGCGATAGCCGAGCGTCGCCGCGAGCCGGTCGAGATCGGCCTGCGCGCTCGGCGCCGCTGCCAGGATCGCGGCCGAAGCCCATAATGTCATCATGTTCTGCCCGTCCCGCTACGCCGTACTGGTATTACATTGGATCATGACCATGATATTCCTCCCCTTGCAAGGGGAGGTGGCAGGCCGAGGGCCTGACGGAGGGGTGTCCCGCTCGGCGAGTTTGGCCTACCCTTCCCACGGGTGACACCCCTCCACCAGCTTCGCTGGTCCCCCTCCCCTTGCAGGGGAGGAATAGACGTCCGGGGGTGACGCCGCCGCCCCTACCCCCTATCTCAAGCCCATGAAAAAACCCAAGCCGGGTCTGCCGACCCGTGAGCAAATCCTCGCCTTCATCGAACAGTCGGACCAGCCCGCTGGCAAGCGCGAGATCGCGCGGGCTTTCGGTCTCTCCGCGCAGGAGAAGATCGGGCTGAAGGCGCTGCTCAAGGATATGGCCGATGAAGGGCTGATCGACAGCGCGCCCGGCCGCGCCTTTCACAAGATGGGCGGCCTGCCCAAGGTGACGGTGCTGCGCGTCGTCGATGTCGATGACGGCGGCAATGTCTGGGGCCAGCCCGAACGCTGGGAAGCGGACGGCGTGCCCATCCCCCGGCTGCGCATCCGCGAGCGCAAGCGCGGGAGCCTCGGTATCGGCCAGCGGGTGCTGGCGCGCACCGAGGAAGCGGGCGGCGGCTGGATCGCGCATGTCATGAAGACGATCGCGCCCGCCTCCGAACAGGTGCTGGGCGTGCTGCGCGAGGAGGCGGGGCGTTTCTGGTTGACCAGCGTCGACAAGAAGGACCGGCGCGAGATGATGGTGTCGGACACCGGCGGCGCCGAAGCGGGCGACCTGGTGCTGGCCGAAAAGGCGGGCCGCCCGCCGCGCATCACCGCGCGTGTGGTCGAGCGGCTGGGCGATCCCTTCGCCCCGCGCAGCTTCTCGCTGATCGCGATCCACAAGTTCGAGATTCCGGATCGCTTCCAGCCCGAAACGCTGGAAGAGGCCGCGCGCGTCGCGCGCCAGCCTTTGGGCGACGACCGCGAGGATTTGCGCGACCTGCCCATCGTCGCGATCGATCCCGTCGACGCACGCGACCATGACGACGCGGTCTGGGCCGCGCCCGACGACGATCCCGCCAATCCCGAAGGCTGGCGCGCCATCGTCGCCATTGCGGACGTCAGCTTCTATGTCCGCCCCGGTTCGGCCATCGACAAGGATGCGCGGCGGCGGGGCAATTCGGTCTATTTCCCCGACCGGGTGGTGCCGATGCTGCCCGAAATCCTGTCGGCCGATGTCTGTTCGTTGAAGGAGGGCGAGGACCGCGCCGCGCTCGCCTGCCACCTCCAGTTGACGAAGGATGGCAAGCTCAAGTCTTTCCGCTTCACCCGCGCGGTCGTGCGGCTGGCGGCGAATATTGCCTATGAGGATGCGCAGGCCGCGATCGATGGCGAGTTGTCGCACCCGCTGACAGAGACGGCGCTGCGCCCGCTCTGGGACTGTTGGGCAGCACTGGCCAAGGCGCGCGACGATCGCGAGCCGCTCGACCTCGACCTGCCCGAACGGCGGGTGGTGCTCGACCAGAATGGCCGCATCCTGTCGGTCGCGCCGCGCGCGCGGCTGGATGCGCACCGGCTAATCGAGGATTACATGATCGCCGCCAACGTCGCCGCCGCCAAGGCGCTGGAGGCGAAGAAGGCCCCGGTCATGTACCGCGTCCATGAGGTGCCCAGCCGCACCAAGCTGGTCGCGCTGAAGGAATATCTCGAAACCTTCGACATCCCCTTCGCCATGGGCCAGGTGATCCGCCCGGCGACCTTCAACCGGATCATCGACAAGATCGGTGATGCCGATTTCAAGCCGCAGGTGATGGAGCAGATCCTGCGCTCGCAGACCCAGGCCTATTATGCGCCGGTCAACCAGGGGCATTTCGGCCTGTCGCTAGGCTCCTACGCCCATTTCACCTCGCCGATCCGGCGCTATGCCGACCTCGTCGTCCACCGCGCGCTGGTCGGGGCGTACAAGCTGGGTGACGGAGGCCTGCTGCCCGAGGGCGAAGAGATGGAGCGGCTGGGCACGTCGATCAGCCAATATGAGCGCCGCGCGATGGAGGCGGAGCGCGAGACGATCGATCGTTACGTCGCGGCCTATCTGTCCGAGCATGTCGGCCAGGTGGTCGAGACGCGGATCACCGGCGTCACCAATTTCGGCTTCTTCGCCACCGTCGACGGGGTGGGCGGTGATGGGCTGATGCCGATCCGCGATCTGGGCGGCGACTATTTCCACTATGACGAGTCGTCGCAGCAATTGCTCGGCGAGAAGACGCGCGAAATCTACAAGCTGGGCCAGCGCCTGCCGCTGCGCCTCGCCGAGGCGAACCCGGTATCGGGCGCGCTGCGCTTCGAACTGCCCGACGGCAAGGGTGCGGCTCCGGAGCCGCGCCGGGTGCTGAAACGGCGCGGACGGCCGGCGAACATCCGCCACAACGGCAAACGACGTTAATTCATTCCTCCCCTGTAAGGGGATTATTGCAAAAAACCTGCGCGGGTGATTCATTATCGCGAGCTGGTGGGGGGCGTTAGCGATGGATCAGGGTTGCCTGGTGGATGGGCTGGTGTCGCCGCGTCTGGGTCGCAATGTCCGGCTGGAGCGGTTGGCGCGGGAAGTGGACTGGGCCGATCTGGGGTCGCTGTTGTCGCCGCTGCGTGCCGAGCGGGGCGGTCGCCCGCCCTATGATGCGCTGCTGATGGTCAAGGCGTTGGTGTTGCAGCGTATCTATGCGCTGTCGGACCATGGGCTGGAGGAAGCGCTGGACGACCGGGTGTCGTTTCCCCGCTCTGGCCGGCTGTCGCAGGAGAATACGCCGGTCGACACACGCACAGTCTGCCGGTTTCGAAAACGGCAACTGGG
>NZ_LDTF01000160.1 GCF_001477495.1 Sphingomonas yabuuchiae
TCGAAGTTGAAGACGTGGCTGACGCCCTTGATGTCCAGCCCGCGCGCCGCGACGTCCGAGGCGACCAGGATGTTGATGTCGCCGCGCTTGAACAGCTCCAGCTCGGCCAAGCGCTGCGGCTGTTCCATATCGCCATGAATCTCGCCCGAGCGGAAGCCGTGCTGCTTGAGCGACTTGTTCAACTCGCGCACCGTCGTCTTGCGGTTGCAGAAGATGATCGCGTTGCGAACCTCTTCCTGGCCCAGCAACTGGCGCAGGCGCTTGCGCTTCTCGAACGACTGGGGCGCGACCGGCACGACGAACTGGGCGATGTTGGTGTTGGTCGATGCGGGGCGCGCGACCTCGATCGTCTTGGGATTTTCCAGGAACTTGTCGGCCAGCTTCTTGATCGGCGGCGGCATGGTCGCGGAAAACAGCAGCGTCTGGCGCTGCTTGGGCAGCTTGGTGCAGATTTCCTCGATATCGGGGATGAACCCCATGTCGAGCATCCGGTCCGCCTCGTCGATGACCAGCATCGAACAGCCGGTCAGCAGGATGTTGCCGCGCTGGAACAGGTCCATCAACCGGCCCGGCGTCGCGATCAGCACGTCGACGCCCTTTTCCAGCGCCTTGATCTGGTCGCCCATCGACACGCCGCCGATCAGCAGCGCCATGGAGAGCTTCTGACCGGCGCCGTATTTCTCGAAATTCTCGGCGACCTGTGCGGCGAGTTCGCGCGTCGGCTCCAGGATCAGGCTGCGCGGCATCCGCGCCCGGCTGCGGCCATGCGCCAGGATATCGATCATCGGCAGCACGAAGGCGGCGGTCTTGCCCGTGCCCGTCTGCGCGATGCCGATGATGTCGCGCATCATCAGCACGGAGGGGATGGCGGAGGCCTGAATCGGCGTCGGCTCGGTATAGCCGGCGTCGGTGACCGTCTTGAGAAGTTCGTCGGAGAGGCCGAGATCGGCAAAGCTCATGCAATTTTCCGGAATTTGGTGCGGAATGGGAATCGCCCCGCACTCGCCCAGCAGCCTATGCCGCTTGCGGATTTGGTGGCGAATGTCAAGTTTTCCACATGGCGGAGGGGGTGGCGGTCGTGGAAATTCCCGTCTTCTTCTCCGTTTCTTCCTCCCCTCCCGCAGGCGGG
>NZ_LDTF01000161.1 GCF_001477495.1 Sphingomonas yabuuchiae
CGGCGATGAAGCTGGGCCAGATGATCTCGATGGACGCGGGCGACCTGTTGCCGCCCGAATTGCAGACCATCCTCGCACGGCTGCGCGACCAGGCCTACCGGATGCCGCCCGCACAGCTCGACAAGGTGCTGAAGGCGCAATGGGGCGCCGACTGGCGACGCAAGTTCCGCCATTTCGAGGCCGCGCCGATGGCCGCCGCCTCGATCGGGCAGGTCCACCGCGCGACGCTGCCCGATGGCCGGGTGCTGGCGATCAAGGTGCAATATCCGGGCGTGCGCGACAGCATCGGCTCGGACGTCGACAATGTCGCGACGCTGCTGCGCGTGTCGAACCTGATCCCGCCCTCGATCGACCTGAAGCCCTTGCTGGAGGAAGCCAAGCACCAGCTGGCCGAGGAGGCGGACTATCTTCGCGAGGCCGATCGGATGCAGGCCTATGGCGACCGGCTGGCGGGCGATCCGCGCTATGTCGTGCCGCGCCCCGAATTGTCGCTGACCACGCCCTTGGTGCTGGCGATGGACTTCGTGCCCGGCCAGTCGATCGACACGCTGGTCGAGGCGCCGCAGGAGACGCGCGACACCGCGATGACCGCGCTGATTCAGCTCGTCCTGCGCGAGCTGTTCGACTTCGGGATGATGCAGACCGATCCGAACTTCGCCAATTATCGCTGGCAGGCGGATACCGGGCGGCTGGTGCTACTCGATTTCGGCGCGGCGCGCGACGTGCCGCCCGAAACCGTCGCCTCCTATCGTCGGTTGATCGAGGCGGGGCTGGCGCATGACCGCGATCGTATCCGCGAAATCGCGGTGGAGACGGGTTTCCTCGGCGAGAAGGCGGTCGCCGCGCATCGCCCGGCGGTTGACCGGATCATCGCCGCGATCGACGATACGATGGCCCGGCCCGGCCCCTTCGACTTCGGCGACCGCGCCTTCGTGCCGGTGGTGCGCGAGGAGACGAAGCCGATGATCGCCGACCGCGACACCTGGCACGTCCCCCATGTCGAGACGCTGTTCGTCCAGCGCAAGATCAGCGGCTCAGCGCTCCTTTGCGCCCGGTTGAAGGCGCGGGTCGATGTGCGCGGGCTCGCGGCGGAGGCGATCGGTCTGGGATAGGCAAAGTCTTATTTCCGGTACCCCGGATCCCTCACACCATCCCGGCCTCCGCCGGCGTGGACGTCGGGATATTTGGATAGGTTTCCACGGCCCTGCCAAACGTTCCCCGCCCGAACGTCTCAACCGTGAGACGGATTGCCCCGCCCCATGGGCAGCTTCAAGCGATTGACCTACAGACTGGAATTCGAGGCGGGCGGATTGTCCCAACCGATCCGTCCGTCTCACCCTCTCGTTCAGCGTCAAAGGCCGACCGTGCGCGTCCCGCTTTCAGCCCCTGCCTCGCCACGTCCCGGCGCACGGCACCGCGCGCGCCCGATGGCCGCCCGCCCATGACGGCGATGGACCCGATCCTTCGCGCCATGACGGGTGATCGCGCGACGCTCGACCGCACGGCCGAGGCGCTGTGTCGCGACTTCGCCATCGCCTGGAGCGCCGGGGCGTCCTGGGGCACCTGGGCGCAGCTGAGCGATCTGCGGGCGGGCGATCCCGCCTTCGTCATCCGCCATACGCTTGAAGGCACCGGGCTCGACACCCAGCGCTGGGGGATGGGGGAGGGGCAGGACATGACCACACGCATCCCCGGCCTGGGGCTGCCCTGGTGGCGTCGCCTGGCCGAGCGTCCGGCGCAGCGCTGCCTGATCCCGCTGACCGCTGCCACCCTGACAGCCTCTGCACGGCCCGGCCGCGACCGGCGCGCGACGTGGTTCGCACTGGCCGACGAGCCGGTCTTCACCGTGGCGGGGTTGTGGCGCGACAGGGGCGATGCGCGCTGCTTCGCGATGGTGGAAAGCTCGCCGGATCACGGTGCCGACGCGCTGTTCCCGGCCATGCCGATGATCATCGCGGCGCAGGATCGTAAGCGCTGGCTGCATGGGTCGATGGAGGATATCGATGCGCTAGGGGGGCCTTGCCCGCTGGAGCGTATGCGGATCGGGCTACCCCGGCCCGTCATGGGCGTGCCGCTGGCCTGATCGACAGGGATCGCGATTTACGGCAACCCTGTCCCCTCAGAGAGGGGCAAGGGGAAGAAAAGATGTCGATCCGATCTGGTCGACTATCGGCTCCCTTGGGGCAATCGACATTGAAAGGAACCGGATTGTCGCTGTCGCTTCCGCATCGGGGGTATCGCGTGGCGGTGCTGATGGCGCTGGTCCATATGCTGGCGGTGGGCCAGCGTTTCCTGCTGTCGATCCTGATCGAGCCGATCAAGGCCGATCTGGGGCTGGGCGACGCCGCGATCGGGCTGTTGCAGGGACCGGCCTTCGCCTTTGTGGGCGGGGCGGCGGTGGTGCCGATGATCTTGCTGGCGCGGACCTGGCCGCTCGCCCGGCTGCTCGCCTTCGCGCTGCTGGGGGCGAGCGTGGCGACGGCG
>NZ_LDTF01000162.1 GCF_001477495.1 Sphingomonas yabuuchiae
CGAGTTTATGTGGGTAGAAAGCACGACTTGAACTTTGATCGCCGCGCTCAGCATGGGCGACGAAGCGTAAAAGATCCTCCCCGGTACGGGGAGGTGGCAGCCCGCCGGGCTGACGGAGGGGGCTTCAGCCAAGGGCGTCTTATGTGGCGGTCCCCCTCCACCACCGCTTCGCGGCGGTCCCCCTCCCCGTGCCGGGGAGGATCTGTTGGGATAAAATCGTTCCTTGTGCGTTACAGCCTTTGAACGCCATCAAGGCGAAAAGGGGACGCCGTTGATGGGACTACGATTTGCAGCACTGATTGGCGCACTCAGCCTGTCCGTTCCGGCCGTTGCGCAGGTCCGCCCCCCGCTGGTCCTTGCCGCTGCCAGCCTTCAGGAATCGATGACCGCCGCCGCCGATGCTTGGGCGAAGAAGGGTCATCCCCGCCCCGTGATCTCCTTTGCGGCCTCCTCCGCGCTGGCGCGGCAGGTGCAGGCGGGTGGCAAGGCCGATCTGTTCGCTTCGGCCGATGAAGAATGGATAGATGTCCTGCAAAAGGACGGCCTGCTCGCCGACAAGACCCGCAGCGCGTTTCTGGGCAATCGGCTGGTCGTGATCGCGCCTGCGGGCAAGGGCGGACAGGTGACTACGCGCACGCTGGGCAAGACGCTCTCCGCCGGGCCGCTCGCCATGGCGGATACCGACAGCGTGCCCGCCGGCAAATATGGCAAGGCCGCGCTCAAGAAGCTCGGTGCCTGGGAGATGGTCGCATCCCATGTCGTGCGCGCCGAGAATGTCCGCGCGGCGCTGGCCATCGTCGAGCGGGGCGCGGCCCCTTATGGCATCGTCTATGCCACCGATGCGAAGGCGTCGCCGCGAGTCCATGTCGTCGGACTGTTCCCGGCGGCGAGCCATCCGCCGATCACCTATCCGCTCGCCCGGCTAAAAGCCTCGACCAACCCGGAGGGCGAGGGCTTTCGCCGCTTCCTGCTGTCGGGCGAAGGCAAGGTGATTTTCCGCCGCTATGGTTTCGCGACGCGATGACGGCATGATGCTGTCGGCCGAGGAATGGGGTATCGTTCGCCTGTCGCTGCTGGTCGGCGGCACGGCGATGCTGG
>NZ_LDTF01000163.1 GCF_001477495.1 Sphingomonas yabuuchiae
TGACGTGCTCCCCAAAGCTCTACCAGTCATAACTGGAGTCCGGGGTTGGTATGGTGCCCCTCGGGGCGGTGTTGCACAACCCGCCTGGCAGCATCGGCGGGCGTCAGCCCGCCAACACCACTATGCGGGCGCACATGGTTGTAGTCGTCGCGCCATAGCCGCAGCACCGAGCGGGCATGGCCAAGCGACACGAACAGCGTCTCGTTGAGGCATTCGTCGCGCAGGCGTCCGTTGAAGCTCTCGACATAGCCGTTCTGCTGCGGCTTGCCCGGTGCGATGTAGTGCCACTCGATGGGGCGCCCTTGCGTCGATCTCAGGATCGCCAAGCTGGTCAGTTCGGTGCCGTTGTCGCTGACGATCATCAGCGGCGGTCCGCCTCGGACGGCGATGATGGCGTCGAGCTCACGAGCGACACGCGCGCCTGACAGCGAGGTGTCGGCCACCAGCGCCAGGCATTCCCGCGTGAAGTCGTCGACCACCGCCAGGATGCGGATGCGACGGCCGCTGATCAGCGTATCGCTCACGAAGTCGAGGCTCCAGCGCTGGTTTGGACCTTGCGGCAGCGCCATGGGCGCTCGGGTGCCCATGGCTCGTTTGCGACCGCGCCGGCGCCTGACCCGCAGGTTCTCCTCGCGATATAGCCGCAGCAGCTTCTTGTGGTTCATGACCAGCCCCTCACGGGCCAGCATGATCCCCAGCCGCCGATAGCCGAAGCGGCGACGCTCCGCCGCGATCTCCTGTAACCGCGACCGCAGGTCGCCATCATCACTACGCCGGGGCGCGTAGCGCACCGACGTCCTGTCCACGCCGAAGATCGTACAGGCCCGACGCTCGCTGATGCCGAACAGCTGTCGAGCGTGCTCGACAGCTTTCCGCTGAGCGGCGGGCTTCACCAGTTTTTTCCCGCCACCTCCTTCAGCACGGCGTTGTCGAGCATGGCATCGGCCAGCAGCCGTTTGAGCCGGCCGTTCTCCTCCTCGAGCACCTTCAGCTTGCGTGCCTGCGACACGTCCATGCCGCCATACTTCGCCTTCCACGCGTACAGCGTCGCGCTGCTGATGCCGTGCTTACGACACACATCGGCGGTCTTCATCCCGCCCTCCTGCTCGCGCAGCACCGCGATGATCTGCTCCTCGCTGAACCTCGTCTTCTTCACGTCCGTCTCCTCACGAAGCCGGACTCTAG
>NZ_LDTF01000164.1 GCF_001477495.1 Sphingomonas yabuuchiae
TCTGTTGTTTTTGTATGATATGGCGAGCTCCTAGATCTACACGATCCGCTTCGTCGGCAGCGTCAGATGGGTAGAAGAGACAGGAGCAAAAGACCGATACGAGCGAAAAGCTCTCCCCCGTCACGCCATATCGTGTAGCGGACGCCGCATGACCGACACCCCGCACGCCATCCTCGGCATCGACTTCGGCACCACCAACTCGGTCGTCGCCCGCGCCGAGGACGGCAAGTCCCATCTCGTCCCCCTTAAGGCCCCGAAGGGCGAAGACCCCGTCTTCCGCTCGGCGCTATGCTTCTGGGAGGATGATGGGATCGAGGTGGAGGCGGGGCCATGGGCCATCGCCGAATATCTCGATTTCCCGGGCGGCAGCCGGTTCATCCAGTCGTTCAAGTCGGTCGCTGCCTCGCCCGTGTTCGAACACGCCACCGTGTTCGACAAACGCTATCGCTTCGAGGAACTCGGCCGCGCCTTTCTCGACCGGATGGCAGCGCGCAGCGGCGGGACGCTCGATGGCAAGGCGGCACGGATCGTCGTCGGGCGGCCGGTCGAATATGCCGGGCATCGCCCCGACGAGGCGCTGGCCCGCCAACGCTATGACGCGATGTTCGCACGGCTGGGGGCGGAGATTCATTATGTCTATGAACCGCTGGGCGCGGCGTTCAGCTATGCCTCGCGGATCAGCGAGCCTGCCACCGTGCTGGTCGCCGATTTCGGCGGCGGCACCAGCGACTTTTCGGTCGTGCGCATCGCCGCCCCCGGCGCGGACCGGCGTTGCGAGCCGCTGGGCCATGCCGGTGTCGGTATTGCGGGCGACCGGTTCGACCAGAAGCTGATCGATCACCTCGTCCTGCCGCTCCTGGGCGCGGGCGGGAAATATCGTTCGTTCGACAAGATATTGGAGATTCCGCGCGGCTATTTCGCCGATTTCGGCGACTGGTCGCGGCTGGCGCTGATGCGCAACCGCAAGACGCTGGCAGAACTGGAGAAACTACGCCGCGCCGCGATCGACCCCGACGCGATCGGGCGGATGATCGCGATCATCGAGGAGGAGCAGGGATACCGGCTCTACGATGCGGTCGGGCGGGTGAAGCGCGACCTGTCGGCGGCGGAAGACGCGCGCTTCCGGTTCGACGGCGGCGGCCTGTCGATCGAGGCGGATGTCTCACGCAAGGACTTCGAAAGCTGGATCGCCCCCGACCTCGCGCGGATCGAGCAGGCGGTCGACCGGGCGCTGACCGCCGCCGCAACCGAGGCGGGCGCGATCGACCGGGTGTTCCTGACCGGCGGCACCTCGCTGATGCCCGCGATCCGGCGGATGTTCGAGGCGCGGTTCGGCGGTGAGAAGATCGCGACCGGGGGTGAGCTGACCTCGATCGCGCATGGCCTGGCGCTGATCGGCGAGCAGGCGGATATCGGGGCGTGGGCTGCCTAAAAAGCCCCTCCCGTAAACGGGAGGGGTTTGGGGAGGGCAAGGCCGCAAGTGATGGTCTCGGTGAGACTCCCTGCCCTCCCCCATCCCCTCCCGC
>NZ_LDTF01000165.1 GCF_001477495.1 Sphingomonas yabuuchiae
TCAGCCGCACCTCGGGGAAGGCGGTCGAAAGGTGATCGTTCCAGTCGTCGATCGTCGGCAGTTCGCCCGGCAGGACCGACAGCTCGCCCTTCAGGAAATCGCGGAACGACAGCCCCGCCGCGTCGATATATTTGCCGTCGCGATAGACGAAGTACATCGGCACATCGAGGGCATAGTCGGCATAACGCTCATAACCGAACCCGTCCTCGAACACGAAGGGCAGCATGCCGGTGCGTGCGGGGTCGGTATCCGACCAGATATGGCTGCGGAAGGACAGCTTGCCGTTGGGCTTGCCTTCGGTGAAGGGCGAGTTGGCGAACAGCGCGGTCGCCAGCGGCTGGAGCGCCAGCCCGACCCGGAACTTCTTCACCATGTCGGCCTCGGACGCGTAATCCAGGTTCACCTGGATCGTCGACGTCCGCAGCATCATGTCGAGGCCGAGCGACCCGACGCGCGGCATATGGCGCAGCATGATCGCATAACGCCCCTTGGGCATGATCGGCAGCTCGGCACGGGTCTTGTCCGGCCACATGCCCAGTCCCAGGAAGCCGACGCCCAGCTTGTCGCCCGCCGCCTTCACCTGAGCCAGGTGACGCCCCGTCTCGGCACAGGTCTGGTGCAGATTGTCGAGCGGCGCGCCCGACAGTTCGAACTGGCCGGCGGGCTCCAGGCTGATCGAGCCGTCCGCACCGGTCAGCGCGATGACGTTGCCGCCCTCCATGACCGGCGCCCAGCCATATTGTTCCAGCTCACCGAGCAGCGCACGAATGCCCGAGGCTTCGTCGTAGGACGGCGCGTGATGGTCGCCCAGCGCATAGACGAACTTCTCGTGCTCCGTCCCTATCCGCCAGCGATCGCTGGGTTTTTCGCCTGTCTTTTATACACATTTGAC
>NZ_LDTF01000166.1 GCF_001477495.1 Sphingomonas yabuuchiae
CATGGGCGGCCAGATCGGCGAGGAAGTCGGCATAATCGGCCGGGTCGGTCAGGATCGAGACATAGCCATGGTTCTTGGCGGCCGAGCGGACCATGGACGGGCCGCCGATATCGATATTCTCGATGATCTCGGGACGCTCGGCGCCCTTCGCCACGGTCTGCTGGAAGGGATAGAGGTTCACGACCACGAGGTCGATCGCGCCGATGCCATGCTCGGTCATCGCGGCGGCGTGGGCGGGGTCGTCGCGCACCGCGAGCAGGCCGCCATGGACCATCGGGTGCAGCGTCTTGACCCGGCCGTCCATCATCTCCGGGAAGTTGGTGACCTCGGAGATGTCGCGCACCGGCAGGCCCGCATCGCGGATCGCCTTGGCGGTGCCGCCGGTCGAGACGAGATCGACGCCTCGCTCGGCCAGCGCACGGGCCAGGTCGATGACGCCGGTCTTGTCGGACACCGACAGCAGCGCGCGGCGGACCGGCACCAGATCGACGGAGGGAGCGGAGGGGAGCGAAACGGCCATCGGGCAGCGGGTCCTACATGCTGGGGAGAGTTTGCGGACCCGATAGACTCCGATTCGCCGAAGCGCAAAATGTGATTGGGGGAAGCGTTATTCCTCCCCTGCAAGGG
>NZ_LDTF01000167.1 GCF_001477495.1 Sphingomonas yabuuchiae
GGTCGAGCCAGATCACATAGGGAATGGACAGGAGGAACAGCACCGGCGCGATCCAGCCCAGGCACCACATGGCAAAGGCGAAAATTCCCTGCCAATAGAAGCGCCCCGTCGCAAAGATCAGCGCGATCCCGCCGAATGTCGCCCACAGCCCGGCCAGCTTGGTCAGGCTGATGTCCATCGTCTCGCGCAGCGGGCGGGGATTCGCCCAGTCGATTCCGGTCGAGGCGCGGCGATGCACCTTGTCTACCAGCACCGACCAGAGCAGCATCGGCATGCCCGCACAGACCAGATGCAACAGCGCCGCATAAGGTCCGTCGAGATGCCGCCACCGCGCAAAAGCGATCCAGCCCAGCGAACCCGCCAGCCCGGCCAGCCCGACACCCCGGCTCACGGCGGAGCGGGGACGCGGCGGACGCGAGCGAGGCGGGGCGGAATCGGCCATGGAAGGCGGGGTTTAGCGCAATTCGGTAAGCAAGGCGTTAGGGTGGTTCGACATGCAGCTATGCCCTTCTTCCCCTC
>NZ_LDTF01000168.1 GCF_001477495.1 Sphingomonas yabuuchiae
TCGCTCGGCATCGCCCTACGATGGCCTCATCGACACGCTCCGCGCGTTCCTGACGCGGCGGGCGACGGAGGTCACCGGCCTCGCCCTGCTCGTCGGGGCGGCGTGCTTCACCGTCGCCCTGGCGACGTGGTCGATCGACGACCCGAGCCTCAACCACGCCACTTCGCGCGCCGCCCGCAACCTGCTCGGCTTCGGCGGCGCGGTGGTGTCGGATCTAGGCATGCAGCTCCTGGGGCTCGGGGCGCTCGCCTTCGCGCTGCCACCGGCGGTGTGGGGCATGCGGTTGCTGCGCACCCACCGGCTCGCCCGGATGCAGCTGCGGATCGTGCTCTGGATCATCGGCTTCGGGGCGGCGAGCGGCATGGCGAGCGCCCTGCCGCCGACCGCCCGCTGGCCGCTGCCGACCGGCCTCGGCGGGGTCGCCGGCGATGCGCTGCTGGGTGCCGCCAAGGCGATCGCCGGGCCGGCTGGAGCCTTCGCGGGCTTCCTCTACGCGGCGGTCGCGGTGATCAGCCTGACCGGCTCCTGCGGCTTCGGCCTGATCGAGGACGAGGACGGGGACGACGAGGCCGAATCCTTCGCCCCGGTGGTGAGCCGCTACGACGAGCGCCAGCCCCGCCGCGGCACCGCGACGCCGCACGACGACGAGTCGCCCGGCCTCGGCCTCGCCTCCCTGGGCGCGCTGGCGCATCTCGCGATGAGTGCCAAGTCGGCCGTGGTCCAGCGGGTCGATGCGATCCGCGACGGCTCCTGGCGCCAGACCGGCCACGATCCCTATGCCGGCAACTCGCCGGCGCTCGCCGCCCGGCGTGCCTTCGCCGAGCCCGGCGAGGCCGAGGCCTGGGACGAGCCCGAGCCCACGAGACAGG
>NZ_LDTF01000169.1 GCF_001477495.1 Sphingomonas yabuuchiae
GACCAGCGCCACCACGATGGAGGCCGGGATGTCCGCTCTTGCGGTGGCCAGGAAGGAACGACTTTGGGCCACGCTGGCTCCTGTCAAAACTGGGCGTCCGCATATGTCCGGTACGGACATGAATATATGATGACGTATATTTCATGAACGAGGGAACCATTGCCGGTCAAGCGATTCAGCGGGCATTTGGAGGCTCCGTCCCGCAAAGCGCGGCGTCGATGCTTGCACCGGCGCGCAAGTCGCCTAAATCGGCCGGCGTGGCGCGTTCTTCTACCCGATCCAATGACTGGGGCTTTCCCCGCTGGCGCAGCTATGGCGCGTCGCGGGAGGCCAAGCCGGTGCGTATCTGCGACCGGCACGGTTGCGACCAGCCGGGCAACTGCCCGGCCCCCAAGTCCCCCAACAGCCCCGACCGCTGGTATTTCTGCGAGACGCACGCCGCCGAGTATAATCGCGGCTGGGACTATTTTCAGGGTCTCAGCGCGGAGGAAGCCGCCGCGCGCGAAGCCTCGGAGCGGCAGACGAGCGCAGGCTATGCCCAGTCCAAGCATCAGGCCTGGGCGGGGCCTGGCGACGGCAGCCGTTCGCGCGACG
>NZ_LDTF01000017.1 GCF_001477495.1 Sphingomonas yabuuchiae
CACGACGGGAAGATCGCAGATACCCTGCTTGACCATCTTGGTCCGCACACCATTGTGCTGGCGGACAAGGCCTACGACGCAGACCGCATCCGCGAGCTGATCCAGCAGCAAGGCGCCACGCCCAACATTCCACCCAAGAGCAACCGCCGCTGGAAAATCTGCTTTAGCAAGCGGCTCTACCGCGAGCGCAACCTCATCGAGCGCTTCTTCTCCAAGCTGAAGCACTTCCGCCGCGTCGCCACCCGTTACGACAAGCTCGCCGGCAACTTCCTCGCGATGGTCCAGCTCGCCTCCATGAGGCTGTGGCTGCGCGCTTATGAGTCTACTACCTAGTGCAACGATTAATCCGGTGCCTTGGCCTAGGGTATTCAAGCCGCATTTGCCCCCACGTAAGCCTATGCCGCGATCATGGCTATGAACAGTCCGGATGCGCCGCTTCGGAATGTGATAGCATTGATTGTGGTGTATAGATGGTCTTAGCGAACGGGCGGTTCGATGACTCGGCCGAAACCGGCGGGCTTAGCGAAAGGGGTGACATTGGCCTTCCGGTCAGTCTCTATGCTTACTGACTTGGCGGCTATAGCCTTTCCGACCAAATCTGAATTCAGATTCATTAAGCTAAAAACTCCACGGACGACGTGAACGGTTCTGACCATCGCTAGCCCCCCGACCAAGCCAAATAATCCAATCATTGCTGCTGAAGTATCGAATGTCCTCAAATAAGGAATTTGGAGAGAAAACTGCCAGCTCAATGATTTTCCAACGATGGCTAAGCCGACGCTAAGAAAATCAAGCGCCAATAGTACGCTCCAAAAGGTCATTTGTAGTGAAAGTGCTCGGCGATAGCGTGCGAGATCAAAAGCGGTTAACCCGTCAGGCTTCAAGATTGTTGCGGTAAGGAGCATTGCTGGGAACAGGACGGCAGACTGTATGCCGAAGAACGTGATCAGCTCCGACGAAACTTCTTTGAGCTTGGCGCCCGTTACAAACGCTGCGCAAAGCCCAGACGTGACTAGGGCAACGCCAAAATCCCACCGTCGCAGAGCGAAGCGGATCCAACGGCCATCTTTTTTACGGCTGAATTTTGCCATTGTTGACAAAGCTGTCGTAAGCCTCCCTCAGGGCGCGCTCGACGTCCTCAGGGTCTAATAGACTACCTTCTTTGAGGACGCGAGCGGTATACGAAAGGCGAATGTCACGACCTGATTGCCTACCGCTTTTGCTGACCGCTCTGATGTCACCATCAGGCAGGTTGCGCAGCGCCCGCTGCATCGGCTCCCGACTCACTTCGCGTCTGCGCAGCTTATACCCAATCTGTACCACCACATCTAAGTCAGCACCATCCGGCACGGAATCGAGCAGTTGCTCCACATCGGCGTCGCTGTTCATCACGGCCCGAAGCACTTCTCGCATTCGAGTGGCCCACGCATGTTTCCTTTCAAGTCCACGATATTCTTCAACTTCGCGAGCTGGCTCGGCGCCTCTTTGTGGTTGGGCTGGCGGTGGACCGGGAGGGGGAGCTAAGGGCGACCCTCCTATAATGATTGAGCTAATATCCTCGAGGTCGCCCCCAACTTCGTCCGCATCCAAGACGGGGTCGAGGATCACGACGGCAGGCTGGCCAACCATTTGACTGCGCTCGTGCAGCAGCCACGAGAGGTATTCTTCAAGCTGTTTGGTGCCGATTGAGCGCGACTGTAGGACCATCACGTGGTTGCCACGGACCAACCAGTACATCATTGAATGGAGATATTCACGACCCTCAGGGGCAGGCATCTGTGAAACGTTAAGGCTCGGCGTATTCTCTGCTCGTTCGAGCAGCGCCTGCATGTGGCCACGGGTAAAATGGGTCAAATCGGCGAAGAAATGCCCGCCGCCGTTACCATGCAGATTGATGAAGTGCGTATCTTGGGCATCAGGGGGTAGCAAGCGAGTCCTGCGACTCCAGTTTTGCCGTAGCGGCCCACCGTCGGCTTCAACGTCCAGCGCGTCGTTAACGTAATCTTCTAAAGTCCGGCCTTGGAGAACATCATTTTCGTCTCTGAAGCGTCGGTAATGGATCGTTACGCTTTGACGCTCTGGCATCAATTAAACTCCCGGGGCCGAATCGCTGTAGTGCTTGGCTAGGGGAAGGCTAACTTGAGTTTTAAAAGAGTCGAGTCAGGGGGGGCGTTTCAGCTAACTACCATCGCCTCGACGATTGCCTGCATCAGCACATGACGCGGCACCGGGACCCCGACGGACACATAGCCGGGGTTCTGTGCCGACCGCGTCCCGTACAGGTCTATCCACTTACGCCCATGCTGCCGCCATGCACGCTGGAGCGGCACGACGGGCAGCAACAGGCACATCCCGGCTGGGGCATAGGCGTACCCGATGAAGTCGGCCGCCAACGGCTTCTGAATCCACCCAGGCACCCGGCGCGCTTCGTCCGACCACCGCTCAAGCAGGACGTCCGGCCAGTCGTGCATCCGCACCTTCTCGTCGACGGTGTAGGTTCGCCCGCAGGAAAGTGTCAGCAATCGGTCGATCCCGCCTCGCTGCGCCCACCCATCTTCGCGGACAGCCACCGCGGAAACCATCGTCGGGAATGCCCGGCGATACATGGGTATCCACCAATCGGCGTCCACAAAGCTCTCTGACAACGCCAGGCTATCTCGAAAGCGATGCACACGCGGAGAGCCCGCCGCTCGACGATCGCGAGCGGCGGGCCTGTGTTCCATGCGCCGGGACGGGACCGGGGGCGTGATTGGCTCAGGAGTGAACGTCATCCGCCTCCATGGGGTCGTCTTCTTCCAGATCCTCGGGTTCGAGGTCCGTATCGCCGTCCAGCTCGTCCATGCGGTCGATCAGTCGTTCAGTGATCCGCGCCAGTTCGGCACGGGGCAGGGAAGGGATGGTCGCCAGCACCGCATGGGGCGATGCGACCCGGTCCAGTCGATGCCAAGGACGATGGCGCGATCGGCGCCAGGGCATCGCACGATTGGCGCTGGGCGGCGGCGTGACGGCTGCGTGTCCCATCATGCCGCCTCCCCATAGTGCCGTTGCTCGATGGTCTGGCGCACCGCTTCCGCCCGGTCAGGATGCCCGACGATCTGTGCCATCAGTGGCGTTAGGTCGTCCGATGGACAGTCCTGGATGACCAGCCACAGCTTGCGGTCGGACGTCAGCGCATAGCCGCCGCCGATCTGGACGAGGGCGTGAAGCCAGGCCGTGGGGTTGAAGGACGTGGGGTTGGGGAGGGTGGCCATGTCAGCGTACCCCCTCATCGCCGATCGGCGCAGCATCTGGTAACCAGCGCTGAACCTGAAGGGCGTGATAGTTCAACTCAGCGGCCACCTCGCGCGTCCGCCAATCGCCGTCAGGCAGCATTTCAGCCAGCTTGGTGATGCAGTTCGGCAGTGCGACCGCGATCATCTCGTTCAGGTCCTGAAGATCACGTGGCGGTGCCTCGTCCCCGTCGCTGGCGATGAGGTCATGGTGCGCAGCCAGCCGCATAAGGACGGCCAGCACGTCAACCGCGTCCAGGGGCGGCTCGTGGATGATGGCGGACGTGAGCGCGGAATGCTGGCGACCCCATGCCCGCGACGGCATCATGTTCTTCGCGTTCTGTGGCGCGCGATCCGTTGCTTCACCCCGTTGGCCTGCACGCTCGAGCATAGCCATCAGGTCGCGGATCGGCGTGCGCGCTTCGACATGAAGCCCACCCGACAACAGCCGACGGGCGTGCAGCATCAGCCGGTTCGCGTTGTCCTCGTCGATCCCGGTCTGTCCGCCGCTCGCCATATGGGTCAGCAGGCGTTCGAACTCCGGCCAAGACGTCGGCACGGCCTGGTCTGCCCGGTCGGACGCCTCGCACATCGCTTGGGATGCCTGTTCGTACTCCGGGGTGTCGTCGGCGTCATCCGGCAGGGAGTTAAACCGATGAACGGCCTCATCGTGCGCGTCGAGAAGTGCGCAGAAGGTTTCGCTGGGGGTCCTCATGGATCAGCCCTCCTTGTTCGCGATGCGGGCGGCATCAGGCAGCAGGACGTCGAGCACTGCGACGCCGTCATCCATCTGCCGGGCCATCATGAAAGCCAGCTTGGCATGAAGGTCCGCGGCCGTTTCGCAGGGGAACAGCGCCACATCCCATTCGGTGGTCGCCATGGCGTCAGCCAGCGCGTTCGAGCGGTCATAAGCGGCCCGCAGGCCAGTCTGACGTTTCAGCCGCTGTGCCTGGCGGGTTCGGTGCAGGTCGGCCGCGACGAGGCGACGCAGTTGCACGCTGCTGGGATGCCGACGGCCCGGATCACCGCGCACGATGTCCCGAGCGAAGCTGACAGCGGCGGGTTCAGCCGTCGTCCAAAAGGGGCTGTTCTTGATGTCGACCGTCACATGCGGGACGGCTTCGACCAAAGCGTCGGTGCGCGCCTTCAGCGGGTCATAGGTGGCCGTGTCGAAGTCGTCGCATTGACGCTTGGCTTCGTCTGCGGCGGCGATCAGCTTGGCCAGGGCAGGGCTGACGCCCAAACTAGCGGGCATGGTTGAGGCGACGGCCGGGACGGTGGCGGCAAGCGCGACGAGGCCAGCGCCCCCGAACAGGGCGCGACGGGTGGTTTCGGTGGTCATCGTTCAGCCCTCCGCCCGCAGTGCGTCGGCCGCGATCATCCGCAACGCCGCCTCGTCGATCGCGCAGTCTTGGAGATAGTCGAGCAAGGCGTTGATCTTGATGCCCACGGCGGCGCGGTTTGGCGCTGGCGCGGCAGCGAGTTGATAGACGGTCTCACGCTCGATCCGGACGGCCGCGTTCATCGTCTCGCCTGGGACGCCGCCCGGCGTCGCATTGTATCGCCGAACGGTTGCGTGCGCCTCAGTCCAAGCAGCGTGCGCGCGATGCCATTCGGCATGCTCGGCTTCCTGTGCCTGCGATTTGTCCGGCGGGGTCGACAGCCTGCCTTCCACCTCATCAAGGACCGTGCTGATCTCGACCAGCTTCTCGGAGGCGATCTGGTGCGTGCACCACGCGCTGAAGGCGGCATGATGCATCGGCGATGCCGGGTCATTCAGCCGCCCGACCACCTGCTCCATCAGTTCGCTGTTGGCGTTGTCCATCGTGACGATGACGCGCTCGATCGCGAGCGACATGTCGGCAATGGCCGTGACGGGGTCGGTCACGGTTGCCGCGATTGCATAGCTGGCCATCGTTCAGCCCTCCCGCGCCATCAGGCAGCCGTTCGACGGATGCCGGGTGAAGAGACGCTCGCAGGCGTCGGCAGCGATGACAGCTTCGATCGCACGCTGCTGACGGGCATTGGTGGCGCGGTGTTCACCGGCCAGCGAACGGGCATAGGCGCCGGGCTTCCCGGTGCGCAGATGCTGGCGGGCAAGATCGACGGCGCGGCCGGTCGATTTGCTCAGTCCGTTTGAGGCACAGGTGATCTTGGCCGGACGCACGGCGTCCGGTAGGGGGGCAGTAGCCATAGTCGTTCCTCCAGAACGGTTGTGGTCAGAGGCGGCGCGGGGAGTACCAGTCCCTTGCGCTGCTTCGCTTTATGGGATATCCCATTATTATGGACGGGTCAATAGGGGATATCCCGAAAAAGAGAGGGCGTAAGCCTCAGGGCGGTCGCCAAGAAGGTGTGCTGGTAAGAATGCCAGCCGAAGAACTTGCTGGCGTCGATGAATGGCGGGCAGATCAAGGCGATCAGCCGACACGTCCCGAAGCTATCAGGCGCCTTGTTCGGAAGGGGCTTGAGACGCGTTAATGTAAGTGCCGCTTACGCCTTAGCGCACCAGAGGCGTCGGTGTCCGCTTGGCGAAAGGCGAAAACACCTGACTCGACTGCCGTCACCACGCAGGCCGGATCTCAGGCAATTTACAGCATTATCATAAAGTTGATCTGGCGAAATTGAACGCCGGGGCGCTTGAGGTATTTCGCTTCCATGCCCCGCTCCGATCAAGCCGACTCTTCGCTCCCTCGTTCGTTACGCTTTCTGTCCGGCGGCGGTGAGGCTGCTCGCCTGATCCTGGAACGGGATTGGACCGGACACCCCCTTGGTAAGCCCGAGACATGGCCTGAGGGACTGAAGGTCGCTCTGAGCCTCCTGCTCAATTCCCCGGAATCAATGATCCTCGCATGGGGACGGGACGAGCTGACGTTCTTTTTTAACGATACCTACATCCCACTGCTGGGGCCGCGACGCGACTGGGCGATGGGGACCCCGTTCAAGGACGTGTGGTCGGACGCCTGGGAACAGGCCAAGCCCATCATTGACCAAGCCTTTGCCGGTCAGAGTCAGCGGTTCAATGATTTGCCGTGGAAACTCGACACGGATCGTGGCGCTGCTGACACGTGGTTCACCTTCTCTTATTCGCGTGTCCTGAACGCCGAAGGTGAGATTGCAGGCCTTTTCATCTTCACCAACGAGACGACCGCACGTGTGCTGGCAGATGCTGCGCTGAAGGAAAGCCAGGCCCAGTTGAAGGCCGCGAACCTGATCCTCGAACAGCGGGTGGAGGAACGCACCGCAGAGCGGGACCGCGTATGGCAGCTGACCAATGACTTGATGGCGACAGCACGACTGGATGGCTATCTGGTTCAGGTGAACCCAGCTTGGACACGGCTGCTTGGTTGGGCGGAAGTTGAGTTTCTTACACGGCCCTTTGTCGAATTCGTCGACGCGGCGGATCATGCTGAAACTGCTCGGGTCGTCGCACAGCTGGCGGCGGGAGAGATCGTCACCGGCTTTGTTGATCGCGTGCTGGCGAGCGACGGCAGTTTCCGGACGATCATGTGGACAGCCGTGCCGGATGTAGGTTCCGACCTGTTCTACATCATCGGCCGCGATCTGACCGAGCAACACCGAACCGAAGAGGCGCTGCGCCAGGCGCAGAAGATGGAGGCGGTGGGTCAGCTTACGGGCGGCCTAGCCCACGACTTCAACAATCTACTCACCGGGATGATGGGCAATCTCGAACTACTTCAGCATCGCGTTGCGCGAGGGCGGCTTGAGGATCTTGATCGCTTTATCCTCGCGGCTCAAGGCGCGGGCCGTCGCGCGGCCTCGCTGACGCAGCGCCTGCTGGCGTTTTCCCGCCGCCAAACGCTCGATCCGCGCCCTACCGACGTCAATCGGCTGATTAACGGTTTAGAGGACATGCTTCGCCGGACGATGGGGCCGGAAACTAGCATGGAAGTGGTCGGCGCCGGGGGGCTGTGGACGGCGTGCATCGATGCAGGTCAACTTGAGAATGCCTTGCTCAACCTATGTATCAACGCTCGCGACGCCATGCCTGATGGAGGGCGACTCACTATCGAGACGGCCAATAAGTGGCTGGATGACCGCAGTGGGAGGGAACGGGACCTGCCCCCAGGCCAATACCTATCCATCTGCGTCACCGATACCGGGTCCGGAATGGATCAGCACACGATCGATCGTGCGTTCGAGCCATTCTTCACGACCAAGCCGCTGGGGCATGGGACGGGCCTAGGCCTGTCGATGATCTACGGGTTCGCCAGGCAATCGGGTGGGCAGGTCCGGATATATTCCGAGCTGGGTATGGGGACGACCATCTGCATATATCTGCCGCGTTATGTGGGCGATGCCGAAGATGACGTGGAAGAGATGGTGGCCGCGTTGCCCGATCATGGCAGCGGCACGATCCTTATAGTCGACGATGAAGCGACCATCCGGCATCTGGTCGACGAGGTGCTGGACGAGGTGGGCTACACCGTCATCGGCGCGGCAGATGGTGCCGCAGGGCTGAAAGTGCTGCAATCCGGTGCGCGTATCGATTTGCTTATCACGGACGTCGGGTTGCCCAACGGCATGAACGGACGACAGGTGGCTGACGCCGGGCGATCGCTGCGTCCCGGCCTGAAGGTCTTGTTCATCACGGGATATGCCGAAAACGCAGCCGTCGGGAACGGGCATTTAGAGCCAGGCATGGAGCTTCTGACCAAGCCGTTCACCCTCGATGCGCTGACCAGCAAGGTCAACGAGATGATGGCGGCAAGCGCATAAAGCTCCACCGACACTGACTCAGTCTATCGGCTGCCCTTCGTGTAACGCTTCACTCAATGAGTCATTATTAGCCTGGCAATCTCACAGCCCCGCATGAGCGCTATACGGAGCTAGGGATTGATCCATGTGTTGAACGGCCATGGATGGGCAACGCAAACCTACCGCTGCCGAAAAGGCTGACCACAAAATCACTTCTGAGGTGAATGGCGAGCGCGACAGCTGGCCAGTTCGTCTAATCGGCGCGGCCAGTGAGATTGGTGATCAGTCGCAGATGCAGATAATCTGCGCAGCCACGGTCGCAGACGGTATCGCGCGCCGGGATCTGCACCTAACCAGCACGGGCTTCAGGATGCTTGCGGCGCACACGCTTGCCACCTGGGCCAAGAGCCGGATTAAAGCCGTGATCAACCGCAGGCGCCCGAAGGACGGTAATGATCCAAGGCTGCGGGAAGGCGATAGCGACAGTCACGACGAGAATTCGTTCCCGTCTGGTCACAGTGCCGGTGCGGTCGCGGTCGGAGAGGCAATCGCGCGAGCATATCCAGATCATGCGGCCGCGGCCCGTGGTGCCGCACTATCAGTATCCGTCGTACAGGTGCCGCGCGGAACGCATTATGCGGGCGATGTCCTGGCCGGGATCGCCATTGGCCTGATCGCTGAACGAATGAGCGATGCGGCGATCGATTTAGCGGTGCGATGGGTTAAGCGGGGGCTTGCAAAGCCGCAGTGTTCGATCGGTGGCGACGACGCGACGCCGGTCATCAGTCTTGCAGGGGCGCTGTCGTCGCCTCGGCTTCAGCAAGATGGCAAAGACGTGGGATCATCCCAACCGCGTTTTATTGACCTGAGTTTATTGCATTAACTCAGCCAAGAGGCCCTTATGCCTCATGATGGGATCGCCCCTGAGGACGGAGCTGTATGACGTCGTGCCTACACGTCTGCGATGTAGAATGGCTTGATGACCCAAATGGGTGACATCGACCTGCCTGACGGCATCGAGGAGCGGCATGTGGCACCTGTGCGAGGAATTCGGGCGCACGCCAGTCCGCTTGCATTCATCGTGCTAGGCACGGCTATGGCAGTTGCGGCGACTGGGCTGCTCGGCGGTACACCAGCGCCCGTCACGTCTGTTTCTGCGCCCGCCGCTTCATTGGAATTGAAGGTCGCCCGGCCGCTGCGTAGCGGCTTGTTCTTCGAAACCCATATCCGGGTCACCGCCCGACAAGCCATTGCCAAGGCCGTAATTGGCGTGGACGCATCCCTATGGCGCGATCTGACCATCAACAGCCAAGTACCAGCCCCCGCCAACGAGAGCTTCAAGGACGGGCAATTTCGCTTTGAATATGGCCCACTGAAAGCGGGGGAGACGTTGGAGGTCAAAATAGACGGCCAGACAAATCCGCCACTAATCGGGCGCGTAGCAGGAAACGTCACGCTTCTGGATGACGACACCCCCCTGACCAAGGCCCATGTCACCATCCCGGTCCTGCCATAATGGACATCGTCCTACGGGCTTCCGTCACATTCGCGGCGCTCTACTTGTTGCTGCGGTTGCTGGGGAAACGCGAGATCGGCCAGCTGACGCCATTCGAATTAGTGGTCATCGTGGTGATGGGCGACCTGGTCCAGCAAGGCGTCACGCATAATGACTTCAGCCTCACCGGATCGATCCTGGCGATCGCCACGTTCGCCTTCTGGGCCTTGGTAATGAGCTGGGCGACCTATCTCTCGCCCAGGCTGGAAACGCTCTTGGATGGTCGGCCGCAGGTCATCATTCGAGATGGCGAACTGATCGAGGCGAATCTCCGCCGCGACCGCATCACGCGCGCAGAGGTCGAAGCCGAGATGCGCCTAGCGGGCATCGCCCACATGAATCAGGTCGCCTGGGCTATCCTGGAGACGCAGGGCAAGATCAGTTTCATCCGCAAAGATGGTGGTGAGGTGAAGCCCGACGACGATGACGCTGGTACCGCGTAACGCCATGCGCTCCGTCACGATGGCGGAAACCCTGTCTCGGACAAATCGTTCGGCGGGGGTGTAGGAGAAGATCGATCGCCCATGCCAGCAACGTCGTCTATTGCGACGGACCAAACAGCCCCCACGCTTTCGACATCATCCCGCTTCAGCCGCGAAACGGGACACTTGATGCGAAATGCCCGATCTGTCGGGGATACGGGCAATGGAACACCGAGATCGATCTGGTCAGCTTTCGGTGCAAGCGGGCGATATGCGATTATTGCCACGGGGCCGGGTGGATCGAGACGGGGAATGACCCGGTTGGCCATGCCGACATCACCATGTCGCCAGAAGGTTATCCGCAATGGGTGATCGCATTTGAGCCGCACCAAGACCCAGAGCGTCCTGTATCTGATCCGGCAGCCCCGCTGTCGCCCAACCAGATCGATCGCTAGGCGGCTCATTCAACAGGCGTCTTCCTTCGTTCGACCAAGCCGCCATAGGCAGCGATTGCCCCGACGACAATTTCGGACACCAAATTGATGGCCTGCGCATGCCAAGCATGATGGCCGCTGTTCGCCATGTCGGAACGTGCCCGCAAACCGTTATCGTGCAAGTCGGAGGGTTGGAAGCGACCAACAAAAGTGTCAGGCTCAGATTAATTTTAATAGGCGTGCGTATTTGGCGCATTGCCGCCAGGAGCTAGTCAGGGAATAACTTCGACACCAACGGAAAATTGGGGGGCGGCGCAATGCATCATGGGCTGATGACAATTTTGACCGTTAGTCTAGCACTCGGTGGATGCGGGGCACCCAAAGCATCCCAAAATCAGACTGTTGATCGACCGGCTGTTGAAGCCCAAGCTTCGATTGATTCATCTGCAACAGGTTTCAGCGAAGATGAGGCCCATGACCGGGCCACTGACACCCTGGCGTCCATGTCGTTCGACGACGTAGCTGACGGAACCATGTGCACGGGGGACTGCGAAGGCCACGACGCCGGGTTCGAATGGGCGAAGGAGAATGGCTATACTGATGCGTCGTCTTGCAGCGGCGATAGCCAGTCCTTCATCGAGGGATGCGAGGCGTACGCGGCGGCGTTCGAGCGACAGGTGCAGGAAGAGCTGAAGGGTGAAGCGGACGCCACCTAATTACTGTTCCGCTCCGTGGGTGCCCGCGTCAGGTTGACGCTGGTGGGCACGAAACGGCCACTCTTGCCCGCATCGACAAACTGGCGGACGAACTCCTGCGCTTGCTGGTCGATCTTACGGGCAGACGCAGGTGTGCCGTCGTAGCGCAGGATACCGTCAAGCGTGCGGCGGGTGGCGGCTTGCTCACTCGCCTTCGCCAGTAGATTTGAACCGCTGTCCAGAACAGTGCTGAATCCGGGCACGAACGCGCTGACGCGGGTCCCTGCGCCTTTAAGAAAGTTCAAGATCTTCATCGCTGTCCCGCTCGGGTTGACCGTGCCGCTGATCGGGATCGTCGCGTTGCCGATGATCCGACGCAGCTTCATCAAGCCATTGAACTGCTCCTGATCAAGCAGTTCGCGCAGTTTCAGTGGGCCAAACCGCTCGATCGCACTGTTCAGCTTTGCACCGCTGACCACATCGCCGATCTGGCCATTGCCGTGGTTGACGTTACGCGAGATTGCGCTGTCGAAAATGTCTGCGAGGCCCTGATGCTGAATCGCCGCCCATGCCTGCCGAGACGATGGTGTATTGCTCGACAGCAGCACCGCCTTAACCCGCCGCAGGTTGGACACACCGTCCTTGCCAGCGCCCAGGACCTGAGCGATTGCTTTCTCGGGCAGATGGACGTCGGTTTCGGTCCCGCGCTTCACTGCGATCAGGTTGTCGATGATGTCCTTGGCGTTGAACGTCTGGCGCTGCTGCCGATGAGCGGCGCGGGCAGCTTGATAACGCGCGCCGACCATCCCGCCTTCGTCGCTTGATTGCGCCAGCGCGGCTTCCAACGCATCGTCAATCGCGGGCTTGATGGACTGCGAAAGCCGAGAATCGTCCTGAAGGTAGAGGCTGTTGATTGACTTGCGCAGGTCTTCGGCATTGGCGGCCGTCAGCTGGCGGGGTTGGCCACGAAAAGATACCGTTGAGCCGTCGTCGAGCGTGACGCGCGTGATGCCAACCTCGTTCATGGGCGCGGCTTCACCGATCAGCGCATAACGTGCCAACTCCTCCTCGATCGACTTCTTGACCAGCGGCTTCACGCGAGCGCTGATCAGAACATCGGTCGCGGCATTGCGGATGCCGTCAGTTTCGAGGGGGAGGGCTACCCCACCTGCCTCTTCGGCTAGGCGGTATAGGCGCGCAACACCTTCCTGCCCGGCGTCCCGAAGGTCGCGAACGGCGTCGCGCACTTGCTTACCGCGATCAGCAGCATTGCCAGCATCAGGGCCGAATGCCGAGCGGAACCGCGTTATTGCGTTTTGAATCTGCTCCTGCTGCTGACGAAAGAACCCGCGCGCCTGTTCGCCTTCGTTCGTGGCGGACACACGCAGTGAATTCTCGTCGTTTTGGACCCGGAAGTCTTGTTCCGCCTGTCCCCGCGTAAGCCGAATGCCTTCGCTAGCTGCTTCGTCATAGCGCTGGTGCGGTGTCGAAGGCGGTGTGTTGTCGACCTGGCGAGGAAGACGATCGCCGATACCGTCGACAATGGCCTGAGTGCGATCGTTGAGGTTCGACGGTTGGGGTGACTGGGGCTGCTGCTGCACAGGTCTGGACGCATCGCCTTCCATCCCTTGCGGGCGATTGCGGGCGGCTTCCCGCGCCGTCTGCCGATCAGCAGGACTGCGAGGATCACGATTCCCCGACGCCCGCACACGAGCATAAGCATCCAGCACGTCGCCTTCGGTCGTTCCCGCGCGCATCGCCATGTCGTAGGCCTCAGGCGTCAGGCGGCCGTCGCGACCTAAGGCGACGGCAGCGGGCACCCGTGTTGCGAACGCTCGCGCCGCGCCAACGGCGCCCCCTATGCCCCCAGCCAGGCCGCCAACGATTGCGCCAGGCGTTCCCGCCACATCCCGCCCGCCTTCAGTTCCCAGCCCGCTGGTCATGCCCGATACGGCATCGACGGCCGGGTTGGATGCCACCTGACGTGCGACATAGCCCGTCATGCCGCCCGCTCCACCCGCGAGCGAGCCAATGCCCGCGCCTGCAAGGCCTGTCGCACCACCTTCCGCTATAGCGCTCAAATAGTGTTCAAGTTTAGTGACCGGGGCGGGCGCACCCGACCACTCGCGGAACGTTTTACCGAGATCCGTGCTGAGGTTGCTGCCGGTCAGGTAATTGATACCGGCGTTGAGCGGGTTCGCGACGAAGCCAAGAGCGTTTCCAACACCCGCAGCGACGTCTCCGACACCTCGGTACAGGGCCTGCCCAACTGTCTCGGGTGCAGGCCCCACCTCGGGCATCTCATTGACGGTGCGAACACCAAACTCCCGGCCCTGTCGCGCGGCCGCCAGCGCCTGGTCGATATTCGGCACCGCGGCTGGATCGATTCCCTGTGATTGTAGGAAGGCGTTGATGTCGTCACGCGACGCCTGCGCCTGAATAAGAGAGGTCAGTCGCGCGCGAATGGCCTTGTCGTCCATCCGTGTCGGCTGCACTTCCGCATTCGCAGGCAGCTCTTCAAAGCCTTCCGGGATCGGATCGATCTGCGCGTCAGCGGGCAATTCCTGAAAGCCGCTGGGTACGCCGCGTCGATCGTCGACAACCTGACCGGGCGAATTTACCATTATGCAGCACACCCCGCAGACGGCTTGGGTGCGCGTCCATCACGGGCCACCTCATTTCGGACGGCGCTTCGGACCAGTTCAGAAAGTGACATCCCGTCACGTGCCGCCTTATCGGCGGCTTGACGTAGCAAGATGTCACTGGCCCGAAGTTGAATTTTGGCGTTGAGGGTTCGCGTGGTCATGATTGGCCCCTGATTGCTTGGGGACCTTTGTATGGCATCTGTCAGACACGCTCACCGGTGTCTTTTGGTGTCCTATCACGCCGCTTGATAGGTGTTCCGGTCCTTTGCAGGGCGGCAGAATCGAACCGTGATCAGACGCTCATTGCCTGATACGGGGGGCGGCGCCGGATCTGGCTCCCAATCATTCACGAAGTGCAGGCGCACACCGGTCTCGTTGCCCGTTGTGGTCGATTCCAATCGTTCAATGCGGCGCTTAATCGTCATGATCGTCTCTCCTACAGGTCGTCGTCGCCGGGCAGCATGCAGGCGATAAGCCGCTGCTGACCAGGGTTGCGGGTGCCCTCGATTGCCGCACGATAGGCGTCAGGGTGCATGGCGTTGGGGTAGGTCCCAGCGGATTGGCTGAAGGCTTCCTCATATCGCGCGATGGCCGCTTCACGTTCGGCCGGTGACAGCCCGCTTCCGTCGGTGCGCTCCTCGAGCTTGGTCAGGCGGGTACGCAAGGTCATGCCATCATCCCCCGTTCGCTGAGCCAGTGGCGTGCCTCTGCATTCTGACGTGATAGGTCGATGGGTGCCCCGGATTGGACGCGCTGCCACTCTGCATCGGCTTGGTTTTTCTCGGCCTCGGTCAAGGACTCTCCCAGCCAGCGACGGATGTGCGCAGGGAGCGGGCCAGCGGCTGACTGCTCAAGGCGGGCGAGTCGGATGTTAATAGAGGGCATCAGTTCTTCTCCTCCAATGCCGCGATCCGGGCTTCCAGATCGCCAGTTTCAACAATTGCCTTGTGTGCCGTCAGCAGCGCCATGATGCGGCCGCCTTCGTCCGGGGTAACGTCGCCTGCGGATATTGCCGCCAGGACAGCCGCTGACGCCTCGACCGCATCGGCGGCCGATCGAACCGGGGGCAGTTCGATCGATACCGGCGCGTCCCGACGGGGCGGGGCCAGCCGATCCAGGCATAGGCGCAAGGCAACGGTGTCGCCCGCCAGTGCCTTGTCGATCGCTGCCTTGGTTAGGGCTTCGTGCTGGCCCTCCAGCAGCGCTTCGATGGCGCGAGTGACACGGTGACGCGCGCCCTTGGGTTTGCCTGGGTTGCCCTTCTCGAACGGCTTGCCACGCGTAATTGCGCGCTCAGTTCGCGCCTCATCGTTCATCAATCGGTTCCTTCGAATGGATCATGGGGCAGGGGCTCAAACCCCGTCTCACCCGGTGCGAGGATCATCCCTGGGACGGTGCGGTGAACACTGCTGTGGGTGGGGCTATCGTTGCCTTCAGGGACGGGCGCGGAGCCCTGAAAGGCGGCGCCCGTCCCCTTACGTAGTAAGGGGGTGTGTGTTGCCCGCGTTTCCGCCGAGGGGTTCCCTGCGTTTCCGCACCGTGTTTCCGCGCCGTTTCCCGCAGCGTTTCCCGCACGTTCGCGCAGGCCATAAACAGGCTTGCGATCGGCCCCTTTCCACAGCTCGGCACGCTCGATTTTGCCCAGTCGGAACAGCCGATCCATGGCCCGTTCCAGGCGCTCTTTGCCGACACCTTTCGCCTCCGGCATGGTCGCGAAAACGACCGGAGCAAGGTTGCGACCGGTCTTCTCCGACACCGCACGCTGCTGCCGCGTCCGCTCCGCCAGGCACTTCAGGAACACGGCATTGTCATTCGCATCGCGGGCGATCGACGCCACCTCGGCACGCTGATCTTCCGATAGATCGGCATCTACCACTAGCGCGAAGTCATGCCACCGGAACGCCAGTTGCTGATCTGGCCGGGCGTAGTTCGCCTTGCCTAGCGTCAGGACGCGGGCATCGGGATCAAGCCCATCCTCGGGACGCTGCAGGACGATCTGCGAGCGCACGGCATTCAACCAGGCCGTCGACCCCGAATAGCTGTCACCCGCCTTGTTGGGGTGAGCAATCAGCACGATCGTCACGCCAAGTTCGCGGCAGAGCTGATAGAGCAGGTTGATGAACGCCGTCACCTGACCACGGTCATTCTCGTTGCCGACATACAGGTGACCGACGTTGTCGAGGACGATCAGCTTCGCCTCGGTCTTCTCGATCGTTGCCCGCAGCAACTGGAAGGCGGGGGCGGGGTGCAGCCGTCCCTCCGCGTCGAACGTCGCCAGTTCGTTGTTCAGACGCCCCCGGATGGATACGACATTGAGGCGGCCAGCCAGCCCCTCCAGCGTCGTGCCGATGGCATTCGCAATCTTGCGCAGCCGCCAATGGTTTTCCCGGTCCTCGTCTTCAGCGGTGACGTACAGCGCCGGGACGGCATCGACCGCCACGCGCAGCATCGGCACCCCGGTAGCGGCACAAGCACACAGCTGGAGCCCGAACGTCGACTTGTTCGTGCCGCCAGGACCGGTGAACAACGTCACTTCGCCTTCTGGAATGACGCCGGTCATGACGAACCGCTTCGGGGTCGGTTCGACCTTGGCCCATGCGGCAAGATCCGCGACTGGGAAGGTATCGGCCGGAGCAGCGGTAGCACTGGGGGCGGTCTCTACCAGCGCAGCCAGCTCAGCCGCATCACCATCCCAGTTGAGCACGTCACCCTTGTCGGGGAGGCGGGGCAGGTGGACGATGACCGGGCGGCCTTCCGCACGCTCGACGTCGGCCTTCACCTTCTCCGCGAGCTGGGTGCCGGTGTTGTCGTTGTCGGGCAGGATGATGACCGACCGGCCTTTAACGTAACCGGAGAAGTCAAACGCGCGCCAGTCCTTGCTGGACGTGGCGATCAGGCCCCAGGACGCAAGGCGATCGGCCTTCGCCTCACCCTCTGCCATATAGATGGCTGCGTCCTTGGGTGCGTTCGCCAGATCAGCCAGGCGATAGGGGACCTGATCGTCGCCACGGCCCCATCGCCAGCCACCTGCACTGTCAGGACGGTCATAGGCGAACTCCTTACGGCGATCGCCACGTCCCGGCTCGATCCGGTGCTTGCGGTACAGGAGCCTGCCGCCCGCATCGGTGAACAGGAAGGTTGCGACGATACGCTGCCCAGGATGGAGCTTGATGGCGTGTTCGCGTGCCCGGTCGGGGATGAGGCCTTCGCGGACCAACCATGCAACGGCACCGCCCTTGTCGAGCCCGCAGGTATGGCGCAGCAATTCGAGCGTGCCGCCCGACTGGTCTGCCTCGGTGTCCTTGAACGCGCCCGTCTTGGAATAGACGATACGTGCACCCTGATTGCCCCAGCGCATCTCGCCAGGCTTGGAAAGCCGCTTGTTCGGCTCACCCCAGACGCGCCGCGCAACCGCTCCGATCAGCGGCCCGAACGAAGTGGCATCGGGCGTGTCCATGCGAGGAGCGGCACTCATGCGTATCGCTCCACGATCGGCAGGTCATGCTCGACTGACAGACGGTGGGCATAATCTGATGCCTGATGCGACTTAGTGAAGCGCACGCCCACGCCGCCGCCGCCCATCGGGGCCTTCACACCTACTATATACCCGCCCGCAATCGGGAAGACGCTGACGCACCAGCGCTCCGACTCATCACCCAGCCCGCGCAGTTCGATGAGTTCAGCAGACGGGCGCAAGCCGTACAGCCGCTTTTCGTCCGGTGAGAGTCGTAAGCGCGCTCCCAGCCGCCCCTTCGGAACGGGCTGGGCACGGTACCAGGCGTCAAGCGTCGGATAGCCGACGATCCCACGATCCACGCCCAGGACGCGATCAAGGCTGCGTGGCTCATTCACCTGCCGCCGCAATGCGGTGACAGCGGCGATGGCGCGGGCCTGCACTTCGGGCGTCTGACGCGACGCGATGGGAGTAATGGTGCCGCTCATAGGTCAACCACCATCATGCTGATCCCGGTGCGCTTGGCGACGCGACGCAGGAACTCGTCACGTGCCAGACGGTAGGCGGGGAGATACTTTCGACCGCCAGGCCCCATCGGCATGCGAGGGGACCAATCGGCTTCAAGCTGCTGGTTGGCGAACCGGAAGGAGACGGTGAACCCGTCCCCGACCGGCGTGGCGCCGCTGAACATCTCGATGTTCATCATGCGGCACCGCCTTCCTGGGCATCGCAGTCGTTCGCTGCGTCCGCCTGAAACTGAGTGATCCGCCAGACGATCGCCTTCGCGCCGCTGACGTTGCGACGACGCAAGCCAGTATCGAAGATCGCTTTGCGGTCCTTCAGGGCCGTGAAACGGGGCTGCAAGCTGTACCGGGGATACCCGGCAGCAGCGCAGGTTTCGTCAACGGTAAGGCCATTGGGATGGGCGCGCAGCGTCTTCATGACGATGCGCTCAAGGTGGCCAGCGGCGTCCGCAATGGATGCCCATGCTGCGGCCGATGTGTCGGTCTGGCGCATCACCGCATCCCCTCGTTGTAAGAGGGAAGGGCGCCCCAATGCAGGGACGCGATCAGTTCGGCACGAAGACCGGTCAATCCGAACGCGGTATTCAGCCGTTGAAGCTGAAGGGCGGAGGTGCTATTTCCAAACTCGTCGCAGCCAAGCTGACAAGTTTTGGGAAGCCGCACGGTGCCAGCCGGGCGGCTTTCTCGCTTAATAGGGCGCGAGTGCCCCTTACTGGTTGCCATGGCTGATCACGCAGCCTCGCCAAGCAGGGCGCGGCGCGCGCTGGCATCTGTGATTAGCCGCTTGCGGCCAATCTTGACTGACTCCAGCTGACCTGACGCGATCAGCTCATAAGCCTTGGTTTTTCCGACACCGTACGCGGCGCAGAAGTTTTTGATTGGGTGAAGCACAGGCTGCATTTGTCGCCTCCATCATGCTGGCGAACGCCAGCGGGCGACAGCGAATTAGCCCCTATTCTAAGGCGCCTTCAAAGGAAGTATTTACCACAAAACTTCCCATTGGACCGTATGCGATATGATCGTCGCCTAACCACGTGATTGCGCCGCCTTATGCTCAGTCGCGGCAAGTTGGTATTGACGACCGTCCTCCGACAGGGATCCCTTCAAGCTAGGGTGTTTGGGCGAGCTCGTCCAAGCCGGACGACGGTTTTCGGCTCCTGCTATTCGAGCTGCCGCCAACTTCCGCTCCAAGACGGATACCCCAAAAACGGCCTCAATTTCCCTTTTCCAATGTTTCGTGCTGCCCCATTCTGCCAGACCAAATGCCTGCACTATTGCATTACGCCGTTCCGAAAGCGCTATTCCTCCGGCTTCGAGATAAGCGTCCCACCGTAGCGCAGCATACTTTCCCCAGAGAACCCGAGCGGGCCTTAAGCGAGCAGGAAGCCTTGCAAACAGACGCGGATCATCACCCTGGCTTATTGCAGTAGCCTCGAATGCGGCGCTGAGGAGGCTCCCAGGATGCGGGATGAGGCTCTGATTTATCTCTTGTTCGAAAAATAGTCCCGATACCATTTTGATGCGGTTGGCTAAGAGCCGGAGAGTTTCCTGTCGGCTATCGCTGCATGGGTCGCCATACGCCTCACTTAGCATTTCTGACCCGCAAACGAGCGCCGCAAATAGCGTCGACCGTTGAACAAAATCCGAGATAAGGGCCGTTCGATTAGGCCCCTGCGGCAAAGCGAGAATGTCTTGGCGCGCCGCCAATAGGCCTTTCAAGTCACCTATCAGCTGCTCCATCTCAAGGTCAGTGGGATCCTTTGACATAAGCCCCCCACGCCTCCAGCAACCCGCGCCGCATGTCGAGGAACTTAGCACGCTTGTACGCCCGGATCACCTTGTCCGGCACGACGTGCGCCAGAGCAGCTTCGGCAACTGCGTCGGGCACCTCTGGCATCTTCTCGGCTGCCCAGTCCCGGAACGAGCTGCGGAAGCCATGCACGGTATAGGCGTGTCCTGCATCACGCAGGGCCTTGCTCAACGTCATATCGGAAAGCTGCTCACCTTTACGGTTGGGGAAAACGAGGTCGTCGGGCTCGTGGCCGCCTTCCTCGAAGATCTGCTTCAGCAGCGCGACAGCTGGCTTGCTCAGCGTGACGGTATGCGCGGTCCTGGCCTTCATCACCTCGGGCGGCCGGTGCCACTCCGCCTTGTCGAGGTCGAAATGCTTGCGTCGTGCCGACCGAACCTCGCCCGAGCGGGCGGCTGTCAGGATCGTCAACAATAGTGCCTGGCGCCCTTTGGTTGGTGCTCCGGCATACAGCTCTGCCACGACGGCAGGTACTTGATCATAGGGCATGGCGGCGTAATTCCCGCCCTGAGCCTGCTTGGCCAAGCCTACCGTCACCGACTTGCGCGGCGCCTCACTCTTCCGCCATCCCTTCGACTTGGCGAAGTCCAGCACCTTACTGATGCGGAACCTCACCTTCCGCGCCATGTCGGTCTTGCTGGTCCAGATCGGCGCGACGGCGTCCCGGATGTGCTCGGCATCGATCCGGTCGACACGCATCTTGCCCAATGACGGATAGGCGTGGTTCTTGAGCGAGCTGAGGAAGACGGTCGCGGTCTTCTCCGACCAGCCACTCTTCAGCGCGTCGTGTGTCGCTTTCGCGGCTTCCTCGAAGGTCGGCACCTTGCGGCGCTCGCGGTCGCGTTCAGCGATCGGGTCGAGGCCGGACTTGGCGGCCGTGCGCAGCAGCCCGGCCTTCTCCCGCGCCTCGCTGAGCGTCAGGACCTTCTTATGCAGAATCGGGATGGCAATCGGGGGAGGGGTGTTGCGATCCGCACCGACGCGACTGGTCGTGTCGACCGAGCCCAGGCCAATGTCCCGCCGCTGCCCATCGACCTGCACGCGCAGCAGCCAGGACTTTGCGCCAGTCGGCTTGGCAAGCAGGTACAGGCCATCACCATCGGCATGGCGTCCCGGCTTGGCGTTCTTGACCGACAGGGCTGTCAGCTTGCCCATAATGCTCCCTCAACCGTTCCCTCACTATATCGCGGCTTATAGCGAACGTCTACGAACGATTGCGGAACAAATGGCCTTTGTCTGTTCTCCCCATAGGAGGGGGAGCGGTCGGGAACGAACGGTGGCGGTCAATTAGTTAGATACCGGCCAGGGGCACCATTTCCGGTCGAAACCGGGCACTGCGCGGAGCGAATTGTCGTCGCTTCGCATTCTCTCCGCGAAGCCCGTCACCGAAATGGTCGATCGTTCGGTCATTGATCCTCTGCTTGCCCTTCGCCAGTTGCGCCACTGGCGCTGAATTACCGACATGGGCCACCGGCCCAACACCCGCCGAGGCAGAATTAATCGGCGGCCGCCAGCACGATGCGCCCCTTGAACAACCGGACCGGCGTTCGTCACCGGCGGCGCAACTGGTAATCCGGCGTCCACCGTCTGATGTTCATGGTGCGAGCGTCAGCTGTTCGCGGTCGATGCGGGGGTTTCCCGCTTCGGCGCCTCGAAGGTCGCCCAGTCGCCCTGCTCGCCCGGCCGTGGTGGCGGACCGGCGATACCGACAGGCTCGTTGGCGGCGCCCGTTCGCGCCCGATGGAGATGGACCTTGGCGATCATATTGGCCGAGACCGGCGCGGTGATGAAAAGGAACAGCGAGATCAGCAATTCGTGCGCGGTCCAGATCCCGAGCCGCGTCTGGAAATAGATCACGGAAGCGATCAGCAGCGCGCCGAGCCCCAGGGTGGTCGCCTTGGTCGGACCGTGCAGCCGCTCCATCGTCGTGGGCAGGCGGACCAGCCCCCAGCTGCCGATCAGCGCGAACCCCGCCCCCAGCAGCAGCAGGGCGACGATGACGATATCGGCGATGACGCTCATTCCACGATGTCCCCGCGCAGGATGAACTTGCAATAGGCGATGGTGCTGACGAACCCGACCATGGCGAGCAGCAACGCAGCCTCGAAATAGGTGTCGTTGCCGCCGATCATGCCGATCAGCACAATCAGGGCGATGGCGTTGATGACCATCGTGTCGAGCGCGACGATCCGGTCGCCGAGCGCCGGTCCGCGCAGCAGCCGCCAGAGATTGAGCAACAGGGCAAGCGCGATGCAGCCGGTCGCGATAGGGAGCGCAATGGCGATCATTTGAAAATCCGTTGCAGGCGTGCCTGGTAGCGCGTTCTGATCCGGGCCACCTCCGCGCCGTCATCGGCGACGTCGAGGGCATGGACCAACAGGTAACGGCCGTCTGCCGACACATCGGACGACACGGTGCCCGGCGTCAGGCTGATCGTGCCGGCCAGCATCGTGATGGCCTCCGGCGTGGTCAGCTCGATGGGTATGATCAACCAGCGGGCGCGAAGATCGCGATTGCGCCGGAACAGGATCAGCCGCGCGACCTGGAAATTGGCGATCACGATGTCGAACACCACGATCGCCAGATAGGCCAGAAAGGCGCGACCGAAACGCATCCGGGGGCGGTCGGGCCAGAAGGGCTGGGTGAATTTCGGCAGGATCAGCGCGAAGATGCCACCCAGTACGATGCCGCCCATGGTGATGGTGTTCGCCATCAGCAGCCAGACGATCAGCAGCATCGCCGACAGCGCAGGATGGGGCAGCAGCCGCTTCACCGCGTCGCCCCCAATATCGCCACGACATAGCGTTCGGGCGCCATGATCTGCGCCGCCGTCGCACGCGTCTGCGCCGTCACCCAACCGGCCGTGACGGTCAGCACCGCCAGCAGGGCGAGTAGGACAATCGGGGCCACGAACTCGGCGCGGGACCGGTCGGTGCCTGCAATGGCCGCCGCCGCCGGGGGCGCTTCCTTCCAGAACAGGGTCGAGCCGCTGCGTGAAAAGCCGATGACGCCGACCAGGGTCGTCACGAGGATCGTCGTCCAGACCGCTTGCCAACCCGGCAGGGCAAAGCTGGCATCGAGGATCAGCAGCTTGCCCACAAAGCCCGCCAGCGGCGGCAGCCCGACCGCTGCGATCGCCGCGATCAGGTATAGCAGCCCCGCACCATCCTGCCCGGCGAAGCGCGGGCTGGGAACGATCGCATCGGCATATTGGCCGCGCCGCCGCATCGCGACATCGGCGACGAGAAACAGGGCTGCCCCGGCCAGCGTCGCCTGCACCAGATAATAGAGCGCGGCGGCCAATGTCGCCTCCTGCCAGAAAGATACTGCCATCAACAGCGTGCCGGTCGACCCCAGCACCGCGAACGCCGCCTGTTCGCGCATGCCGCGCGCCACCAGCACCCCGACAAAGCCAAGGATCGCCCCGAGGATCGCCGTCGGCAGCAGATAGGGCACGGGCAACCACGCCGCCGCGCCCGCCTTGGCCCCGAAGATCAGTGGCACGGTACGGATCATCGCATAGACGCCGACCTTGGTCATGATCGCGAACAGCGCCGCGACCACCGGCATCGTCGCGGCATAGGTGCGTGGCAACCAAAGATGGATGGGCACCACCGCCGCCTTCAGCGCGAACACCGTCAGCAACAACAGCCCGGCAACGCGCAGCAGCCCCTGATCCCCCGCACCCAGCGCGGCGACCTTCACCGCCAGATCCGCCATGTTGAGCGTGCCCGTCAGGCCGTAGAGCAGCCCCAGCGCGATCAGGAACAGTGCCGATCCGACGATATTGACCACGACATAGGCCACGCCCGCCTTCAGTCGCAGTGCGCCCTGCCCGTGCAGCATCAAGCCATAGGACGCGATCAGCAGCACTTCGAAGAAGACGAACAGGTTGAACAGGTCGCCGGTCAGGAACGCGCCGTTCAGTCCCATCAGCTGGAAATGGAACAGCGGATGGAAATGCCAGCCCCGCCGGTTCGCGCCGGTGACGACGGCATGGACTAGCACGACGACCCCCAGCACGGCGGCCAGCACCAGCATCGTCGCGGCCAGCCGGTCGAGCATCAGGACGATGCCGAACGGCGCAGGCCATGCCCCCAGCGCATAGCTGCGGATCGCATCGTCCTGCGCCATCACGAACAGCAAGATGCTCGCGACCAGCGTCGCGATCCCGCCACCCAGCGAGAAGGCCAGCGCGAGGGGGCGATGACGTCGCATCAGCAGCATGGCGACCGATGCGGTCACGGCGGGCAGGACGACCGGGGCCACGAGCAGATGGTCGGCAAGCGTCATGCCTCCCCCTCCTTGTCCGGTTCGCCACGGCCGTCGACCTGATCCGATCCGCTTTCCAGGAAGCTGCGCAGCGAGAGGATGACGGTCAGCGCGGTCATGCCGAAGGTGATGACGATCGCAGTCAGGACCAGCGCCTGCGGCAGGGGATCGGCATGGTCGGTCACCCCCTTGGCATAGAGGGGCGGGCGGTCGACGGTCAGCCGCCCGATCGCGAACAGGAACAGGTTGACCGCATAGGACAGCAAGGTCAGCCCCAGCACGACCTGGAATGTCCGTGCGCGCAGGGCAAGGTACATGCCGCCAGCGACCAGCACGCCGATGGCCGACGCGACCAGAAACTCCAGGCTCATGCCGCGTCCTCGCCATCATGCCTGGCCGCCCGCTGCGCGACATGGGCAAGCTGTTCCAGCGCCATCATTACCGCGCCGACGACGACGCAGGCGACGCCCAGATCGAACAGCATTGCCGTCGCGAGTTCGAACTCGCCGATCAACGGCAGATGGACATAGCCGAAGCTGCTCGTCAGGAACGGCGCGCCGAACACCAGCGAGCCGAGCCCCGTCGCGACCGCGATCAGCACGCCGAACCCGATCAGTTGATGCTCACCGATCCGTCGCCGGCCATCGGTCCAGTCGAAGCCGGACGCCAGATATTGCAGCAGGATCGCGATGGAGAAGATCAGCGCCGCGATGAAGCCGCCGCCCGGCTGATTATGCCCGCGCAGAAACAAGTATAATCCGACCAGCAGCGCCAGCGGCAGCAGCAGCCGGGTCGCCATGACGAACATCATCGGGTGACGCTCGGGCGAGAAACGATCCCCCGACCGCCATTCGCGCAGTCGTCGACCGGCCACACCGCGCGCCGCGGGCTCGAGCAGGGCGAAGATGGCCAAGCCCGCAATGCCCAGGACCGTGATCTCCCCCAAGGTGTCGAACGCGCGGAAGTCGACCAGCGTGACGTTGACGACATTGGTGCCGCCCCCGCCCGAATAGCTGTTGTCCCAGTGAAAGCGCGAAATCCCCTCACGCACCGGCCGCGTCATGATGGCCCAGGCAAGCCAGCCGGTGCCCAGCCCGCCCGCCGCTGCGATCACGCCGTCGCGCAGCCGTCGCGGCATCCCAGAGAGGCGAGGCGGGTTGCCCGGCAACAGGTGCAGCGCCAGCAGCATCAGCAGGATCGTCACCACCTCGACCGAAATCTGGGTGAGCGCGAGATCGGGGGCGGAGAGGTGAATGAACGCCAGCGCCATGACGAGGCCGATGACGCTGATGAAGACCAGCGCAAGATAGCGCCGTCGGTCGACCGTCACCACCGCCAGAGTCGCGACGACCAGCGCGGCCCAGGCGACGATGGCCGCCAGCGACGCGGGCGTGGTCGGCCGCGCTCCGGCGGCGATGCCGGACCGGAACGCGGCGTCGCTGCCGAGCGCGAGCGCGACGACGAACAACACCATCAGATAGCGTTGCAGCGACGCGACATGGATCATGCCCGACACGCGTCGCAGCCCCTCGACGATCGCCGTCAGGCTTCGGTCGAACAGATGCTTGGCGTCGGGCAATGGAATGTGGGCGACCGTTTTGGCCATCGCCGGATAAGCCCAGAGGAGCAGTATCGCGACCGCGACCGCGCCCACGCTCATCAACAGCGCCGGATTGATGCCGTGCCATAATGCGAGATGCAGTTCGGGCACCGCGCCGCCCGTCACCGCCGCGCTGGCGGCTGCCACCAGCGGCCCCGCCAAGGTCATCGGCAACAGTCCGAGCGCCAGCGCGGCGGCCCCCAATATCGCCGGCGGCCCGAGCAGCATGGCCCCCGGATCGTGCGGCGCGGCGACATCGCCGGTCCGCCGCGCGCCGAAATGCAGCGCGACCGCATAGCGCAGCGAATAGGCCGCCGACAGCATCGCCGCGATGGTCGCCAGCACGGGCACCAGCAAGGCCTGTCCCGCCCACACGGTGTGCGCACTCTGCTCCAGCATCATCTCCTTGGAGATGAACCCGCCGAGCGGCGGCAGACCCGCCATCGCGGCGGCGGCCAGCACGCCCAGCGTCGCCGTCAGCGGCATGACCGCCGCCAGGCCGCCCAGCCGCCGCATGTCGCGCGTGCCCGTCTCATGGTCGACGATACCCGCATGCATGAACAGCGTCGCCTTGAAGGCCGCATGGTTGAGGATGTGAAAGACCGCCGCCGTCACCGCCGCGCCCGTCCCGAAGCCGAGCAACATCACCATCAGCCCCAATTGGCTGATCGTCGAATAGGCGAGGATCGCCTTCAGATCGTGGCGGAACAGCGCGACGCCTGCGCCGAATACCATCGTCACCAAGCCGATCGGCGCGACGATGCCGAACCACAGATCGGTTCCCGCCAGCACCGGCCACAGCCGCGCGAGGAGGAACACCCCCGCCTTCACCATCGTCGCGGAATGGAGATAGGCGCTGACCGGGGTCGGCGCGGCCATCGCGTGGGGCAGCCAGAAGTGGAAGGGAAACTGCGCCGACTTGGTGAAGGCCCCTGCCAGGATCAGGATCAGGATCGCAGGATAGAGCGGCGACGCCTGCACCAGATCGGCGCGTGCCAGGATCGTCGCCAGATCATAGCTGCCCGCCGCCTTGCCCAGCAGGACCATGCCCGCGATCAACGCAAGACCGCCCCCGCCGGTGATGGTCAGCGCCATTCGCGCACCCTGTCGCGCGTCGGCGCGGTCGCGCCAGAAACCGATCAAGAGGAAGGACGCCAGGCTGGTCAGCTCCCAGAACACCAGCATCAGCAGCACATTGCCGGACAGGGCGATCCCGACCATCGCCCCCTGGAACAGCATCAGGAAGGACAGGAACCGCGCCGTCGCCTCGTTCTTCGCCAGATACCCTTGCGCATATACGATGACGAGCAGCCCGATGCCGAGGATCAACCCGGCGAACAGCAACGCCAGCGGGTCCAGCCACAGGCTGAAATCGAGACCGAGTGTCGGCAGCCACGCCATGCCTGCCGTCGGCGTCCGGCCGGAAAGCACCGCGCCCGCTTGCGACAACAGAACGGCCAACCCGCCCGCGCTGGCGGTCCCAGCGATCAGCATATGGACCTGCCGCGACGATTGTCGGGTCACCATCAACAGGATGACCGCGAGGAACGGCATGGATAGCAGGATCAGCAGCGCCAAGTGCATTTCCCCCTTGCGCGACCTGTCCGATCACGTGGTTGACGGCGCATATCGGCAAGCCGCAAGCCTTCCCGGCTTGCGAGAGGAAAGCGCGATTTGGGCAGGTCACCCGATAGCGTGACGACGATGCACGAGGCAGCAGGCGGGCAGGTTCGGTCGGACAAGCCGATACTCCGGGTACAAGGATTCCGCGTTGGCGGCCCGACCAACGTTAGAACCTGCCCGCACCAGCGATCTGCGAACACCCGGACGCGATTGTGCATGATGGGGGAAAGGATCACAACCCTGCTCGGACACCGAGGGCAAGGACGCTCCGATCGCGAAAGCTGTTTCGACCGACTTCAAGCCCGCTTTGGCAGCGAAGTCGGTCGAAATGGTCGGTCCGGGAAACGCGCTGGCAAGTCCGAAACCACATCCGACCCGCGAGGGGAGGAACGGCCCATGGCCATCCCCGCCTTACGTTACGGCTCCATCGTCAGCGGATCGAGCCATGAAACGAAGCGAAGCGGCAACAGAAACGGGAGGCTACTGTCCAACTAACCCATGTGGCCGCTGACAGAATGTCCCAGTGACATGACATGGTGGTCACGATAACGGCTGGGTCGTGCAGGCTGTCCGGCATCTCCTGGCGCAACGCCACCTTGCGGTGCTCATCTGCGCGGCCGCCTTGCTGCTCAGGCTGCTGGTGCCGACCGGCTACATGATCGCTTCCGATCACGGGCGCCTTTCCATCACGATGTGTCCGGGCACGGTGACCCAGCCCACAGCTATGGCCATGCCGGACATGGATCACGCCATGACCATGGTGCATGGCACCATGCCGGACGCGGACAAATCGACCGATCACGGCAAATCCGAAATGCCCTGCGCCTTTGCGGGTCTGTCCGCGCAGGTCATGGGCGCCGTCGACGTCGTGCTGCTGGCCGTCGCGCTGGCCGCCGTCGCGCTCATGGCGCTGCGCAGCGTGCCGCGCATTGCCCCCCGTGCCGCCCCCTATCTCCGTCCACCGCTGCGCGGTCCCCCGCTTTCCGCCTGACGAACTGACCGGGACACCGGTCGGCCAAGCCCGCCGTCGTGCAGCCCTGCCTGCTGCCACGCGAAGCCCGTCCCGCGTCGGTTTCCGGCCGCCAGCGATCCGCGATGCGGCGGATCATGGGGTTTCGCGCGCGAGCCCAGGTTCTGACGCGGTCCCGTGGGGCCTGACGCGCCTGATGGCAAAAATATGAAAGCATTCGATCCGCCAGAGCGCGGGTCTTGGGGGATATGATGTCGAAGACCGGTTTGATGGTGGCGGCCGCCACCTCCTGTTTCCTGATCGCCGCGCCGTCCGCAGCGCAGCAGCGCGCCGATACGCAGATCACGATCGGCGGGGACGAGGTCGTCGTCACCGCCAAATCCATGGCCCGTTCGACCGCCAATGTCCTGACCTCGGTCGACGTGCTGAGCGGTGACGTCGCGCAGCGCCAGAATGTCGACAATGCCTGGGAACTGTTCGCCCGGCTGCCCGGCGTCGTCCTGACCGACTTCAACCAGGGTACGACCTCGGGTCGCTTCTCGATTCGCGGGTTCAATGGCGAGGGCGAGATCAACGCGGTCAAGCTGCTGATCGATGGCGTGCCGTCCAACGACAACGCCGGGCGGATGGACTTTATCGATTTCATCTCCCCCCTCGACATCGCTTCGGTCGAACTGGTGCGCGGCACATCCGACCCGCGCTGGGGGCTGCACGCGATCGCGGGCAGTGCCGACATCAAGACACGGATCGGCGGCAACTATCTCGACGCGCGCGGCATCGTCGGCGCGTTCGGCACCTATGACGCGCAGATGTCGGCCGGGGTCGAGACCGGGCGGCTAAGCCAGAATTATCTGCTGTCCTACCGTCAGAGCGACGGTTTTCGCGACCATGCCGATCTCGACCGCCTGAACTTCGCGGGCAAGTGGTTCTACGACTTCGGCCCGGCCAAACTCGGGCTGATCGCGCGTCACAGCCGCAGCGAGGCGGAGGAGCCGGGCTATCTGACCGATGCCGATGCCTATACCGACCGACAGCGTTCCTACGATGTGTCCGCAACCGATGGCGGCATGCGCGAACTCAGCCAGTACAGCCTCCATCTCGATGCCGATCTGGCGCGCGACCTGTCGCTGACCGCGATCGGCTATGCGACGACCAACCACGACAATCGCTTTGTCCGCTTCTCGGCGAATGTCGCGCAACAACAGCGGCTGACCGACGAGCAGCATTATGGCGTGGTGACCGGCCTGCACTGGCACGCGGCCGACTGGCTGATGGCCGAGGCGGGTGGCGACGTGCAGTGGCAGCATAACCAGAGCCTGCGCTGGACCACCAACCGGCGGATCATCACGGCCGCCACGCGCAACCAGGATTTCGACCTGACGGTCGGCGGTGGCTATGTGCAGGCGATCGTGACCCCGGTCCGCTGGCTGACGATCACGCCGGCATGGCGTATCGATCGGGTGAGCGGGTATTTCACCAACCGGCTGAACGGCCTCAGCTACCCGGTCAACGATTACGGCACGATCAGCCAGCCCAAGCTGTCGGTCGCGGTCACGCCCGTCCCCGGACTGACCGCCTATGGCAATTTCGGGCGGACCTTCCAGATCGGCGCGGGCTCGGGCGCCTATGTCGTGCCGCCGCGCGTGCGCGATGTCGCCGCCTCGATCAACGAAGGCTTCGAAGGCGGCATCAGGCTGTCACAGGGCCGCTGGCTGACCGCTCGCGCGGCGGTGTGGCAACAGACCGCGACCGGCGAGTTGAAGCGTCGCCTCAACGACCCGTCCGGCGAGTTCGACAATCTTGGGGCTACGCGCCGTCGCGGCTTCGATTTGGAGGCGAGCGTGCAGCCGCTCTCCGGCCTGTCGGCCTGGGCCAGCTGGTCGCACCAGAAGGCGATCATCCGCGTGCCCGATCCAGCCGCCCCGCTGACCGCAGGCAATGAGATCGATCATGTCCCCCGCAACGTCTACACCGCCGGGATCGAATGGGTGCCAACGACACTGCCATGGCGCGCCTCGCTCTGGGGCAATGGCCAGTCCTCCTATGAGTTGAACACCGCGAACAGCCAGGGCCGCTATGGCGATTATTTCCAGGTCACGGCCGAACTGGCGTACCGCATCACCAAGGCGATCGAGCTGTCGGCGCAGGTGCGCAACCTGACGAACGATCGATACGAATATGTCTGGTATGACGGCACGCAGCGCCTGCACGCGCCCGCCGATCCGCGTAGCGTCTTCGGCGCGGTCCGGGCGCGGTTTTGACGATGCGGGCGCAAGCGGCCGCTTCGGGGCGATCATGGCGGATCTGGGTCAGACGGGTGCATCTGTGGCTAGGACTGTCGGTCGGCCTGCTGTTCGTCGTGATCGGCCTGACGGGATCGGCGCTGGTCTTCTATGTCGGCATCGACGAGGCGCTGCATCCCGAAGCGCACAGCGACGCCCGTGCCCCGGCACCGGGCTGGTCCTCGCCCGTCTGGGACCGCGCGCTGGCGACCGGGCGCGCGGCGGGCTTCGATCCGGCGGGCAGATGGTCATTCGAGGTGACGGGCGAGGGCGGCGCGATCCCGGCGCGCTACTATCCACCCTCCGCGCCCGGCGCGGCGCATTCACCGCGGCAAATGCTATGGTTCTCGCCCGATGGCGGCCGGATCGTCCGCGTCGCGCCATGGGGCGGCTATCTGATGAGCTGGATCTACGAGTTGCACATGCAACTGCTCGCCGGCGATATGGGGTTGCAGATCGTCGGGTGGTCCGGCGTCGCCATGCTGTTCCTGCTGGCGACGGGCGTCATCGCTTGGTGGCCGCGCGGCAGCTGGGCAAAGGCGCTGGCGTTCAAGCGACGCGCCACACCGATCCGCCGACTGCGCGACCTGCACAAACTGACGGGCGTCGGCAGCGCCTTGCTGCTGATGATCATAACCGCGACCGGCGTGATCCTGGCGCTACCCAGCGTGAAGGCTGCTGTGCTTGCACCGTTGCCTGTCCCGGAACCGCGATCCTCCGGCGGGATCGGGACACCGATATCCCTGCACCAGGCGCTGGGCGTGGCGCGGGCCGCCATTCCCGATGCAAGGCTCGTGTTCATCGATGTTCCGGGTGACGGCGGCCAGCCCTATCGCTTCCGCTTGCAGGTATCGGGCGACCCGCACGCTCGCTTTCCGGGCAGTTATGTTTTCGTCGATCGCCACACGGCCCGCGTGGTCGCGGTTCAGGATGTCCGTAGCGGCGGCATCGGGACCGCGATCAATGCCTGGGTCCGTCCGCTTCACGACGGATCGGTGGGCGGTCTGCCGATGAGGATTGTGGCGGTCCTGATCGGCTTTGCGCCCACCCTATTGGCCGCGACCGGCTTCCTTCATTGGCGACGCCGCGTCAGGAAGCGCGGCGATCGGAACGATGTGGCCGCGACGTAAAGACCGGCGCTGACCGCAACGATGGCGAACAACCGCACGAACGGGGCTTCAGGCATGCGCGACGTATTGAGGATCCACCTTGCACCAATGACATTTCCGAATAGTTTGAGTGTCCACCTGGGACTTTTTTAGGGCGGCACTCCTCAAAGTACCGAGAACATCTCTGGACATCGTTACGCAACTTGCGCCGACTTATGTCTGACCATAATCCCGTTATATCAGTCTGCTGGGCGAATGCGTGATCCGGCGGCAGAGCACGGGAGGGGTCATGCGTCAACTGGGCCGATCGCGAAGCTTGTATCTGTTGCGGGGGATGGTGCTCGTCGGCGCGGTGGCATCGGGCAGCGAGGCTTTGATCACCGCGCCGCGTGAGGCGGCCCTGTCGGGCGATGTCGTTCCGGCGCATGATCCGGTGCTGATCCGCGAAGGCGACCGGTATTACGTCTATTCGACGGGGCAGCGTGACAGGCGGCCGTTGGTGGCGCGGACGTCGCGCGACCTGCGGCATTGGGCCCCTTTGCCGTCGCCTTTGCCCGACCTGCCGGACTGGGCCCGTACAGCGGTGCCCGGCGCGCTGGAGATGTGGGCCCCCGACATCGCGCGGGTCGGCGATCGGTATCGGTTATATTATTCGGTTTCCCGCTTCGGCACGCAGCATTCGGCGATCGGCCTGGCGACCGCCACGACGTTGGACCCAGCCGCGCCCGGCTATGGCTGGCGAGACGAGGGACTGGTCATCGCGTCGCGGGAGGGCGATCCGTATAATGCGATCGATCCGGCGTTCGTGCGCGATCGCCAGGGTCGCCAATGGCTGAGCTTTGGCAGTTTCTGGGGTGGGATCCAACTGATCCGGCTCGATCCGGGGAGCGGCAAGCCTGCCGCCGGGGCCAAGCCCCAAATGATCGCCCGGCGCGACATGGGCGACAAGACCAATGCGATCGAAGCCCCCTTCATAATCGATCATGGGGGCTGGTACTGGCTGATCGTCTCGTTCGACTTTTGCTGTCGCGGAACCAAGAGCAGTTATCATCTGCGCATCGGGCGCGCGCGTTCGATCGAGGGGCCCTATCTGGACCGTTCGGGTCGGGCGATGCGCGAGGGCGGCGGGACGGTGCTCCTTCAGGCCGATACGGCGGGGCGCGATCGCTTTCGCGGGCCGGGCCATGCCGGCGTGATGCGTGATCGCGATGGGCGCCATTATCTGGTCCACCATGCCTATGACGCGGCTGCCGGGGGTGTCGCGACGTTGCGGATCGCCCGGCTTGAGTGGGACGAGGCGGGTTGGCCGATCTTGGAGAAGACGGCTTCTTGACCAGGTTGGAGATTCGGCGGTGGGCGCTTCAAGGCTCGCTTTTGACGCGATGGGTGGCGCTCGTCGCTGGTAGTCGGGTGTGAACCCGCCAAGGAGACTCGTGATCCAATTTAAAAGACGGACAAGTGTGATTTGGCGGATGGAGCATTGAGGCCGGATCCTACCGTTTGAATTAAAATCGGAATTGCATATTGGCAGCGCTAACATCGCAAACGCCCGGCGTCAGGGTGTGTGACCCAAAATCCACGATCTGAACGCTGTATAAATTTTTTGTTATGTCCGACTTGACGATGGTTGTCGTTAGTCAGACAAATCAGCCCCTTACCGGCACCGAGAACTCGGGCCAACAGGAGGGGAAATCTGATGAAGCGCCACATCCTTTTGCTGTCCGTCACGCCATGGGCGTTGTTGGCGGCCCCCGCCATGGCCCAGACGTCGACCGACGCAAAGACGACCCAAGCCGCCGATCCGAACGCCCCGATCGAGGCGCAGACTGCCGTCGGCATTCGCCAGGATGTCGCCGAGGTGCCCGACCGCAGCCCCGTCCAGGCCTCGACCACCGGGCTGCCGGAGACGCAGACCGATCCGCGCGATATCGTCGTCACCGGCTTTCGCGCCAGCCTGGGTTCGGCGCAGGCGATCAAGCGTAATTCCGATGCGATCCTCGACGCGATCGTCGCGCAGGATATCGGCAAGCTGCCCGACAATACGGCGGCGGAATCGCTCGCCCGCGTGACCGGCATCCAGGTCAGCCGCTACAGCGACGAAGTGAATCAGGTGCTGGTCCGTGGCTTGCCCGACGTGGCGACCACCTTCAACGGCCGCGACATCTTCACCGCCGAAGGCCGTGGCGTCGCGCTTCAGGATTTCCCGGCGGGTGCGCTGGCGGGCCTCGAAGTCTACAAGTCGGGCACGGCCGACCTGTTGGAACCGGGCCTGGCGGGCCTCATCAACGTGCGTTCGCGTCGGCCTTTCGATTTCGAAAAGGGCTTCACGATCGCGGGCGGCGTTCGCGGCACCTACAACGACCAGTCGAAGAAGTTCGATCCGCTGGGCAACCTGCTTCTCAGCCAGCGCGCCGAAACCCCCATCGGTGAGATCGGCTGGCTGATCAACGCCACCTACACTCAGGCGCAGTATCGTAACGCCGTGCGCTGGGGTGAGGGCAACACCAATTCGCCGACGACAGGGACGACGGTGCTGCCGACGTCGGTCGGTCGCAATTTCCAGGTCCCGACTGCGGTCGGCGTCTATAATGACAGCGGCAAGCGTTGGCGACCGGCCATGAATGCCAGTGTCCAATGGCGCCCGGCGCATAACCTCGAACTCTATTACGACTTCCTCTATCAGGGCTATCGCGGCGAGATCGCGAACGACTGGTTCCGTGTTCCGCTGCTCGACAACAATCCGACGTTGAGCGACGTCGTGCTGCGCCCCGGCGAGCCGCTTCAGGTGCAGAGCCTGACCAAGACCGGCGGATATCGGCCCGAGGCCTATCGCAGCACGGTCAAGGGGTACACCAATACGTACCAGGCGGCGGGCGGCGCCAAATGGGATATCGGTCGCGCGCATCTGTCGACGGACCTTGCCTACACCAACTCGGAATATGGTTCGGACGAGTGGAGCTTCGACACCGCCTTTTCCAAGGTGCCGGTCGCGAACGTCAATTTCTTCGTCAACGATGGCGTGTCGTTCGACCTGCCGGGCTTCGACAACACGAACCCGGCCAACTATATCTGGCGCGGTTACTTCGAGGCGACCTACCGCGTGCAAGGCAAGGGGTGGCAGTGGCGCACCGACGTGGACCTCGATACCGATCTGTCGCTGTTCCCCAGGCTGCAATTCGGTATCCGCTGGACCGATCGCGACGCGTCGCTGAAGCGCGGCAATCGCTATGCCTATACCGAGCCGTTGGCGATCCCGCTGGCGCAGGTGCCGACCGGCGATCTGGGGCTGACCCAGAATGCGTTCCGCGGCAACCAGGGCTTCACCAGCTGGCTGATGCCGTCGCGTGACGGCATTGCGGGCAACGCGCCGCAGCTTCGCCAATATGCCTTCAATGCGTTGCAGCGGTTGGTTGCGGCCAATCCCGGCGATCAGGGCTATCGCGACGCACTGAACCGCTTCTCCACGCCCGAGGTTCAGCTGGACCCGTTGGCCGCCTTCTATGCGACCGAGCAGACCTATGCCTTTTACGGGCAGGCCAAGTACGAGTTCAACATCGGCTCGGTCCGGTTCGACGGTATGATCGGCACCCGCGTCGTCAATACGGTGGGCGAATATAGCGGTATCTCGACGGTGTTGTTCGACGGCGTCCGCCGCAGCGAGGTTCGCCGCACCCGCGCCAATTATGTCGACATCCTGCCCAACATCTCGCTGCGCATTCGACCCAACGATAAGCTGCAGATCCGCTTCGGCGTGACCAAGACGCGGACCAAGCCGCAGTTCGGCCAGCTGAACCCGGCGCTGAACATCACCCAGAACACGCAACAGGTCGTTCCCGACCAGCCGCTCGACCCGCGCTTCCCGGCCGGTCTGAACACCCGGCCTAACGCCTATGGTGGCGGCGGCAATCCGGATCTGCGGCCGCTAATCTCGAAGAACTATGACGCGACGGTCGAATATTATTTCTCGCCGACCGCCTCGCTGACGGCGGCCGTGTTCTACCGCGATCTCGACGGGTTCATCGGAGATTATATCAATCGCACCATCGACCCATTCTACGGCCTCATCGAAATCAACCGGCCGGAAAATGCGGGCAAGGGCCGTATCAAGGGTGTCGAAGTCGGTGGTCAGACCTTCTTCGACTTCCTGCCGGGGCTGTGGAGCGGTATCGGCGTCCAGGCGAACGTCACGTATCTGGAGGGGAAACAACAGTACCCCGCCAATCTGTTCGCCTCGAACGGCGGCACTACCCCGCCGCCGTTCGTGCCGATCCCCGGCCTGTCCAAGTGGACCTATAATATCGCACTCTTCTATGAGAAGGGTGATGTGTCTACGCGCCTGTCGTTCAACAATCGCGATGCGTATCTCAACAGCAATTTCATCAACGGTGCCGGTTTCTACAATGGTGAGGGCGTAACCCGCGTGCAGCGGCTCGACTTCGGCTTCAACTACAACATTACCAAGGAAATCACGGTCGCTTTCGACGTCGCCAATATTCTGGCGAAGCCGTTCAATAACTATCGCGCCTATGGCAACGGCCTGTCCTATCCGCGCGACGTGCGTGACGAGGGGCGCTATTACGGCCTGGGCATGCGCTTCCGCTTCTGACCGGATCGGGGTGGGTTGCGGCCCACCCCGCGATGATCCCCAACGGAGCCTCGCGGGGCAGGGATGGCATCCGCCGTCTCTGCCCTTTTTCTGTCGGCGCCGGATGACGCGCACGAAAAACCCCGCCGGTCCTGCGACCGGCGGGGTTTCCTGTTCGTCCGGCGTTCGGATCAGACCAGCGCGTTGCGGCGGATCAGTTCCTTATACCACTGGGCGCTCAGCTTGGGCGTGCGCTTCTGGGTCGCATAGTCGACATGGTGCAGGCCGAAGCGCAGGGCGTAACCGTCGGCCCATTCGAAATTGTCCATCAGGCTCCAGAGGAAATAGCCCTTGAGCGGGTATCCCTCGACGGCGGCGCGGCGGAACTGGCCCAGATAGTTGCGCAGATACATGATCCGGTCGCCGTCATCGACCAGCCCCTTGTCGTTCAGCTTGTCGTCGGCCGAGGTGCCGTTCTCGGAGATGTAGATCGCCTTGGGGTTCCACATTTCGGAAACCGCGCGCACGCCCCAATAGGCGGCCTCGGGGCCGACATAGAGCCAGGGCGACGCCATGCGCGGCGAGTTGGGCAGATGCGGCAGCGGGGTATAACCGCGCGGATCCTCCGGGTTCGCCTTCACGAAGGTCGGGGTGTAGATGTTCAACGCCACGAAATCGAGCGGGGCGCCGATCGCGGCCATGTCGCCCGCCTGCACCTTGGGGGCGTCGGCGCCTGCGTTCTTCAGATAGGCGTCGGTGTACTTGCCCTCCATGACGGCGGTCAGGAACATCGCATTCTCTTCGCGCATCGCCTTCTTGGTCGCCTCGATATGCTCGGGCGTCTCGATAACGGGGACGAAGATGCTGGCATTGTCGGCGATGCCGACCTCGGTCCCGGCCTTGGCATTGGCGCGGATCGCCTGCACGCCCAGCCCGTGCGCCAGACAGCCATGGTGGCGGACCTGGTTCACCTGCGCCTGGGGCAGCTTCAGGCCCGGCGCATGGATGCCGACCATATGGCCGAGGTCGGTGAAGCAGCGCAGCTCGTTGACCGTCATGAAGCGGTGGACGCGGTCGGACAGCTTGCCCGCCATGAAGCCCGCATAATCGGCGAACGCCTTGGCGGTGTCGCGATTCTGCCAGCCGCCGGGTAGCGCCTGCGGCAGGTCCCAGTGGAACATGGTGACATTGGGCTGGATGCCCGCCGCCAGCAGACCGTCGATCACGCGGTTATAATAATCGAGGCCCTTCTGGTTAAACTTGCCGCGACCCTCAGGGAAGATGCGCGACCAGGCGATCGACATGCGATACGCCTTCACGCCCAGATTCTTCAGAAGCGCGATGTCCTCGTTATAGCGGTGATAGCTGTCGCAGGCGACGTCGCCGGTGTCGTTGTTCGCGACCTTGCCCGGCGTGTGTGAGAACACGTCCCAATTGGTCAGGCCGCGCCCGTCCTCCTTGACCGCGCCCTCGATCTGGTAGGAGGCGGTGGCGCAGCCCCAGAGGAAGTCCTTGGGAAAGCTGAGGTCCGACGCCGTGGTGGCCGCCGCGCGGCCGGCGGCCAGCGTGCCGCCGCCGGTGGCGAGGGCGGCTCCGCCCATCGCCATGCCGGTCTTCATGAAATTACGACGGTCCATAGTCTGTCCTTTTCTGTAGCTCTTTGTGACGATGTTCGGGTGAATGGATGCTGTCGCCGCCGTCAGGGGCGGGCGAGCAGGGGGCGGGTCAGATCGGTGGTCAGCCAGACGAGCGGCGCATTCCAGTTGATCGCCACTTCGTTGTGCGCATAGGCACGCGCATCGTCGATCCAGCAGCGGGAGCCGACGCATTTGCCCTTGAGCGCGGCGGAGGCGGGTTCGGGAAAGACGGTGCTGTTCGCGCCGCCGCTCAGCACGCCCGGCGGCGGGCCGGGCAGCCTGGCGTCGAACTGATGCGCCCAGAAACGGTGATGCGGGTTCCGCATCGGCTTCCAGCCGAACCCACTGACATAGCTCTGGTCGAGCGGATTGCGGCCCAGCACATAGTCCATCGCATCGACCGCGCCGTCGCGGTAGCGCGCCTCGCCGGTGAAGCGCGCCGCCAGCGCCAATATCTGTCCGCGCCCCAGCAGCACGCTGCTCGATCCCCAGTGATAGGCGGTCGAAGCATAGGGAATGTGATAGCCCGACCGGCCCTCCTCGGCGAGGAAGCGGTCGGCCAGCGCGATCAGCTTGGCCCGTGCCGCCGCGCGTTCGGCGGGCTGAACATCCGTCGCCGTCGCCAGCGTGATCGTGCCCAGCGCGGCGGTGCTGCCCCAGCTCGGCTCGCCGGTCAGTGCGGCGGCGTGGAGCGGCATCCTGTGCAGCGCTTGGGCCAGTTCGGGCATGCCGGTCGCGGCGTAAAGCTCGGCGGTCGCCCAATAGAGTTCGTCGGACAGTTCGCCGTCACCATAACCGCCGCTGCCGTCGAACGCTTGCGCGGCATAGACGTCCGGGTTGCGCAGCGCCGCGCGATACGCCTTGCCCGCCGCGACCAGGCAGCGCTTGGCGAAGTCGTTGTCGATGCCCCGCCAGATGCGCGAACATTGCGCGGCGGTGGCGGCGAGGTTCAGCGTGGCCGCCGTGCTGGGCGGGAACAGCAGCCGTTCCTCATGATCGTCGGCGGGCGGCGTGGGCAGCTTGGTCCAGTGGCGGTCGGCGATCTTGTGGTGCGCCATGCCGCCCGCATCGACCGGCGTCAGGCGTAACGGGCCGCGACCCTGCCGCCCGAGCGGCAGCGCCATGGTCTGGCCGTCGGGCACCTGCATCGCCAGCAGGAAGCGCATTTCGAAGCGCGTCTCGTCGAGCAGGTCGTTAATGCCGTTCCCCGCCTCGGGCAATGCGGCGCTGCCATCGGGGAAGGGGGGCGAGGCCGCATCCACCTCATAGAGATTCTGCAGCATCCACAAGGCGATGCCGCCATTGACGACATATTTTCCCTGATCGCCCGCATCATACCAGCCGCCGGTCACGTCCAGCGTATAGGGGCAACCCGGCCAGTCGGTGCCCGCCTGATCCATCCCCTTGAAGCAGGTCACCACCTCGCGCACATGCCCTGCCGCGCGCGCCCATTGCGTGCCCCCGGCGAAACGCGCATCGATCGCGACCCCGGCACGCTGTTGGTAGAAGAAATTGAGCGAGGCGCGCGACAGCGGGCGATAGGCATCGGCCGCAATGGTGAAGGCGTGGCTGGTGCGGCCATCGACTTTCAGGCGATAGGTGCCGGGCGTGCGGAACGCGCCGAAGTCGATCTGCTGCACCTTGTCGCCCGAGGCGGCATCGGCGCCGAAGACGGTGGCGGCACCTTGCGCCACCGTGCGGCCTTTTTCGTCCAGCAACTCCCAGGGCAGGGCCGCGCCGTTTTTCGCGACGATGGCATGCTTGGCGGTGTCGGGGCGGAAGCCGATCTGGTTGAGATGCGGTCCCGGCGCTTCCCCCGCGCCGGTCGCCGCCAGCGCGAGCAGGGGAAGGATCACCCGCGTCACAACAGCGGGCCCTTGGCCTGCACCGTGCCGCTCGTCCGCGTAAAGTCGAACCCATCCTGTCCGCCACGCGCCGCCGTCATGGCGGGGGCCAGTGGGGAGGGGGCGGTCATGCGCAGAAAATCGCCATGGCTGGGCATCCGCGCGGCGGTGTCGGCATAACCGGCGTGCATCTGTTGCAGGGCCTGCGCGACCAGATCCTCGTCCAGCGCATCGGCGGCGGGTTCCCAGCTTTCGGGCACCAGCCCTTGGCCCAGGCAGACCGCGACCCAGCTGGGATTGCTGAACAGGTCATAGCCTTCGCGGAACAGCCGCCCCTTGCCCGACCACAGCGCCATCTTACGCGCCAGGCTGTCGGGCACGTCCATCGTGCGCACCCGGTTCCAGAAGGGCGTGTCGTCGCGCCGCGTCGCCTTGTAGTGCAGGATGATGAAGTCGCGCACATCCTCGTAAAGGTCGTGCATCTGGCGGTTGAACTCGTCGCGCTCGGCAGGGTCGAAGCGTGTGTCGGGGAACAGCGCGATCAGACGCTGGATCGCCGCCTGAACGAGGTGGATGCTGGTCGACTCCAGCGGCTCCAGGAAACCGCTCGACAGGCCGAGCGCCACGACGTTGCGGTTCCAGCTCTGCCGCCGCCGCCCGGCGGTAAAGCGCAGATGGCGGGGATCGCCCAGCAACTCGCCCTCCAGGCTTCCCAGCAACTGCGCCTCGGCCGTCTCGGCATCCAGATAGTCGCTGCAATAGACCAGACCATTGCCCATCCGGTGTTGCAGCGGGATGCGCCATTGCCACCCGGCCTCGCGCGCCGTGGCGCGGGTGAAGGGATCGGGTTCGGTCGGGTTGGGCAGGGCACAGGGAGCCGCGACCGCGCGGTCGCAGGGCAGCCACCGGGCATAGCTTTCATAGCCGGTGCCCAGCGCCTCCTCGATCAACAGCCCGCGAAAGCCCGAGCAGTCGATGAACAGGTCGCCCTCGATCCGCCGCCCATCGGCCAACGTCACCCCCTCGACATATCCGTCCTCCGACCGCAGCTTCACCGCGTCGATCCGCCCCTCGACCCGCGTCACCCCGCCGCGTTCGGCATAGCCGCGCAAATAGCGGGCATAGAGCGAGGCGTCGAAGTGGAAGGCGTAGAACAGTTCGCGGATCGGCGAGCGGGCATCGGGCTTGGCGCGACCGAACTTGCCCGCCTTCGCCGCGACCGCGCTCATCGACCATTCGGCGATGTCGGGCAGCGCGCGACGGCTGCGTTCGCGCAAATAGAGCTGGTGGAAATGGACGCCCTGCAAATCCTGCGCATGGCGGCCGAACGGGTGGATATAGCGCTCGCCCTTGTCGCCCCAGTCGACGAACTCGATGCCCAGCTTGAACGTGCCGCCGGTCTTGGCGAGGAAATCGTTCTCGTCCAGCCCGAGCATCTGGTTGAAAGTGATGATCGGCGGGATCGTCGCCTCGCCGACGCCGACCGTGCCGATCTCCTCGGACTCGACCAGCGTGACCTGAGTATAGCCGTTGTTGAGCAGCCGCGCAAAGGCGGCGGCGGCCATCCAACCGGCGGTGCCGCCGCCGACGATGACGACCCGGCGGATCAGATGGTCGGAATGGGGAGTCATCGGGCAAGGCGCCTCATCTGGGCCGCGCGCCACTGCGCATGGGCCGGAACATGGGGAAGGGCGGCGGCGATCGCGTCGGTCATCCGTGCCATGGCGGCATCGACTTGGGGGGCGGGGATGCCGTGGACCAGCGGATCGATGCGACGGGGAAGATAGCCTTGCCCCAGCAGGATCGCAGCCCAGCTGTCGCGGGTGAAGGTCTCTTCCTCGTAAAAGGGCAGGCGACCCCGCTCGCCGAACTGGCCAAGCGTATGGGCCAGCGACGAAGGCGGTTCGGCCTGCGCCACCGCCTGCCACATCGGCTCGGGGCGGCGGGCGGTGCGGTAATGCGCCGCGAGGAAATCGCGCACCCGCTCTGCTTCCGCCAGGGTCTGGCGGTTGAAGTCGGCGGCCTCCACCTCGGCCATGGCGGTGTCGGGCAGCATGGTGACGAGCCGGTCGATCGCGCTCAGCGCCAGATGCAGGTTGCACCATTCCAGCGGCTCGACCTGCGTCGCCGCGTCGCCGATCGCGATGCAGTTGCCGCGCCAGGCCTGGGGCCGGGTGCCGGGGCGGATGACGATGGGGGCGTCGACCACGGTGCCGTCGCGTGTCAGCATCGCGGCGGCCTCGGGATCGGACAGATGCTCGCTGCCATAGGCCATGCCGACCTGCTCGCCGCTCGACCAACGCCAGCCCGCCGCATGGGCGATCACGGGCGTCAGCACCGGCGCGCCTTCGCCTAACACCTGCGTGCCCAGCAGCACGCGGTCGCAGGGGAGCCAATCGCGCCAGTCCTGCCACGCATCGTCGATGCTGCCCCGCAGCAGCGCGGCGGGGCCGGTCGCGTCGATATAGAGATGTGCGGTCAGGGCCGGGCCATGCTGCACTGCGATAGCGGTCACATGGCCGGTCGTATCGACCTGCACCTGAGCGATCGAATCCGTGACCTCGTGGACCCCGACATGCAGGGCGAAGGCCCGCATCATCGCCACTTGGCGGGGGAGGTCGAGCGTCAGGCCATAGTCTTGACCGGCAAAGGGGGTGCCCGGCGACGGGGGCACGAAGCCGCCCGCCCGCGCCAGCTGCGCCGCCGGGCAATAGGCGTCGAACGGGGCCGCATGGCCGTCTCTCGCGGCGCGGACCCAATGGAGGTGGAACGCCGCCGGACCGATGGCGTGACCATAGCCGTCATAGGCATGGACATAGTCGGGCAGCCCCTCCGCCCAGCCGGAAAAGCGCGAGCCCAATCGATAGCCAGCGCCGGTGCGCGTCACCCCGTCATCCTCGCCGATGCCCAGATCGGCAAGGAAACCCGGCAGCGAGGGCAGGGTGCAGGCGATCCGGTCGGCCAGCGCGTCAGCGGCAGGCGGGGTGGCGAGCAGCGTGACGTCGAGGAACGGCGCGCGGCGCTTCAACGCGGCGGCGGCGCTCCAGGCGGTCAGGCCGCTGCCCGCGACAAGCACATGACGGATGGGCGCGCTCATGCCGCCACCATCGGGCAATAGCGTTCCAGAAAGGCGCGGTGATCGGGCCGCATGGCGACTTCGCCGGCGATCTCGCTGCGAAGCGATCGGACGGCCTGGACCAGATCGCCGGTCCCGGCCACGTCTGCGCGCGGATCCCAGCCCTCGGGCACGATGCCCTGGCCCAGATAGACCGCGATCCAGCTGGCATCGAGGAACACGCCCTCGCGATACTTCACCACCCGTCCGCGACGGCGCCATAGCTCCAGCTTTTCGCCCAGGCTGTCGGGGATGGGCATGGTGCGGACATAGTTCCAGAAGGGCGAGTCGGTGCGCGACGTGGCGTGGTAATGCAGGATCAGGAAGTCGCGGATCCGGTCATATTCCAGATCGATGACCCGGTTGAATTCGTCCCGGTCGGACGCGTCCATCTCGCGGCCGGGAAACAGTTCGATCAGCGCGGTGATCGCCTGTTGCACCAGATAGATGCTGGTCGATTCGAGCGGTTCCAGGAAACCGCTGGCCAATCCGATGGCGACGCAATTGCCGACCCAACTACGCCGCCGCCGCCCCGCCTTGAAGCGCAGCAGCCGCGGCTCGGCCAATTTCTCGCCCTCCACCTCCTGCTCCAGCGCGCGGGCGGCATCGCCGTCGCTGATGAAGTCGCTGGCATAGACATAGCCATTGCCGGTCCGGTGCTGGAGCGGGATGCGCCAGCGCCAGCCGGCGGGCATGGCGATCGCGCTGGTATAGGGGGTGACGGCGGTTTCGGTCCGGCACGGCATGGCGACCGCACGGTCGGTCGGCAGCCATTGCGACCAGTCCTCGAACGGCTCGTCCAGGGCCTGGCCGAGCAGCAGCGAGCGAAAGCCGGAGCAGTCGATGAACAGGTCGCCCTCGACCCGTTCGCCATCGGCCAGCGTGACCGAACGGATCAGCCCGCTCTCGCCGTCCCGCTCGACATCGACGACCATGCCCTCGGTCCGCACCGCGCCCGCTTCCTCGGCCAGGCTGCGCAGATAGGGCGCGAACAACAGCGCATCGAATTGATAGGCATAGCCGAAGGTGGAACTCAGGCCGCCCCGGCCCTGATCGGGATGCTCGAACCGCGCCTCGCGCGCCAGGGTACAGGCATAGGACAGCTCGTCCAGCGGCGGCAGATCCTGTCCCTCGCGCGCCAGCCGCGACCAGTAATGGTGGAAATCGATCGCCCCCGCGCCCCGCCCGAAGGTACCGAAGGGGTGGATATAGCTGTCGCCGATTCGGCCCCAATCGCGAAACTCGATACCCAGTTTGAAGGTGGCACGGGTGCGCGCCATGAACTCCGCCTCGGGGATTCCCAGCCGTTCGTTGAAGGAGCGGATATGGGGCAGCGTGGCCTCGCCGACGCCGACGACACCGATCGCCTCGGACTCGATCAGGCGGACCGAGCACTGTCCCGAAAGGAGACGAGTCAGGGCCGCGCCGGCCATCCAGCCCGCCGTACCGCCGCCCACAATGACGACCCGCACCACGTCGTTTGTCACTTTCGTCATCCACCCCCGGCCCGGCGATTCCCAGGCCTATTCGTCGTTTCATGCCGTGCGTCAGGCCCAGCCGCAATCCACCGATAGGGATGGCGTGGCAGGAATGTCGCACCTTGTCCCGGATCGGACATTTCTTAAGTTAAACATCTTGTCGAAATGTTGCTGGTAGCGCAATCATCGGTCTGTGAAACGTGTCGGAAAGCACGATCACGACCGAACCACGCGACGCCAATGGGGTGCGCGATCAAAGGGGGGGATGACCATCATGCGCAGCGCTGCGCCGCTCACTGCCAATGCCAATCGTTTCAATCGGCTCCTGCTCGGCGCTTCGGCCGGTGCTTTGTGCATCGCCGCGCTGACCACGCCCGCCTTCGCGCAGACGACCACCGATCCCGACCAGAGCGCCAGCTCGCCGACCGGCGCGGTCGCGGGCCAGGGTACGGCCGGGTCGGCCACGCCGCGCACCAGCGCCAGCGTCGAGGCCCCCGGCGCACAGCCGCCCGCGGGCGATGACATCGACAGCGGCAAGGAAGTCGTCGTCACCGGTATCCGCCAGAGCCTGGCGAATGCGCAGTCGATCAAGCGCAACTCCGACACCGTCGTCGACGCGATCACCGCGTCCGACATCGGCGCGCTGCCCGACCGTTCGGTCACCGAAGCGCTCCAGCGCGTGCCGGGCGTGTCGATCAGCCGCTTCGCCGCCGCCAACGATCCCGACCACTTCTCGGTCGAAGGCTCGGGCGTCGCGGTGCGCGGCCTGACCTTCGTTCGCTCCGAGTTCAACGGGCGCGACACCTTCTCGGCCGGTATCGGCGGCCAGGCGATCAACTTCTCGGACGTCCCCGCCGAACTGCTCGGCTCGGTCGAGGTGTACAAGAACGCCACCGCCGAACTGATCGAGGGCGGTCTGGCCGGTACGGTCAACCTGAACACCCGCAAGCCCTTCGACAACAAGGGTTTCCACCTGGGCTTTACTGCCGAGGGCAATTATGGCGACTTCAAAAAGAAGTGGTCGCCGACCGGCTCGCTGTTCGTCAGCGATACCTGGGACACGGGTATCGGCCGCTTCGGCCTGCTCGGCAACGTGTCGTATTCGCGCGTGCAGAGCCGCGCGGACAGCATCCGCATCACCAACATCCAGACCCGCGACAACACGCTGGCGCTGGCGGCCAACTCGACCACGGCGCAGAACTGCCGGAACCCGCTGCCCGGCACGGTCGACCAGACCACGCTGCCCGCCAATGCGGCGGCTTGCGGCACAGCTGGAACGCCGGGTGCGGACGGCTTCCTCGATCCGGCATCGCTGCGCTATGCACCCATCGGCGGCCAGTTCGCGACCCAGGAGTTCGATCGCAAGCGTGACGGTATCGCGCTGGCCGGTCAGTGGCAGAGCACCGACGAGCGCACCGTCCTGACCGCGCAGTTCCTTCGCACGCATACGGTCAACAACACTTCGGAGCGCACCTTCGAGACCGCGCCGGATCTGTCGGAATATAATACCTATCCGATCGGTTGCGTCCAAAACAACGCAGGCCCCAGCGGCTCGACGATCGCGCAGTGCCCGACCGGTTCGACGAAGAACTACGTCTATGACGCGGGTGGCCTGTTCCAGTCGGGCTACATTACCGCGCCGGGCAATGGATATCGCTCCGCATGCAGCGGTCAGGCGACTTGCTGGGTCCCGACCGGCGGTACGCAGCAGTCGCTGGCGCGCGGTATGACCCGTGACGAGAACACCGTCACCGATTTTGGTCTGAACCTGAAGACTCAGCTGGACGATCACTGGTCGGTCAACTTGGATGGCGACTATACCCGCGCCAAGAAGACCAGCACCGATTTCCGGGTGTTCGGTTCGACGTTCGCCGACTCTGAGCTGGATTTGAGCGGCAATCTGCCAGTCGTGATCCCGCACAAGCCCTCGACCCTGCAGGCGAGCTGGGCGACGCCGAACCCGACGCTGAACCAGCAGAACGACGCTCAGTATTTCGCCAACCGCAACGTCCAATTCTGGCGCGCGGCGATGGACCATCTCGAAGACAGCAAGGGGCGTGAATACGCCTTCAAGGCGGATGTCGACTACAAGTTCGACGACGGCAGCTTCTTCACGCATGCCAAGTTCGGTGCGCGTTATGCCGACCGCGCGTCAGAAGTACGCTACACCACTTATAATTGGGGTGCGCTCAGCGAAGTCTGGGGCGGCGGCGCCAATCCGGTGTCGTTCGCGGATCAGTCGGCGAACAGCAGCTTCTATTCCTTCCCCAATTTCTTCCGAGGCGCAGCAAACGGTCCGTCTGGCGCATATTATTACGATGGCAATCTGACCGGCCAGTATGGCCAGTCAGCGGCGTTCTTCAATTCGATCGGTCAGACGTGGCAGCAGCGCGTTCGCGATGCGGCGCGTGCCAGTGCGGTTTCGGCCGCTTTGACGGCGGGCCAGACGCAGGCGCAGGCCAATGCGGCAGGCGATCTGGCGGCGGCGAACGCCAATCCGCCGACCGTCTTTGCACCGCTGGCGCAGCGCGCGGGCGTCGTTGCGGGTACGTCGTACCTGCCGTCGGAAATCCAGCTGGTGGATCAGCAGGACAAGAATGCCTATGCGCAGCTGAACTTCGCGACGCCGGGCAATCTTTTCGGCAACGTGCGGATGAGCGGCAATGTCGGCGTTCGCTATGTGTTGACCAACGTAACATCGTCAGGCTCGATCGGTGCACCAACGCGCCAGGAAACTGGTACGACCGACGCCTTCGCCAGCCGCTGCGCCATCACGACGACGACGCGTCCGGATGGCTCAGTCGTTACGGGTCGTCCCACTGGCATCTGTCAGCTTGGCGAGGCCGCCTACAACAACATCCAGGCCTTCTCGACCGGCGTGACCCTGCCCGATACGGCGCGCAGCCAGTATCACTACTTCCTGCCCAGCGCGAACCTGAAGTTCGGCATCGGGCGCGACGTGGTGCTGCGCTTGGCGGCGTCGAAGGTCATGACCCGCCCGGACTTCGCGAACATCCGCAACTTCCTGCAGCTGGGCTTTGACGCCAATAGCGGTCAGATCACGGCGACGGCGGGCAACCCCTACCTCAAGCCCGCGACCGCGTGGCAGTTCGATGCGACCGTCGAATGGTATTTCGCCCGCGTCGGTCAGCTGTCGGTCGACGTCTTCTACAAGTCGGTGAAGAACTTCTTCTACCAGTCGGTCACCAACCGGAACATCACCAGCAACGGCATCACCCAGTCGGTGCTGGTCCGCGGCCCGTCCAACTATGACGGCACCGGCAAGATCAAGGGCGTCGAGGTCGCCTATCAGCAGACCTTCGACTTCCTGCCGGGTCTGCTTAGCGGCTTCGGCGCCAGCGGCAGCTATACCTATATCGACAGCTCGGGCCTGCCCAACTCGTTCCTGAATGGTGGCGCGCCGGCCAGCACGTCGAACATCAAGCCGGGCAACATCCCGCTTGAAGGCCTGTCGAAGCACACGGTCAACGCGGCGCTGTTCTACGAAAAGGGTCCGATCTCGCTGCGTGCGGCGTATAACTGGCGTTCGAAGTATCTGCTGACCCCGGCGGACGTGATCTTCCCCTACACCTCCATCTATCAGGATGCGGGCGGGCAGCTGGACGCGTCGGCGTTCATCAACCTGAACAAGTATCTGAAGATCGGCGTGCAGGGCGTGAATCTGGCCAATCAGGTCATCAAGACCGAGCAGGCCTATATCAGCGGTTCGACCGCGACCGCGCCGCGTTCGTACATCGTCAACGACCGCCGCTTCTCGTTCGCGCTTCGCGGCACCTTCTGATGCGGCTGACCGGCCTGGCCCTTCGGGTCTGGCCGGGACCGACAAAAGCCGCCCGCTTCCAATTTGGAGGCGGGCGGCTTTTACATGTCAGGATTACTCCAATCTTCCGTTCAGCCCGAGCGCAGTCGAAGGCCAAGGGCGCTTATGGGGCGTGCACTTCGACTTCGCTCGGGGCGAACGTTGGGCGGTGCTGGCGTGAACCGGGCGGACGAACACGCGCCGCCCCGGCCGTCCGCTCAATTATGCGGCAGCTTGGACCGGTCGAAGCCCGGTCCCAGGTCGATCAGAAACGCCGGGCCGACCTCGATCACCTGCTTGGCGCCTGCCAGTTGCACGGTGATGTTCGCCTTGCCCGCCGCATAGGCTTGGTTGGCCACGCCCGACACATAATAGCGCTTCCAGCTTGGCCCGACCTGAACCGGCTCGGTTGCGATCGGCGTATAGGGTGCCTCGGAGCCGCCCGCGCCGACGGGGATCGTCACCGGCGCGGCGTCAGTGGCGCCGGGCGCGCGCAGGAAGACCATGACCAGCATCGTGTCGCCCGCTGCGATCGGCTTGATCGTGGGATAGGCTGCACCGCTGTCCCAGGGATTGGCACCCGCCTTGCTGACCTTGATCTGCACGGCATTGCCGCCGGGTACGTCGGGGGCGGGGACCTGCCTGGCGGTCTGGTTGGGGCCGTAAGGGGCCCAGCCGATGCCGGGTGCGTTCACCGCCTTGTCGAAGATACTGGGCTGGGCCGCCGCGCTGGGGGCCGCCTGGGCGGCCGCTCCCGCTGGCAGGGCTGCGATCAGCAGGGCCACACATCCGATCATCATCCTTCTCCTCCTCTTTGGCCGGTTTGTCCGGTCCCTCCACAAAAACGATTGTATCCGATGGGTCAGAAAAAGCCCGGCCCCCTGGGGGCGCCGGGCCTGATCTTACTGTCCGACGATCTTGACGAGCGGTTCGACCGACTGGCCCGTGGGCAGGCGACCGCTGGCGGTCAGGCGGCGGGTGCGATCGTCCCAGCGCAGCGTCGCGCTGCGCCCGCCCGTCTTGCGCCAGGCGTTGGTGGTGCCGTCGTCGTCATACAGCGTGAAGCTGGCATCGCGGCCCGGATAGACGCGGATGCTCTCCAGGTTTTGCGCGGTCGCGGTGCTGGGCACCGCCACGCCCATCGGCACGATCGAACCGGCGCGCACGAACAGCGGGATATGGTCGATCGGGGCGGCCGCCTCGATCCACTGACCGCCGGTGTAACGCTTGTCGGTCCACCAGTCATACCAGTCGGTGCCTGCGGGCAGATAGACGCGGCGCGTGGTCTGACCCTGTTCGGTGACCGGCGCGACCAGAAAGGCGGGGCCGAACATATATTCGTCGCCCAGATCCTTCACCGCCGGATCGTTGGGGAAGTCCATGAACAGCGCGCGCATGAAGGGGGCGCCTGTCTGGCTGGTCTGTCGCCCCAGCGCATAGAGATAGGGCATCAGCGCGTAACGCAGCCGCAGGATGTTCGCCAGGATCGGCTCGGCGGCGGTGCCATAGTCCCACAGCGCGGTGCCCGGCCGCTGGCCATGGATGCGCAGTGTCGGCGTGAAGGCGTTATACTGGAACCAGCGGACGAACAGTTCCGGATAATCGCGGTACGACGGCGCCATCGCGGTCGCGCCCGCCGGATCGACCAGCACCGGATGTTGCGCCTCCGGCCCGTTCGGCCATTGCCAACCGCCCGTGTCGCTCGACCAGTAAGCGATGCCGCTGGCTGTCATGCCGAGCCCGGCGGGCACCTGACGGCGCAGCGCTTCCCAGTTGGACTGCACGTCGGACGACCAGAAGAGGCAGCCATTGGCCTGGGTGCCCAGATAGGCGGCGCGGCACAGGATCAGGTTGCGTTTGTCCGGCCGGTCGCGCGCCGACCCTTCCGCGACGCTGGACGTATGGAGCAGCGGATAGACGTTGCGATACCGGTCGCCCGAGCCGATCGAGAAGAAATGGCCTTCCGGCACCAGGTCCGGCTCTGTCTCGTCCAGCCAGGCATAGTCGAAGCCCTGGGAGAAGATATTGTCGCGGATCTTGTCCCAGAACCAGGCGCGCGCCTCTGGATTGGTGCTGTCGATCAGCGCGCCCGCCCGGTCGGAACGGATGGGCAAACCGTCGACCGGGTTGCCATCCTTGTCCTTCATCAGCCAGCCCTTGGCGGCCAACGTATCGAAATATCGGCTCTCGCGCTCGAAACGCGGCCAGATGCTGATGATGCTCTGCATCCCCATCGACTTGAGATGCGCATTCAAGCCCGCCGGATCGGGAAAGGCGGTGCGGTCGATGTCGAGCTGCCCCATCCGCGTCCAGTAGAACCAGTCGAGCACCATGATGTCGAGCGGCAGGCCGCGCTTGCGATATCCGTCAGCGATCTCGGTCAGCTGGCCTTGGGTCTCGTAGCGCGCCTTGCTCTGGATCAGGCCGAAGGCGGCCTTGGGCGGCAGCGGCGTCGCACCGGTCAGGCGGGCGTAGCCAGCGTACAGCTCGTCGGTGGTCGTGCCCACGATCACGAAAAAGGACACGCGCTCGCCGACGTTCGAGGCGAATTTCGTCGCGTTCAGCAGGCCGGGCGAGACGGTCGTCGCCGACGGGTTGTCCCACAGAATCGCATAGCCCTTGTCCGTCACCATGAACGGCACGCAGACCGACTCGCCGCCGGGGCGGTCATAGTCGTGGCGGCAATCGATGGTCCGCCCGCGCAGGTCGAGCACGCCGTCCTGATACTGGCCCAGCCCATAATAATGGGTGTCCGGCGTGTCAGCGAAGCTGGCGCCGACGCGGAAGGTCTTTTCGTCCGAGACGGTGTGCGGCGCCTTTTCCCAGCCGTTCATGCGGGTCAGCAGCTTGCCGTCCGCCCCTGCGAAGCTGATCGCGACGGGGGGCAGCGAGGGGGCGAAATAGCGCTCCATCTGGCTGGGTGGCTTGGGCCAGGGTTGCGCGGCGACAGTGACGGTCATCCCCGGCGAGGCGAAGACGTCGCCGCTCGCATCGGTGCGGTGCGACCAGCCGTTCGCGTCGGTCTTGGCAACCAGGCCATAGCCGGGCTTGGCCTCTGCCTCGGCACGGTCGGTGGCGATGGTGACGCGGACGATGCCGGGGGCATAGGGCTCGACCGAGACGAGCGCGCCGTTACGCTCGACGGTCGCAATCGGATCGGCCGACAGGGCCAGCGGGGCGACGCCCGCGAGCAGCGCGGATGCGGCGCAGGCCCACCGCCAACGACCGCCGGACACCGTGGCGCGCGCTTTGCCCCGCATGAAACATCCCCCCAATAACGAAAATCATTTGTGTGATCGCTACCCTATCGCTGCTCCATCGGCCGGGGAAGAGGAAATGGAGGTCAGGCGCGGAACGGGTCGCTCACCGTCGCACGGCCAGGCCGGTCCTGTCGTCCGGCCAGTCGCAGGCGGTATCGCGGGTCGCTGGCGCGGGTGAGGGTCACATCGTACCAGCCGAGATCGGCATCCAGCGACCAATGATGGCGACCGGGCTTGAGCGAGCGGGAAGAAGCCGATGCCTTGCCGGGTTCGAGGCGGAGGATCGGTAGGTCGTTGAGGCCGGGCGGGACGATCAGGGTCAGGCCGTCGTCGCCGACGCGGTACTGCACGTCTATGATTCCGTCTCCCCCGGCAAAATGGCGGTGGAAGCCGTTCGGGCCGAGCACCCACAGGTCATGGGCTGCGGGCCAAGCATCCTCCAGCTGCGTGCCCGGCGCCAGCACATAGCGGCGCGGGGCCCGGTCCAGCGCGTGCCGGTCATAGACATGGAAGACCGCCCCCGCGCCCTCCGCCCGGAAGCGCAGGCGAACGCCCGCTGGATCGACGACACGCTGCACGTCGAGGCGATAGGGCAGGGGGCGGGCGCGGCGGATACCAGGTTCCTGGGCAGGCGCGCTGGGGGAGGCGGGGGCTTGCGGGCTGACCTGCCCCTTGATCGCGGCGGCGCGCACTGCCTGCTCGCGCGGATCGGGCAGGCTGGGTGTCGCGGTATCGCTCCCGGCAAAGTCGAATGCGCTGGTCAGGTCGCCGCACACCGCACGTCGCCAGGGGGCGATATTGGGTTCGTGAAAGCCGAACCGCGTCTCCAGGAAGCGGATGACGCTGGTATGGTCGAACGTTTCCGAATTGACCCAGCCGCCCCGGCTCCAGGGCGAGACGACATACATGGGCACGCGCGGACCCAGGCCATAGGGCCGGCCGCGATAGGCGGGCTTGTCGACATCGGCGTCCCCGGTCGAGGGCACGTCATGATAGGCCCCGGCCAGATCGACGGTCGATCCGCCGAGCATCTTGCCATCGCTCCCGCGCGACGGCGGGGCGGGCGGCGGAACGTGATCGAAAAAGCCGTCATTCTCGTCGAACATGACGAACAGCGCGGTGCGCGCCCAGACCTTCGGATCGGCGGTCAGCGCGTCGAGCAGCTCGGCGGTATAGGCTGCGCCCTGCGCCGGGCTTGAAGGATTGGGATGTTCGGACCCGGCGGCGGTGGCGATGACATAGGACACTTGCGGCAGCCGCCCGGCCAGCACATCGGCCTTCAGCACGTCCAGCCCGCGCGTGGTGAGCGCCCGGTCCTTCAATTCGGAATCGCCGCGCCCATGATACGCCTCGCGATAGGCGTGAAAGCCGACCAGCGGGTTGTCTGTGAAATTGTCTGCCATGTCCTGATAGATGCGCCAGTCGATCCCCGCCGCCTGCATCCGCTCGGGCACGGTGGTCCAGCGGTACGGATCGGCCGCGCCGCCATTCTCGGCAAAGCTGTCATGCGAATTGCCGATCGCCGGGCCGCCTGCCCGGCCCGAAGGATCGTTGGTTCCGGTCCACAGGAACAGCCGGTTGGTGTTGGTCCCCGTCTGGACCGCGCAGTGATAGGCGTCGCAGATCGTGAAGGACTCGGCCAATGCGAACTGGAAGGGCAGGTCGGTGCGGGCATAATGGCCCATGGCGCGCTGGTGCTTCACCTCGGGCCAGTGCGCCATGCGGCCTTCGTCCCAGGCGGCCTGCGCATCGGGCCAGGTATGCGGCGTGCCCTCCATCCGCATCAGGGCGAATTGCCTGTCGGTGTCGAGGTGGAAGGGGGAGACGAGGCGTGGCCCGCCCTCGGCCTGGCGGTCCAGCTGTTGCCAGACGGTGCGGGGCGCTCCGTCCGACGATGCGACCGGAATAGGGAAGCGGTCGCCGAACCCACGCACGCCGCGCATCGTACCGAAATAATGATCGAAGCCGCGATTCTCCTGCATCAGGATGACGACATGCTCGACATCGCGGATGGTGCCGGTCCGCCGGTCGGGCGCGATGGCGGCGGCGCGGGCGATGGCCGGGGGCAGCGCGGCGGCACCGGCCAGAGCGGCAGCGGTGGAAAGGAGGGAGCGGCGGGAGACGGTGACCATGTCCCGCCATGACCGAGATCGTTGACGTTTTGGTGACGTCATTCATTTCCTCCCCTGGAAGGGGAGGTGGCAGGGCGAAGCCCTGACGGAGGGGTGTCCCGCTCGGTGAGGTTCGACTAACCTCGCAACCGGGGACACCCCTCCGACGCGCTACGCGCGCCACCTCCCCTTCCAGGGGAGGAATGAACGGCCACTATATGCCGTCTATATGCGAAACCGGGGGATCGCCCTCGAATTGCTACGCCCCTCGGGCCTAATTGCTCGGCCCTGGAGGTCGCCCCACTCATCCCGGCGGCCTGTCCATAGGGGCATATATGAAGACCATCACCTTTTGCGCCGCCACGGCGCTGTTCGTGCTTCCGGCCGCCGCATCGGCGCAGGCCGCCGAGACCGCGCCGCCGCCGCCCGTGACCGTCAGCGGCTCGGCTGCGATCGTCTCCGACTATCGCCTGCGCGGCATTTCGCAATCGGACGAACATATGGCGGTGCAGGCCGGGATCACGGCGACCCATCAGAGCGGCGTCTATGTCGGCACCTGGGCGTCGAACCTGGCGGGGTGGGGAACCTTCGGCGGCGCGAACATGGAGCTGGACCTGATCGGCGGCTACAAGACCAAGATCAGCCCGACCGGTACGCTGGATGTCGGCCTGACCTGGTACATGTATCCGGGCGGCGCGAACAAGACCGACTATGCCGAGCCCTTCGCCAAGCTGTCGGGCACGACCGGCCCGGTTTCGCTGACCGCCGGTATCGCCTATGCGCCCAAGCAGCAGGCGATCGGCAAGTGGTATAACAACGGTGCCAGTGCGGCGGCGGGCGTCTATGACCGTCCCGGCGCCAAGAGTGACAATCTCTATGTTTGGGGCGACGGCGCGGCGGCGATCACCGGCACGCCGTTCACCGCCAAGGCGCATATCGGCCATAGCTGGGGCATGGACGGCCTCGGCCCCAACGCCACCGCGCCGACGCCGACCGGCGACTATTGGGACTGGTCGCTGGGCGCGGACACGACCTGGCACAATCTGACGCTGGGTCTGTCCTGGGTCGACACCAACATTTCCGACCGCAAGGCCGCCTATCTGCGGCCGAGCTTCAGCAAGGGGCAGGACGGCAGCGGCAACATCGCGGGCAGCACCTTCCTCGTCTCGCTCACCGCCGGTTTCTGAGGAGCATCGCACATGGACGATCTGATCTGGCTGTCGGTCATGGCGGGCCTGGTGGCGGCGACGCTAGCCTATGCCCGCCTGTGCGACCATGCGTGAGGAGGGCTGAGCCATGACCCTCGACCTGTGGCTGGCGGCGCTGACCGCGCTCGGCCTTCTCGTCTATCTGGTGGCGGTGCTGATCCGCCCCGAACGCTTCTGAAGGAGGCGGCATCATGACGCTTCAAGGATGGGCCCTGATATTGGGCTTCGTCGCGATCCTGCTCGTGCTGACCAAGCCGGTCGGCGCGTGGCTGTTCGCGCTGTACGAGGGGCGGCGCACGCCTCTGCATGTCGTTCTCGGCCCCGTCGAGCGCGGCTTCTACAAGCTGTCGGGCATCGACCCGGAGGCGCAGCAGGGATGGCGGCGCTATGCGCTGCACATGCTGATCTTCAACGTCGCGTTGATGGTCCTGACCTATGTCGTTCTGCGCGTGCAATATTACCTGCCGGGCAATCCGCAGGGGCTGGCTGGGCTGACCCCGCATCTGGCGTTCAACACCGCGATCAGCTTCACCACCAACACCAACTGGCAAAGCTATGGCGGCGAGTCGACCATGTCGAACCTGTCGCAGATGCTCGGCCTGACCATCCACAATTTCCTGTCGGCGGCGACCGGCATCGCGCTGGCCTTTGCGCTGTTCCGCGGCTTTGCGGGGCGCGAGACGAAGAATCTCGGCAATTTCTGGGCCGATGTGACGCGCATCACCCTGTACCTGCTGCTGCCGCTCTGCGTCGTCTACACCGTGTTCCTGATCGCCAGCGGCGTGCCGCAGACCATGGCTGGCGTCGTCAATGTCGACACGCTGGAGGGCGTGCGCCAGTCGATCCTGCTCGGCCCGGTGGCGAGCCAGGAAGCGATCAAGATGCTCGGCACCAATGGCGGCGGCTTCTTCAACGCCAATAGCGCGCATCCGTTCGAGAACCCGACCGCGCTAACCAACTTCGTCCAGATGCTGTCGATCTTCGTCATCGGCTTCGGCCTGACCTGGTGCTTCGGCAAGGCGGTCGGCAATACGCGGCAGGGCTGGGCGATCCTGTCGGCGATGATCCTGCTGTTCCTGGGCGGCGTGGCCGTCTGCTACTGGGCGGAAGCGGCAGGCAACCCCGTGCTGCACCAGCTGGGCGTTGCAGGCGGCAATATGGAGGGCAAGGAGGTCCGCTTCGGCGTCGCCGCGTCCGCCCTGTTCGCGGCCGTCACCACGGCGGCGTCGTGCGGCGCGGTCAACGCGATGCACGACAGCTTCACCGCGCTCGGCGGCATGATCCCGCTGTTCAACATGCAGCTGGGCGAGGTCGTCATCGGCGGCGTCGGCGCGGGCATCTACGGCTTCCTGCTGTTCGCCATCCTGGCCGTGTTCGTCGCAGGGCTCATGGTCGGCCGCACGCCCGAATATGTCGGCAAGAAGATCGAAAGCCGCGAGGTGAAGCTCGCCGTCCTCGCCATCGCCGTCCTGCCGCTGTTCATCCTGGGCCTGACCGCGCTGTCCTGCGTGACGGGGCAGGGGCTGGCCGGGCCGCTCAACAAGGGGCCGCATGGTTTCGGCGAGATCCTATACGCCTTCAGCAGCGCGGTGGCGAACAACGGCTCGGCCTTTGGCGGCCTGACCGCCGCGACCCCCTGGTATGACGGTCTGCTGGGCGTCGCCATGTGGGTGGGCCGCTTCTTCATCATCGTGCCGATGCTCGCCATTGCCGGAAGCCTCGCCGCGAAGAAGCATGTCCCGGCCTCCGCCGGCTCCTTCCCGACCACGGGTGTGCTGTGGATCGGTCTGCTCGTCGGTATCGTGCTGGTGCTGGGCGGCCTGACCTTCCTGCCGAGCCTCGCCCTTGGTCCCATCGCCGATCATCTCGCGATGATCCGCGGTCAACTCTTCTGATCGGGAGCGCCATTCATGGCCAATTCCCCTACCAAGAGCCTGTTCACCGCCGAGCTGGTGCTCCCGGCGATCAAGGCCTCGTTCGTCAAACTCAATCCCCGCGAGTTGATCCGCAATCCGGTGATGTTCGTGACCGCGGTGGTCGCCGCGCTCCTGACCGTCCTGCTCGTCGTCGGGCATGACGGGCTGACCACCGGCTTCAAGCTGCAACTGGTCGTCTGGCTGTGGCTGACCGTGCTGTTCGGCACTTTTGCAGAGGCGCTGGCCGAAGGGCGCGGCAAGGCCCAGGCGGCAAGTTTGCGCGCCGCCAAGGCCGAACTCACTGCCAAGCGGATCAAGGGCGCTGGCCATGAGTGGGAGAATGTCCCCGCCAGCGCGCTGAAGATCGGCGACGTGGTGCTGGTCGAAACTGGCGACCTGATCCCCTCGGACGGCGAAGTCGTCGCCGGTGTGGCCTCGGTCAACGAAGCCGCGATCACCGGCGAGAGCGCGCCGGTCATCCGTGAGGCGGGCGGCGACCGTTCGGCGGTGACGGCGGGCACCCGCGTCATCTCCGACGAAATCCGCGTCAAGGTGACGGTCAATCCGGGCCAGGGTTTCCTTGATCGCATGATCGCGCTGGTCGAGGGGGCCGAGCGTCAGAAGACCCCGAACGAGGTGGCGCTGACCATCCTGCTCGTCGGCCTGACCATCATCTTCCTGATCGCGGTCGGCACCATTCCGGGCTTCGCGTCCTTCGCGGGCGGCAGCATCCCGGTGGCGATCCTGGCGGCGCTGCTCATCACCCTGATCCCGACGACCATCGCGGCGTTGCTGTCGGCGATCGGTATCGCGGGCATGGACCGTCTGGTCCGCTTCAACGTGCTCGCCAAGTCGGGCCGTGCGGTGGAAGCAGCGGGTGACGTTGACGTGCTGCTGCTCGACAAGACGGGCACCATCACCATCGGCGACCGTCAGGCGAGCGAGTTCCGCGCCGTCGGCGGCTCGGACGTCGATGCGCTGGCCGAGGCGGCGCTGATGGCGAGTCTCGCCGACGAGACGCCCGAGGGCCGCTCGATCGTCGTTCTGGCGCGCGAGCAGTTCAAGGTGTCGATCGCCAGCCTGCCCGCGGATGCCGAGATCATTCCCTTCACCGCCCAGACGCGTATCTCGGGCGTCAGGATCGGCGACAGGCTGATTCAGAAGGGCGCGGTCGACTCGATCCTACGCGCCCATCCGGGCGTGGGTGAGACGGCGGCGGCCACCCAGCTGCGCCGCATCACCGACGAGATCGCCCGCGCGGGTGGCACGCCGCTGGCGGTGGCGGAGAATGGCCGATTGCTCGGCGCGATCTTCCTGAAGGACGTGGTCAAGGCGGGCATCCGCGAGCGCTTCGGCGAGCTGCGCCGCATGGGCATCCGCACCGTGATGATCACCGGCGACAATCCCCTGACCGCCGCCGCGATCGCCGCCGAGGCGGGCGTGGACGACTTCCTCGCCCAGGCGACGCCGGAGGACAAGCTGGCGCTGATCCGTCAGGAACAGCAGGGCGGCAAGCTGGTCGCGATGTGCGGCGACGGCACCAACGATGCGCCGGCGCTCGCGCAGGCGGATGTCGGCGTCGCGATGAATACCGGCACCCAGGCCGCGCGCGAGGCGGGCAACATGGTCGATCTGGACAGCGATCCGACCAAGCTGATCGAGGTCGTCGGCCTCGGCAAGCAGTTGCTGATGACGCGCGGGGCGCTGACGACCTTCTCGGTCGCCAATGACGTGGCGAAGTATTTCGCGATCATCCCGGCGATGTTCGTGGCGCTCTATCCCGGCCTCGGCGTGCTGAACGTCATGGGTCTGGCGACGCCGCAATCGGCGATCCTGAGCGCGATCATCTTCAACGCGCTGATCATCCCGCTGCTCGTGCCGCTGGCGCTGAAGGGCGTCGCCTACAAGCCGATGGGGGCGGGGCCGCTGCTGGCCCGCAACCTCGCCGTCTATGGTCTGGGCGGTCTGATCGCGCCGTTCGTCGGCATCAAGATCATCGACCTTGTGGTCGGTGGCCTCGGCCTCGCGTGAGTTGAGGATAGCTGCCCCTCCCCTTCAGGGGAGGGGTTGGGGTGGGGCCTCTCCCCAAGCGTTTCGTTCGCGGCGGCGCCCCACCCCCCACCCCTCCCCTGAAGGGGAGGGGCTTGAGGAAGGAAATATCATGAACACGGACATTACCTCCGCATTTCGGCCCGCGATCGTCATGACGATCCTGTTCGCGATCCTGCTCGGCTTGGTCTATCCTCTGGCGATGACCGGCATCGGACAGGCGATCTTCCCGCATCAGGCGAATGGCAGTTTGGTCGAGGCGAATGGCCGGATGATCGGCTCCGAGGTCGTCGGACAGGCGTTCACCAGCGACCGTTACTTCCAGACGCGTCCCTCGGCGGCGGGCAAGGGCTATGACGGGCTGGCCTCGTCGGGCTCGAACCTGGGGCCGACCTCGCAGGCCTTGGCCGACCGGGTGAAGGCGGACGTCGCCAAGCGCCGGGCCGAGGGCGTGATGGGCGCGATGCCCGCCGACCTCGTCACCGCCAGCGGATCGGGGCTGGATCCCGATCTGTCGCCCGAGGCGGCGCTGGCGCAGACGGCCCGGATCGCCCGCGTGCGTGGACTGAGTGTCGAGCAGGTCCGCGCGCTGGTCGTCGCGCATAGCGAGGATTCGGTGCTCGGTGACCCGCATGTCAACGTCCTCGCCCTCAACCGCGCGCTGGACGCCCTGACCAAGCGATGACGGCAGGCGAGCCGCGCCCCGATCCGGATGCCCTGCTGCGCGCCGCCGAGCGCGAGGGGCGCGGCCGCCTGAAAATCTTCCTCGGGGCGGCACCCGGCGTCGGCAAGACGTTCGAGATGCTGTCCGAGGGCGCCGCCCGCCGCCGCGACGGTGTCGATGTCGTCGTCGCGGTCGTGGAAACCCATGGGCGCGTCGAGACCGAAGCGCTGGTCCGGGGACAGGAGGTCATGCCCCGCCGCGCCGTCCCCTATGAGGGGCGGACGCTGCACGAGATGGACATCGACGCGGTCCTGGCCCGCGCGCCCCGCCTCGCGCTGGTCGACGAACTCGCCCACACCAATGCGCCGGGCAGCCGCCATCCCAAACGCTATCAGGATGTCGAGGAACTACTGGCAGCCGGGATCGACGTCTATTCAACCGTCAACATCCAGCACGTCGAAAGCCTGAACGACGTCGTCGCCAGCTTCACCCGCGTCCGCGTGCGCGAGACGGTGCCCGACCGCATATTGGAGGCCGCCGAGATCGAGGTGGTCGACATTCCCCCCGACGAGCTGATCGAGCGGTTGAAGGCGGGCAAGGTCTATTTGCCGCAGGAGGCAACGCGCGCGCTGTCGCATTTCTTCTCCAAGTCCAACCTGTCGGCGCTTCGTGAACTGGCGCTGCGCCGCGCGGCGCAAGCGGTCGATGCGCAAATGCTCGACCATGTGCGCAGCCTCGGCGTCGGCGGGCAATGGGCGGCGGGCGAGCGGCTGGTCGTCGCGGTCAGCGAACTGCCCGGTGCCGACGAACTGGTCCGCGCCGCCAAGCGTGCCGCCGATGCCCTGCGCGCGCCCTGGACCGCGCTGTTCATCGACACGCCGCGCACCGCGACCTTGGGCGAGGCGCAGCACCGCCGTCTCGCCGCGACCATGACGCTGGCAACGCAGCTCGGCGCGGCGGTCGCGACGGTCCCTGCGCCCAGCGTGGTCGAGGGCATCCGCGCCTTCCTGGCAGACGCGCGCGCCACGCAGCTGGTCGTCGGCAAGGCAAAGCGGTCGCGCTGGTTCGAGCTGCGCCACGGATCGGTCGTCGACCGGCTGGTGCGCGAAACGCCCGGCGTCACCGTCCATGTCCTGCCGGTCGGCGAAGCGCCGGTCGAGCGCGAGCGGACCCGACGACGCGGGCAATGGGGATCGCCCATCGGCTATGGGCTGACGCTGCTCGGCGTCGTGGCGGTGACGGCGCTGGCGAGTGCGCTGTTCCACATCCTGAACCTCGGCAATGTCGCTTTGCTCTATCTGCTGCCCGTCATGGCGGCGGCGAGCCTTTACGGCCTGCGCACCGGCCTGTTCGCCGGGATCGTGTCGAGCCTCGCCTACAACTTCTTCTTCCTGCCGCCCGTCGGCACGCTGAGCGTCAGCAACCCAGAGAATATCATCTCAATCTTCGTCCTGCTGGGCGTCGCCATCGCGACCAGCCAGTTGACCTCGCGAGTGCGCGCGCAGGCCGATCTGGCGGCGGCGAGTGCGCGCGACAATGCGACGCTGGCGGGCTTTCTCCATCGCCTGAGTGGCCTGGCCGACCCGGCCGAGGCGTCACGTGTCATCTGCGAAGACATCGCCCGGCTGTTCGAGGTGCAGGCGGTGCTGCTCACCCCGTCGCCCGCCGGGCTGGCAGTGCAGGCGGCGACCAAGCCGGACTATCGGCTGGAGACGATGGAGATGGCCGCCGCCCACTGGGCGTTCGACACCGGTACGCCGGCGGGCAAGGGATCGGCGACGCTGGCGGCATCCGAATGGCTGTTCCAGCCGCTCAAGGCGGGCAACCGCACGCTTGCCGTACTGGGGTTGGCGCGTGAGGCAGGGGGTGAGCCGGTGCGCGCCGACCGCCTGCCGCTGCTGACCGGTTTGATCGACCAGGCTGCGCTGATCCTCGAGCGGCTGCGGCTGGAGGCGGAGGTGCGGGATGTCGATGCGGTGCGCACTCGCGATCGCTTGCGCGCCGCGCTCCTATCCTCGGTGAGCCATGACCTGCGCACGCCGCTGACTGCCGTGATGGCTGCTGCGGCGCAACTGCGGCAGGGCGCGACGCCCGACCTGATTTCGACCATCGAAGGGGAGGCGGCGCGGCTCAACCGCTTCGTCGCCAATCTGCTCGACATGGCCCGCGTCGAGGCGGGGGCGCTGAAACTGAAGATCGAGGCGATCGACCTGAGCGATGCGGTGACGGGGGCTGCGCATGACGCCCGCCGCGCGCTGGAGGGGCATTCGGTCCGGCTCGACGTGCCGCCCGACCTGCCTTTGGTCCGCGCCGATCCGCAATTGCTGCATCATTGCCTGCTCAACCTGCTCGACAATGCCGGGCGTTACGGCGATCCGGGGACCGAGATCGTGATCGAGGGGCGGCATCGCCACGGCACGTTGCGCCTTTCGGTGCTCGACCATGGTCCCGGCCTGCCGCCCGGCCGGGAGAGCGAAGTGTTCGAGACGTTCCGGCGGCTGGAGGGCTCCGACCGGGTGGTCGGGGGCACCGGCCTGGGCCTCGCCATCGTCAAGGCCTTTGCCGAGGCCATGGGTCTGGGCGTAGAGGCGGGCAACCGCGAGGATGGCGAGGGCGCGGCCTTTGCGCTCTGCTTCCCGCGCGATCATATCATGCGCGATGGCGCGCCGGAGGGAATGGCCTGATGCCCGCGACGATCCTGGTGGTGGACGACGAAGTCGCGATCCGCCGCCTGCTGCGCAACACGCTGGAACAGGCGGGGCATCGGGTGGTCGAGGCGCGCGACGGTCGCGAGGCGCTGGCCCATGCGGCGGCGGAGCATCCCGATGCGGTGTTGCTGGATCTGGGTCTGCCCGACCGCGACGGATTGAGCCTGATCCCGCTGCTGCGCGGGGCGGAGCGGGTGGTGCTGGTCGTCTCGGCGCGCGAGGCGACCGAGGAAAAGGTCGCTGCGCTCGATCTGGGTGCGGACGACTATGTGACCAAGCCTTTCGACAGCGAGGAACTGCTCGCCCGATTACGCGTGGCGCTGCGGCATCGGCGTGCGGCGGAGGCGGCACCGACTGTGGTGCGGACGGGCGACCTGGCGATCGATCTCGACCGGCGCGTCGTGACGCGCGGGGGTGAGGAACAGCATCTGACCCGCAAGGAATATGACGTGCTGGCGGTGCTGGCGCGGCACCCCGGCCGGGTGGTGACGCATGACAGGATCATCGACGCCGCCTGGGGCGGGGACGAGGACCCGCGTATCGACTATCTGCGCATAGTGGTCCGCAACCTGCGCCAGAAGCTGGAGGCGCCGCAACCGGTCGGCAGCGTCATCGCGAACGAACTGGGTGTGGGGTATCGGTTGCGGGTGGAGGGGTAAGAGCGCCTTGTTCCCCGGCGAAGGCCGGGGCCCAGTTGCCCCGAAAGTCGAGGCGCGCGAGACGATGCGTGGGAGGCCATAGCGAGTGCTTGGCCTATGCCTCCCACGCATCGCCCCGCGCGCCTCAGGCGTCACCGAAACTGGGCCCCGGCCTTCGCCGGGGAACGGATTTAGCCTACTTTCTCACCCGTCCGCAGGGTCAGCACCTCGACCCCGGTCTTCGTCACCGCGACCGTATGTTCGAACTGCGCGGACAGCTTTCTGTCGTCCGTCACCACCGTCCAGCCATCGTCGCTGGTCGACACCTTGCGCGTGCCCTGGTTGATCATCGGCTCGATGGTGAAGGTCATGCCCTCGCGCAGCGGCACGCCCGTCCCCGGCCGTCCGAAGTGCATCACATCGGGCGCCTCGTGCATCTCGCGTCCGATGCCGTGGCCGCAATAGTCGCGCACCACCGAATAGCCGTTCGCCTTGGCATGTCTCTCGATCGCCGCACCGATATCGCCCAGTCGCGCGCCGGGGCGAACCTGTCTGATGCCCTTCCACATCGCCTCCTGCGTCACGCGGACCAGCCGCTTCGCGCCCGGCGACACCTCGCCGACCATATAGGTCTTGCTCGAATCCGCGATGAAGCCGTTCTTTTCCAGCGTGATGTCGAGATTGACGATATCGCCGTCCTTCACCACGTCCTCGACGCTCGGCACGCCGTGGCAGACGACCTGATTGATCGAGCTGTTGAGCACATAGGCAAAACCATATTGCCCCTTGCTCGCGGGGCGTGCGGACAGGTCGTGGGTGATGTAGCGCTCGACCAGATCGTTGATCGCCAGCGTCGACATGCCGGACAGGCTCACCCCATCGAGCATCTCGAACACCTGCGCCAGCAAGCGTCCGGAGACGCGCATCAGCGCCAGTTCCTCGGCCGTCTTCACCATGTCAGGCGACCAGGGGTTGGGGCAGGGGGCAGTCGGCGGCGGCCATCTGCGCCTTCACGATCTCGTGGAAGGTCAGCGTCGGATTGGCCTCGGCCAGCATGCCCATCTTCATCCAGAATTCCGCCTGCGCGTTGATCGAGCGGCACATGACCGTGCTGGCGCGGCGGACCTCTTCATGAAGCTGATCGTCGATTTTTACGATACCCATATATGAAGCGTATATGCTTCATATATGGATGGTGCAAGCCGCATCAGGCGGTCGGGCGGGTCAGGACGAAGGCCGCACAAGCCGCCATGACGGCAGCGACCAGCAGAGCCAGCGGCCAATCCGGCCGGGCGGTCAGCAGAAACAGTCCATAGCCCAGCGTCATACCGCCGCATGCCATCACCTTGCCCCGCCGTCCGATCGCACCATGTTCTCGCCAGGCCCGCAGCGTCGGGCCGAAGCGGGGATGGTCGAGCAACCACGCCTCCAGCCGGGGCGAGGAGCGCGCGAAACAGCCTGCCGCCAGGATCAGGAAGATCGTCGTCGGCATCAGCGGCAGGATCGCCCCGATCACACCGAGCGCGACGAACAGACACCCCAGGATGAGCCAGCCGAGCCGTATCATGGGTGTTGCGTAGCGGGGTGTAGGGGTGGGGGAAAGGGTGGTTCGAGGCACGCCCCCATCACCAAAAGGCACGCCCCCTCCCGCAGGCGGGAGGCCGTCTCTTATACCCATCTGACGCTGCCGACGAAGCGGAACGTGT
>NZ_LDTF01000170.1 GCF_001477495.1 Sphingomonas yabuuchiae
TTCCTCGATCTCGTCGCCGAAAAAGGACATGCGCCAGGCCGAATCCTCATAGTGCGACGGGAAGATTTCCAGATTGTCGCCGCGCACACGGAAATTGCCGCGCATGAACGCGGCGTCATTGCGCTTGTACTGGAGCGCGACGAGCTTGCGGATGATCTCACGCTGGTCGACGCTCTGGCCCTTTTTCAGGTCGAAGATCATCGCCGAATAGGTTTCGACCGAGCCGATACCATAGAGGCACGAGACCGAGGCGACGATGATGACGTCGTCGCGCTCCAGCAGCGCGCGCGTCGCCGAGTGCCGCATCCGGTCGATCGACTCGTTGATCGAGCTTTCTTTCTCGATGTACGTGTCGGACCGCGGCACATAGGCTTCCGGCTGGTAATAGTCGTAATAGCTGACGAAATATTCGACCGCGTTGTTGGGGAAGAAGTTCTTGAACTCCCCGTACAGCTGCGCCGCCAGGATCTTGTTGGGCGCCAGGATGAGGGCGGGGCGCTGCAATTCCTCGATCACCTTGGCCATGGTGAAGGTCTTGCCCGAGCCGGTGACGCCCAGCAGCACCTGATCCTTGTCGCCCGCGCGG
>NZ_LDTF01000171.1 GCF_001477495.1 Sphingomonas yabuuchiae
ACCCCGCCCCGTGGGCCCACGCCGAGTAGGTGCGGATCATGGCCCACACCAGCAGCGGCGCGCCGATCGCCAGCATGACGATGCCGTAGGCGTGTGCGATCTGGTGCAGCGCCTGCACGGCGTCCGGGTGCAGGAAGTTCCGGGTCGCGGTGACCAGCGCCTGCGCGGCCGCGGTGGACTGGCCGATCACCCCCAGCGGGATGAAGGTCGTGGCCGCGGCGTCGTGCCCCAGGGGGTCGCGCAGCCAGCGGTGGTGGTAGGCGATGCCGAAGATCGAGATGCCCAGGGAGAGGGCCGCGAAGAAGCATCCGGCGCAGATCACGTTGACGAGCATCCGGGTCAGCTCGTTCGGGGTGTGGCTCATCAGGGCGGCGCCGGTGGTCGCGGAGACCATGGGCGGCACGATGGGCAGACCCCAGGTGAAGTGCGGGCGCCCGCAGTCCTTCGCGGTGAGCATCAGGGTGAAGGCCACCCAGGAGAACAGTCCGATCACGGTGCCGAGGATCCACATCACCCAGTCGACCGTCCACGCCGCGCGGGTGAGGCCAGGGGCCAGCGCGGGCACGACGGCGGAGGTCGCCGAGC
>NZ_LDTF01000172.1 GCF_001477495.1 Sphingomonas yabuuchiae
CGGCAGGACGAGGTGCGCCGCATGGTCGCCTTCGTCCGCCGCCTGCCCGGCATGACGCCCGCACAATATCGCGCGCTGGTCGCCGAGGCTTCGCCCGCTATCGATCCCGACAACTGTACCGGATGCCATGGCACGGACGGTCGCGGTCGCGGCGCGCCCGACATCCCGGTCCTGGGCGGCCAGAGCCCCGAATATCTGCTCGCGGCACTCAAGGGCTATGCCAGCGGCACTCGCTCGAGCGCGGTCATGCAGCAGGTGGCGATGCGCATGGAGCCCGCCGACATGGAGGCCGCCGCGCGCCGCTTCGCCGCGATGCCGGGTCTGGGTGCGAAGCCTGCGGGCGATCCCGCTGCGGCGCAGATCGTCGAGCGCGGACTGCCCGATAAGCAGCTTCCCGCCTGTGTCAGCTGCCACACGCCCGGCAAGCCCTATCCCGTCCTCGCCGGACAGCGGGCCAGCTACATCGCCGGACGGCTGCGCCATTGGCAGGGCGACAAGAATATCGTCGACGCGCGCAAGAGCCATGCGACCATGCCCGTCATCGCGCGGCGTATTCCGAAGGACATGATCGATCCCATCGCCCGCTATCTGGCGGGGGATACGGGGACGGCGCGCTGACGGCTATGGCAGAATGACATGAGATGGACTCAC
>NZ_LDTF01000173.1 GCF_001477495.1 Sphingomonas yabuuchiae
ATGACTGCGGCGGCATCCGGCGTCCGTTGAACCAGCGATCCTCCATTCGACCGACACGCTGCGCGAAGGCGCGTCATTTCCCGAGGATCGTGGTGAGTGGTCGCGATATAGGCGCTGCACCCCCAAGTGTCAAACCGACGCACGCGCAGCCAGGGGCAAAGTTCCCGCTGGCACGGGGCTTGCCACATATTGGCCGCATATGCGGTTACTATATGGGGTTGCATCCGCCGGGCCTCCGGGGCACGGCTGGTGCGGCCGGGTCTGGGACCCGGACGGCGGTTGAAGATTGTAGTTACCACGAGGAATGCATTTCATGACATCGTCCGGGCCGCGCTGCGCCGCGCGCCTTCTTGCCCTGACGCTGGTGCCGGTGCTTGCCCCGCTGCCCGCCGCTGCCGTCCCGTTCCAGAGCACGTCGCAGGACAATGACGCCGCGCGCCCAGGCACCGGCGGTCTGGAGGGGTTCAGCCTGAGCCCGCGCCTTTCGACGCCGCAGAACAATCCG
>NZ_LDTF01000174.1 GCF_001477495.1 Sphingomonas yabuuchiae
TGCGTTGTGGTAGTGTTATTTATTTGTGTGATTCTGTGTCCGACTACCAGGTGTGTGTGTATTTTGTTTTTTTTCCAACGAAAATAGGTCAACCGGAAGAGGAGCCCGCCTCGTGGGCTCGGAGATGGTTATAAGAGACAACATCAGACCCTGCAATTCGGGGAACTCGCCGACCATACCGGTGACGAGTTCGGCTTTCGCCAGATACGCGGCGCGCTCCGCCAGATCGGCAAGCCGCTCCCTCTCCCCATCGGGGAGAGGGCCGGGGTGAGGGGCCGACGCGGGCGAGGCGCTGCTGGACTGCCCCTCACCCTCCCCACGGCCTTGCCGCGGGTCCCCTCCCTCTCCCCGGTGGAGAGAGGGCGTTGCGCCGACGATCCCCTCTTCCACCAGCCAGCGGGCGAGCTTGGCCACCCGCTCGACCTTGTCGGCGACGGTGCCGAGCTTTTCGTGGAAGACGATCTTTTCCAGCTTCGGCCGCAGATCGTCGAGCCTGGTCTTCAGGTCGGTCTCGTAGAAGAAGCGCGCGTCGGACAGGCGGGCGGCGAGCACCTTGCCATTGCCCTCGACGATCTTCGCGCCGCCGTCGCTCGCCTCGATATTGGCGGTACAGACGAACGCGTTGGCCAGCTTTCCGTCGGCCGAGCGGCAGACGAAATATTTCTGGTTCACTCGCGCGGTCAACTGGATGACCTCGGGCGGCACGTCGAGAAACGCTTCGTCGAAACGGCCGAGCAGCGGCACCGGCCATTCGGTCAGCCCCGCATTCTCGGCGACCAGCCCTTCGTCCTCGACCAGCTCCAGCCCGGCCTCGGCGGCCAGCGCCGACGCG
>NZ_LDTF01000175.1 GCF_001477495.1 Sphingomonas yabuuchiae
GTCCCCTCCCTCCCTCCCTCCTCTCTCTCCCCTCCCTTCTCTTCTCTTTTTCTCTCTCTTTCTTTTCTTCTCTCCTCTTTCCCTCCTCCCTTTTCTCTCTTCCTCCCTTCTCTCCTCCCCTCTCCTTCCCCCTCTCTCCTCCCTCTCCCTCTTCCTTTCTCCCTCCTCCTCCCCCCTCTCCTCTCCCCCTTTTTCCTCCCTCTCCTCCCTCTTCTCCCCCCCTCCCTCCTTTCTCTTCTCTTCCTCTCCTCTTCTCCTCTTTCTTCCCTCCTCTCCCTTCCTCCCCCCTCTTCTCCCTCTTCTTTTTTCTCCCCTTCCTTCCCTCTCCCTTCTCTTTCTTTTCTCCCCCCCCTTTCTCCCCCCCCTCTCTCTTCTTTCTCCTCTCCTCCCTCTCCTCCTTTCTCTCTCTTTTCTCCTCCTTTTTCCTCCTTTTCTTTTCTTCCTCTTCTCTCTCCTCCCCTCTCCTTTCTCTTCTCTCCCTCCCCTCTTCTGACCCGGCCAGGATCCGGCTACCGCAACTCGAGCGCGAACTTGGAAATCTGTATGAAAATCTGCTGGCGGGTATCGC
>NZ_LDTF01000176.1 GCF_001477495.1 Sphingomonas yabuuchiae
AATGCGCCCAGGTCTCGGCGAAGTCCTCCCAGGGGTGGGAGGTGGCGTAGGCCGAGACGAAGGTCTCCTGCCAGCCCTCCGCCGGGCCGTGGGCGTAGTGGCGCTGGAGCGCCGCGCCGTAATCGGCCCGCTCGTCGCCGAACACCGCCCGGAACGCGTCGAGGCAGGGATCGGCCCGCACCAGCACGTTCCAGAAATAGTGCCCGATCTCGTGGCGGAAGTGCCCGAGCAATGTGCGGTAATGCTCGCCGAACTGCGTGCGCCGGCGCTCGCGCTCGACGTCGTCGGCCTCCGCGATGTTGAGGGTGATGAGGCCGTTGTCGTGCCCGGTGAGCACCGGCGGGCCGATCAGGTAGGATTCCGCGGGGTCGACCAGGAAGTCGAAGGCGAGGCCCGCCGGGTCTTCGCGGCGGGAGGCGAGCGGCAGGCGCAGCCGCAGCATGGCGTAGAACAGCCGGCGCTTGGCCGCCTCGACCTCGCGCCAGCGGGTCTGGTTCCAGGGGATCGAGAGGTCGGGCACCACCCGGTTGTGCCGGCAGGCGACGCAGAAGGTGTCCGCCGAGCCCA
>NZ_LDTF01000177.1 GCF_001477495.1 Sphingomonas yabuuchiae
TTGAAACGCCTGCTGTGCGACAGCGGCTACACCGGAGATCCCTTCGCCGAGGGCGTACAGGACATTCTGGGCAAGCATGTCACCGTACAGATTGCCAAGCGCAGCGAGCTGCATACCTTCAAGGTCATGCACAAGCGCTGGATTGTCGAACGCAGCTTTGCCTGGCTGGAGAAGAACCGGAGGCTATGGAAGAACTGCGAGCGAAGGCTCAATACCAGCTTGCAGTTCATCCACCTGGCGTTCCTGGCACTGCTGCTCAGGAGATCGTGAACAGGTTCTTAGGGCTGGCTGGCGGCATGGGCGCAGGTTGGTGCGATCCCCACCAGACCTTCGTGTTGCTGCGGACGCCAACCATGTACAGCAGGCCGCGTTCGCTGAGCTGGTCTCGCCAGTGGGTCTCGGTGCCGTAGGCCGCATCGGCTAGCACGACGCCTGCCGCCATCCCTGTCGCCAGCGCGCTGGCGATCTGATCCATGGCCAGCGCTGTCTTGGTCTGAAACACGACCGGAGCCGGAACGCCTGCCTTCTTGCGCCGCACAGTGTCCTGAGCCCACTGCTCGGGAAGATACAGCCGATAGCCCACTGGCAGGCTGCCGTGTTCGTTGGCGATCGACAAACTCACGGCAACCTGGCAATTGTCCGTCTTGCCAAGGCGGCCGCAGTACTGGCGTGCAACACCGACCGAATGCACCCCCTTCTTTGAAAATCCCGTGTCGTCCACGATCCAGTGACACGCTGCGCTCTTCCTGCTCAGGGGCGGCAGCACCTGTGCCGCCACCGCCGCCAGCAGCGCTTGATCGCTCCAGTCGGCATCGGCCACCAGATCGTGCATCGATTGATGGGCTGAGCGCACGTTCTGCGGGTGCACCCGCGCGGCCGTGGGCTCCACGCTCTTGCGCCCTCCAGGCAGTAGCAACCCCTTCAGGTACCAGTGTGCGGGCTGTTTGCGATCCGCATGGGACAGGGCGGCAGCAACTACTTCCCCGTCCTGTTCAAAACGCACTTCCAGTGTCCTATTCAACACAGCTCTCCCGCGCGGCCTGAAGGTCTTCCAATAGTGGCACAAAGGTACGATTATTTGTAACACAGTGGAA
>NZ_LDTF01000178.1 GCF_001477495.1 Sphingomonas yabuuchiae
GTCGAGGCGGGCCCCGTCGCGCGGGTCTTCGCCGCGCCGGCCGCGCCGGCGACGCGGGCGCTCCTCGCCGCCCACCGGGCCCTGCACGGGGAGCCGGCATGACGGCCCTGCTGACGGCCCGGGGGCTCCGCCACTCCTATCCGGGGCCCCGCGCGCCTCGCACCGTGCCCGCGGGCATCGACCGCGCCCTCGTGGAGGGCGAGTGCGTCGCCCGGATCGGCCGCAGCGGCTCGGGCAAGAGCACGCTCGCCCGCCTGCTTCTCGGGCTCGAACCGGCCGAGGCCGGAGAGGTGCTGTTTCGCGGCACGCCCCTGTCCCGCCTCGACCGGGCCGGGTGGCGGGCCGTCCGGGCCGCGATCCAGATGGTGCTCCAGGACCCGCTCTCGGCGGTCAACCCGCGCCACCCGGTCGGCCGGATCGTCGCCGAGCCGCTACGCCACCTGACCGGCCTGTCCGCTCCCGAACGGCAGGCGCGGGTGGAGGAGGTGCTGGCGACGGTCGGCCTCGACCCCGCCGTGGCCCTGCGGCTCCCGGGACAGCTCTCCGGCGGGCAGGTGCAGCGGGTGGGCCTCGCCCGGGCGCTCGCCACGCGGCCGGCCCTGGTCGTCCTCGACGAGGCGGTCTCGAACCTCGATGCGCCGCGCCAAGTCGAGATCCTCGATCATCTCGCGGCCCTGCGCCGCCGGCACGGCACCGCCTTCCTGCTCGTCACCCACGACGTGCGGCTGGCGCGCCGCTTCGCCGACCGGATCGTGGTGCTGGGTGACGGGCGGATCGTCGACGCCTCGCCGTGCCGGCCGGTCCTCTCGCTCACCCATCCGGCGGCGCGCGAACTCCTCGACGCGGTCCTGCCGGCCGAGCCCACGAGAC
>NZ_LDTF01000179.1 GCF_001477495.1 Sphingomonas yabuuchiae
AGTCCATGGTGATCCGTCCGGCCCGCAGGCCGCGGAGCGCCCCTTCGTAGAACGGCCGACCCGCATAGGCGGCCGCCGGCAGGGCGACGAGCGCCTGGATCCAGTGGAAGAGGTCGCGGTTCTCGGGCGTCATGTCGGAGACGCTGCCGGCCCAGACCGAGATCGCCAGCAGCATCACGTTCATCGAGGCGAAGCCCGCCACCGCCAGGGCGCGGATCAGCCGCTCGCTCTCCGCCGCCTCGGCATCGGCCGGCCGGTGCGGGTCGAAGGGATGGGCGGCGTAGCCGAGGGCGGCGAGCCGCCCCCGGATCAGTCCCACATCGGGCTCGGCCTCGGGGGCCCACTCGACCGCGAGGCGCCGCTCGGTGAGGTTCAACCGCGCCACGGCTACGCCCGGCACCTCGGAGAGGTCGCGCTCGATGGCCGCGAGGCAAGAGGCGCAGCGCACGCCCTCGACGGCGAAGTCGGCCCGGGCCGCGCCCGCCCGGGTGCGGGTGAGGAAGGCGTCGTAGTTGCGCTCCCGGGAGGGCCGGGTGTTCGCCTCGCTCCAGGCGGCATGGGCCTCGACATAGGCGAGCGCCGCATCGGTGCAGCAC
>NZ_LDTF01000018.1 GCF_001477495.1 Sphingomonas yabuuchiae
TCCGTTCAGCCTGAGCGGGGGGAGAAGCCAACAGCATAGCTCAAAAGAAAAGCCCGCCTCCCATGGGGAAGCGGGCCTGTCAGGCTCGGGGACTATTCCTCTATCAGCCCGCCATGTCTTCCAATTCGCGACCGCGCGTCTCGTTGACCATGGCGCGGACGAAGAAGAACGACACCGCCGCGAAGAAGGCATAGCCGAAATAGGTCACGCTCAGGCCCGGCGACACGGCGAGCGCGGGGAAGCTGACCGAGATGGCTGCGTTGGCGATCCACTGGGCAAAGCCCGAGACCGCCAGGCCCGACCCACGAATCTGGTTCGGGAACATCTCGCCCAGCATGACCCACATGACCGGGCCCCAGCTGGCATTGAAGAAGATGACGTAGAGGTTCGCCGCGACCAGCGCGATCACGCCGTTGTTGCCGGGCAGCGACACCGCGCCGTTCGCGCCGGTGACGGCGGTCGAGAAGGCATAGGCGACGATCGCCAGCGTCACTGCCATGCCCGCCGAACCGATCAGCAGCAGCGGCTTGCGGCCGATCTTGTCGACGGTTGCGATGGTGAACAGGCAGGCCGCGATCGACAGCACGCCCGACAGGATGTTGGTCTGCAGCGCATAATCTTCCGAGAAGCCGACCGCTTCCCACAAGGTCGCACCGTAATAGAAGACGACGTTGATGCCGACGAGCTGCTGGAAGACGGCCAGGCCAATTCCCGCCCACAGGATGGGGCGAATCTTGCCGGTCGTCTTGTCGACCAGGTCGGACAGCTTGGGCTTGTGCTGGTCGGCGGCCAGCGAGCGGCGGATATCGGCCACCTTGCGGGTCGCTTCGGCCTCGCCGAACAGCTTGGTCAGGACGGTGTGCGCCTCGGCATCGCGGCCCTTGGCGACCAGGAAGCGCGGGCTTTCCGGGATGATCGACAGCGCGGCGAAATAGATCGCCGCCGGGATCGCCTGAAGCCAGAACATCCAGCGCCAGGCGGGGAAGCCCAGCCAGAATTCGGCGGTCGAGCCACCGGCGTAACGGGCGAGCGCGAAGTTCGCGACGAATGCGCCGGTCAGGCCGGTGATGATCATCACCTGCTGCACGCTCGACAGTCGGCCGCGAATCGAGGCCGGGGTCACTTCGGAGATATAGACGGGCGAGATGACGCTCGCCGCACCGACACCCAGGCCACCGATGATGCGCGCCAGGATGAAGATCGCCGAGCTGCCCGCCGCCCCCGCCAGCAACGCGCTGACCAGGAAGAGGCCGGCGGCCAGCATCATGACGTTGCGGCGGCCGATCGCGTCGGCCATGCGCCCCGCCCCGAACGCACCGATCGCCGAGCCGACCAGGATCGCGCCGACATTGACGCCCACGCCCAGACGGCCGAGGTCGAATGCGGCCTCCAGCCCCTTCTGGGTGCCGTTGATGACGCCCGAGTCATAGCCGAACATGAAACCGCCGATGGTCGCGACAACGACGATCGCGGCGATGAAACCATGATTGACGCGCGCGGCGTCCAATCCCCTTGTGTCGGTCACTTCCGGCCCTCTCCTGATCCGTGCGTGGCGTCTTGGCCTATCCGCACGGCAATGTCCTGTCACCGGCGCGATTCACGGCCAGCCATAATGGTAACGCTATCTTAAAACATCGCGCCGTCAAGCGGGTGCGCGCACGGTTCGTCCCGCTTCGCGACCCGCCATCAGATTCCGCGCGGCCTGCGCCGCGGCGCGGCGTCCGACTGACGCCGGATCAGGCTGTAATCCAGCATGCGGTGCGCGGGAGGCTCGGCGTTTTTCTGGCGGATGACCGTGGCCATCATCTCCACCGCCGCGCGCGCCATGTCGGCGATCGGCTGGTGAATGGTGGTCAGCTCGGGCCAGATCGTCGTGGACAGCGTGGTGTCGTCGAAGCCGCAGACGGTCAGGTCGCTCGGCACGTCCAGGCCCCGGCGATGCGCCACGGCCACCGTCGCTGCGGCCATGTCGTCGTTCGACGCCAGGATCGCGGTCGGCGGTTCGGCCAGATCGAGCAGCCGCTCCGCCGCGTCCAGACCCGAGCGATAGGTATAGAGGCCGGGCGCGACCAGTTCCTCGTCGAACGGCACGCCCACGGCCTCGAGTGCGGCGCGGAACCCCTCGTAACGGCGGGCGCTGGCGGTCAGGTTGGGATTGCCGCAGATGAAACCGATGCGACGGTGGCCCAGGGTCATGACATGACGCGTCATCTCCTCGGCCGCCGCGCGGTCGTCGATCTGCACCGCCATCGCCGATTCGGGCATTTCCTGCGGCGCCACGCCGGTCGCCACGACCACGGCGGGCACCCGCGCCTCGCGCAGCAGGGCCAGGACGGGTTCCGCCTCGCACAGCGGCGGCGGCAGGATCACGCCGTCGATCCCGCCCGCGATCAGATGGCGCGCGACCTCGACCTCATGGTCGCCGATCTCGCATTTCTCGACGACCATCTGCACGTCCAGCCGCGACGCCTGGTCCAGCGTGCCGAGCAGGAATTCGCTGAGGAACCCCTGGCTGGGATTGCTGTAGAGCATGCCGATGCGGATCTGCGCCGCGCCCGCCAGGCTGCGCGCCGCCGGGTTGGGCGCGTAGTTCAGCTGCGCGATCGCCGCCTCCACCTTTTCGCGGGTGGCGGGGCGGACATTGGCCTCGTTGTTGATGACGCGCGAGACGGTCATCAGCGACACACCGGCGGCGCGCGCGACATCGCTGATCGTGGGAGCGCTGCTACCGCGGCGCGAGGTCCTGATGTTCATAACGTTTACGCTTCCACTTTTCGGACGCGATACGCAATGCTTCGAGGGTCGAAAGATGGCGCATGCGGCGACCGCCACCCTTGCGGACCGGGCCGCCCGCCGCTAAAGGCCGCGCCAGCATCAAGAGTCGGGCCTTCGCCCGGCACCAACCTGCCTCCCGGCAAGGTGGTGCCTTTCCAGATGGAGAGGGATGTGGCCGAACCGGCAATAACGGGACGAACCGCCACTTTCCTCATCCGACTCGTCATAGGTACGAAGGATTTGTGATGAGCGCGGTCATTCCTCAGCAGTTCGCCAGCGACAATTATGCGGGCATCTGTCCCGAAGCCTGGGCCGCGATGGCCGAGGCCAATCAGGGCTATGTCCCGGCCTATGGCGAAGACCCGTATACCGACCGCGCGGCGGATGCGTTCCGCACCCTGTTCCAGACCAAGTGCGAGGTCTTCTTCGCGTTCAACGGCACGGCGGCCAATTCGCTGGCGCTGGCCGCGCTCTGCCAGAGCTATCACAGCGTCATCTGCTCGGCCTCCGCGCATGTCGAGACCGACGAGTGCGGCGCGCCCGAATTCTTCTCCAACGGATCGAAGCTGCTGGTCGCGCAAACCGAGGACGGCAAGCTGACCCCCGACGCGGTGCGCGCCCTCGCCACCGGCCGGTCGGACATCCACTTTCCGAAACCGCGCGCGGTGACGATCACCCAGCCGACCGAGACGGGGCAGGTCTATACGCTGGCCGAAATCCACGCGCTGTCGGCGGTGTGCCGCGAGCTGGGCCTGCGGCTGCACATGGACGGGGCGCGCTTCGCCAATGCCTGTGCGGCGCTGGGCTGTTCGCCCGCCGACATGACGTGGCGCGCGGGCGTCGATGTCCTCTGCTTCGGCGGCACCAAGAACGGCATGGCGGTCGGCGAGGCGATCCTGTTCTTCGATCCCGTGCTGGCCGAGGATTTCGACTATCGCTGCAAACAGGCGGGGCAGCTGGCGTCCAAGATGCGCTACCTCGCGGCACCGTGGATCGGGATGCTCGACACCGGCGCATGGCTGACCAATGCCGCCCATGCCAATGCCTGCGCACAGCGGCTGGCGGCGCGGGTCGCGGGACTGCCCGGCATCGCGCCGATGTTCCCGGTCGAGGCGAACGCGGTGTTCCTCAGCGCGCCGCCCGCCGTGCTCGACGGCCTGCGGGCGCGCGGCTGGCGTTTCTACACCTTCATCGGCGGCGGCGCACGGTTCATGTTCGCCTGGGACGCCGATCCGGCGCGGGTCGACCAGCTGAGTGACGACATCGCGGCGGTCGCCGTCGAGGCGTTGCAGGCAGCGTAGCATTATCCTCCCCGGTACGGGGAGGTGGCAGGGCGAAGCCCTGACGGAGGGGGGCTTCCATACAGCTCGACCCATGAGGCGATCCCCCTCCACCATGCTGCGCATGGTCCCCCTCCCCTTGCAGGGGAGGAACGAGCTTTACCCCTCCGCCGCCAGACGATCGAGCCACGCCTGCGCCTGTTTCGGTTCCCCCACCGCCTCCGGCCCGACAGGGCCGCGCGAGGCGAGGAACTCCGCATGGAGCGCGAAGGGCGGCAGGCCGAGTTGCTGCCGGGCTTCGTCGATATCCTCGCCCATCTCGGTCAGCTGCGCCACCACCGGCGCCGCCGCCGCACGAGCCACCCGATCCTTGCGATGATCGAACAGCCCCCATTTGCCCGCCGCCGTGGTCCGCAGCGCGGCGATCAGCGCCTCGCGATACTCGCCTTCCATGTCTTCGCGATGCGCGTCGAGCCGCGCCAGTCGATCACCCTTGGCCATGGCATGGCCTTACGATCCGGCTGCCGGGTCGGCAATCGCTCGCACCGCTTCGATCAGCCACCGCGATCGACGTCGATCTCGACTCTGCGGTTGCGCGCGCGGCCCTCGCTGTCGTCGCTGCCATCCGGTTTGGCGTTGGGCGCGACTGGGCGGGTTTCGCCCAAGGCGATCACGCGCATCCGGCTTCGATCCAGACCTTTACGCGCCAGATAGTCGCGCACCGCCTCGGCCCGTTTGCGCGACATGATGCGGTTGGCCTCGTCGTCACCCTCGCTGTCCGAATGGCCGCGCAGGGTCAGGTTGCCGCCGCGCACCATCGGGTCGGCGGCCAGCCGGTCGAGCATCGCCTTGGCCTCGCTGTTCAGGCCCCCGCCGCCCTGGGGGAAACCGATGGTGGTCGGGCTGGCACCGGCATCGGCCGCGACCGCGCCGGGCAGGCTCTCGGGTCGGGCGACCGTCTTGCTCGGAGACGGCGCAGGGACGGGCAGTTCGATCGAGGCTCCGCTGGCCCCGGCCTGGCGCGCGACATCACCGCCGCCGCTGCATCCGGCCAGCGCACAGGCGAGCCCGGCCGTCATGTTCCAGGCCCCCAATCGCAGTCGCATTTCGCTACCCCATCATCCGGCCGATCCCCCCGGCCGGTCCGCCTTTTGTCGCAAACCATAGGCAGCGTGATGTTGCAGCGCAAATCGGCTTTGGGGGCAGGGTCGGTCCGATATGGGCCAGCGCCCTTATGCCGCCTCGCCTTCCGGCGGTGCGACGCCGCGTTGCTCGCTGAGGATGCGCCACCCCGCCAGGAACAGCGCGGCGACGACCGGACCGACGACGATGCCGCTCAGCCCCAGCAGGTCGATGCCGCCCAGCGTCGTCAGCAGCACGATCCAGTCGGGCAGCCCGGTGTCGCGCCCGACCAGGATGGGCCGCAGGATATTGTCGGCCAGCCCGATGACCAGCACACCCGAGGCGACGACCACCGCCCCCTGCCAGATCGCGCCGGTCGCGAGCAGATAGATGGCCACCGGCCCCCAGATGATCGCCGGACCGATGGCAGGCAGCAGCGCCGCGATCGCCATCAGCACGCCCCAAAGCAGAGCCGCCGGCACCCCGACGATCCAGAAGGTGATCGCCCCCAGCGCACCCTGCACCAGCCCGACGATGACCGAGCCCTTGATGGTGGCGCGCACCACCGCGACGAAGGTATCGACCAGCCGCTTCGCCACGTCGCGGTCGAGCGGCAGCGCGCGGACGAACGCAGGCCCCAGTCGCTCGCCATCACGGATCAGGAAGAAGGCGACATACAGCCCGACGCCGAATGCCAGTGCGAAGGCAAAGGCGTTGCGGCCGATCGACAGGGCCTGGGACGCGATCTGGCTGACGCTGCTGCTCAGCGTGCGCGAGATACGGGCCTGCAACCCCTCGACGCTGTCGATGCCCCAATTGTCCATCGCCTGACGCAGCCGCGTGGGCAGCGCATCGCGGACCTGCTGGAAATATTGCGCGAAATCGATTTGGCCGCTGCGCACCTTCAGATACACGCCCGACGCCTGGTCGACGACCATGCTGCCGATCAGCAGGGTCGGCACGACCACGGCAAAGGTGATGATCAACATGGTCAGCCCGGCCGCCAGATTGCGCCGCCCGCCGGTTTTGGTCAGCAGCCACTGGAACAGCGACCGGAACAGGATCGCCGCCAGCCCCGCCCAGAGCAGCGCCGCGAGAAAGCCCGACACCACCGCCAGCATCCCGATGGTGATCAGCGCGAGGAACAGGATGAATCCCCCGCGTTCGATCTTCTGGCGATCGATGGTCATGCTGCTTCCCCCTTTTCCATCGCGGCGTAACCGTCACGGTGACGCAACGGTTCCGTGATCTGGGTTAATGCGGTGACGGGGATGTCATGGGTTTGAGCCTGCGCGCCCACATGCCCCCGCTCCGTTCAGGCTGAACGGATGGTGGGATATTCCCAATCCTCCCCGGCACGGGGAGGGGGACCATGCGAAGCATGGTGGAGGGGGCTCCCCGCGAGGTACGTTCCTTGCGGCGGCCCCCCTCCGTCATCGCGCACGCGATGCCACCTCCCCGCGAGCGGGGAGGATTTTTGCCTTACTCCGCCGCCACCGCCTCGACGCTGTCGTCGAGCGGATGCGCCAGGCGGGTCAGCATTTCCTTCGGGCAGACCTGCCAGAAATGCCCGGCCACCCGGTCCCAATCCTCCAGCAGGCCCTTCGACCACTTGCTGTCGGTGCGCGCGGCATGTTCCTCGACCAGGCCGCGCAGCACGCCCTCCCAATGCGCGGAGGCGAGGCGCTGCCACACGATGTTTTCAGGGTTGGCGCGACGCGCGAAACGCTCTTCGGGATCGTAGATGAAGGCCATGCCGCCGGTCATGCCCGCACCGAAATTGGCGCCGACCTCACCCAGCACCACGGCGGTGCCGCCGGTCATATACTCGCAGCCATTCGCGCCGCAGCCCTCGACCACCACGATCGCGCCCGAGTTGCGGACCGCGAAACGCTCGCCCGCCTGGCCCGCCGCGAACAGACGGCCCGAGGTCGCACCGTAAAGCACCGTGTTGCCGATGATCGTGTTCTTCTGGCTGGCCAGCGGCGAGCTGACCGCCGGGCGCACGATGATGGTGCCGCCCGACAGGCCCTTGCCGACATAGTCGTTGGCGTCGCCGAACACTTCCAGCGTGATGCCCTTGCAAAGGAACGCGCCCAGCGACTGGCCCGCGCTCCCGCGCAGCCGCACGGTGACATGCCCGTCGGCCAGCTTGCTCATCCCGAACGTGCGGGTGATCTCGGACGACAGCCGCGTGCCGACCGCGCGGTGCGTGTTGCGCACCGAATAGGTCAGCTGCATCTTCTCGCCGCGCGAGAAGACGGCGGCGGCATCCTTGATGATCTGCGCATCCAGGCTGTCGGGCACTTCGTTGCGGAAGGTCGACAGGCTGAACCGTCGCTCGGCATCAGTCGCATCGACCTTGGCGAGCACCGGATTGAGGTCGAGATCGTCGAGATGTTCCGCGCCGCGGCTGACCTGGCGCAGCAGCTCAGTCCGCCCGATCACCTCGTCCAGCGAGCGCACGCCCAGGCGCGCCAGGATGTCGCGGACTTCCTCGGCGATGAAGGTCATCAGGTTGATGACCTTTTCCGGCGTGCCGGTGAACTTGGCACGAAGCCGCTCGTCCTGCACGCAGACGCCGACCGGGCAGGTGTTGCTATGGCACTGGCGCACCATGATGCAGCCCATCGCCACGAGGCTGAGCGTGCCGATGCCGAACTCTTCCGCACCCAGGATCGCCGCGATCACGATGTCGCGCCCGGTCTTCAGGCCACCATCGGCACGCAGGCGGATCCGTCCGCGCAGGCCGTTGAGGGTCAGCGTCTGGTTGACCTCCGACAGGCCCATTTCCCACGGGGTCCCGGCATATTTGATCGAGGTCTGGGGAGAGGCGCCGGTGCCGCCGACATGGCCCGACACCAGGATGACGTCGGCATGCGCCTTGGCCACGCCCGCCGCGACCGTGCCGATACCAGCGGACGACACCAGCTTCACGCAGACTCGCGCCCGCGGGTTGATCTGCTTGCAGTCGTAGATGAGCTGCGCGAGATCCTCGATCGAGTAGATGTCGTGGTGCGGCGGCGGCGAGATCAGCGTCACGCCCGGCGTCGCATGGCGAAGCTTGGCGATGAACTCGGTCACCTTGAAGCCGGGCAGCTGCCCACCCTCGCCGGGCTTGGCGCCCTGCGCGACCTTGATCTCGATCTCGTCGCAGGCGTTCAGATATTCCGCCGTCACGCCGAAACGACCGCTCGCGATCTGCTTGATCGTCGAGTTGGCGTTGTCGCCATTGTCATAGGGCTGGTAGCGCAGCTTGTCCTCGCCGCCCTCGCCCGACACGGCCTTCGCGCCGATCCGGTTCATCGCGATCGCCAGCGTCTCATGCGCTTCGGGCGAGAGCGCACCCAGCGACATGCCCGGCGTCACGAAGCGCTTCCGGATTTCGGTGATCGCCTCGACCTGATCTACGGCCACGCCCTCGTTCGGGAAGTTGAACTGGAGCAGATCGCGCAAATAGACTGGCGGAAGATCGCCGACGCCGCGGGCGAATTGCAGATAGGTCGAATAGCTGTCGGTCGCGACCGCCGTCTGCAACAGGTGCATCAGCTGCGCCGAATAGGCATGCGTCTCGCCGCCGTCGCGCTGGCGATAGAAGCCGCCGATCGGCAGCGTCGCGACATGCTGGTCCCAGGCCGCTTCGTGACGGACCATCGCCGAGTAATGGAGCGAGTTGTAACCCTCGCCCGAGATTTTGGCGGGCATGCCCGGGAACAGGTCGTTGACCAGCGCGCGGGACAGGCCGACCGCCTCGAAGTTGTAGCCACCACGATAGCTGGAGATCACCGCGATCCCCATCTTGGCCATGATCTTGAGCAGGCCGTCCTCGATCGCGGTGCGATGGTTGGTCAGGCACTGTTCGATGCTCATGTCACCGAACAACCCACGGCCATGACGGTCGACGATCGCGGCTTCGGCCAGATAGGCGTTCACCGTGGTCGCGCCGACGCCGATCAGCACCGCGTAATAATGGGTGTCGAGGCACTCGGCCGAACGCACGTTGATCGACGCATAGCTGCGCAGCCCCCGGCGGACGAGATGCGTATGCACCGCCGCCGCCGCCAGCACGCCCGCAATGGCGACACGGCCTTCGGAGACATGCTCGTCGGTTAGGAACAGCTCGGACCGGCCCTCGCGCACCGCCTGTTCGGCCTGATTGCGGATGCGCTGGATCGCGGCGCGCAGCCGGTCGGGACCGCCCTCCGCCTCGAAGGTGCAGTCGATCTCCGCCGCCGAACGGCCGAAATGCGCCTTCAACCGGTGCCAGTCCGCGCCGGTCAGGACCGGGGACGGCAGAACCAGCACGCGCTCGCGCCGGTCCTCGGTGTCGAGGATGTTCGCCAGATTGCCGAACCGGGTCTTGAGCGACATCACATAGCGTTCGCGCAAGGAATCGATCGGCGGGTTCGTCACCTGGCTGAAATTCTGGCGGAAGAACTGGCTGATCAGACGCGGCTTGTCGGAGATGACCGCCAGCGGCGTGTCGTCGCCCATCGAGCCGATGGCTTCCTTGCCCCCCTCGGCCATGGGCGACAGGATCAGCTCCATATCCTCCATGGTCTGCCCGGCGGCGACCTGACGGCGCAGCATCTCCGCGCGGGGCATCCGCACCAGCGCCTCGTCTTCGGACGGCTGGGGCAGCTGGTCCATGGTCAGGAACTCGCCGATCATCGCGGCATAGTCCTGCTCGCCCGAGATCTGGTCCTTGATCGCCCGGTCGTCGTACAGCTTGCCCTCGGCCAGATCGACGGCGATCATCTGCCCCGGCCCCAACCGGCCCTTGGCGGTGACGGTCGCCTCCGGCACCACGACCATCCCGCTTTCCGAACCGACGATCAGCAGGCCGTCGGCGGTCAGCGTATAGCGAAGCGGGCGCAGCGCGTTGCGGTCCATGCCCGCCACCGCCCAGCGGCCATCGGTCATCGCCAGTGCGGCCGGACCGTCCCACGGCTCCATCACGGAGGCGAGATACTGGTACATGTCGGCATGCGCCTTGGGCGCGTCGAGGTCCTTCTGCCACGCCTCGGGCACCAGCATCAGCTTGGCGGTCGGCGCGTCGCGCCCCGAACGGCAGATCGCTTCGAACACCGCGTCAAGCGCGGCGGTGTCGGACGCGCCCGCCGGGATCACCGGCTTGATGTCCTCCGAATTGTCGCCGAACGCGATCGAGGCCATCCGGATCTCGTGGCTGAGCATCCAGTTCTTGTTGCCACGGATCGTGTTGATCTCACCATTATGCGCCAGACAGCGGAAGGGCTGCGCCAGCCACCATTGCGGGAAGGTGTTGGTCGAATAACGCTGGTGGAAGATCGCCACGCGGCTCTCGAACCGGTGGTCCTGCAGGTCGGGATAGAAAACCGACAGGCTTTCGGCGAGGAACAGCCCCTTGTAGATGATCGAACGGCAGGACAGCGAACAGATATAGAAGCCGCTGATCTGCGCCGCGATCACCCGCTTCTCGATGCGGCGGCGGATCAGATAGAGGTTCTTTTCGAACTCGGCGGCATCGACCTCGTCGGGCATCGGCCCGGCGATCATGATCTGTTCGATCTCGGGCCGGGTCGCCTGCGCCTTCATGCCGATGACCGACACGTCGACCGGCACCTGGCGCCAGCCATAGATGGTATAGCCCGCCTCGATGATGACGCTCTCGACGATGGTGCGGCAGGTTTCCTGCGCGCCCAGATCGGTGCGCGGCATGAAGATCATGCCGACCGCGAGCCGGTTGGGCAGCACCTTGTGCCCCGACGCCGCGATCGCATCGTCGAAGAAGCGGTGCGGCAGATCGACGTGCAGGCCCGCACCGTCGCCGGTCTTGCCGTCCGCATCCACCGCGCCGCGATGCCAAACCGCCTTCAGCGCATCAATCGCTGACTGGACGACCCGGCGCGAGGGCTGGCCGTCGGTGGCCGCGACCATGCCGACGCCGCACGCATCACCCTCGAACTCGGGGCGGTACATGCCATGCTCGGCGAGATATTGGCGCTGGTCCATCGTCATTCTCCGCTCCGGGCTACCGCGTCGTCATGCGGCCAAGCCCCGTCATCTCAATCAGTCTGTTTCGGTGCCCGGTCAGGGCGTCTTCTTCGCTGCGACCAGCGCTTCGACCCGCGCGCGGATCTTGGGGAAGGCGGCCATGCCAGCCTCTCGCCCCATCGCCTTGCCCGCCTCGGCCAGTCGCTGCTGCAACTGGGGTTGCAGTTCCAACAGCCGCTTGCCGGTGGGCGAGTCGTAAAAGGCGATGATCGCCTTCAGCTCGTCTTCCGAAAAGTTGCGGCGATATTCCTCGGCCACCGCGTCGGTGATGCTCGGATAGCGCGCGCGAAAGGCCGCCATCATTTCCTCAGTTGCGATCGCACCGACCTGCTGCTGCCCCTCCGGGGTCGCCAGCCGGGTCTTGACCGTCTGGGGAATGTCGGGTGCGGCCTGCATCGCGGTCACGATCTGGGCAGACACCAGCGGCATCAGACCCGAGAACTGGAAGTCCAGCGTTCGATTGATGTTGAGCTTGCCGACCAGCGTCCGCGCCGTTTCAATCCGTCCGCCCGCATCGGCGGCGGGCGGGGTCTGCGCGACGGCGGGAGTCGCCAGCAGCATGGCCAGCGGGGCGAGCATCCGCATCACGCCGCCACCTTCTCGCGCGCAGCCGTCTTCGCCCGCGCCTTCAGCCACTGGTGCATCGCCTTGGCCACATCGCGGCCGTCGCGGATCGCCCACACCACCAGGCTCGCGCCGCGCACGATGTCACCCGCCGCAAACACGCCGTCCAGGCTGGTCATCAGCGTGCGGCCATCGACCAGCACCGTACCCCAGCGACTGACGCCCAGCTCGGCGGTGCCGAACAGGCTGGGCAGGTCCTCGGCGTCGAAGCCCAGCGCCTTGATGACCATGTCCGCCTCCAGCAGATGGTCGGCGCCCGGCTCGGCCTCCGGTGCGCGGCGGCCGCTGGCGTCGGGGGCACCGAGGCGCATCTTAGCGGCGCGCACGCCCGTCACCGTCTCGCCGCCCTCGAAGCCGAGCGGCGCGGAGAGCCAGACGAACTCGGCGCCTTCCTCCTCGGCATTGGCCACTTCACGCTGCGAGCCCGGCATGTTCGCCCGGTCGCGGCGATAGAGGCACTTCACCGACTTTGCGCCCTGGCGGATCGCGGTGCGGACGCAGTCCATCGCGGTATCGCCGCCGCCGATGACGACGACATTCTTGCCCTCGGCGTTGAGCGAGCCGTCCTCGAACGCCTCGACCGTGTCGCCGAAGCTCTTGCGGTTGGACGCGGTCAGATAGTCGAGCGCGGCGATCACGCCGTTCGCGCCCGCACCGTCCACCTCGACATTGCGCGCCTTGTACACGCCGGTCGCGATCAGCACCGCGTCATGACGACGGCGCAGTTCCTCCAGCGTGGCGTCCTCACCGACCGCAAAGCCTTCGTGGAAGACGATACCGCCCGCCTTCAGCCGCTCGACGCGGCGCATGACGACGGGCTTTTCCAGCTTGAAGCCGGGGATGCCATAGGTCAGCAGCCCGCCCGCCCGGTCGTGCCGGTCATAGACATGGACCTCGTAACCCGAGACGCGCAGATATTCGGCCGCGGTCAGCCCCGCAGGCCCCGCGCCGATCACCGCGACCGACTGGCCGCGCGCGGGTCCGGGGACCAGCGGCTCGACCCAGCCCTCTTCCCAGGCGGTGTCGGTTATAAACTTTTCGACCGAGCCGATCGTGACCGCGCCGTGGCCCGAGAACTCGATGACGCAATTCCCTTCGCACAGCCGGTCCTGCGGGCAGATGCGGCCGCAGATCTCTGGCATGGTCGAGGTGCTGTTCGACAACTCATAGGCTTCGCGCAACCGCCCCTCGGCGGTCAGGCGCAGCCAGTCGGGGATATGGTTGTGCAGCGGACAGTGGACCGAGCAATAGGGTACACCGCATTGCGAGCAGCGCCCCGCCTGATCCTCCGCCGCCGGTGGCGCATAACGCTCGGCGATCTCGCGGAAATCCTCCGCGCGGGTCTCTGCGGCCCGCTTGGCCGGATAGGCCTGATCGCGGCCTACAAACTTCAGCATAGAATCGTTCGCCATATGCGCCTCCGAAGATGCGGATATTGCGCGAACGACCCTATGTCACCTCGAAATCGACATATAGGACAGTTACCACGTCCTATTTAATCGGCAAGAGGGCCGCCCTATCGCTTTATTGCGACAGACCCGCAATAAATAAGGACCGATCCGGTATCAATGCAGGGTCAGCAGGGCCAGCGCGATGCTGCCCGCGACGATTCGGTACCAGGCGAACGGCCCGAATCCGTGACGCCCGACGATGCCGACGAACCAGCGCACCACGAGCAGCGCGACGATAAAGGCGACGACGAAACCGACTGCGATCTCCAGCGGCCCGACGCTGTTCCCGGCGCGCATCGCGTCCAGATGCCCCGCCGTCTCGACGACGCTGGCCCCCAGCATGGTGGGGATGGCGAGGAAGAAGCTGAACTCCGCCGCCGTGCGCCGCTCGACGCCCAGGGTCAGTGCGCCCAGGATCGTCGCACCCGACCGGCTGACGCCGGGGATCATCGCCAGGCACTGGAGGAAACCGACGCCCAGCGCGGTCCTGGCGGGGACGGCGGCGATGCCGCGCGTCGTGCCGGGCTTCACCACCCGCTCGATGACCAGGATCGCGATGCCGCCGACGATCAGCGCGACCGCGACGACCTTGGGCTGGAGCAGCAGCGCCTCGATATGCTTCTTCGCCAGCACGCCGATGACGGCGGCGGGGATGAAGGCGATCAGCAGGTTGCGCACGAAACGGACCGAACCGGGATCGCGCTTGGCCAGCCCGACCATGACCGTCCAGAAGGTCCGCCAATAGAGCACGACCACCGCCAGGATCGCGCCCAGCTGGATGACGATGTTGAACATCTGCCACCGTGCATCGTCATAGCCGAGCAGCGCGCCCGCCAGGATCAGATGGCCGGTGGAGGACACCGGCAGGAATTCGGTGACACCCTCGACAATCCCCAGGATGATGGCAGCAATCAGATCGTTCACACGAGTCCCCACAAGCAAAGACAGCCCCGCCGCCATAAGGCGACAGGGCTGTCGGCGAAATGATAAAGACTGTTAAGGTGGGACGGTCAGGCCGCCAGCGTCTCCGCGCGCCGCCCGAACCGGCCCGCCTTGCGGAAACGGATCAGATATTCGGGCGCGACGGTCGCCAGCGGGGCGGCCTCGATGCCCAGTGCGGCCAGACCCGGCGCACCGGCGGCGGCGACATTGTCCTGCTGCAGCATCAGCCACTGGTCCCAGGTGATCGGCGAGCCCGGCAGGCGCGCAAGCAACGCCCCCGCAAAGTCGGGCAGTTCCAGGATGTTGGGCTTGCGGCCCAGCGCCTGCGCGATCCAGCGGAGCAGCTCGCCCATCGACAGCACGTCCGGTCCGCCCAGCTCATAGGTCTTGTGCCCATGCGATTCGGGATCGCGCAGCGCGTTGGCGACCGCCTGGCCGACATCGCCCGCAAAGACCGGCTGGAACTTCACGCCCGCGCGCAGGACCGGGACGATCGGCGCGGCCATCATGCCCGCAAAGCGGTTCACGAACTGATCCTCGCGCCCGAACACGATCGAGGGACGCAGGATAGTGGCGTTCGGGAATGCCGCGCGCACCGCGTCTTCGCCCTGCCCCTTGGACCGGGCATAGGCGGCCGCACCATTCGCGTCCGCGCCGATCGCCGAGACATGGACCAGCGCCCGGGCGCCGGCGTTGCGAGCGGCTTCCGCGACCGCGCGGGCGCCGTCGACGTGGATGGCTTGCATGTTGCCGCCCATCACGCCGACCAGATTGACGACCGCATCGGCCCCCTCGACCGCACGCGCGACCGTATCCGGCCGGGCGATATCGGCGGCCACGAACTGCGTCTGGCCCAGCCCGCCTTGGGTGCGCAGGAAATAGGCCTGGCGCGGATCGCGCTGCGCCACCCGGACGCGCGTACCGTCCCGCATCAGTTCGCGTGCGACATAGCGGCCCAGAAAGCCCCCGCCGCCGATCAGCGTCACCAGCTTGTTCGTCATGACCGTCCCTATTCGCCAGATTTTTTGTGCACCGCCCCTTTGCCTCGCAAAAAAGCCGTTGACAAGGATTCGAACCCTACCCTAAAGGCGCAGGCCTACCCCGTGCCCAGATGGCGGAATTGGTAGACGCACCAGCTTCAGGTGCTGGCGATCGCAAGGTCGTGGAGGTTCGAGTCCTCTTCTGGGCACCATTCCTTCCCCAGGCTTCCAAGCCTCGGGACTGGCGGAAAACCAAGACTTTCTACCAACGTCACCGTGCGACGGCGCGATGACGAAGTCTTGGCCTCTCCCGCCGCCATGGGCGCCGAGGCGCACCCACTCCTCCCCCTATGAAGTCGAAGCGCCGCTCTTTCGGGTCAGGCGATCAATATTCCATCGCGGGCCCGGCTGGATTGTGCATGTGCGAAAGCCGGATCGGCTTCGACCGCTTCGCCGACGATCAGCATGGCGGGATCGTGCGCGCTGATCGCCTCGACCAGAAAGGCGAGCGAGGACAGCCGCCCCCGGATGATTCGCTCATTGGACAGCGAGGCGTTGACCACGACCAGCACCGGCGTGTCGGGGCTGCGCCCGGCGGCGACCAGTTGCTGGGCTACGATCGCCGCCGCCGCACGGCCCATATAGATGGCCAGCGTCGAATCGGTCGCGGCCAGCGTTGGCCAGTCAAGATCGAGCGTCGCCCCCGCCTGGGCATGCGCCGTCACCAAGGTCAGACGACGCGCCACGCCGCGCAGCGTCAGGCTGGTTCCCGCCGAGGCGACGGCGGCGCTGGCGGCGGTGATGCCGGGGCAGATGCGTACCGGCACCCCCGCCGCGCGGCAGGCGGTCACTTCCTCCGCCGTCCGCCCGAAGATCGCCGGGTCGCCGCCCTTCAGCCGGACGACGCGCCTGCCCTCCAGCGCTGCCGCGACGATCAGCGCGTCGATCGTCCGCTGATCCCTGGAATGACGGCCCGATCGTTTACCGACGCTGACCCGCTCGGCGCGGGGGGGAATCAGGTCGAGGATGCCGGGGCCGACCAGTGCGTCGTAGAAGACGACATCCGCCGCCGCGATCAGCCGCTCGGCCTTGCGGGTCAGCAGATCGGGATCGCCCGGCCCTGCCCCGACCAGCCAGACCGAACCGGCGGGAAATTCGTCATGCGGCATGGATTTTCTCCTCGGCGAGCAGGCGGGCGAGCGCGGGGCGGCACGATCCGCAATTGGTGCCCGCGCCCAGGGCGGCCCCGATCGCGGCGACATCGGCCAGCCGCTGGTCGCGGATCGCCGCGACGATGGTGCGCATCCCAATATCGAAACAGGCGCAGACGATCGCCCCGCGATCCGCCTGCTGGCCCGGCGCGCGCCCGGCGAGCAGGGTGAGTGCGGCCTCTGATTCGGCCAGTTGGCCGATCAGCCAGTCGCGGCTGGGCAATTCCCCGCTTTCGGTCACGAACAGCGCGGCGACCAGCCGACCGCCCGACAGGATCGCAATTCGCCGCGTGCCGCGCGCGGCGTCGATCGCCTCGATCCGCTCGCCGCCGGGCAGGCTCGCCTCCAGCTTCACCGGGTCGCCATTGCCCGCCAGCTCCCACAGGCTGCCCGCCGGAATGGCGACGCGCGTGGCCCAGAGGCAGGCGGGATGACGCACCGGCTCGCCCGCGAGGATCAGGAAGCCGCGCCACCGCGTCGCCACCGCCGCCAGCCGCGCCGGGGTCTGCTTGAAGCCCGGCTGGCCCGACACCGGATCGACCAGCGGACGCGGCAGCAGGCCGGTCCGCCCGCCGCTGGAGGTGCGGTCGGTCCAGTGGATCGGGGTGAAGATCTCCCCCCGCCGCTGCGCCGCCGTCACGCGCACGCGGTACAGGCTCTCCCCCTGCGGCGTCGCCACCCGCGCCAGCCCGCCATCGGCGACGCCCAGCCCGGCGGCATCGTCGGGATGCACCTCCACCAAAGGCTCCTCACGGTGACGGGCCAGCTTGGGCGCCAGGCCGGTGCGGGTCATGCTGTGCCACTGGTCGCGATACCGACCGGTGTTGAGCGTCAGCGGCCAGGCGGCGAGCGCCCCCGAAATCGCCTTTCGCGTCACCGTCACCAGCCGCGCGCGACCATCGGGAGTCGAAAAACGGCCATCGGCAAAGGGCATGCCACCCCAGCGGAACGGCGTCATCGAATCATAATCGGCATTGCCCGCGCTCGACAGGCCGGGCAGCGCGAACAGGCGCGCGCCGTCATTCTCATAGGCCGACAGACGGCAATGCTCGCGCCAGATTTCGGCGGGGCGGTCATAGGCGAAGGCGGTCTTCCACCCCATGCGGCGGCCGACTTCCTTGACGATCCACCAGTCGGGCTTCGCCTCGCCGGGCAGCGGAAACAGCGCGCGCTGGCGGCTGATCGTTCGGTCGGAATTAGTGACGCTCCCGTCCTTCTCACCCCAGGCGGCGGCGGGCAGGCGGACATGGGCAAAGGCGGACGTGTCGGTGTCGGCGATCACGTCGCTGACCACCAGGAAGGGACAGGCGGCCAGCGCCTCGCGCACTTTCCCGGCATCGGGCATCGACACGGCCGGGTTGGTCGCCATCACCCACAACGCCTTGATCCGCCCCTCCCCGACCGCGCGGAACAGGTCGACGGCCTTCAGGCCGGGCTTTTCGGCGATGGTCGGCGCGGCCCAGAAACGCTGGACACGGGCGCGGTTGTCGGAGGCGAAATCCATATGCGCCGCCAGCGTCGAGGCCAGCCCGCCGACCTCGCGCCCACCCATGGCGTTCGGCTGGCCGGTGATCGAAAAGGGCTGCGCGCCGAGCTTGCCGATGCGGCCCGTCGCGAGATGGACGTTCAGGATCGCATTGACCTGATCGGTACCGCTCAGCGACTGGTTCACCCCCTGGCTGAACAGCGTGACGGTGCGCGGGGTGGCGGCGAACAGCTCGTAGAAGCGGCGCAGATCGGCCGGGGGAAGGTCGCAGGTCTTCGCCACCGACCAGAGATCGCTGCCCTCGCCCAGCGCTTCCCAGAAATCGGCGGGAACCGACAGATGATCGGCGAGGAATGCGGCATCGAGCACCCCCGCCTCGCGGCACCAGGCGAGCAGGCCGTTCATCAACGCCACATCGCTGCCGGGGCGCAGCGGCAGGTGCAGGTCGGCTTCCTCCGCCGTCTCGGTACGGCGGGGGTCGATGACGACCAGCTTGGCGCCTGCGTCGCACCGGGCGCGGATACGCTGATAGACGATGGGATGGCACCAGGCGGTGTTGCTGCCGACCAGGACGATCAGGTCGGCGGCGTCGATATCTTCGTAGGACGCGGGCACCACGTCCTCGCCGAACGCGCGGGTGTGGCCCGCCACCGCGCTCGACATGCACAGGCGCGAATTGGTGTCGATATTGGCCGAGCCGATAAAACCCTTCATCAGCTTGTTGGCGACATAATAGTCCTCGGTCAGCAACTGGCCGGAGACGTAGAAGGCGGCGCTGTCGGGACCATGTTGCGCGATGGTGTCGCGGAAGCGTTTCGCCACCAGGTCGAGCGCCTTGTCCCACGACACGCGGCGCTTGCCGATCATCGGGGTGAGCAGGCGACCTTCGAGGCCGACCGTCTCGCCCAGATGCGTGCCCTTGGAACAGAGCCTGCCGCGATTGGCGGGGTGGTCGGGATCGCCCTCGATCTTGACGGCACGCTCGCCGGTGACGGTCGCGCGGATGCCGCAGCCGACACCGCAATAGGCGCAGGTGGTGCGGATCGCGTTCATGCGTTGCCCCTCCCCTTCAGGGGAGGGGTTGGGGTGGGGC
>NZ_LDTF01000180.1 GCF_001477495.1 Sphingomonas yabuuchiae
ACCTTCATGTCCGAGACCGGCTTCGGGGCGATCTGCAGCGGCAGCCGCAGGTCCTGGCCGTTCTCGGAGAGCACCAGCCGGCCGGAGAGGCTGCCGATGTACTGGCGGGCCTTGCCCAGCTGGATCTTGGCCTGGGCCGGGTCCTGGGTCTTGACCAGGGCCTTCGGGTCCACGGTGGCCGTCACGGTGATGGTGGCCTTCCCGCCGGAGCCCACCGAGACGGTGGGATCGTAGGAGAAGGAGACCCCGGGCATCTGCGTGGTCCCGGCGAAGGAGACCACGTAGGTGTGGGCCCGGTTGCCGATGTTGTCCACGGTGATCTTCCGGGTGAACCTCTGCACGCCGCCGTTGGTCTTGGCCTCGGTGACGCCGAAGCTCTGGCTGACGATGTCCGGGCGATCCGCGTTGTAGACGATGACGTCTTGGTTCACGGCCCGCACCGCATCCACCCGGCCGGACCCGACCCGCTCCACGGACTCCGTGGTGCCGTTGGCGTTCTTGACGTCGTGGGTCGCGGTGTTCATGATCGCGGCCTTGACGTTCTGCGGGGTGTAGTTCCGGTGCTTCTGCCAGACCAGAGCCGCCACCCCGGAGGTGTGCGGGGTGGCCATGGAGGTTCCAGTCATCACCTCGATGCCGTTGCCCGAGCCCACGAGACTC
>NZ_LDTF01000181.1 GCF_001477495.1 Sphingomonas yabuuchiae
GCCATGCTGTCGGCCATCGCCTACCTGACGCTGGCGATCCTGCTCGCCCGGGTCGAGCGCTCGGGCCGGGTGAAGGCGTTCGCGATGGGGCTCGGCGTCGTCACCACGCTGCTCGTCGGCATCAGCCGGATCTACCTCGGCGTGCACTGGCCGAGCGACGTGCTCGCCGGCTGGTGCATCGGCGCCGCCTGGGCCTCGCTGTGCTGGTTCGTCGCCCTGCAGCTCCAGCGCCAGGCGGTGGTCGAGGCGCCGGACCCGCCGCCGCCGGCGTGATCGGTCGCCTCCCGACGGTTTTGCCACCCTCGGTGCCATCCTGGGGCTCGCCGCAGGCGAGAACCCGGAATCCATTTGGCCGCATGGTTCGTGGAAGAACGGATTCCGGGTTCCACGCTAACGCGTCGCCCCGGAACGACATGTGGAGAGGGCGAAACGAAATCCAAAGCTCGATCGATTCACGTCACGAGAATCCATCTCTGCGAGTTGTTGTTATTGGAGCGTGAACAAACTCGCCGTCGTCCTGGCGAAAGCCAGGACCCATTACCCCGACTGCCAATTGT
>NZ_LDTF01000182.1 GCF_001477495.1 Sphingomonas yabuuchiae
ACGCATGAGGACGGGTGTGGCGACCACGTTCCGGCGCGGCCTGCGCTCGGCCCGGACCTGGATTGCCCTCGGGGTCGTGGCGCCCCTGGGCATGGTGGCGGTCTGCGCCGCGTTGCTGATCGACATGCGCCGCGATGCCTGGGACAAGGCCGCGCGGACCTCCTGGAACCTGCTCCAGGTGATCGAGCGCGACGTCGACCGCAACGTCGAGATCATCGACCTCGCGCTGCAGAGCGTCGTCGAGAACCTCAAGATCTACGATCTCGAGGAACTCAAGCCCCATTTCCGTCAGCGCGTCCTGTTCGATCGCGCCGTCAACGCCAAGGATCTCGGCGCGATGCTCGTCCTCGACGAGTACGGCAACGCCCTCTACGACGCGGCCGGCTGGCCGGCGCGGCGCCTCAACGGCGGCGACCGCGACTACTTCCGGGCGCACAAGGCCGATCCGGATCTCGGGCTCCACATCAGCCGGCCGGTGATCTCGCAGCTCATCGGCAAGCCGGTGATCGTGCTCAGCCGCCGGGTCGCCATGGCGGACGGCTCGTTCAACGGGATCGTCCTCGGCAGCCTGTCGCTGTCCTACTTCAATCGGATGTTCGACCGGATCCGGCTCGGGCCGGGAGGCACGATCGCCCTGTTCCTGGCCGACGGCACCCGGATCCTGCGCCATCCCGAGCCCACGAGAC
>NZ_LDTF01000183.1 GCF_001477495.1 Sphingomonas yabuuchiae
CATCCAGCCCGCGGAACTGGTTCTGCGCGCCCTTGCCGACCACGATCTCGCGCAGGCCGGTGCCGAAGCGCCGGCCATCGACGATCTTAACCTTGTCGTGCACCGCCCAACCCTGCTCGCCGACGCCGCGGAACTGCGCATTCACGTCGGTGCCGTCGGACTTGGAGACCAGGTTGACCACCTGCGACAGCTCCGGCGAGATCATCGCGCGACCCTGCACGTCCTTGGCGATGCCGGGTAGCGCGCTGACCAGAGGCACCAAGTCGCGGGTGATCACTGAGTTGGTCTCCGCCTGCGAACCGCCGCGCAGCACGATCGCCGTGGTGTCGTCGCCGGTGCTGTTGAGCGTGACTTCAAAACCGCGTCCCATCGCCAACATCGCCACCAGCACGCCGACCACACCGGCGATGCCGACCACGATCACCGAACTCGCGCCCCAGCGCTGCGGAAGGCTGGCGATGCCGATGCGCGCGGCAGCCAGCGATAGCCGACCGCTGCGGGTCAGCAGCAGCCACAGCATTAGCGCCACAGCCACCGCCAGCACGCCGATCCATGGCAGCGCGATCCACAC
>NZ_LDTF01000184.1 GCF_001477495.1 Sphingomonas yabuuchiae
GGCCGCCACCGGCCGGGCGACGACCGCGATGGCGGGCATCGGCGGGCGGATCGACGAGATCAGCGGCGTGGCGGCGGCGATCGCGGCCGCCGTGGAGGAGCAGGGCGCGGCAACGCGCGAGATCGTCCGCAACGTCTCGCAGGCGGCGGTCGGCACCGGCGAGGTAACCGGCACCATCGCCGGGGTGGCGGGCGCGGCGGAGGAGACCGGCGCCGCCGCGAGCCAGGTGCTGAGTTCGGCCTCAGCCCTGTCGCATCAGTCGGAGCGGCTGTCGGCCGAGGTGACGCGGTTCCTCGCCACCGTGCGGGCGGCCTGAGACGTGTGCGGGTCGTCTGAACGGGCCTCACGGGAGCGGAGAGGCCCGTTCCCGGCTTTCGAACGCGTCGCGGAAGTCCGGCAGGGCGAGGGCGTGCAGGAGGTCGCGCAGCAGGCCCGCCCGCTCGGCCCCGAACGCGGCCTCGAAGCGGATCTGGGCGTCGCGCCACAGGGGCGTCGCCTCGGCGAGCTTGGCGGCGCCGGCCTCCGTCAGGGCGATGCGCCGGGCCCGGCGGTCGCGCGGGTCCGCCACCACGTCGACGTAGCCGTCCCGGGCCAGGGGCT
>NZ_LDTF01000185.1 GCF_001477495.1 Sphingomonas yabuuchiae
GCCGAGCAGTACCGCCCGATCCTCGAGCGCAGCGAGAAGGCCTGATGGCGCGGGCCGGCCTCGCATCGCCCGCGGACGATCTGTCATCAGCCGACGCGGCCGCGCCTGCCCGCTGGCAACCGCCGGGCTACTGGCCCTTCGTGGTGCCGGCCCTCGTCGTCGTCGTCGGGGTGATCGTGTTTCCCTGGGCCTTCACCCTGTGGATGAGCCTGCACGAATGGAAGGTCGGCGCGGCGCCGGCCTTCGTCGGCCTGTCGAACTACGCGCGGCTCCCGACCGATCCGCGCTTCCTCGACGCGGTGTGGCAGACGCTGGTCTACACCGCGCTCTCGGTGGTGCTGCCGCTGATCCTCGGCACGCTGGCGGCCTGCGTGTTCCACGCCAAGTTCCCGCTGCGGGGCTTCCTGCGCGGGGTGTTCATCCTGCCGATGATGGCGACCCCCGTCGCCATCGCGCTCGTCTGGACCATGATGTTCCACCCCCAGCTCGGGGTGCTGAACTATCTCCTCTCGCTCGTCGGCATCCCGCCCCAGCTCTGGGTCTTTCACCCGGCGACCGTGATCCCCTCGCTGGTGCTGGTCGAGACCTGGCAATGGACGCCGCTCGTCATGCTGATCGTGCTCGGCGGCCTCGCGGCGCTTCCCACCGAGCCCACGAGACAGG
>NZ_LDTF01000186.1 GCF_001477495.1 Sphingomonas yabuuchiae
GGCGAACAAAGCGCGCTTTCTGCTCGAGAACGGATGAGGGGTTTCAGCTTGATGCATGCCGTCCGAATGTCGCAAGGATGAGCAGGCAAGAGCTAGTGTCGCGTTCCGTTGATAACTTTGCATAGCCGTTCGATTTTGGCGAGGATCGAGTCAGCTGTCGCAGTCCATTTGAACGGTCGCGGATTTTGGTTGGCGGCTTCAACTCTGGATCGCAACACCAACGGTTGTGACGTGGTCCAGGCGACCTGACCTGAGCACTTCACCGCCAAGTGGAGTTGACCATGTCATCCAGCCGCCTTGACCTATCGGAACGATACCGTCTCCATGCGCTATATGAAACCGGGATGTCGATGCGCGCCATCGCCGATGCAGTGGAGCGTGCGCCCAGCACGATCAGCCGCGAGCTGCGCCGCAACCGGCACGAAGCGAAGTATCGGCCCGATCACGCGCAGCGCATCAGCGAGCATCGGCGCGCACAGGCCAGCCGGCGACCACGCATCGACGCTGAGCGTATCCGTCAGATCGAGGTCCTGCTGAGGGAGGACTTCAGTCCCGAACAGATCGCCGGCCGCACCGGCTTGGCCAGTCACGCATGGATCTATCGGCACATCGACGCCGATCAGAAGCGCGGTGGTCAGTTGTTCATGCATCTACGCAAACGCCGCCGCAAGCGCCGTCGGCGTTTGCGTAGATGCATGAAC
>NZ_LDTF01000187.1 GCF_001477495.1 Sphingomonas yabuuchiae
CCGCCTCACGCGGCGCGGTGGCATCGGGCAGCGAGGCTTTGATCACCGCGCCGCGTGAGGCGGCCCTGTCGGGCGATGTCGTTCCGGCGCATGATCCGGTGCTGATCCGCGAAGGCGACCGGTATTACGTCTATTCGACGGGGCAGCGTGACAGGCGGCCGTTGGTGGCGCGGACGTCGCGCGACCTGCGGCATTGGGCCCCTTTGCCGTCGCCTTTGCCCGACCTGCCGGACTGGGCCCGTACAGCGGTGCCCGGCGCGCTGGAGATGTGGGCCCCCGACATCGCGCGGGTCGGCGATCGGTATCGGTTATATTATTCGGTTTCCCGCTTCGGCACGCAGCATTCGGCGATCGGCCTGGCGACCGCCACGACGTTGGACCCAGCCGCGCCCGGCTATGGCTGGCGAGACGAGGGACTGGTCATCGCGTCGCGGGAGGGCGATCCGTATAATGCGATCGATCCGGCGTTCGTGCGCGATCGCCAGGGTCGCCAATGGCTGAGCTTTGGCAGTTTCTGGGGTGGGATCCAACTGATCCGGCTCGATCCGGGGAGCGGCAAGCCTGCCGCCGGGGCCAAGCCCCAAATGATCGCCCGGCGCGACATGGGCGACAAGACCAATGCGATCGAAGCCCCCTTCATAATCGATCATGGGGGCTGGTACTGGCTGATCGTCTCGTTCGACTTTTGCTGTCGCGGAACCAAGAGCAGTTATCATCTGCGCATCCGGCCCGCGCGTTCGATCGAGGCGCCGTTTCTGGACCCTTCGGGTCGGGCGATGCGCAGTCGCTTATACAAATCGCCGAGCCCACGAG
>NZ_LDTF01000188.1 GCF_001477495.1 Sphingomonas yabuuchiae
GTCTGAGACCCCGACGTTGTCCGGGGGTGCCACAGCGGTCGGTGACGGACTTCAACTCTCCAGCCAGCCCAGCCGCGGCACTCGGGTTTCGCCGAGGAGGAAGTCGCGATTGCCATCAGCGCAGGCACGCAGGTAGTCGGAGACCAGAGTGATGCGTCTCAGACGGCGCAGGTCTTCGCGGTAATAGAGCCAGAACTGGCGGGTGATCTGGATCTGCTCCGGCAAGAGCGACACCAGCCGGCTATCGGGCTCGGCGAGGAAGCACGGCAGGATGGCCAGGGCGTGGCTACAGAGCGCCGCCTGGTACTGGGCGATCACGCTGGTGCTGCGCAGGGCGCTGCTGGCCTCGGGCAGGATGCGTTCGAGGTAGAGCAGTTCAGGGCTGAAGGCCAGGTCGTCGACATAGGTGATGAAGCTGTGGCTGCGCAGGTCCGCGGGCTCGGCGATGGCCGGATGGGTCGCCAGGTACTCGGGGGTGGCGTACAGGCGCAGCCGGTAGTCGCACAGCTTGCGACAGACGTAGGGCCCGCGCTCGGGGCGCTCCAGGGTGATGGCGATGTCGGCTTCGCGGCGCGACAGGTTGACGAAGTGCGGGACCGGCAGCACTTCCAGGGTGATACCCGGATAGCGATCCTGGAA
>NZ_LDTF01000189.1 GCF_001477495.1 Sphingomonas yabuuchiae
TGCCGAGGCAGCGTCGACACGGATTAGTGGAAGTCGTGCGATTTGAAGCGCACGACGTCCTCTGGATCCTTACCGTCCGCGTGGGGCGGCCAGTATTGGTTGCGCGGCTCAGGCTGCCATCCTTTGTCCCCGCGATCCGGTGAGCCTGGATGCTGGCCCGCGTCACCGCGGCCGGTGCGGTGCGGGAAGGACATGTCGCCAACACGGTGCAGCAGGTCGCCATGGTCGACGATCCGGTCGCAGATGACGTGGATCACCTCGCCTTCCTTCTGCACGCGCCCCTTGAGACCGACCATGGAAGCCGACATCACGGTGCGGCGCTGCGCCTCGAAGCGGTCGGGCCAAAGTATGCCGTTGGCGACGCCGGTCTCGTCCTCGATCGTGATGAACAGCACACCCTTCGCGGAACCAGGCTTCTGGCGGACTAGGATGATGCCCGCGACTTCGACATGGCGGCCGTCGCGGACGCTGGCGAGATCCGCGCAACGGGTGACGCCGCGGGGTCGCAGTCCGTCGCGCCAGAACGTCAGCGGCATAGCGAGGAGCGTAAGCCGGAGGTTGCGATAATCCTCGATTAA
>NZ_LDTF01000019.1 GCF_001477495.1 Sphingomonas yabuuchiae
CGTGTGTACGCGAGGATGGGGAGGGGGTCGGGGGGAGGTCAAGCGGGGTTGGATCGGAGGTGGCGGGGCGTCGAAGGCCACGTTCAGCGCGTTCGAACAAATCGCAGCGCCTCCCCCCGATAGGTCGGCCGGTCGTGCAGGACGTAGCCCAGCCGCTCCGCCAGCCGGATCGATTCAAGATTGGCGGGTGAGATGATGCACTGGGTCGCGGGCGGCGCATGATGCTCGTCCATCCAGCGATGCGCGGCGGTCGCCGCTTCGAACGCATAGCCCTTGCCATGCGCGGCGCTGGTGAAGACCCAGGCGGCCTCGGGCATGGTATTTAGCCGGGGCGTGACCTCTCGTCGGAAATCCATGAATCCGGTCTCGCCAAGATACTGGCCGGTTTTCCGATTCAGAACGGCGAACAGCCCGTGGCTGAACACCGACCAGTAGCCGATGAAGCGCAGCAGCCGCATCCACGCCTCCTCGCCGGTCATCGGCGTACCGGCATGGCGAACCACGACCGGATCGGCGACCATCGCGGCATAGGCGTCATAGTCCGCGACCGTGTAGGGGCGCAGGGTCAGGCGTTCGGTCTGAATCACGTCAGCGCCACCCGCCCGCCCGCATGGCGCTCCAGCCGTCCGGCCAGTTCCAGTTCCAGCAGGATCGTCTGGACGATGGCGGGCGGGCGGGCGCTCTGGCGGATCAGTTCGTCGACCGTCACCGCCACCGGGCCGAGCAGGTCGGTGACGCGCGCGCGATCGGCGTCGTTCGCCTCTTGCGGCGGCGGAGGCGTGTAGCGGTTCTCGGGCGCGCGGACCATGCGGGCGTCGATGGGGCGGATTTGTTCGAGGATATCGGCGGCCGACTGGATCAGCGTCGCCCCCTCGCGGATCAGCATGTTGCACCCCTGCGCGCGCGGATCGGCGGGGTGGCCGGGCACCGCCATCACCTCGCGCCCCGCCTCGCCCGCCAGGCGTGCGGTTATCAGCGAGCCGGAGCGCGGCGCGGCCTCGACCACGACGGTCCCTTGCGCCAGGCCGGCGATGATCCGATTGCGCGAGGGGAAGTGGCGGGCGAGTGGCTGCGTCCCCGGCGGCTGCTCGGCGATCAGCAGGCCGCGCGTGGCGACCTCCTCCTGCAACCGGGCGTTTTCAGGCGGGAAGGCGATGTCGATGCCGCTGGCGATGACGCCGATGGTGCCGCCCTCCAGCGCGCCGATATGCGCCGCCGTATCGATGCCGCGCGCCAGGCCGGAGGTGACGGGTACGTGCTGGGCCGCCAGGTCCTGCGCCAGCCCTCGGGCGAAACGGCATGACGCGGCCGAGGCGTTGCGCGCACCGACCAGCGCCACGCCGCCGCGCTGCGCCAGCCCGATGTCGCCGCGGATGATCAGCGCGGGCGGGGCGGTGTCGAGTTCGGCGAGCAGCGCGGGATAATCGGCCTCACCCAGCAGGACATGACGCGCGCCGAGCCGCGCGACCGCCTCGATCTCACGCGCGATCACCGCCGGCTCGGCGGCCTTGGGGGCCACGCCGCCGCCGCGCCGGGCGAGATGGGGCAAGGCGTCGAGCGCGGCCTGCGCCTCGCCGAAGCGCGCCATCAACTGCCGCCACGTAACGGGTCCGATGCCATGCGTCCGCAACAGCCGAAGCTGTGCGAACCGGGCGTCAGTCACGCTTCTTGCCGATACGGGGTTCGGTCCCGGCCAGCAGCCGCTCGATATTCGAGCCGTGCTTCCAGACGACGATCAGCGCCAGCGCGATCAGCAGCAGGACCAGGTCGAACCGGCCCATCACCGCCGCCGCCAGCGGTGCGCTGACCGCCGCCGTCATCCCCGCCACGGCCGAGATGCGCAGCGTGGCGAGCAGGCCCAGCCAGACGACCGCATAGACGAGACCCAGCGGCCAGTAGAGCGCGGTGACGACGCCCATCAGCGTGGCCACGCCCTTGCCGCCGCGAAACTTCAGCCAGATCGGATAGCAATGCCCGACGAACGCGGCGGCCGCCGCCAGCACTTCCTCACCGGGCAACCAGTGGCGGACCAGCAAGACGGCGGCGACACCCTTCAGCAAGTCGAGGATCAGCGTCGCGGCGGCCAGGCCCTTGCGGCCGGTGCGCAGGACGTTGGTCGCGCCGATATTGCCCGACCCGATGCTGCGCAGATCGCCCGCGCCCGCCGCGCGGGTCAGGATGATTCCGAAGGGAATCGATCCCAGCAGATAGCCGATCAGCAAGGCCCAGGTGGGCGGCCCCCAGATGATTTCGGTCGGCAATAGTCTTCCCCTGTGCTCCGGGACAGATATAGAACATGCGTGCTGGCCTGTCCAATCCGGCGCGGCTCTGGTTTCGATGCTGCGGGACGTCTAAGGGGCGGATATGAGCGATGCGCGTCCCATCCTGTTCTTCGACTCCGGTGTGGGCGGGCTGTCGATCGCGGGGCCCGCGCGCGCCGCCCTGCCAAGCGCGCCCTTCGTCTATGTCGCCGATAGTGCGGGCTTTCCTTACGGCGAGAAGACCGAGAACGAGATCGCAGGTCGGGTGCCCGCGCTGCTCGGGCGACTGGCGGAGCGGTATCGGCCGCGCCTGATCGTGATCGCGTGCAACACGGCCTCGACCATCGCGCTGCCCGCGGTGCGGGCGGCGCTGGACCTGCCCGTCGTGGGGACCGTGCCCGCGATCAAACCGGCGGCGGCGATGAGCGGGACGCGCACCATCGGCGTGCTCGGCACCCGCGCGACCGTGCGGCAGGCCTATGTCGACGATCTGGCCGCGCGCTTCGCCGGTGACTGCCGGGTGATCCGGCACGGCTCGGCCGAACTGGTCGAACTGGCTGAGGCGAAGCTGCGCGGCGAGACGCTGGCACCCGAATCCTTCGCGGCGGTGCTGAACGGGCTGTTCGGGCAAGAGGGGGGCGAATCGATCGATGTCATCGTCAATGCCTGCACCCATTTCCCGCTGGTCGAGGCGGAACTGGCGGCGGCGGCACCGCATGCGGTGCGCTTCGTCGATGGCGGACCAGGCATCGCGCGGCGAATCGCGTTTTTGACGCACGGACAGGACTGGCCCGCCGATCGGGGCGAGGGCGTGGCCGTATTCACGCGACTTGGGCCCCGGGAGCAGGCACTCGCCCCCGGCTTGGCGGCGCGGGGCTTTGCGCGGATCGAGGCGCTGTAAGCCTGAACGGAGGTGGGGGACAAGGCTAGCGAGCCTGAGAACCACCCGCATCAGGAACCGATCGCCGCTTGGGACAATATGTCCACCATGATCGATCACAGTGAGCGCAGTTCCCGACTCGATTCATGCGCGGCTTGCGCCTACATTCCCGCTCCATGAGCATCGAAGGCACGGACGTGCGCGTGGATTATTCCCGCGTCTTCACCCAGGCGATCGACCGCCTGCACGCCGAGGGACGTTACCGCGTCTTCATCGACATCCTGCGCAACAAGGGCATGTTTCCCAATGCGCGGTGCTTTGCCGGGCATAACGGACCCAAGCCGATCACCGTCTGGTGCTCCAACGACTATCTGGCGATGGGACAGCATCCCAAGGTCATCGCCGCGATGGAGGAAGCGCTCCACGACGTCGGCGCGGGCTCGGGCGGCACGCGCAACATCGGCGGCAACACCCATTATCATGTCGATCTGGAGGGCGAACTCGCCGACCTGCACGGCAAAGAAGCGGCTTTGCTCTTCACCAGCGGCTATGTCTCCAACGAGGCGACGCTGGCGACCTTGGCCAAGATCCTGCCGGGCTGCGTGATCTTTTCCGACGAACTGAACCACGCTTCGATGATCGCGGGAATTCGCAATTCGGGCTGCGAGAAGCAGGTCTTCCGCCACAACGACCTGGCGCATCTGGAGGAACTGCTGGCGGCGGCCGATCCGGCGGTGCCCAAGCTGATCGCGTTCGAGAGCGTCTATTCGATGGAGGGCGATGTCGCCCCGATCGCGGCGATCTGCGACCTCGCCGACAAGTATAACGCGCTGACCTATCTGGACGAGGTCCATGCGGTCGGCATGTACGGCGCGCGCGGCGGCGGCATTTCGGAGCGCGACGGCGTCGCGCACCGGCTGACCGTGATCGAGGGGACGCTGGGCAAGGCGTTCGGCGTGATGGGCGGCTATATCGCGGCCGACCGGATGATCGTCGACGTGATCCGTTCCTATGCGCCGGGGTTCATCTTCACCACCTCGCTGTCGCCGGTGCTGGTCGCGGGCGTACTGGCGAGCGTGCGCCACCTGAAGCAAAGCTCGGTCGAGCGCGAAGGCCAGCAGGCCGCGGCCGCCAAGTTGAAGGCGATGATGACCGCGGCGAATCTGCCCGTGATGCTGGGCGAGACGCATATCGTGCCGGTGATGGTCGGCGATCCGGTCAAGGCTAAGAAGATCAGCGACATCCTGCTCGCCGAATATGGCGTGTACGTCCAGCCGATCAATTATCCGACCGTGCCGCGCGGCACCGAGCGACTGCGCTTCACCCCCGGCCCCGCGCATGACGAGGCGATGATGGCGGAACTAGTGTCGGCTCTGGTCGAAATCTGGGAGCGGCTCGAGTTGAAGATAGCGGCGTAAGGGGCTCCATCTTTTTCATTCTTCCCCGGCGAAGGCCGGGGCCCAGTTGCGGCGAAGCGGGTGGTGTGCGCGAAGCGATGCGAGCTTATCCCCACCAACGTTAGGGTAACTGGACCCCGGCCTTCGCCGGGGTGGTCGCAATGTTAAAGGCCCGATTTTAATCTAGTGTGATCGCCGCGTCGGTTCCCGGCACGGCCAATGGTGCGCCAAATCGCACCGTGTGGACGCTGCTATAGTCGCCCTTCACCGGATCGGCATAGACATGGACGACGCGGCGTATCCCGTCGATCACCCAATAGGACGGGATGTTCGCCTGGGCGTAGAGCATCCGCTTGAGCCCCATGTCACGGCTTTGCGTCGTCTGCGCGATCTCGACCACCAGCAGAACATCGTCTGGCGTCAGGAAGCGGTTCTCGGCGATCGGCTGGCGCAGCAGCGCGGCATCGCAGGCGACGACCGTCGAATCGTCGATAACAAGACCGGTTTCACCCAGGACCAGCGCGACGCCCACGGCCTGAGCGAGATGGAACACGACATTGGCCTGCGCGGCGGCATGGCCCCCCATGGGCGGGTTCATCCGTTCCAGTTCCCCGTCGATGAGTTCGACCTTCATGTCCTCGAACGCGCCGCTCTCGACCATGCGCAGGAACTCGGCGGTGGTGAAGCGCGCGCGGGTATCCGGGGAAAGGCGGGCCAGTTGGTTCACGGTCGCGATCCTATCATGGCGACGATAGCGAGCCTAGCCGCGCCTCACTTCTTGCAATAGCCCTCGCCCGCCTTCACCGTCAGGCAGTCGGTCTTACCCGCCAGATATTTCAGCCCGGTGGCATCGCCGTTGGTCGGGCGCAGCGTTTCGCGGACGCCGTTCCGCTCGAACACGATGGTGTCGCCGACCTGCTCGCCCCGGAACTCGCCTTTGTTGTCGAGGTCCCACTGCATCTCCATGCGGTAACGGTCCGGCGTCGCGGCGTGCCTGATGGTCAGGTACATGCCCTCCACCCCGACATAGCGACCGACATAATCGGGGGCCTTTTGCTTGGGCAGGCCGATGAAGGTCGCGCCGTCCCCCGCCGGGCCTGCCGTGGCGGCTGCGGTGGGCGTGTTCGTCGCGGCGGCGGCGTTCTTCACCTCCTCCGGCGTCTCGCGCGAGCAGGCGGTCAGGGCGGAGAGGGCGGCGAGGATCAGGATGCGCTTCATGGCGCGCAAAACCCCTCAACCCTGGTGCACGTTCCGTTGCGCGAAGGGGTAGCCATAGCCCGCGTGCGCGCGTAAAGGCGCGGGCATTCCATTCGACCCTGCCAGGAGCGCCCGTCCCATGCGCATCGCGATCGCATCCGATCATGCCGCCGTCTTGTTGAAGACCGTGCTGGCGGACTGGTTGCGCGACCAGGGGCATGAGGTGCTGGACCTCGGCACCGACGGCAATGCCAGCGTCGATTACCCAGATTTCGGCCGCGCGGTCGGCGAAGCGCTGGCCGATGGTCGCGCCGAGCGTGGCGTGGCGCTGTGCGGATCGGGCATCGGCATCTCGATCGCCGCCAACCGCAACCCCGCCTGCCGCTGCGCGCTCGTCTCCGAGCCGCTGTCGGCTGCGCTCGCCCGCCAGCATAACGACGCCAACGCCATCGCCATGGGCGCACGCGTCATCGGCGACGAAATGGCCAAGGCCTGCCTCGCAGCCTTTTTGTCCACCCCGTTCGAGGGCGGACGTCATCAGCGCCGTGTCGACATGCTGTCCACCGCGCCCGCCCAGAATTGAACGCCAAGGATACCCTCATGAGCACGCTTAACGACGTCCAGCCCGCCGGTTTCTTCACCCGCACCCTGGCCGATGCCGACCCCGCCGTCTTCGCCGGTGTCGCGCACGAGCTGGAACGCGAGCAGACCCAGATCGAACTGATCGCCAGCGAGAACATCGTCTCCAAGGCGGTGATGGAGGCGCAAGGCTCGGTCTTCACGAACAAATATGCCGAGGGCTATCCGGGCAAGCGCTATTACCAGGGCTGCGCGCCGTCGGACGAGGTCGAGCAGCTGGCGATCGACCGCGCCAAGCAGATTTTCGGCTGCGACTTCGTCAACGTGCAGCCGCATTCGGGCGCGCAGGCCAACGGCGCGGTGATGCTGGCGCTGGCCAAGCCCGGTGACACGATCATGGGCCTGTCGCTCGACGCCGGTGGCCATCTGACGCACGGCGCGAAGGCCGCGCTGTCGGGCAAGTGGTTCAACGCGGTCCAGTATGGCGTCGACCCCGAGACGCACCTGATCGACTATGACGAGGTCGCCCGCATCGCGCGCGAGTGCCAGCCCAAGATCATCATCGCGGGCGGCTCGGCCTATCCGCGCGTCATCGACTTCGCCAAGTTCCGCGCCATCGCGGACGAGGTCGGCGCCTATTTCATGGTCGACATGGCGCATTTCGCGGGCATCGTCGCGGGCGGACTGCATCCGACCCCGTTCGGTCACGCCCATGTCGTGACCACCACCACGCACAAGACGCTGCGCGGTCCGCGCGGCGGCATGATCATGACCAATGACGAGGCGATCGCCAAGAAGATCAACTCGGCGGTGTTCCCCGGCCTGCAGGGCGGTCCGCTGATGCACGTCATCGCCGCCAAGGCGGTCGCGTTCGGCGAGGCGCTGCAGCCGGAGTTCAAGACCTACATCGCGGCGGTCGTCGAGAACGCGCGCACGCTGGCCGCGACGCTGAAGGCGCGCGGCGCGAACCTGGTCGCTGGCGGCACCGACACGCATCTGGCGCTGGTCGACCTGACGCCGCTCGGCATCACCGGCCGCGACGCCGACGAGGCGCTGGAGCGCGCGGGCATCACCTGCAACAAGAACGGCATCCCCAACGACCCGCTGCCCCCGATGAAGACCAGCGGCATCCGCGTCGGCTCGCCCGCGGGCACCACGCGCGGCTTCGGCGTCGCGGAGTTCGAGCAGATCGGCCATATGGTCGCCGATGTGCTCGACGGTCTGAAGGCCAAGGGCGAACATGGGGACCCGGAGGTCGAGGCAAACGTTCGTGCCCGTGTGCGTGAGCTTTGCGCACGCTTTCCGATCTATCAGGGATAAGGACGTTTCAAATGGCCAAGTTCGACGAGAAGTTTTCCGAGGTGCAGAACGACATCAAGTCGACCCCGGGCCTCGGCAAGAGCATGGCGAAATGGGGCGCGCTCGGCGCCGTCGTCGCGATCCCGGTGCCGTTCGTCGGCCCGATCTTCGGCGCGGCGGCGGGTGCGGGCTATGCCTATCTCAAGGCCAAGAAGAAGATCTGAATGCGCTGCCCCTTTTGTGGCCATGAAGACAGTCAGGTAAAGGACAGCCGCCCCACCGAAGATGGGGCGGCCATCCGCCGCCGCCGCCAATGCGAAGGCTGTGGCGCGCGCTTCACCACGTTCGAGCGGATCCAGTTGCGCGAACTGTTCGTGCTGAAGAGCGAGGACCGGCGCGAACCCTTCGATCGCGAGAAACTGCTGCGATCCATCGCCATCGCGACCCGCAAGCGACCCATCGATCCGGTACGGGTGGAGAAGCTGGTGTCCGGCATCCAGCGCCAGCTGGAAACCAGCGGCGAGGGCGAGGTGTCGTCCAAGCGGATCGGCGAAATGGTGATGGAAGGGCTCAAGGGGCTGGATTCGGTGGCCTATATCCGCTTCGCGAGCGTGTATCGCGAGTTCGGTGAGGCGAAGGATTTCGAGGCTTTTGCCGGGACGGTCGAGGAAGTGGCGCCGCGGGGGGAATGAGCTGTGTGGCGGGCGTCGAAGCCCAAGGCAATCCCTTGTCCCAATCCCCACCCGCTACGAAGCCCTCGCCGCTGAACGCCAGATCAAAGGCTGGTCCCGCACCAAGAAGGCCGCGCTGATCGCATCGGACTGGACGGCGCTCACAGAAGCCGCGATACCGCGCGACGAACGTGCCCTTCGACGTCGCTCAGGGCGAACGGAAGATTGAATTGTGTCCCAGCCCCAGTCCCAGCCCCCCGTCATCGTCCTGGTCCGCCCGCAGCTCGGCGAGAATATCGGCAAGGCCGCGCGCGCCATGCTGAATTTCGGGCTGGTCGAGATGCGCCTCGTCACCCCGCGCGACGGCTGGCCCAATCCGCAGGCGGGGCCTGCCGCATCGGGCGCGGACATCGTGCTGGAACGGGCCAAGGTCTATGAAAGCGTGGCGGACGCGGTCGCCGATTGTGCGCAGGTCTATGCGACCACGGTACGCAAGCGCGGCGTGACCAAGCCGGTCGTGACCCCGGAAGAGGCGGCGCGCGAAATCCATGCCGATACCGTTGGTCGCGCGGCCTTTCTGTTCGGCCCGGAACGGTCGGGGCTGGAGACCGACGACGTCGCCATCGCGCGCAAGATCGTGACGGTGCCGATCAACCCCGAATTCGGCAGCCTGAACCTGGCGCAGGCGGTGATCCTGATCGCCTATGAATGGTCCAAGGGGATCGAACTGGCCCAGCCGCCCGAGGTCGAACTGCCCGAGGTCGCGCCGCAGGGCGAGCTGGACGGGATGATCGGCCAGTTGGAGGATATGCTGGAGAATGCCGGGTTCTTCTTCCCGCCCGACCGCACGCCGGCGAGCAAGCGGACGCTGCGCACCCTGCTGACCAAGCCCGGCTGGTCGAGCCAGGAGGTGCGGACGCTGCGCGGTGTGTTGTCGACACTGGCACGGCCGCGCCAGCGGTAAGGGGACAAATCCCCAACCTCCGTTCAGCCTGAGCGTAGTCGAAGGCCAAGGGTGGCATTGGCCACGATGCCCTTGCGGTAGCGGTTACGGCGTGGGCTTCGACTTCGCTCGGCCTGAACGGAGGTTGGGATGTGAAGGGTGGGAGGGAGCTTACCCCCGCGTCCGGTCGAACGCCGCCAGTTCATAGGCGATCGAGCCTTCGACCAGCACTTCCCAGATGTCGGCCACGACCGCTTCGGGGACGCCCAGGCGGCGGGCTTCGGCGCGGGCCTGGTCGATGACCTGGGTCTTGCGGTCCTCGTCGCGCACGCGGTCGCGGGTCGGTTTGATCCGGGCGGCGGCGTCCATATAGGCGAAGCGGCGCGCGAGCAGGGCGACCAGTTCGCGATCGAGCTGGTCCACGCCCGCGCGGACCTCCGCCATGGTGGTGCAATCGGGGCCGGCGAGAATCTGGGTCATGGATTATGGCTCTGCCGGGCGGCGTTCCCGCTGTCCAGTCCGGCTTGCCGATCGGGCCGCGCGCGGGATAGCATGGCGCCTGCGTTCCAATTGGGAGATAGAACGATGCTGACCACGTTGTTGCTGCTGGCCCTGACCGGGCAACAGGCCGAACCCGCGCCCGCGCCGGTGAAGGAAAAGAAGATCTGCCGGGTTCAGGAAACCACCGGCTCGCGCCTGTCGTCCAAGCGCATCTGCAAGACCCAGGCGGAATGGGACGAGATCGCGGCCAATGCGCGCAACGATGTGGAAAACGCCACCGGGCGGCTGAACACCGCCAGCGGTCGCTGATCGCCCGCTTCGCTTGACTTACGGCTGCGCGTCGTCTAGGCGCGCCGCTTCGCAATTGCCCCCGCATCCCGGTGAAGCGGTGGGCCTGCGCTTGTCCACCTAAAGGCTTGCATGGTGCGATACCGGGACCAACGTCGTTCGTAATTGCCAAGGATTACACATGTCGAAGCGTCAAAGCGCAAAGTACAAGCTCGATCGCCGTATGGGCGAGAACATCTGGGGTCGCCCCAAGAGCCCGGTCAACAAGCGTGAATACGGCCCCGGCCAGCATGGTCAGCGTCGCAAGGGCAAGATGTCGGACTTCGGTCTGCAGCTGCGCGCCAAGCAGAAGCTGAAGGGCTATTATGGCGACGTGACCGAGAAGCAGTTCAAGGCCTGCTATCAGGAAGCCGCCCGCATGAAGGGCGATACCTCGCAGAACCTGATCGGCCTGCTCGAGCAGCGCCTGGACATGATCGTGTACCGCGCCAAGTTCGCGCCGACGATCTTCGCTGCGCGCCAGCTGGTCAGCCACGGCCACATCCGCGTCAACGGCGTGAAGTGCAACATCGCGTCGCGCCGCTGCTTCGTCGGCGACGAGATCTCGCTGGGTTCGAAGGCGACCGAAATGGCGCTGGTCATGGAAGCACAGCAGCTCGCCGAGCGTGAAGTGCCCGACTACGTCACCGCCGACGGCAACGCCAAGGTCGCGCTGACCCGCATCCCGACCCTGGACGAGGTGCCTTATCCGGTGAAGATGGAACCGAACCTGGTCGTCGAATTCTATTCGCGCTAAGTTTCGGATCTTACCGAAGTTTCGGAAAGGGCGGTCCTTCGGGGCCGCCCTTTTTGTTTGCAATTCTAACATTTGTGTCATGCCGGATCGACAAACCCCATGCGCTGTTCAGGTGATGGGTCGGCCCACCGTCGCCCCTGAACCGGAGGGTTGCAGATGGATTGGATGGCGTTCCTGATCGGCTTCACGATCATGTCCCTGGCCTCGCTGGCCATATACGCAAAAGGCAGCAAGACGTCGCCGTCGCTGCATCACACATTGCTCCATGCCGCCGTGCCGTTCATCGCGGCGACGGCCTATCTTGCCATGGCCTTCGGCATCGGCACGCTGATCAACATCGACGGGTCGGTGACCTATCTGGCCCGTTATGCCGACTGGTCCGTCACGACGCCGATCCTGCTCGCCAGCCTGGTGCTGCTGGCCTTTCACGAGCGGGGCAAGACGGGCGAGGTCGGTGGGTATCTGACCGCGATCATCGTCCTCGACGTCCTCATGATCGTCACCGGTCTGATCTCGTCGCTGGCGCTGGTGCCCGTGTTAAAGTGGGTCTGGTATCTCTGGTCGTGCGCGGCCTTTGTCGGCGTGCTGTATCTGCTGTGGGGGCCGCTGCGCGTCCTGGCGGCCGAGCGGGGCGAAGCCCTGGGCACGGCCTATCGCAAAAACGTCGTGTTCCTGACGGTGATCTGGTTCCTGTACCCGATCGTCTTCCTGGTCGGGCCGGAAGGCTTGAAGATCATCAGCGATCCGATGTCGGTCTGGGCGATCCTGATCATGGATGTGCTGGCGAAGGTCGTCTACGCCTTCTATGCGGCCGCCAATCTGAAGACGGCGCTGCACGACCATCGCGCCTGATGACCCGTGCCCCGGCCATCGGCTGGACCATGTTGGTGGGGGCGGCGCTGGCCGCCTCCGCCGGTTCGTTGCCGATCCAGTTGGGCTTTGCGATCCTGGCCATCGGTGTCCTCGGCATGGCGCACGGGGCCAGCGATCTGGCGATCGTCGCGCCGGATCGGCGCCCCTTGTTCCTGTTCCTGTATATCTCTGTGTCCCTGATCTGCCTGATGTGGTGGACGGGGTATCCGCAGATTGCATTGCCCCTGTTCCTGGCGGCCTCGGCCATTCATTTCGGGGTCGAGGATGCACCCCGTGGTGCTCCGCTGGAACGGACGGCGCGCGGCATCTCGCTGGTGGCGACGCCGGTGATCCTGCATCGCGAGGGTTATGGCGACATCCTCGCCTTCGCGGCAGGCCATGACATATCGACGACCATGCTTTTCCTGCTGACCGTTGCCGGAGTCGGTGCGACGGCGCTGGTTCTGATCATGGCGGCACGGCGCCGCGACGGGCGCCTGTTGATCGGCACCGGCGCGTTGCTGGTCCTGCCGCCGTTGGTCGGCTTTTCGATCGGCTTTCTGGTTCTGCACGCGCTTCCGCAGACCGATCTACGGCGGCAAGCGATCGGTTGCGTCAGCCATCGCGCCTATCTTCGGGCGGTCGGCCCCATCCTGCTTGCGGCCCTTCTCATCGCGGCGGCGGCGGGGGCATTTTTCGTCTATCGCGAGGGGACCGGCGTCCGGGCCCTGTTCGCCGGTATCGCGGCCCTGGCCATGCCCCATCTGCTGGTGACACCATGGTTCGAGGAGCGGGCAGGCCGCCCCGTCGCACACCCTTGCCCCGCGATCGGCGGCCGGGCACAACATCCCCAAACATAAGAGGAATGCCTGTCATGCGCCGTCTGGTCCTGTTGTCCCTCCTCCTGTCCGGCACTGCGATGGCGCAGGACAAGCCCGCCATCTCGGTCGATACGCTGAAGACGGTCACGCAGACCCTGTCCTCCGACGCCTATGAAGGCCGTGCGCCGACCACCCCGGCCGAGGACAAGACGGTCGCCTATATCATCGACCGTTTCCAGAAGGCGGGTCTGAAGCCCGGCAACAAGGGCAGCTGGACCCAGGACGTGCCGATGGTCGAGATCACCGCCACCGATGTCCAGCCCTTCACCATCAAGGGCAAGGGTGCACCGATCCCGCTCGCCTATCGCACCGACATGGTCGTCGGCACCTATCGCGTGACTCCGCGCATCGACGTGAAGGACAGCGAGCTGGTGTTCGTCGGATACGGCATCACCGCGCCCGAAAAGGGCTGGGACGATTATGCCGGGGTCGATGTGCGCGGCAAGACGGTGGTCATCCTGATCAACGATGCCGACTGGCAGACCATGGGGCGCGAGGGGCCGTTCGAGGGCCGCGCGATGACCTGGTATGGTCGCTGGCCCTATAAGTTCGAGAATGCCGCCAAGCATGGCGCCGCCGCCGCGCTGATCGTTCACCAGACCGAACCCGCCGCCTATCCCTGGGCGGTGGTGCAGTCCTCCTGGACCGGGCCGCAACTGGAGCTGGACGAGCCGGGCGACCATCGGGACCAGAGCCAGGTCATCGGCTGGATTCAGGAACCGGTGGCGCAGCGCATCCTGAAGGCGGCGGGCAGGGACCTCGCCACGCTGACCAAGGCGGCGCAGCAAAAGGGCTTCAAGGCGGTGCCGTTGGGCCTGGCCCTCTCGGGCGGCTTCACCAACACCATCCGGCGCCAGGCATCGAAGAACGTCATTGGCGTCCTGCCGGGCACGACCGAGCCGGGCGATTACGTCCTCTATTCGGCGCATTGGGACCATCTGGGCCGCTGCGACGCGGTGGAAGGTGACGATATCTGCAACGGCGCGCTCGACAACGCGACCGGCGTGGCGGGGCTGGTCGCTCTGGCCGAGGCGCAGGCCAAGGCGGGCCCGGCCAAGCGGTCCATCGCCTTCCTGGCGGTGACGGCGGAGGAAAGCGGGCTGCTCGGTTCGGGCTATTATGCGCAGCATCCCGTCTTTCCGCTCGCCCGCACCGTGGGCGGGGTGAACATGGACGGGCTGAACGTCACCGGCCGGTCGAAGGATTTCGTGCTGGTCGGCAAGGGCAAGTCCGAGATCGAGGATATCGCCAAGTCGCTGGTCGGTGCGCAAGGCCGCTATATCGGCGAGGAGGCCAATCCCGAGCGTGGCGGCTATTACCGCTCCGACCATTTCTCGTTCGCCAAGCTGGGCGTGCCGATGCTCGATGGCGGGTCGGGGCAGGACAAGGTGATGGGCGGCGTCGCGGCGGGCAAGGCGGCGGCGGAGGACTATGTGGCCAACCGCTATCACAAGCCCGCCGACGAATATGACGCCAACTGGGATTGGTCGGGCGCCGTCGAGGATTTGACGGTCTATTATCAATTGGGCAGGACGCTCGCCGACCGGCCGGGCCTGTGGCCCAACTGGTATCCCACCGCCGAATTTCGCGGCATTCGCGATCAAAGCAGGAAGAACGTCCAGTGACCACGCCAACCGTGACCACGCCCCCGCCCGCCGAATGGGCCCCGCATGACGCCGTATGGATCGGCTTTCCCAGCCATCCGGAGCTGTGGGAAGAGGATCTCGACCCTGCGCGCGAGGAGGTGCTGGCCTTCGCGCGCGCCGTTCATGCCGATGGCCGGGGCGAGCGGGTGATCCTGGTCGCCGCCGATGGCGAGGCGGCCGATGCCGCGCGCGCGATGGCGGGCGACATGGCGGACGTCGTCGTCCAGCCCTTTGGCGATATCTGGCTGCGCGATACCGGCCCGATCGTCACCGGCGACGGCTCGGCCCGGCTGTTCCAGTTCAACGGCTGGGGCGGCAAGTACGACCTGCCCGGCGATGACACGGTCGGCGCGCGTCTGGCCGAGGATCGCGGGCTTTCCGCCACCCGCTGCGAATGGGTGCTGGAGGGCGGCGCGATCGACGGGGACGGCACCGGGCTGGTCGTGACGACTCGCCAGTGCCTGCTCAACCCCAACCGCAATCCCGACCTGCGGGAGGGCGAGATCGCCGAGCGGCTGGCCCATGACCTGGGTCTGACCCGGATCGTCTGGCTGGGCAACGGCCTGCTCAACGACCATACCGACGGCCATGTCGACAATCTGGCCCGCTTCGTCGGCCCCAACCGGGTCGCCATTCCCGAAGCCGCCGAGAACGACCCCAATTGGCAGGTCTATGCCGCCGCCAAGCGCGACGCGCAGGCCGCCGGGCTGGAGGTCGTCGGCATCCCGTCGCCGGGCCGCGTGCTGCGCGATGAAGAGGTCGTGCCCGCCAGCTACATGAACTTCTATATCGGCAACGCCGCGGTCGTGGTGCCGCTCTATGGCAGCGAGAATGACGATGCCGGGGTCGCCGCGATTCAGGCGATCTTCCCCGACCGCCAGGTCGTGGGCCTGCGCGCCGACGCGATCCTGACCGGCGGCGGCAGCTTCCACTGCATCTCGCAGCAGATTCCGACGATCGGCTGATATGTCTCCCTGGCCCGTGCTTCTTCGTCGAAGCGCGGGCCTTTCCCTTTACCGTGCATAAACCGTGGGTTGGCTAGGGTGGTACATTCACCCGTCCGGGATCGGAGCCCCACGTCTTGCAAGTCACCATCAATCTGCTCCGTGCGCAACACGAGGACATAGCGCGCGCCGTCGGCGTTCTCATGGCCCTGTTCGACCTGCGCTATGCCGAGGCCGCGCCGCTGCTGGGCCCGGCCCGCACCCGAATCGCGCAGGTCATCACCAAGCATCTGAAGAGCGAGGACGAACTGCTGCTGACCCCGCTGCGCGAACGGCGGCTGATGGCCAGCATTCCCGGATGCGAGGCGGTCGTGGTCGAGACCCGCGAACTGCGCCTGACCTATTCCAAACATATCGGAACCTGGACCGCCCGCGCCATCGAGGAACGGTGGAACGAATATGTCGGGGTGACGCGCGCGCTCAACCAGCGGTTGATGGCGCTGTGCGACCTGAAGATGAAAAGCTTCTACCCGGTGGTCCTGCGCTCGATCCTGCTCGATCCCGTCCCGGCATCCCGCCTGACGGCGTGACGCGGCTGGATGCGGAAGCGGGGTGACGCCCGCGTGCGGAGCCATTAAAGGGCGGGGCCATGACCCAGATCACCGTCGCCGCGCTGCAACTGGCCTTTACCGCCGATATCGACCGCAACATCGCCGAGGTGTCGCGCCTCGTCCGCGAGGCGGCGTCCCAGGGAGCGCAGGTGATCCTGCCGCCCGAGTTGTTCGAGGGCGAATATTTCTGCCGCGTCGAGGATGAGGGGCTGTTCACCAACGCCAAGCCGACCGCCGAGCATCAGGCGGTGCGCGCGATGCAGGAGCTGGCCGCCGAGCTGAAGGTCCATATCCCGACCAGCTTCTTCGAGGCGGACGGGCCGCATCATTACAACTCGCTGGCGATGGTCGACCCGGACGGCAAGGTCGCGGGCGTCTATCGCAAGAGCCATATCCCGGACGGTCCGGGATATGAGGAGAAATTCTATTTCCGCCCCGGCAATACCGGATTCAAGGTGTGGGACGGCCCCGCGACGAAGCTGGGCGTCGGCATCTGCTGGGACCAATGGTATCCCGAGACGGCGCGCGCGATGATGCTGATGGGCGCGGAAATCCTGTTCTATCCGACCGCGATCGGCAGCGAGCCGCATGACGACAGCCTCGACACCGCGCGGCTGTGGCGTCGTGCCATGGTCGGCCATGCCGTATCCAACGTCGTGCCGATCGTCGCCGCCAACCGTGTCGGTTGCGAGCATGGCCAGACCTTCTACGGCACCAGCTTCATCTGCGACGAGCGCGGCGACATCCTGGCCGAGCTGGACCGCGAGGAAGAGGGCGTGATCGTCGCCACCCTCGACATCGACCGGGTGAAGCGCCACCGCGCGGCGTTCGGCTTTTTCCGTGACCGGCGACCGGAACTGTACGGGCGGCTGGTCCAGGATATCTGAACCTAAATTCCTCCCCTGTAAGGGGAGGGGGACCATGCGCAGCATGGTGGAGGGGTGTCCCGCTCTCGAGAAGGTGACACCCCTCCGTCAGGGCTTCGCCCTGCCACCTCCCCTTGCAGGGGAGGAATAAGTTTACCCCCGCAACGCCATCGCCCGCGCGAACACCGCCTCGAACATCTCGGGCGTCAGTCTCCCGGTATTCTGGTTGTAGCGCGAGCAGTGGTAGCTATCGAGGATCACCGGCCCGCCGCCGGGCAGGCGATGTTCGGCCAGATGCGCGAATCGGGCCTTGGGCAGGCGGCCGCCCAGCGACTTAACGACCGATCGGTGCGCGATCTCGCCAAGCGCGATGACCACCGACAGCCGGGGCAGCGCGGTCAGTTCCTGTTCCAGAAACGTCCGGCACGTGCGAATCTCGTCCGGCGTCGGCTTGTTCTCGGGCGGCAGGCATTTGACCGCGTTCAGGATCACCGCACCCTTCAGCGTCAGCCCGTCATCGACCTTGGCGGCGAACTCGCCCTCGGCCAGACCGAATTTGGCGAGCGTGCCATAGAGCAGCGGCCCTGCGCCATCGCCGGTAAAGGGGCGGCCGGTGCGGTGCGCGCCATGCTTGCCGGGGGCGAGGCCGACGACCGCCAGCCAGGCGTCGCCATCGCCGAACGGCGGTACGGGGGCGTTCCACCAATTGGGATATTCGGCGGCGACGGTCTCGCGGACCTCGACCAGGCGGGGACAGAGCGGGCAGTCGCGCGGCGGCTGGATCGGGGCCAGGGGCGCCGGGATGACAGGAAAGGATGCGTCGGGCATCGCGCTCGGGTAGTCGCAGGGCATGACGACGACAAGCTATGCCATCGCACTGGGTTCCAACCGTCCGGGGCGGCATGGCGGCCCGCGCGATGAAATCCGCGCGGCGCTGGCGGCGTTGCCGGGCGTCCATGCGGTGTCGCCGATCCTGACCACCGCGCCGATCGGGCCGTCGATCCGCGCCTTCGCCAATGCCGCCGCGCTGGTCGAAAGCCCGCTGAACCCGCCGGCCATGCTGTCCATGCTGAAAGCCATCGAGCGCGATTTCGGGCGGCGGCGCGGGCAGCGCTGGGGGGCGCGGGTGATCGACCTGGACATCATATTATGGTCGGGGGGACGGTGGCGCTCGCCGGGGCTGGTCGTACCACACATCGCCTATGCCGCGCGCGACTTCGTGCTGCATCCGCTGGCGGCAATCGCGGCGGACTGGCGCGATCCGCGTGACGGGCGGTTTGTGCGCCATATGCGACATGGTGTTGACCGCAGGCGTCCGCGCCCCTAGGTCGCTTCCACCCCGATGGAGGGTCCGTAGCTCAGTTGGTAGAGCAAGCGACTTTTAATCGAGAGGTCCCGGGTTCGAGTCCCGGCGGACCCACCACCGGGATGATATACCGATCAGCCTTCGCCATGATCGTCGCGAAGTGCCCGCCCGGCGATCGTGATCTCCCCGACGAAACACGCCAGCCCCGCCACCGCGCAGATCAGGCCGCCGCCGAAAAAGAAGAACAGCACCCCCGCATGGCGCGAGTCGCGCAATGTCCCCAGGAACAGGGTGATAGCCGCGCAGCAGGTCATCGCGCCCGCCGCCGCGGTCAGCGTGACGGCGATGTCGAGGATCTTCGAGCGCAGGCGCAGGCGGCGCATCTCATAGCCGTTCGTCCGGCCATCCTTCTTCAATCCCTGGATCCGGTCGCTGATCCGCCCCAGGCGAGTCGCAAAGACGTTCAGCAGCGATCCCACGGCGGTCAGCAGGAAGATCGGCGTCAGGGCCAGTTGGATGACGCGGGCAGCAGCGTTCAGGGGGTCGGTCATCATGGCTCGCTTCTCGGACGATCCACGATCGAACGAATGCCGCCAATGTTCCCGGGACAAGCATCCCCGAGGGACCGACATGGGCCGGGACCGGTCCGAAGCGGGGGCCTGTCCCTCCCGAAATGTCTCTCCCGAAATGGGATGGTGCGGACGACCATGTGACCCCAATCATCTTGTGCTAAGAGCTTTTTAGGACGGATATGGAAGAGAGGGGCCATTTTCAGGGGGAGAGGCAGATGGAATTCCCGCTCATCGCGCCACGACCGCCCCGGCTGTCCGAACAGATGGAAGGCCTGAAGCGGATCGAGGCATCCGGCCAGTTCAGCAATAACGGCCCCGAGGTTCGCGCGCTGGAAGCCGAGATGGTGGCGCGGCTGTTCGACGGGCGCGGTGCGGCGCTGGCGGTCGGCAATGCGACGCTGGGGCTGATGATCGCCATCCGGCAGGCGGCGGGGCTGCATCCCCGGCCGGGCACGCTTGCCATGATGCCCGCCATGACCTTTGCCGCGACGGCGCAGGCGGCGATCTGGGCCGGGCTGACTCCCTTGATCGTCGATATCGACCCGCGGGACTGGACTGCCGACGCGGCCGAGGAAGAGCGGATGCTGGCGCAGCATGGCGGCCGGATCGGCGTCATCGTGCCCTATGCGACCTTCGGCACGCTCATCGACCTGGATCGCTATGCCTGGCTGGCGCGGCGGTACGAGGTCGGGGTCGTCATCGATGCGGCGGCCTCGCTCGGCACGCTGGACGAGGCGGGGCGGGGCTTCGGCACGGGCGCGCCCTTCGCGCTGGTCTATTCGATGCACGCGACCAAGACCTTTTCGGTCGGGGAGGGCGGGCTGGTCTATAGCGCCGATGTCGACCGGATCGACCAGCTGCGCGCGATGGTGAATTTCGGGTTTGAGCGCGGACGCAACGCGACTCTGCCCGGCATCAACGCCAAGATGTCCGAGATACTGGGCCTGATGGCGCGGACCAAGCTGGCCGAACTCGATACGATCTGCGATGCCCGCGCCGCGCTGGACCGCGAATATCGCGCGGCGCTGCCCGGGCTGACATGCCAGCATGGGACGGCCCGGCGGCAGGCGACGCAGTTCATGCCGGTGCTGCTTCCCCCCGAACTGGCACCGCGCCGGGCGGCCATCGCCGAAGTTCTGGCGGCGGACGGGGTCGGGACGGGGCAGTATTTCAGCCCACATCTGGGTGAGCAGACGTTGTTCCGCGACACCGCGCTGGTCGAGGCGACGCCGGTGGCGGATGACGTCTCGGCGCGGATGCTGAGCCTGCCGATCACCGATGCGATGCGGCCCGGTGATGCGACGATCGTGGCCGGGCGGCTGATGAGCGCGATCGCGCGCGTCGCGGCCGATACCGGGTCGGCAGGGGCAGGACAGGCGCGCGGTGACGCCGCGCTGGGCTGCGTGATGATCGGCGGCGGACCGGCGGGCACCGCGGTGCTGACCGCTGCGAGCAAGAAGGGGCTGCTGGAGCGGCTGGCCGCAGACGGGCTCGTCCTGGTCGAGCGGTCGCCCCATGTCGGGCCCGGCGCGCTGGGCGGTTATGCGATCCGTTCGGACACCACGGCGGAAACCTTCCTGTCGGCGGTGCGCGGCAACCCTTATCCCGAATTGGCGGCGCTGGAGACGCATCCGGCGGGGCAGATGATGGCGCGGCATTGCGGGGCGCTGGGCGCGCCGCTGGCCGAAACCGCGCCATTGCTGGCGGCGACCGCGCAGCGGCTGCGCGGTATCGTGACGGCGCATGGCGGCGAAATCCGCACTGATACCGAGGCGTTGAGCGCCCAGGCCACGGCGGACGGGCTCTGGCGGACCACCATCGTCGGGCGTGAAGGGCAGCGCGTGCTGACCTCGCGCCATCTGGTCGTGGCGACCGGCGGCTACCAGACCGACGCGCATGTCGCGGACAAGAGGGTTGCGGGCGCCAGCCTGGGCGAGCTGGCGGGTGACCGGCTGATGCGCTCCGACCTGGTGTTGCGGCGTGGCGGGGTGGAGGCGGTGGCAGAACGGCTGGCCGACCGGCGTGCGCCGCGCGTCGTGATCGTCGGGGCCTCGACCAGCGCGCTGGCCTCGGCCGTGCAGCTGCTCAAATGCCACGACCTGCCCTGGGGGGCGGGCGCGATCACGCTGATGGTGCGCACTCCGCCCAAGCCCTTCTTTCCATCGGTCGAGGCGGCGGCGGCGGAAGGCTTCACCGACTTCACCCCGGACGATATTTGCCCGGTCAGCGGGTTCGTGCTGCGCCTCGCCGGGCTCCGGCTGGAGTCGCGCGAGCTGGTGATGCGGATGCTGGGCTTGGGCGGACGGACGCCCGACCCGCGCCTGCGCCTCCACCGAATCGCGGGCGATGACGATGCCGAGGCGCGGCGGATCATCGCCGAGGCCGATCTGGTAATCGGGGCGCTCGGCTATCGCCCGCGCTCGCTGCCGCTGTTCGACGTGAACGGCCAGCCGATCGCGCTGGCGCACCGTGCGGGGCGGCCGATGGTCGACCGCCATTGCCGAGTCCTCGACGATCAGGATCGACCGGTGCCGGGCGTCTTTGGCATCGGCCTCTCTGCCGGTTTCGTGCCCTGGGGCGCGCTGGGCGGGGAGAAGAGTTTCCGGGGGCAGGCCAATGGCTTGTGGCTTTGGCAGAATGATGTCGGCCAGATGATCGTCGACCAGCTGCTGGGGAACGATGCGGCGGCACGGAGCAGCGCGGCGGCATGAGCGATCCTATCGCCGATCCTGTCGTCAGCGTCGTCATCCCCGCCTATAACGGCGCGGCGCTGATCGGTGAGACGCTGGCGAGCCTGGGCGAACAGACGCTGACCGCCTGGGAGGCGTTGGTCGTCGACGATTGTTCGTCGGACGGCACCCGCGAGCTGGTGCGGAACTGGCCCGATCCGCGCGTTCGCCTGATCGAGAATGCGGTCAATGGCGGTCCGGTGACGACGCGCAACCGGGGATTTGCCGAGGCGCGGGGGCGCTATCTGGCGGGGTTGGATCAGGACGATCTGTGTCGTCCGGAACGGCTGGCGCGGCAGGTCGCCTTTCTGGAGGCGCACCCCGATATCGTGCTGGTCGGCACCCAGACCGAGCAACTGGTCGGGCGACGCGTGCTGCCCATGGACTATGCGCCGCACACCACGCCCGCGCTGATCGCCTGGCTCAGCTGGATCGAGAATCCGCTGGCATGGTCGACGGTGATGGTCCGCGCCGATGTCGCACGGCGGCTCGATCCGTTCACCCGGCCCGAAATCCTCTATGCCGAGGATTTCGACCTGTATCACCGCATCGCTGCATTCGGGCGCATCGCGCGGCTGGACGAGCCGCTGCTGATCTATCGCCAGCATGAGGGCGGTGCGTCGAAGCGGTTCACGACGATGATGCGCGCCAGCGCGACGCGCGTGCTGGCCGAGGCGCATAAGCCGTTGCTCGGCGACGACGCCGACGCGGTCGCGCGCCTTTTGGTCCAGCATAATATGGGGGGCGTGCCGATCCCCGACGGCGCGACGCTCCGCCATTTGGGGGAGGCGATCGCGCAGCTTCAGGGCGCGTTCGTCGAGCGGTTCGCGCCCGATGCGCAGAGCCTGACGCTGATCCGCTGGGAAACCGCGCGACGCTGGCGGCAATTGGCGCGGGCGGCGCTGCGGGGCGGCAAAGTCACGCTGGGCAATGTACTGGCGTCGCGGCCGCCGCATCTGGGGCTCGGCTATGCCGGGGTCGACGATCTGCTGCGATGGCGCGCGATCGGTATGGCGCGGCACGTCTATCGGAAGGGGCGGGCTCCCGACCGGGATTGATCCGATCCCGTTCAAGCCTGAGCCATGCGCCGTTTCCCGAAGGCAACCCCCAGCCGCCAAACGCGCCGGGGATTGCGCCAACCCGTCTTAGAAAAAATGCTTGATCAGCTTGGACGCGCCAAGGGCGACGCCGCCGACGGCCAGCCAGCTCGATACCGCACCGATGGTCAGGATCATCAGGCGATCGATCGGCGAAATCACATGTTCTTCCATGGTGGTGCAGTCCTCTCCCGCCAATCATTGTCGTCGGCGTGTCTCATTCATGAAACAGAACCGGTTAACAGACAAACCCGTTTTTCGAATGACGCTGATCGATAAGGCCGGTTCTGAAAGAGCTGCCGGTCGATCAATGGCTTGAGCCCGACAAAAAAACTTCCGGCTACCGCCTGAAAGCCTGATTGGCTTGCCCTTACGAGGTATTCGCCACAAAAGCCGGGCATGACGAGGCCATTCCGATGATCGACCAGACCCATTTTTCGGGCAGCAATTCGTCGTGCGACGAATCGCGTGATTCGCCGCTCGCCGCGCCATCGCGCCTGTCGGCCATGCCGATGGCATTGCGCGGGGTGGCGGCGGTGGCGGTGGCGCTTGCGCTGTTGCTGCTCTTCGGACTGGCGGTCGATCACTGGCCCTTCGACTGGGATCGGGCGATCCTGACCGGCTTGCGCACCCATGCATCGTCGCAGGGGTTGCGGACGGTGGCGGTGGATTTCACCGCGCTGGGCAGCGTGCCGGTGCTGGTCCTGATCGTGGCGGGCGCGGCGGTCCTGCTGCTGGCGCGCGGCTGGTGGCTGCTGGCGCTGATGACGGCGCTGTCGGGGATCACCGGCGGGGCGGTCGTGACCTGGGTAAAACTGATGGTCGCGCGCCCGCGGCCGGACCTGGTGCCGCACTGGGTCGATGTCCACAATGCCAGTTTCCCCAGCGGCCATGCGGCGGGCAGTGCGATGGTCTATATGACGCTGGCGGCCCTCGCGACGCAGCTGACCGATCATCGCCGGGTGCGCCATGCCATCGTCGGGGTCGCGGTGCTGCTGGTCGGGGCGATCGGGGCCAGTCGTGTCTATCTGGGCGTGCACTGGCCGTCCGACGTGGCGGCGGGCTGGTGCTTCGGCACGCTCTGGGCACTGGGCTGGTGGTGGGCGACGGCGGCCGCCCGCCGGTCATGGACGGCCGAGCGCCAGTAACGCCTGCGCCGCCTTCAGGTGCGGCGCGTCGAGCATCTTGCCGTTCAGCTGGAGCACCCCGGCCTCCGGATTCGCCGCAAACAGATCGACGATCGCTTGCGCGCGTGCCAGTTCCTCGGGAGAGGGGGTGAAGGCGGCGTTGATGACCGGCACCTGCTTGGGATGGATGGCCATCATGCCGGTAAAGCCGTCGCGCCGCCCGCGCGCGGCATAGGCGGCCAGCCCCTCCAGATCGGCGAAATCGGGATAGACCGTTTCGATCGCCGCTGCGCCCGCCGCATGCGCACCGAACAGGGTCAGCGACCGGGCAAGCTCATAGGGGGCGGTATAGCCGCCATCCGCCTCGCGCGAAGTGACGGCGCCGATCGCGGCGGGCAGATCCTCCGCGCCCCAGGTCAGCCCGGTGAGCGGCAGCGGCGATCCGGCATATTCGTGCAGCCGGAACAGCGCCATCGGCGTCTCGGTCGCGATCGGCAGGATCGGGATATGCGCCACCCCGCGTGCCGCCAGCGCATGCAGGCTGACCAGCCCCTCGGCCTTGGGCAGGACGATGCCGTCGGGCCGGGCGGGCAGGATCGCGGCCAGATCGTCCGCCGCCAGCGGGCCATCGACCGGGTTGATGCGGACGAACAACTGCACGTCCGCCTGACGCGGCTGGTCCAGGAACCGCGCCACCGCTTCGCGCGCCCGCGGTTTGGCATCGGGGGCGACCGCATCCTCCAGGTCGAGGATCAGCGCATCCGCGCCCATCCCCAAAGCCTTGGCCATCCGCTGGGGCCGGTCGCCCGGCACGAAGAGGAGCGAGCGCAGCCGCACCGGATCAGCGGCCCATTTCGGCCAGCTTGCGCTCCCAGGCCAGCGCGTCGCGCACGATGCCCTCCAGATCGTCGCGCTCGGGCCGCCAGGACAGGGTGGCCAGGATTTCGCCATTGTCGGCGACCAACTCGGCGGGGTCGCCCGCGCGGCGGCCTTCCATCCGGCGCTCGATCGTCAGGTTGGTCACGCGGTCGACCGCATCCAGCACCTCCAGCACCGAGAAGCCACGGCCATAGCCGCAGTTGAGCGTGTGGCTCTCGCCCGGCCGTTCGACCAGCAGCTCCAGCGCGGCGACATGCGCGGCGGCGAGGTCGGAGACGTGGATATAGTCGCGCACGCCGGTGCCGTCGCGGGTCGCGAAGTCGGTGCCATAGACGCCGACGGCGTCGCGCTTGCCGATCGCCGCCTCGACCGCGATCTTGATGAGGTGCGTCGCGCCCACCGTCGACTGGCCCGAACGGCCCTGCGGATCGGCACCCGCGACGTTGAAGTAGCGCAGCGCGCAATAGTTGATCGGATGCGCGGCGGCGACGTCCTTCAGCATGATCTCGGTCATCAGCTTGGACATGCCGTACGGGTTGATCGGCGCCCTGGGATCGCTCTCCTTGATCGGCACCCGCTCGGGCGTGCCATAGGTGGCGGCGGTCGAGGAGAAGATGAAGTGGGCGACGCCTTCGGCCACCGCGCTTTCCATCAGCGAGCGGCTGGCGGCGGTGTTGTTGCGATAATATTTGAGCGGGTCGGTGACCGACTCGGGCACGATGATCGATCCGGCGAAGTGCATGATCGCGCGAACCTTGTGCTCGCGGATCGCGGCACGGACCGCGTCGTCGTCGGCGACGTTCGCCACGACCAGCGACGCGCGGGGATCGACCGCCCAGTCGAAGCCGGTGACGAGATTGTCGAGCACGACGACCTCATAGCCCGCATCCAGCAGCGCCAGCACGGCATGGCTGCCGATATAGCCAGCCCCGCCCGTCACCATCACCTTGCCGTCGATCGTCGCCATCACATTTGCCTCAAGTCGCTGGATTGCCGTGGCCTAGCCGCTTCCTATCTAAGCATACAAGACGACAAGGAGATTCCGAGTGACCGAATATGTGACGCTGGCCGGGGGCTGTTTCTGGTGCACCGAGGCGGTGTTCAAGGACGTGATCGGGGTCGAATCGGTCGAAAGCGGCTATATCGGGGGCACCGTGCCCAACCCGACCTACAAGCAGGTGTGCGGCGGCGACACCGGCCATGCCGAGGCGATCCGCATCGGTTTCGATCCGGAGCAGCTGGCGCTGGACGACCTGCTCGACATCTATTTCGCGACGCACGATCCGACGCAGCTCAATCGTCAGGGCAACGACGTCGGCACGCAATATCGCTCGGCGATGTTCCCGGCGGACGAGGCGCAGGAAGCCGCGATGAAGGCCGCTGTCGAACGCGCCCAAGCCGGGCTGGACAAGCCGGTCGTGACCACGATCGAGCCGATGGCGCAGTGGTATCCGGCGGAGGATTATCATCAGGATTATTGGGAAACCTCGGGGAGGTCGAACCCCTATTGCATGGCGGTGATCCCGCCCAAGCTGCAGAAGCTGCGCAAGAGCTTTGCCGCGCGGTCGAAGGCGGTGACGGCGTAAGGGACTGGGGCGGGGCGGGCACTGCTCGCTCTGCCCCTGCCTTCGCTTAGGCTGAACGGAAGGGGGGTATTGCCCAACTCGTTTGTACCGGGCGAGGTCGAAATGCAGGCCCTGGACCCTACCGCGTCGCCGCCCGCCGCAAACGGTCGTTGATCGCTTCGCCAATCCCTCCGTCCGGGATCGGCGCCACCGCCAGCCTTGCGCGATCGCTGGCATCGGCGCGGTGGAGCGCATCGAACAGGCGGGCCGCCGCCTCGACCGGATCGCCACTCTCCGACAGATTGTCCTGCCCGCGCACAGCCCCGAAACCGATCAGCCATTCGTCTGCCGCCGCTTCGGTGACATTCAGGCGCAGAGCTTTGCGCGGTGCATAATGGCTGGCGAGCTGGCCCGGTGCGGTGACGATGGCGGGGGCCTTCGGGCCTTGCTCAACCTCGCCCAGCACGTCCGCCAGCATCGCCGCCGTCACCGGGCCGGGGCGCAGGATGGTGCGGCCGAAGACGATGGTCGATTCCAGCCCCGCCTCGGTCGCGCCGTCGTCGAGGATAGGCACCCCCGGCCCCAGGCTGGCCCGGACATGGGGGCTGCGGGTCGGGCTGATCCCGCCGCTGGCATTGGCGGAGGGGGCGGCGAGCGGGCGGCCGGTTTCGGCCAGCAGGGCCTGCATCGCGCGGTGGCGCGGCACGCGGATCGCGACCGTATCCAGTCCCGCCGTCACCAGCGAGGCGATCCCCGCCCCGGCCTTTAGCGGTCGCACCAGCGTCAGCGGTCCCGGCCAGAAGGCATGCGCCAGCGCCAGCGCATCGTCGTCGAAGTCCGCCAGGGCGAGCGCCGCCGTCAGATCGGGGACGTGCACGATCAGCGGATTGAACGACGGACGCCCCTTCGCCGCATAGATGCGCGCCACCGCCTCGGATGCCGTCGCATCGGCGGCCAGCCCATACACCGTCTCGGTCGGTACGGCGACGATGCCGCCATCCAGGATCACCGCCGCGGCGGCGCGGATCGCTTCGGGGCCGAAGGGCAGGGTCGGGTCTTGAGGGGGAAAGGTCATGATCGCCCCCGCCTATATCCTTGCGCACGCGGTGACAGAAGAGGCCGGGGCCCTTAAAGGACGCACGCATGTTCGATCTCGATTCCTATCTCGCCCGTATCGCTCTGCCCTCGCGCGTGACCGTCGATGCCGAAGGGCTGGGGCGGCTGCAATGGGCGCATCGCCAGGCGATCCCGTTCGAGAATATCGATGTCCGACTGGGGCGCGCCATCGCCATCGACAGCGCGGGCGTCTTTGCTAAGCTGGTGACGGCCAAGCGCGGCGGCTATTGTTTCGAGCAGAACCGCCTGTTCCTCGATGCACTGGCGGCGCATGGCTTCCATGCGCGGCCGCTGCTCGCACGGGTCTGGCTTGCGGCGACCGACGTGCCGCCGACCACCCACACGCTCAGCCTCGTCCATATCGACGGGCAGGACTGGATCGCCGATGCCGGCTTCGGGGGCAGCTATCTGCCGCCCATGCCGTTGGTCGAAGGGGCGGAGGCGACCGCACCCGACGGCGCGCTGTTCCGGCTCGACCGCGATCCGCAGCATGGCTGGATGCTGCTGCGCAACGGCCATCCCGGTCTAACCGATGGCCGCGCGACCGGCGAAGGGTGGCAGCCCCAGTACAGCTTTACCACCGACCATGTGTGGGATGCCGATCTGGCGATGGCCAATCACTGGACCTCGACCGCGCCGCAGAGCCGTTTTCGTCAGGCGACGATCGTCAGCATCGTCCTGCCGCGCGGCTTCGCGGCGCTGACCGACCGGCATTATCGCCGCCGGGTCGGGGAGGACGAAACCGCCGCAACAATCACCGACCCTCGCGTCTATCGGATGCGGTTGAGCCTGATGTTCGGCATCGACCTGAGCAGCGACGACGCGGGTATGGTGTTCGGCCAATAGCCGATTCGGGCTCCTGCCGTCATGGCGTGACGCCCGGATCGGGCAGTCCGATCGTTACCTGATCTATGTTGGTCGCGGGTGTCGGGTGGTGCAGATGTACCGCCCGCCCCGGAACCGGTTGCCCTCAATCATTTCAAGCATATGCCGAACGTAAGGCGTGCGAAGCGGGCCTTGGTCGGCCATTCGCCATTTTCGTCATATGTCTTGAGCATTTAAGTCGGATTTTACCATTGTGCCTTATCTCCAGGGATGAACTTGGGGGCATAAGAGATGATCGGGCGCGGAAAGCACGGGCTGGTACCAAGAGGTTCTGGCCCGGCCATTCCATTCCATCCGGACACCGGACGTTGACGGCTTGGTCAGCTTTGACGGGTATTTCGTGAAATATTGACGGGGCCGCGGGGTGATCCTGTGTGCCCGAACCTTTGACCTGAAGGAACGATCATGTCGATCACCATGGTGGTGGCAAACGAGGACGTGTGCCTCCCGACCATCGGCGCTTTGGCCGAAGATTTGAAGACCGCGATCGCGCCCGATGCGGCCGTCCGGCTGGACCTGTCCGGCGTCGCGTCACCGGACCTCAGCGTCATCCAGCTTGTCCAGGCGGCGCGGGTCAGCGCGGCGGCGGCGGGGTGCGATTTCGCGCTGTCGGCGCCCGCCGACGCGACCCTGCACGCCCTGCTGGTCCGCGCGGCCTTCCTGCCCGCCTCGGTCGACGACACCCAATTCTGGCTTCACGGAGATACCACCCAATGACCGCTTCCATCCTGACCGTCGACGACAGCGCGAGCCTGCGTATGGCGATCCGCATCGCCCTGACCGGCGCGGGCTATACGGTGACGGAAGCCGCCGATGGCGCCGAGGGGCTGGCCAAGGCGACCGAGACCCGGTTCGACCTGATCGTTACCGATCTCAACATGCCCAATATGGACGGTCTGGAAATGATCCGTGCCTTGCGCCAGCAGCCCGCCCAGGCGGGCGTGCCGATCATCTTCCTGACCACCGAGTCCGATGACTCGATGAAGGCGCAGGCCAAGGCGGCGGGCGCGACCGGCTGGCTGGTGAAGCCCTTCCAGCCCGAACAGCTGATCCGCGTCGCCCAGAAGGTCCTGGCGCGATGAGCGCCGAGGATCCGACAGCCGCCTTCCGGATCGAGGCGGGCGAGCTTCTGGAGCAGGTCGAACAGGGCCTGCTCGACCTGGGGCACCGGCTGGACGACATGAACCTCGTCAACGCCGTGTTCCGGGGCCTTCACACGCTGAAGGGCTCGGGCGCGATGTTTGGCTTCGATGCGCTCGCGGCCTTTACCCATCACTGCGAAAGCGCGTTCGACCGTGTGCGCAAGGGCGATGTCCGGGCGACGCCGGAGCTGGTCTCGGTGATCCTGTCGGCGGCGGACCATATGCGCGCGCTGGTCGATGGCGACGCGCCCGCCGCCCATGGCCAGGCGATTCTGGACCGGCTGGCGGCGGCGGTCGACGCGGCCGCCGGTATCTCGGCCCCCGTGGCCGCTGCGGCACCGCGCAAGCAGGGCTGGACCCTGTCCTTCCGCCTGCCGCCCGACGCGATGGCCAATGGCACCAGCCCGCTGGCGCTGCTCGACGAACTGCGCGAACTGGGCGAGGCGACCATCGTGGCGACCTTCGACACGCTGCCTGCGCTGGACGACCTCAACCCCGGTCATTGCTTCGTCGGCTGGGACTGTACGCTGGTCGGCGACATCTCGCGCGAGGCGATCGAGGACGTGTTCCTGTTCGTCATGGACGATATGGACATCACCATCATCCCGCTGGCGGTCGAGCAGGCCGACGAAGCGGACATGGCGGCTCCAGAGACGACGCAGGTTGCCGTCGATGCCCCGGTGGCCGCCAACGATACGACGCCGCGCGGTGCATCGGCCAACCGGGCGCAGGGCGAGCATGTCCGCGTGCCCGCCGAGCGCCTCGACGAACTGATGGACCGGGTCGGCGAACTCGTGATCGCGCAGAGCCGTCTGTCGCAGCTGGCGGCGCATGGCCAGGACCTCAGCCTGCGGTCGGTCTCGGAAGAGATCGAGCGTCTGGCGGGCGAGATGCGCGACACGATGATGATCCTGCGCATGGTGCCGGTGTCGACGCTGTTCGGCCGGTTCCGCCGCCTGATCCACGATCTGGCCAACGAAACCGGCAAGGCGATCGAGCTGGTCACCGAAGGCGAGACGACCGAGGTCGACAAGACCGTGATCGAGCGGCTGTTCGATCCGCTGGTCCATATCATCCGCAACAGCTGCGACCATGGCCTGGAAAAGGCCGAGGACCGTCTCGCGGCGGGCAAGTCGGCGAACGGTGTCATCCGGCTGAGCGCGCATCAGGCGGGCGGTGAAGTCCTGATCACCATCACCGATGACGGGCGCGGCATCGATGTCGAGCGCGTTCGCGCCAAGGCGGAGGCCAATGGCCTGATCCAGCCGGGCCAGGCGGTCAGCGAGGACGAGCTGCTGGGCCTGATCTTCCACCCCGGCTTCTCCACGGCGGCGCAGGTCACGAACCTGTCGGGCCGGGGTGTCGGCATGGATGTGGTGAAGCGCACGATCGAAAGCCTGCGCGGCTCGATCGACGTGAAGAGCGTGTCCGGCCAGGGCTCGACCATCACGCTGCGCATCCCGCTGACCCTGGCGATCATCGAAGGGTTGCTCGTTCGCGTGGGTGAGGGACGCTATGTCATCCCGCTCGCGGCGGTCGAGGAATGCCTGGAGTTGTCGCTGGAGGAGGATCTGCGTTCGCGCGGGCGCAGCATCATCACGCTGCGCGAACGCCTGGTGCCCTTCCTGCGGCTGCGCGACCTGTTCGACACGGGTACCAAGCCCGACACCTATCAGAAGATCGTCGTCGTCGGCACGGGGTCGGAGCGCGTCGGCCTGGTCGTCGACCAGATCGTCGGCAACCACCAGACGGTCATCAAGGCCATGTCGCCCCTGCACCGCAACGTCGCGGCCTTTGCCGGCGCGACCATCCTGGGCGACGGTTCGGTCGCCCTGATCCTCGACATCGCCCAGCTCATCGCGATGAGCCAGCCCAGGGAGGAGCGGCGTCTGGCCGCTGGATAAGCCCATGCCCTATCACAAAGTACCCCATTGGACGCCCGAGAACGGCCTGGAGGTCCTGACCTTCGGCCTGGGCGGCGAGACCTTCGCGCTGGAGGCGGGCATCGTCCGCGAAATCCTGGACATGATGCCGGTGACGATGGTGCCGGGTGCCGATCCGCTCGCCGCCTCGGTCATCAACTTTCGCGGCCGCATCGTGCCGCTGGCCGATCTGCGCGGCTCGTTCGGGATGGAGGCGCACGCCAACACCGCCGACAGCCGGATCATCGTGATCGAGCTGGACGTGAACGGCGACCCCTTCCTGATCGGCCTGACCGCCGACCGGGTCAACGAGGTCACCGTGCTGCACGCGGGGGATGCCGAGGAGGTGCCGGTCATCGGCATGCGCTGGCCGCGCGACCATGTCCGCTGCCTGGTGCGGCGCGAGGGCGACCTCGTGGTGTTGCCGGACCTGACGGCGCTGTTCGCCCGCCTGACCACCGACGCCGAAACCACCATTCACTAATTACTGACGCAGAGAGCGTCGGGTGCCTTTGAGGCCATCGTCGCGCGATACCATGCCGTATCGACGCCTCTGCAAACGGATCGGACCGCACTGCACCGGGTCGGGTATCCATCACGGATATCCCCGGTGCAGCCCCCGGCGGACAATTTCCCGCCCCGGGAGCGACCTTATCGCATCTGGCGGGACCACCGCCGACGCCCGCGTAATGGGCAGTATTCCTGACATTCCCGCCGGACCCTTGTCCGGCCTGTACGACCATTCACCGGGCGTCCGACAGCGTGTCGGCGCTTCACACCACCATTAACAATTTACGGGGGGGATCCTGATCATGCGAGCCACCATAAAAATGAAGCTGGGCGCGACATTCGCGCTGATCGTCTGTCTTCTGCTGGCGGTCGTCGGCGTCGGCGTGATGAAGATGAGTGCGCTGAACACGGCGATCACCGATGTCATCGCCGGTCCGTCCAAGCGGCTCGAAATCGCGCTGAGCGTCAACGAGCGGATGAACAAGACGCTGCGTTTCGAAAAGAATATGGCGCTGACCGAAGATGTCGGGCTCACCCAGAAGTTCGATGCCGAGGTTTTGAAATCGCGTAACGAAACTCGCGATCTCATCGCGGCGGGCCTTGCCATTTCCACGGCCGAGGGCAAGCCGCGCTGGACGCAGATCCAGACGCTCTTCGACCAGTATGTACCGATCAACGACCAGATTCGCACTCTGGCGCTGGCCAACAGGAATGGCGAGGCCGGACAGATTTCGGTCACCAAGTCGCGCGAAGTAGCAGGCCAGATCAGCAGCCAGATCGATCAGATCGTATCCATCGCCAAGGACGGCATGAAACAGGCCGATGCCGACACCAGCGCCCAATATGCCGTGGCCCGCAATGTCCTGTTCGCCACGGCGGCGGCGGCGCTGCTGGTCGCTATCGGCGGTGCGCTGTGGATTTCGCGTCTCGTCTCGCAGGGTCTGAACAAGGTGTCGGCGGCGATCGACGCGGTGGCGATCGGCGATCTGTCGCAGGACGTGGCCGTCACCTCGAATGACGAGATCAAGGACCTGGTCGACACGGTCAACCGCATGACCGCCAACCTGCGCGAAAGTGCGCAGCTCGCCGACACGATCGCGAGCGGCGACCTGACCGTCAATCACCAGCCGCTGTCGGACAAGGACGTGCTGGGCCATGCCCTGGTGTCGATGGTCGAGCGTCTGCGCGGCGTCGTGGGCGATGCGACCCAGGCGGCGCAGAATGTCGCGGCGGGCAGCCAGCAGCTGTCGTCCTCGTCGGAGCAGGTCAGCCAGGGCGCGACCGAACAGGCCGCCGCCGCCGAGGAAGCCTCGGCGTCGATGGAACAGATGGCCGCCAACATCAAACAGAATGCCGACAATGCGACCCAGACCGAAAAGATCGCACGCCAGTCGTCGCAGGACGCCGAACAGAGCGGTGCCGCCGTGCAGAAGGCGGTGATCGCGATGCGCACCATCGCCGAGAAGATCGGCATCGTGCAGGAAATCGCGCGCCAGACCGACCTGCTGGCGTTGAACGCGGCGGTCGAGGCGGCGCGGGCCGGGGAACATGGTCGCGGCTTCGCGGTGGTGGCGGCAGAAGTCCGCAAGCTCGCCGAGCGCAGTCAGTCGGCGGCGGCCGAGATCAGCGGCATGTCGTCGGATACCGTCGGTGCTGCGACCCAGGCGGGCGAGATGCTCATCAAGCTGGTGCCCGACATCCGTCGTACCGCCGAACTGGTCGCCGAGATCAGCGCGGCGTGCCGTGAACAGGATATCGGTGCGGTCCAGATCAACGAGGCGATCCAGCAGCTCGACAAGGTGACGCAGCAGAACGCCTCGGCCTCCGAGCAGATATCGTCGACCTCCGAGGAACTCGCCAGCCAGGCCGAGGAGCTTCAGGAAAGCATCGCCTATTTCCGGGTCGATGCCGGTGGCAATCGCAGCCGCGTCAAGGCGGCGGTCCGCAAGCCGCTCGCCCGTCCGGCGGCCAAGTCCGGCAAGTCGGGCCAAGCGCCTCGCGCGGGCTCGGTTGCCGATCAGCAGGCGCGGGTGCGCGGCTTCGCGCTCGACCTGACCAATGGTGGTCCGGACGGCGAGGACGCCGAATTCGGGCGTGCCGCCTGAGCCAAGACGATCGGGGGCGGGCGGTGCTCCGCCCCCTGACAGCCGGGATATTCGCGAACATCCCGCCGCTACGCAGGCCCCAGGCAGGCGAACCGCACGACGCGCTGGTCAACCCTTTAGGACAAGAACATGCTGGGTTCCTTCAACCACCTCTCGATGCCGAAAAAGCTCACCTTATGTCTTGGCGCGATCATCGCCATCACCGTGGGGGTCGATGGCGTCATCCTGTCCAACGCCGGACAGGTGAGAGCGACGACCGAAATCAACGAACATACCTATCAGGTCATCGCCACCGCCGACGGCATCGTCTCCAGCATGGTCAATCAGGAAGCCGGCTATCGCGGTTATCTCGTGTCGGGGAACGACCAGTTCCTGGCACCCTATCACAAGGGATGGACCGATTTCGCTCATGCGTGGGGCGAAGTCCGCAGCCTGACCAGCGACAATCCGGTGCAGCAGGGTCGCCTGGACGAGATCAAGCGGCTGGCCGAAAGCTGGCATAATGACGTGGCCGAAAAGGCCATCCGCCTGATGGCGCATCCTGAAACCCGCGAGGCCGGGCGTGCGCTGGAGAGCAGCGGTGTGGGCAAGCAGGCCATGGACCAGCTGCGCCAGCGGGTGGACGAGATGATCGCGACCGAGAAGGGGCTGCTGGCGCAGCGGCAGGCGGCGCAGCGTCAGTCCTTCTCGTCCATCACGCTCGCCATCTGGATCGGCATGGCGGCCAGTGTGCTGGCCGCGATCGGCATCGGCGTGCTGATGACCCGCACGATCGCACGGCCCATCGCCCGACTGACCCAGGCGTTGGCGCGTCTGGCCGAGCCGCTGGCGACCGACCGCCGCGACGAGATCGGGCGGATGCAGGGCAGTGTCGGCGCGGTCGAGGGCGCGTTCGACCAGATTTCGACCGTGCTGACCGCCGTGTCGAAGGGCGATACCGGCATCGGCATGAATCAGCGCTTCGGCGGCCTGACCGATCAGCTGTCCGCCAATCTGGACGCCCTGCGCACCAGCTTCGAGGGCATGGCGAAGATCGCCGAGGAGATTGCGGGCGGCAATCTGAACGTCCAGCCCCAGGCGCTGTCGGACAAGGACAAGCTGGGCCGGGCGCTGGTGTCGATGGTCGATCGCCTGCGCGGCGTCGTGGGCGACGCGACCCAGGCGGCGCATAATGTGGCCAGCGGCAGCCACGAACTGTCCTCCTCGTCGGAACAGGTGAGCCAGGGCGCCACCGAACAGGCCGCCGCCGCCGAAGAAGCCTCGGCCGCGATGGAGCAGATGGCGGCCAACATCAAACAGAATGCCGACAACGCGACCCAGACCGAGAAGATCGCGCGTCAGTCGTCGCAGGACGCCGAACAGAGCGGTGCCGCCGTCCAGAAGGCGGTGATCGCGATGCGCACCATCGCCGAGAAGATCGGCATCGTGCAGGAAATCGCGCGCCAGACCGATTTGCTGGCCCTCAACGCCGCCGTCGAGGCGGCGCGGGCCGGGGAACATGGTCGTGGCTTCGCGGTGGTGGCGGCGGAGGTCCGCAAGCTCGCCGAGCGCAGCCAGTCGGCCGCCGCCGAGATCAGCGGCATGTCGTCCGACACCGTGTCGGCCGCGACCCAGGCGGGCGAGATGCTGACCAAGCTGGTCCCCGATATCCGCCGCACCGCCGAACTGGTGGCCGAGATCAGCGCGGCATGTCGCGAACAGGATATCGGCGCGGTCCAGATCAACGAGGCGATCCAGCAGCTCGACAAGGTGACGCAGCAGAACGCGACCGCCTCCGAGCAGATTTCGTCCACGTCCGAAGAACTGGCCAGCCAGGCGACGGAGCTTCAGGAAAGCATCGCCTATTTCCAGATCGATGGTGTCGGACGTGCCGCTATCCGGCATACGGCCAGCCGTCCGGCCCAAGCCAGATCGAAGCAGCTGGCACGCCGCGCCGGTTCGGTCGCCGAGCAGCAGGCCCGCGCGCATGGTTTCGCGCTCGACCTGAGCAGTGGCGGCCCGGACGGCGAAGACGCCGCGTTCGGACGTGCGGCATGAGCGCCGCATCCGACATCCAGGTCGTGGTCTTCGGACTGGGCGACGAAGAGTTCGCGCTGCCTGTCACCACGGTCCGCGAAATCCTGGACCACCGCAACGCCTACCGCGTGCCGCACGCCCCCGACTGGTTCCTGGGGCTGACCGATGTCCGCGGCGACTCCGTGCCGATGGTCGACCTGCGCGTCCGGCTGGGCATGAGCCCGGTCGAGCCCACGCTGACCACCCGTGTGCTGGTCGTCGATGTGGCGGGCGGCGAGGGCAAGCCGCTGGCGCTGGGCATGGTCGTCGACCGGGTGCTCGACGTTTCGACCTTCGCGGCGGAATCGGTCGAGGGCGCGCCCGATCTGGGCGGTCGCTGGCGGTCCGAGCAGATCGAGGCGATCCTGCGGCGGGGGGCGGGCTTCGTCGCGCTGCTCGACCCGGCGCGTCTGTTCGGCGCGGCGGACCTCGACGTCACCCGTGCGGCGGCGGTGGCCGCCTGATTCTGGCTCTCAGCATAGAATAGGAAAGAGGACTATCATGCGTTTCCATGCTTCGTTGAAAGACACCTCGCATGTCGACGTCGCCACGACGGAGATCGGCCGTCTGCAGCGCGCCTTCGCCCAGGGGCGGGTCGGCGAGCGGGCCGACCTGTCGGGTGCGACGGGCAAGGCGCGCGAGATGCTCGTCGCGGTCAACGAACTGCTCGAAACCGCCGCCATGCCTGCGGACACCTTCAACCGGCGGCTGGCGCATGTCGCGGCCGAGCATGAGCGTGGCGACATCGACGCGGTGCTGCCCGTGGAGGAGTTTTCCGGCGAGCTGGCCCTTGCGGCGCGGACCGTCAACGAACTGGTCGCCAGCCATATCGCGGTGAAGAAACAGGCGATGGCCTGTGTGGCCGCGCTGGCGCAGGGCGATTTCGAGGCGCCGCTGGCACGACTGCCGGGCAAGAAGGCCTTTATCAACGACACGATCGAGCAGCTTCGCGGCAATCTGAAGGGCCTGATCGCCGAGATGAACACCATGTCGGCCGAACATGATCGCGGCGACATCGACGTGTTCGTGCCGGTCGAGAAGTTCCAGGGCGATTTTGGCGTCATGGCCCGCGGCCTGAACGAGATGGTCGCCAACCATATCGCCGCCAAGAAGATGGCGATGGCCTGCATCAAGCAGTTCGGCGAAGGCAATTTCAACGCGCCGATGCAGCAGCTGCCCGGCAAGAAGGCGTTCATCAACGATACGATCGAGCTTCTGCGCGCCAATTTCCAGGCGATCATCGGCGAGATCCAGCGCCTGATCGCGGCCTCGACCGCAGGCAGGCTGAGCGAGCGTGGCGATGCGACCCGCTTCCCCGGTGACTTTGCCGGGCTGGTCAGCGGGATCAACGGGATGCTCGACGCGATCCTGCTGCCGATCGGCGAGGGCAACCGCGTGCTGAACCTGGTCAGCACCGGCTCGCTGCTCGAACGCGTGGAGATCGATTGCGACGGCGATCACCGCCGGATGAAGGATGCGATCAACAATCTGGTCGACAACCTCGCCCATTTCGCGAGCAACGTCGCCGGGGCGGCCGATCAGGTCGCCAGCGGCAGCCAGCAGCTGTCGTCCTCGTCCCAACAGGTGTCGGAAGGCGCGACCGAACAGGCCGCGGCCGCCGAGGAGGCCTCGGCGTCGATGGAACAGATGGCGGCCAACATCAAACAGAATGCCGACAACGCGACCCAGACCGAGAAGATCGCACGCCAGTCGTCGCAGGACGCCGAACAGAGCGGTGCCGCCGTGCAGAAGGCGGTGATCGCGATGCGCACCATCGCGGAGAAGATCGGCATCGTGCAGGAAATCGCGCGCCAGACCGACCTGCTGGCGTTGAACGCCGCCGTCGAGGCGGCCCGCGCGGGCGAACATGGCCGCGGCTTCGCGGTCGTGGCGGCGGAGGTCCGCAAGCTCGCCGAGCGCAGCCAGTCGGCCGCCGCCGAGATCAGCGGCATGTCGTCCGACACCGTGTCGGCCGCGACCCAGGCGGGCGAGATGCTGACCAAGCTGGTACCCGATATCCGCCGCACCGCCGAACTGGTCGCCGAGATCAGCGCGGCGTGCCGCGAACAGGATATCGGCGCGGCGCAGATCAACGAGGCGATCCAACAGCTGGACAAGGTGACGCAGCAGAACGCCTCCGCCTCCGACCAGATTTCCTCTACCTCGGGCCAGCTTGCCAGCCAGGCCGAGGAGCTTCAGCACAGCATCGCCTTCTTCCAGGTGGCCGAACACGCCGGGCCGGCGGTGCGCACGCCTGCGTCCCGCCGCCCGGTCGCCAAGCCGCGCAAGGCGGCGGTGCAGGCGGGTTCGATCGGGCACCAGCAGGCGCGGGTGCGCGGTTTCGCCCTCGACCTGAGCGAGGGCGGGCCGGACGGGGAAGATGCCGAGTTCGGCCACGCGGCATGATCGACGCGTGGCGCTTGCGGAGGGCCGGGGGGCTTCGCAAGCGCCACGGTCATGACGCCGATATCATCGTCCTGAACCAATAATTCATCAATTTCTGCCTATGATCCGCTCAGTTTCGGCGGGTGAGTTCATAGCATCCGCCAGTGTCGGGTTTCATAACGGGGTGGGCATATGCGCATTACGATCAAGGCCAAACTGGCCGGTACATTTGCGATCGTCTTGTTGCTTCTGGCAATTGTTGTCGGAGTAGGGGTTTCCAAGGTCAACGCGTTGAACGTGATGATCGGCGACATCATCGACGGCCCGGCCCAGCGCATCAAGCTGTCGCTGACCGCCGATGGCGATATCGGACGCGCCATCCGCGCCGAAAAGAACATGATGCTGACGGAAGATCTCGTGCAGACGCGGACCTTCGACAGCAGCTTCGTTCAATATGACGCCAAGATTGTGGAAAGCCTGAACGGCGGTCTCAAGATCGCGACCGAACAGGGACGGCCGGTCTGGACCCGCGCGCTGGAGGAATGGCGCGCCTATAAGACGATCAGCGATCGGGCACGTGGTCTGGCCATGCAGAACAAGAATGTCGAGGCATCGGCCATTTCGATGACCGAAGGCCGCGCCGCAGCGATGCGCCTGACCGACACGCTGAACAAGCTGACCGAAATCACGCAGGGGCAGATGACCAAGGCCAAGGCCGATGCCGCAGTCCTTTATGCCTCGGCCCGCACGACCCTGATGGTCACGGCGGTCGTGGCGCTGCTCATTGCGGTCGGGGGCGCGCTGTGGGTCGCGTTGCTGGTGTCCAAGGGGCTGCGCAAGATCGGCGAAGCCGTGTCTGCCGTCGCCAATGGCGACCTGAGCAACGAGGTGCATGTTGCCAGCAATGACGAGATCAAGGACCTGGTCGACACCGTCAACCGGATGACGACCCGCCTGCGCGAGACGATCGGCCAGACCACCCAGGCGGCGCAGAATGTCGCGGCGGGCAGTCAGCAGCTGTCGTCTTCGTCGGAACAGGTGAGCCAGGGCGCGACCGAACAGGCCGCCGCCGCCGAGGAAGCCTCGGCGTCGATGGAACAGATGGCCGCCAACATCAAACAGAATGCCGACAATGCGACCCAGACCGAGAAGATCGCGCGCCAGTCGTCGCAGGACGCCGAACAGAGCGGTGCCGCCGTCCAGAAGGCGGTGATCGCGATGCGCACCATCGCGGAGAAGATCGGCATCGTGCAGGAAATCGCGCGCCAGACCGACCTGCTGGCGCTGAATGCGGCGGTCGAGGCGGCGCGTGCGGGCGAACATGGTCGCGGCTTCGCGGTCGTGGCGGCGGAGGTCCGCAAGCTTGCCGAGCGTAGCCAGACGGCGGCGGCCGAGATCAGCGGCATGTCGTCGGATACCGTCGGTGCCGCGACCCAGGCGGGCGAGATGCTGACCAAGCTGGTGCCCGACATCCGCCGCACCGCCGAACTGGTCGCCGAGATCAGCGCCGCCTGCCGCGAACAGGATATCGGCGCGGTCCAGATCAACGAGGCGATCCAGCAGCTCGACAAGGTGACGCAGCAGAACGCCTCGGCCTCCGAGCAGATTTCGTCGACCTCCGAAGAACTCGCCAGCCAGGCCGAGGAGCTTCAGGAAAGCATCGCCTATTTCCGGGTCGACGGACAGGGGACGCAGATCCGCTCGGTGCACCGCGCCCCACCGCGCCCGACCAAGGCCAAGCCCAAGGCGGCTCCGGCACGCAGCGGCTCGGTCGCCGACCAGCAGGCGCGGGTGCGCGGCTTCGCGCTGGACCTGAGCAGTGGCGGCCCGGACGGCGAAGACGCCGCGTTCGGACGTGCGGCATGAGCGGCGCATCCGACATCCAGGTCGTGGTCTTCGGACTGGGCGACGAAGAGTTCGCGCTGCCCGTCGCCACGGTTCGCGAAATCCTGGACCACCGCAACGCCTACCGCGTGCCGCACGCGCCCGACTGGTTCCTGGGGCTGACCGATGTCCGCGGCGACTCCGTGCCGATGGTCGACCTGCGCGTCCGGCTGGGCATGAGCCCGGTCGAGCCGACGCTGACCACCCGCGTGCTGGTCGTCGATGTGGCGGGCGGCGAGGGCAAGCCGCTGGCGCTGGGCATGGTCGTCGACCGGGTGCTCGACGTTTCGACCTTCCCGGCGGAATCGGTCGAGGGCGCGCCCGATCTGGGCGGTCGCTGGCGGTCCGAGCAGATCGAGGCGATCCTGCGGCGGGGGGCGGGCTTCGTCGCGCTGCTCGACCCGGCGCGTCTGTTCGGCGCGGATGGGGCCCAGGCCGCCCTGGCCGATTTCGGCATGGCGGCGTGATCCCATTGCTTTTCGGCCGCCCGGCGCGGCGGCCGATCCCCATCTCTTGCTTCCGACAGGAGCCGTCCCTTTGAGCAGTCTGGCCCGCGCGGCATCGGCATTACCCGACGCGCTGCAGCGTCGCGATTTCGATCGCATCTCCGCTTATGTGTACAAGGAGTGCGGCATTCGCCTGCCGCCCGCCAAGATGACGATGATCGAGGGCCGCCTGCGCCGCCGGGTACGTGCGACCGGGTTGAGCAGCCTGGGGGATTATTGCGCCTGGGTGTTCCAGGCCGATCATCTGGAGGGCGAGCGCGAGCATCTGTTGAACGCGGTCACGACCAACAAGACCGATTTCTTCCGCGAGCCCAAGCATTTCGACTATCTGATGGGCACGGTGATGCCGCGTCTCCGCGACGAGGGGCAGCGCCGGGTGCGGGTGTGGAGTTCGGCCTGCTCGACCGGCGCGGAGCCTTATACGCTGGCGATGCTGCTCGACGCCTACGCCGCCGACAGGGGTGGCCCCGATTTCGGCATTCTGGCGACCGATCTGGACAGCGAGGTGCTGCGCACCGCGCGCCGGGGCATCTATCCGGCCGCGATGCTCGATCCGGTGCCGACGACCTTGCGCAAACGCTATGTCATGAGCGCCAGCGATCCCAAGCGCGACGAGATGCGCATCGTGCCCGCGCTGCGCTCGTCGATCGGCTTTGCCCAGATGAACCTGATGGACGAGCGCTATCCGGTGGGTGATCCGATGGACATCATCTTCTGCCGCAACGTCCTGATCTATTTCGACAAGCCGACCCAGGAAAAGGTCGTGCGCCGTCTGGCCGAATGCCTGCGCCCCGGCGGCTGGATGTTCCTGGGCCATTCCGAGTCGATCACGGGTTTCGACCTTCCCCTGAAGACGGTGTCCAACACCGTGTTCCAACGGATCTGACGGCGATGAGCAAAGTCCGCGTGCTGGTGATCGACGACAGCGCCAGCGTCCGCCAGGCGATGACCGCGATCCTGTCCGCCGATCCCGATATCCAGGTGATCGCCGCGGCCGCCGATCCCTTCGCCGCGGCGCGCTACATCCAGGAGGAGGTGCCCGACGTCATCACGCTGGACGTCGAAATGCCGCGCATGGACGGCATCACCTTCCTGCGCAAGCTGATGGCGCAGCGCCCGTTGCCGGTCGTCATGTGCTCCTCGCTGGTCGAGGAGGGGTCGGAAACGCTGCTCCAGGCGCTGGAGGCCGGGGCGGTCGACGTCATCCTCAAGCCGCGCGTCGGCGTCGCCGATCACCTGAACGAAGCGCATATGATGATCCGCGAGACGGTGAAGGGCGCGGCCAAGGCGCGGCTCGGCGCGCGGCGTGCCCAGACCAGGCTGAGCCCTGCGCAGAAGCTGACCGCCGATGCCGTCCTGCCGCCGCCGACCGGCCGTGCCATGAGCCGCACGACCGAGATGGTGGTGTGCATCGGCGCCTCGACCGGCGGGACGGAGGCGCTGCGCGAAGTGCTGGAGGCGCTGCCCGCCAATTCGCCGGGCATCGTCATCGTCCAGCATATGCCGGAGAGTTTCACCCGCGCCTTTGCCAAGCGGCTCGACGGGCTGTGCCAGGTCGACGTCAAGGAGGCCGAGGACGGCGACACGGTCATGCGCGGCCGCGTGCTGATCGCGCCAGGCGGTCTGCGCCACACGATGCTGGAGCGGCAGGGCGCCCGCTATGTCGTGTCGGTGCGCGAGGGGCCGCTGGTCTCGCGCCATCGCCCTTCGGTCGACGTGCTGTTCCGCTCGGCGGCGCGCAATGCCGGGTCCAATGCGGTCGGCATCATCCTGACCGGCATGGGCGACGATGGCGCGCGCGGCCTGCTGGAGATGAAGCAGGCGGGTGCGCGTACCTTTGCGCAGGACGAGGCGACCTCGGTCGTGTTCGGCATGCCCAAGGAAGCGATCGCGCGCGGCGCCCATGACAAGATTATCCCGCTGGGCAGCGTCGCACGCGAACTGCTCCACGCCACGGCCCGCTAGGAAGGAACGACAGATGTTTGTGGCACGGATCGATACCGATACTGCGGTTCCGTTGGCCGGTGGCCTGCCGACCCCGCCCGCCATTTCCTTCGCGATGCTGGCGGAGCAGGTGCAGAACCGGATGGGTGGCCTGGAGGATACCTTTCGCGAAACCGGCGAGACGCTGGCCACCGCGATCGGCACGATCGACGGCATGGCGGACGGGCTGACGACCATTCGCCAGGCCCTGTCGCACGACACCGCCGGGGTGGCGGTGTCCCGGCTGCGCGACGTCGCCTATCGCCTGATCACCCTGCCGATCATCCAGAAGCGGCGCGCGATCGAGGTCGAGACGCTGACCGGCCGCACCCGCGAGCTGCGCGGCCTGTTGAACGAGGTCAGCACCATCCTGAAGCTGCTCGGCATCTATGGGATGAACATCAAGATCGCCTCGTCGGGCGAGGCGGCGTTCTTCAACTTCGTCGTCGGCATGGACGAGAAGCTGACCACCGGCCGCCAGGAACTGCGCCAGATCGAGCGACAGCTGGACCAGTTCGGCCGGGTGGTGGGCGATGTGCAGCAGGCCGACCGCCTGCTCGCCACCGAATGCGACCGCGCCGGGGCCGCCGTGCCCGCCGAGCTGACCGCCAACGCCAACGCGCTGCAGGACCATATCGAAGCGGTGATGCGCATGACCGAAGAGGTCGGCGGCATCGTGCGCACCGTGCAGGGCGAGGTCGCTCGCATCCTGGGCGCGATCCAGATCGGCGACAGCGTGCGCCAGCGTGCCGAACATGCCATCGCCATGTTGCGCCGGGTCGCGATGGACGATGCGCAGGGCGGCATGCCGGAAGGGGCCAAGGCGCATATGGCGCGGCTGATCTCGGCACAGCTGAACGCGATGGCCGACGAGTTCGGGCGCGAGATCGCCTCGATCGTCACCTCGCTGGAACGGCTGGCGCCGCTGGCGGATCACTTGCGCGACCTGCTGGGGGCGCAGGGCGGCGCGGACGGGCAGCTGCTGTTCCGGCTGGAACATGGCATCTCGTCGCTGGGCAATGTCACCGACCAGCTGTGCGACGCCGATGGTCATCTCGCCGAGCTGACCTGTTTTGTCAGCCGCACGCTGGCCGACCTGACCGATGGGCTGAGCCGCATCCGCCACATCGCGGTCAATGTGCAGGACATCTCGACCAACACCCAGCTGCTGTGCCGCCGCCACGGCACGCTGGGCCGCGCGGTGGCGGTGATCGCCAAGGAAGTCGCCCCCTGTGCCAGCCGCCTCGACCAGCTGAGCGTGGCGGTCGGTTCGCTGATCGGCGTGCTCAGCGGGATCGATCTGGTCCAGCAGGACAACACGCACAGCGAGAATGGCGACACGCGCGGCGCGCTGCAGGAAGCGCTGGCGGTCGTGCGACGCGCCTGCGAAAGCTCGGCGGGGGCCATGGTCAAGGGCGGCGGCGATGCCGAACGGATCGTCGCCTCGCTCCAGGCGAGCGCCGGGGATCTGGGCGAGCAGCATGATTTCGCCGAGACGCTGTGCTCCGTGGCGCTGGAGCTGACCCGCTATGCCGATCGGGTCGCACCCGAGACCCCGGACGGCACCGAGTTGACGGCGACGGACGAGGCCGTGCTGGCGGACCTGCTGCCCTGGGCGGCAAGCCTCTATACGATGGCCTCTGAGCGTCTGATCCATGCGGCCTATCTGCTGCCCGGTATGGAGCCGGTCGTGACGGTGACGGCGGCGGTAATGTTCGACGACGATGATGACGGACTGTTCTGATCGCGATTGCACGGCGCTTTAGCCGCCTTGCACGAAGTTCATTCCCGGGGTGCGAAGCCATTCGCACCCCGGTTCGTTTCGCTCTTGCAGCATGACGGGCACCGGCCCCATCCACAGCAAGGGAAAGACGAACCATGGCCGAGACGATCGCCGATCTTTTGAACCGCACGCTGGTCGAGGCCGGTGTCGAGCGAATCTGGGGCGTGACGGGCGACAGCCTGAACGCCTTCAACGATTCGCTGCGCAAATCGGGCAAGGTCCGATGGATGCATGTCCGCAACGAGGAAGCGGGTGCCTTTGCGGCGGGGGCGGAAGCGGCGGCGACCGACAGGCTGGCGGTCTGCGCGGGCAGCTGCGGACCGGGCAATCTCCACCTGATCAACGGCTTGTTCGACTGCCACCGCAACCATGTGCCGGTGCTGGCGATCGCGGCGCATATCCCGTCGAGCGAGATCGGCCTGAACTATTTCCAGGAAACGCATCCGACCGAGCTGTTCCGCGAATGCAGCCATTTCTGCGAGATGGTGCAGGACCCGCGCCAGATGCCCGAATTGCTTCACCGTGCGATCCGCACCGCCATCGGCAAGCGCGGCGTGGCGGTGCTGGTCATCCCCGGCGATGTCGCGCTGAAGCCCGCGCCCGAGACGCGCAGCGTCGCCTTTTCCCCGCTGGCCACCCCGCGCCTCGTGCCGCCCCAGGCGGAGCTGGGCAAGATCGCCGACCTGCTCAACGGATCGAAGGCGGTGACGCTGCTGTGCGGCGCGGGCACGGCGGGCGCGCATGACGAAGTGGTGGCGCTGGCCGAAGCGCTGAAGGCCCCGATCGTCCATGCATACCGGGGCAAGGAGTGGATCGAATACGACAACCCCTATGATGTCGGCATGACCGGACTGATCGGCTTTTCGTCGGGCTATCACGCGATGATGGAGTGCGACACGCTGCTGATGCTGGGCACCGATTTCCCCTATCGCAACTTCTATCCCGAAAAGGCGAAGGTGGTGCAGGTGGACCGCGATCCGGGCGCGCTGGGGCGGCGGGTGCCGCTCGACCTGGGCGTGGTCGGCGACGTGGCCGAGGTGGCGCGCGGCCTGATCCCGCTGATCGCGGGCGAGCGCGACGGGCGTTTCCTGGACAAGGCGCGGTCGCATTACCGTGATGCGCGCAAGGGGCTGGATGACCTCGCCACGCCGCGCGACGGCGACAAGCCGCTGCATCCGCAGTTCGTCGCGCGCACCATCGACCGGCTGGCGAACGAGGATACCGTGTTCACCGCTGATGTCGGCACGCCCGCCGTCTGGGCAGCGCGCTACCTGACGATGAACGGTCGGCGGCGGATCATCGGGTCGTTCAACCATGGATCGATGGCCAATGCCCTGCCGCAGGCGCTGGGCGTGCAGGGGGCCTATCCGGGGCGGCAGGTCGTGTCGATGTCGGGGGACGGCGGCCTGACCATGTTGATGGGCGACATGCTGACCGCCGTGCAGATGAAGCTGCCGGTCAAGATCGTCGTCTTCAATAACTCGACGCTGGGCTTCGTCGCCTTGGAGCAGAAGGCGGCGGGCTATGTCGACGACAATGTGTCGCTCCAGAACCCGGACTTCGGCGCGATCGCGCGCGAGATGGGCTATTTCGGCGTCCGCGTCACCCGTTCGGACGCGCTGGAGGGGGCGCTGCGAGAGGCGTTCGCGCATGACGGCCCGGCGCTGGTCGATGTCGTGACCGAGACGCAGGAACTGATCATGCCGCCCAAGATCCAGGCCGAGCAGATCAAGGGGTTCAGCCTCTATGCGGCGCGCGCGGTCCTGAGCGGGCGTGGTGACGAGGTGCTGGAGCTGGCGCGGGCCAATTTGCTCCGGTGACGCCGCCGCCGCTCTTGCGCGACTGGGTGACGGCGCATGTCTCGCGCGAGGAGACGGTGCGCACCATCGCCTTCGTCGCGCGCTGTACCGGCGCGGCGGTGCTGGCGCTCAGCATCGCCGACCGGCTGCACCTCGACCATCCGGTCTGGGCCAGCGTGTCGGCGCTCGTCGTCTCGCAGGACCGGCTGGGCGACACGCATCGCTCGCTCACCTGGCGGATCGTCGCGACGCTGATCGGGGTGGCGGTGGCGCTGCTCGTCGCCTTGACCATGCCCGATGCCGGGGCGGTGGCCATGCTGGCGGTGGCCGTCGGCGTCACCGCCGCCATTGCGCGGATTCGGACCGAATTGCGGGTATGCATGTGGACCTCGGTCATTGTCCTGCTGACCGTGCCGCCGGGGGGCACGATCCTGACGGCGGCACTGGCGCGGGCGCAGGAGGTCATGCTGGGCGTTGGGATCGGGGCGATCCTGCACTGGGGTTTCGAGCGATTGCTGTTCCGCCGGACCGGCTGAATCAAGCATCGTCTGTCGGACAAATAAACGCCGTTTTTCCGTCGCTAGGGCGCAAATTTCGCGGCCGGTTTCAAAAACGTTTGCGGATCTCGGCCGTCCGACGCAAAATGCGGGAAAATACAATAGTCGGAGAAGATCGGTGCCCTCATGCTGTCCCGCCCCGTCGCGGCGTCAAGTCCTTGCCACGGCCAGCACGGCCGCGTTGGCGACAGGATGGGGGGCGGTGATGCCCGCTTCGGCCTGGGCGCAGAACGGCCTCAAGCCCATGGCATCTATGGCGGCCCCCATGCCGGCTAACGCCGTCCAGCCCTTCGACATGGCCGACGTCACGCTGGCGGACAGCCCCTTCCTCCATGCGCAGAAGATGACCGAGGCGTATCTGATGCGCCTGCAGCCCGACCGGTTACTCGCGAACTTCCGCACCAATGCCGGGTTGAAGCCGAAGGCACCGGTCTATGGCGGCTGGGAGTCGGAGGCGCAGTGGGCGGACATCAACTGCCATGGCCATACGCTGGGCCATTATCTTTCGGCCTGCGCGCTCGCCTACCGCGCGACCAAGGACAAGCGCTACCGCCAGCGGATCGACTATATCGCGAACGAACTGGCCGCGTGCCAGCAGGCGGCGGGCACCGGCCTGGTCTGCGCCTTTCCCAAGGGCCCTGCGCTGGTCGCGGCGCATCTGCGCGGTGAGCCGATCACCGGCGTGCCCTGGTACACGCTGCACAAGGTCTATGCGGGCTTGCGCGATGCGGTGCAATTGGCGGGGAGCGAGGCGGCGCGGCCGGTGCTGATCCGGCTGGCCGATTGGGGCGTCGTCGCCACCAAGCCGCTGTCGGACGCGCAGTTCGAGACGATGCTGGAGACCGAATATGGCGGCATGAACGAGGTTTATGCCGATCTGTATTTCATGACCGGCAACGAGGATTATCGCCGCCTCGCCGAGCGCTTTTCGCAAAAGGCGGTGATGAAGCCGCTGGGCCAGGGCCGCGACTATCTCGACGGGATGCACGCCAACACCCAAATCCCGAAGATCATCGGTTTCCAGCGCGTCTATGAGGCGAATGGCGACGACGCGTATCACAACGCCGCCGCCTTTTTCTGGCGCACGGTCGCGCATACCCGCGCCTTCGCCACCGGCGGGCATGGCGATGGCGAGCATTTCTTCGCCATGGCGGACTTCGACAAGCACGTCTTCTCCGCCAAGGGTTCGGAGACTTGTTGCCAGCACAATATGCTGAAGCTGACCCGCGCGCTGTTCCTGCGCGACCCGCAAGCCGAATATGCCGATTATTATGAGCGCACGCTCTATAACGGTATCCTCGCCTCGCAGGACCCGGACTCGGGCATGGCGACCTATTTCCAGGGTGCACGGCCCGGCTATATGAAGCTGTACCATACCCCCGAAGACAGCTTCTGGTGCTGCACCGGCACCGGCATGGAAAATCATGTGAAGTATCGCGACTCGATCTACTTCCATGACGACCGGGCGCTGTACGTGAACCTGTTCATCCCCTCGACCGTGACCTGGGCCGACAAGGGCGCGTCCCTGACCCAGGCGACGAACTTCCCGGAGGCGGCGAATACCCAGTTCCGCTGGAAACTGCGCCAGCCGACCGAGCTGACCCTGAAGCTGCGCCACCCCAAATGGAGCCGCACCGCGACCCTGCTGGTCAACGGCACCGAAGTACAGCGCTCCGACAAGCCGGGAAGCTATGTGGAACTGACCCGGACGTGGAAGACCGGCGACACGGTCGAATGGCGTATGGTGATGGAACCCGCAGTCGAGAGTGCCCCCGCCACGCCCGAGATCGTCGCCTTCACCTATGGCCCGATGGTGCTGGCCGGCGCCCTGGGTCGCGAAGGGTTGGCTCCGGGCGCGGACATCATCGTCAGCGAGCGGAAGTACGGCGAGTATAACGATACGCCGTTCCAGGCCCCGACGCTGGCGGGCGAGCCCGATGCCCTGGCGAAGACGATCAGCGCGACCGGCAAGCCGCTGGAGTTCACCATCCCGGCGGTGAACGGCCAGCCGGTGCGGCTAATCCCCTACCACCGCATCGCGCATGAGCGCTACGCGACATATTGGAAGCTGGCCTAAATCCAAGATCAACCACCCCGGCGAAGGCCGGGGGGCCAGTTGCCCTGTCACCGCGGTTGATCCCGGAAGATTTGTTCGCGCGGAGGCGCGGAGGCGCGGAGGACGCAGAGAGGGTGTCCGGTTGGCGGCGGCACGGCTCCATAAACAGGTGATGGAGAGAGAGGCATAGAACAGGATGACTTACGCTGATTCTATGCGAGCCCCTCCCCTTCAGGGGAGGGGTTGGGGTGGGGCCTTTCCACGCACGCCGCGCTTGCGGAAGCGCCCCACCCCGGCCCCTCCCCTGAAGGGGAGGGGGGCCATTTCAGGTCATCAGGGTCGAGAGCTGCCACGGACGAGACACCTCCGCGTTCTCCGCGCCTCCGCGCGAATAAAATCGTCCGACGCATCGGCGCTCCACCTGCCGCATGGCAACTGGACCCCGGCCTTCGCCAG
>NZ_LDTF01000190.1 GCF_001477495.1 Sphingomonas yabuuchiae
CCCGGCATCACCGCGCGGCTGGACCATGTCGCCAGCCTGGGCGTCGATGCGATCTGGCTCTCGCCCTTCTTCACCTCGCCGATGAAGGATTTCGGCTATGACGTGGCGGATTATCGCGACGTCGACCCGATCTTCGGGACGCTGAAGGATTTCGACGCGCTGGTCGCCCGTGCGCACGAACTGGGGCTGAAGGTCGTCATCGACCAAGTGTACAGCCATACCTCGGACGAGCATCCCTGGTTCACCGAAAGCCGCTCCAGCCGCACCAATGCACGCGCCGACTGGTATGTCTGGGCCGATGCCAAGCCCGACGGCTCGCCGCCGTCCAACTGGCAGTCGGTGTTCGGCGGGCCCGCCTGGACCTGGGACGCGCGACGTGGACAATATTATCTGCACAATTTCCTGAAGGAACAGCCGCAGCTTCACGTCCATCACCCCGACGTGCAGGCCGAATTGCTGGCGACCGCGCGCTTCTGGCTGGACCGGGGCGTCGACGGCTTCCGGCTGGATGCGATCAACTTCATGATGCACGAGCCGACGATGCGCGATAACCCGCCCGCACCGGATACGGGCAAGACGCGCACCCGGCCGTTCGACTTCCAGTTGAAGCTCTACAACCAGAGCCATGCCGATATCGTCCCCTTTCTGGAGCGGATCCGCGCCACGCTGGACGAGTATGGCGACCGCTTCACTGTGGCCGAGGTCGGTGGCGACGAGGCGGATCGCGAGATGAAGCTGTTCACCGCTGGTGACCACCGGCTGAACACCGCTTACGGCTTCGACTTTCTCTATGCCCACCGGCTGACCCCGCGCATCGTCGCCGAGGCGGTGGCGAAATGGCCTGCCGAGCCGGGCATGGGCTGGCCAAGCTGGGCGTTCGAGAACCACGACGCGCCGCGTGCCGTCTCGCGCTGGGCAACGCCGGAGCATCGCGAGCCTTTCGCGCGGATGAAGATGCTGTTGCTGCTCAGCTTGCGCGGCAACGCCTTTCTCTATCAGGGCGAGGAACTGGGCCTGACCCAGGTCGATGTCCCCTTCGAGCGGCTGGTCGACCCCGAGGCCATTGCCAACTGGCCGCTGACCCTGTCGCTGTCCCTTATACCCATCTGACGTTGCCGACGAAGAGGATACTGTCGACTCAGTCGGTCGCACTATCATT
>NZ_LDTF01000002.1 GCF_001477495.1 Sphingomonas yabuuchiae
AACCAAGCTGTTCGCGCAGGGGTGAAATGAGGTTCGCGCGAAGGCGCGAAGACACGAAGAAGGTGGTTCGCGCAGAGGCGCAGAGAGCGCTGAGAAAAAAGCACCGTCTCCCGACGCTCTCTGCTCCCTCCGCCCCTCTGCGCGAACAAAAAACCTTCGGTCTTCACGGCTTCGCGTGAACCAAACACCCTGACAGGGTAGCGGTCCGCCTTCGGCGATCCTAAATCGCACTTAATGTCCGAGCCTCCCGTCGACCGCTTCAACGAAGAGAAATCCACCTTCACCCTGCGCGGTGCCGATGCGCCCGATCTGAAGGCGGGGGTGGCGGCGATCCGCAACGTGCTGGCGACGCTGCCGCTTCGGCCCGGCGTGTACCGGATGCAGGATGCGCGCGGTGACGTCCTGTATATCGGCAAGGCCCGCGCGCTGAAGAACCGCGTCGCCAACTACACCCAGGTCGACCGCCTGCCGAAGCGCCTGCAACGCATGGTCGCGCAGACCCGGTCGATGACGATCGTCACGACCAACAACGAGGCCGAGGCGCTGCTGCTCGAGGCGCAGCTGATCAAGCGCTACCGCCCCGCCTTCAACGTCCTGCTGCGCGACGACAAGAGCTTCCCCTTCATCCTGCTGCGCAACGACCATGACTTTCCGCGCATCCAGAAGCATCGCGGGGCGCGGCGTGCGGTCGGCAATTATTACGGCCCCTTCGCCAGTGCGGGCAGCGTCAACAACACGCTGAACGCGCTGCAAAAGCTGTTCCTGCTCCGCTCCTGCACCGACAGTTTCTTCAAGGGCCGCGACCGGCCGTGTCTACTCTATCAGATCAAGCGCTGCTCCGCGCCATGCGTCGGCCGGATCGACGAGGCCGCCTATGCCGAACTGGTCGCCGATGCAAAGAACTTCCTCGGCGGCAAGTCGACCCAGGTCCAGGCCAAGCTGGGCACCCAGATGCAGGCGGCGGCCGAGGCGATGGACTTCGAATTGGCCGCGATCCTGCGCGACCGGCTGAAGGCGCTGACCTTCATCCAGGGCACGCAGGCGATCAACGCCGAAGGCGTGGGCGACGCCGACATCTTCGCGCTGGCCAATCGCGAGGGGGTGATGGGCATCCAGGCCTTTTTTATCCGCGGCGGCCAGAATTGGGGGCATCGCAGCTTCTTCCCCGCGCACACCACCGATGTGCCCGAGGAGGAGGTGCTGACCAGCTTCCTCAGCCAATTCTACGAAGAGGTGCCGCCCGCCAAGACGATCCTGCTCGACCGCGACCTGCCAGAGGGCGAGTTGTTGACCGAGGCGCTGGGCGAGCGGGCCGGGTATAAGGTCCAACTGACCGTGCCGCAGCGCGGCGACCGCCGCCGCCTGCTCGATCAGGCCAAGCGCAACGCGGTCGAGGCGCTAGACCGGCGGCTGGCCGAGTCGACGACGCAGGCCAAGCTGTTGCGCGAAGTGGCCGACTTCTTCGACCTGTCCGAACCGCCGCAGCGGATCGAGGTGTACGACAACAGCCATATCCAGGGCACCAATGCGCTGGGCGCCATGGTCGTGGCGGGGCCGGAGGGTTTCCAGAAGGGCCAGTATCGCAAGTTCAACATCAAGGGGAACGAGGCGGCGACCAATGACGATTTCGGCATGATGCGCGAAGTCTTCCGCCGTCGCTTCGCCCGCCAGCTGGAGGAGAACCCGGATCGTGACGACGCGACCTGGCCCGACCTGGTGCTCATCGATGGCGGACGCGGCCAGCTCAACGCGGCCAAGGCGGTGCTGGAGGATCTGGGCATCGAGGATGTCTGCCTGGTCGGCGTCGCCAAGGGCCCGCATCACGGCCGCGAGGGGCGCGAGGTCTTCCACATGATGGACGGCAGCGAACGGATGCTGCCGGTCAACGCGCCGCTGCTCTTCTACCTCCAGCGGCTACGCGACGAGGTTCACCGCTTCGTGATCGGCGCCCACCGCGACAAGCGCGCCAAGGCGATGGGCGCCAGCCCGTTGGATGAAGTGCCCGGCATCGGCCCGGCCCGGAAAAAGGCGCTGCTGATGCACTTCGGCACGGGGCGCGCGGTGCGCAATGCGAGTCTGGAGGATTTGCGGAAAGCGCCGGGGGTCAGCCAGGCGGTCGCGCAGCAGGTCTATGACTTTTACCATAGTCGGTGAGGGCGTACCGCCGCCGTCAGTAAAATCTGCGTAATGTGATGGTTCGCGATGTGCCATCGCAGAGTGTCAGCAGATGTTTGGTTCCCGGGGCGGCATGAGCAAAATAATCTTCGACCAGGTCTTTTGAAACGGCCTTATGATTGATGGAGCATATCTCGTCACCCGGTTTCAGCTTGGCGGCGGCCGCTGGCGATCGGCTCATGACATGGGCAACCGATAGTCGTCCGTTCCGGGTATATCCCTGTATGCCGGATGTGCTTCGATAGGCTGGCTTTAACGGCGGCACCCGTGGTTGCAGCAGCATCCGTCCCGCAGTCAGGTCGACCGTCACATTGTAGTTCCGCAGCACGCCCATGCCGATCAAAGCCCGCATCTCTTTCGCTCCCCACCAGTTTGCGTGCTCGACCGTCGCATAGGCATCCAAAACCCTGTATGCCCCGAGCGTAAAATCGGTCAGTCGGCCAAGGGGTTGGACGACCATGCCTCCGGCACCGACCGATGCGATATCTGTCTGCGGTTTGAATCTCGTCCGCTCGGCAACAGCGAGCGAAATGGACACCTCGCTGTCGGAGCCGGTGTCGATCATCGTGGGGGATACGGAATGGCCGTTGATCGAGACGTCGGTGACCAGCCGGGAGTTGTTCGGCCCCACCCGGATCGGAATGCCGTCGGGGATCGGGATCGATCCGCTGCTTAGCAATCGGAAACGATGATGATCCTGATCGACCTGCCATTCGAAGATGCCGAGTATGGGCAGGCCGATCACCACCTCGACATCGGCAAGTCCCGTAGCGTTCAGGCGGCTGAGGTCCACGACGGTAACCGCGCCCGGCTTTGTGGTGCGAATTGCGCCGACATCCAAAGTGACGGAAGGCGTAGTGTAAAATTGCGTGGGTCCACCGACACTGTCGGGTTTTGCCCAAGGTGTCAGGGGTAGGTGATGGGCGTCGGCATAGGCCTTGCTTACAGCAAGTTGATCGAAGCCCGTGTCGATCATCGCCTTGGTAGGGTGGCCGTTCAAGACGACGGGAATGACTATGATATCGCTTTTCTGATCAAACTCTGTCCATCCCGATCCTGTATCAGGTATCCAGAAAACCGGGCGATCGGTGAACGTTGCGGGCAGGGTTGAAGGGGCTTCTTGCGTCGGAAGCGCTGCTACGGAAGCTGTGAGCAATGCTGTCCAAGTCAGTGATATTTTTACGAAGCCCAAAATCATTTCACTGATCTACCCATTTTTGCAGTCTTTCGTGGAGACAGCTTTGAAGAATGGTGACGTGACGCGGGTCATTCGAGCAAGCTGAAAAGCGCCGTGGCCTAAAAATTTTTACCAGTGCTGGTGGCGTTGCTTTGCGGCACATGCGTGGTCTTGCCAAAAGCTGATTTCTGTTTCTTGGACATAGCATCCTACCCCATTCCCCCCTACATCCCTTCCCATGCACCGGGTCGCCCCCGCCATCATCCTGTCGGTCCGCCCGCATGGCGAGCATGGGGCGATCGTGCGGGCTTTGACTCGCGAGGATGGGGTGCAGGCGGGCTATGTCCGGGGCGGTCGGTCGCGGGCGCTACGGCCGGTGCTGCAACCGGGGAACGGGATCGTCGGCGAGTGGCGGGCGCGGACGGTGGAGCAACTTGCCGCGCTGACCATCGAGCCGGGGCATAGCCGCGCGGGGCTGCATGGCGAGCCGCTGGCCGCTGCCGGGATCGAGTGGCTGTGCGCGCTGACCGCCGCCGCGCTGCCCGAGGAGCAGCCTTATCCCGTCCTTTACGACGCGCTCGACGCGGTGCTGACCGCGATCGAGTCGGCGCCCTCGGCACGTGGCTGGGCGGGGGCGTTGGTGCGGTACGAGTTGTTGCTGCTGGGGCAGTTGGGCTTCGGGCTCGATCTGGAGCGGTGCACGGTCACCGGGGGGACGGACGATCTGGCCTTTGTGAGCCCGAAGAGCGGGGCGGCGGTGTCGGTGGGGGCGGCCTTCGGTTATGAGACGAAGCTGTTTCCGCTCCCCAATTTCCTGCGCGAGGGCGGGGTGGCCGACTGGCCGGATATCTTTGCCGCCGGGCGGATCACCGCGCATTTCTTGGCGCGCGATATCCTGGTGGGCCTGCGCAATGATCCGATGCCCGCGCGCACGCGGTTGTTCGATCGGTTCAAAAGGGCGGTTGCGTGAGGACCGTCGGCTAAGGCAAAGGGCGCTCCGAACATAGACAGGACAAGGGGCCAGCCATGGCATTGATCGCGATCCTCGCCGGTGACGGCATCGGCCCGGAAGTGACGGCGGAAGCGCGGCGCGTGCTGGAGGCGCTGGACCTGGGCCTGACCTTCGAGGAAGCCAAAGTCGGCGGAGCGGCCTATGAAGCCGCTGGGCACCCGCTGCCGCCCGAGACGCTGGAAGTGGCTGGCCGCGCCGATGCGCTGTTGTTCGGTGCGGTCGGCGATCCGCGTTTCGACAATCTCGAGCGCGCGCATCGGCCGGAGCAGGCGATCCTGGGCCTGCGCAAGGCGTTCGGCCTGTTCGCGAACCTGCGCCCCGCGCGGCTGTTCGAGGGGCTGGAGGATGCCAGCTCGCTGCGTCCCGACATTGCGCGGCGCATCGACATGGTGATCGTACGCGAGCTGACCGGCGACGTCTATTTCGGCGCCAAGGGGCGCGGCACCACCGAGGCGGGGCTGCGCGAGGGCCATGACCTGATGCGCTATGACGAAGAGGAAGTGGCGCGCATCGCCCGCGTCGGTTTCGAGACCGCGATGCGCCGCCGCCGCCGCCTGTTGTCGGTGGACAAGGCCAATGTGCTGGAAACCTCGCAGCTGTGGCGCGACGTGGTGATCGAGGTGTCGAAGGATTACCCCGACGTCGCGCTCGACCATATGTATGTCGACAATTGCGCGATGCAGCTGGTGCGCGATCCGGGGCAGTTCGACGTGATCCTGACCGGCAATCTCTTCGGCGACATCCTGTCGGACCAGGCGTCGATGTGCGCGGGCTCGATCGGAATGCTGCCTTCCGCCGCGCTGGGGGCGACGGGCAAGGGGCTGTACGAGCCGATCCATGGCTCTGCCCCCGATATCGCCGGGCAGGGCAAGGCCAATCCGTGCGCCGCCATCCTGTCCTCGGCGATGATGCTGCGCCATTCGCTGGGCCTGACCGAGGCGGCCGATCGTATCGACGCGGCGGTGGCGGGGGCGATCCGTGAGGGCGCGCGGACCGGCGATCTGGACGGCAGCCTGTCAACCCGCGCGATGGCCGACGCGATCCTCGAACGCCTCTGACGCTCATGAGCGCGCTCCTCGAACTCGCGGTCGTCATCCCGACCTTCAACGAGCGTGCCAATGTGCCCGTGCTCATCGCCAAGCTCGACCAGGCGCTGGCCGGGCGGCGGTGGGAGGCGATCTTCGTCGACGACAACAGTCCCGACGGGACCGCCGACGCCGCGCGCGAGATCGGGAAAGTCGATTCCCGCGTCCGGGTTATCCAGCGGATCGGGCGGCGTGGCCTGTCCTCGGCTTGTATCGAAGGGATGTGCGCCACCGCCGCGCCGATGGTCGCGGTGATCGACGGCGATCTGCAACATGACGAAACGCTGCTGCCGAAGATGCTCGACCGGTTGCAGACGGAAGGCGATCTCGACATCGTCGTCGGCTCGCGCTTCGTCGATGGCGGCGGGACGGGGGACTGGGACCGCGACCGGGTGGCCAAGTCGGCCTTTGCGACGAAGCTGTCGCAGCGTGTGCTGAACGTGAACCTGTCCGATCCGATGAGCGGCTTCTTCATGGTCCGCACGCAGGTGGCGCGCGACACCGTGCCGCATCTGTCGGGGATCGGGTTCAAGATCCTGCTCGACATCATGAGCGCGTCGCCGCGCCCGTTACGTGCCGCCGAAATGCCCTATGTCTTCCGACTGCGGACCGAGGGCGAGTCGAAGCTCGATCATGTCGTGGCGATGGAATATCTGATCGCACTGTACGACCGCCGCTTCGGCAAGGTGGTGCCGGTGCGCTTCGCCATGTTCTCGGCGATCGGGGTGCTGGGCGTGGGCGTGCACATGGCGGTGCTCAGCCTGTTCTTCGTCCTGCTCGGCGCGACCTTCCTGGCCAGCCAGATCGTCGCGGTGGCGGCGGCGATGACGTTCAACTTCTTCCTGAACAATGCGCTGACCTATCGCGACCGGCGCCTGACCGGGTTCAAGCCGTTGCTCGACGGCTGGGTGTCCTTCTGTCTGGTCTGCGCGGTGGGGGCGATCGCCAATGTCGGCGTGGCGGCCTTCCTGCACGATGCGCGTGCCAATGAGTGGGCGGTATCGGCGCTGATCGGTGTGCTGGTGGGCGCGGTGTGGAATTATGCGCTGTCGTCGCGGTTCGTCTGGGGGCGGTATTAGAATTCGACCTCGCTCAGGGCGAACGGCCATGTGTCCCTGAACCCCGTTCGGCCTGAGCGAAGTCGAAGGCCAGGGGGGAAACCTCACCGCCAGTCGACAAACCACGTCCAGCGCAGGAAGGATCGCGGTCCCGCGAGCGCCCCCGCCGTCAGGATCGGGTAGAAATACACGAACAGACACGTCACCGCGACCAGATAGGCCTCGTCCCAATCGCGCAACCACGTCCGCCAGCGGTCGATCGCCACCGCCAGCGCGACCGACAGCCAGATCGCGGGCAGGAAGTAATAATAATAGAAGCCCAGCGATTTGGGGATGATCGCCCAGACCGCGAAGCCGCCGATCCACAGCGCCGCCGCGACGCCCAGCCGGACCTCGCGCGTCCGCAGCCACCCGAGTGCGCACGCCGCCACCGCGACCAGCCCGCCCCACATCACCGCCGGATTGCCGAGCAGGAAGATGCCCCGCTGCGCGCCCTCGGCCATTTCGTAGAAATACCAGATCGGCCGCCCGATCACCGGCCAGCTCCACCAAGCCGACTGGTAATGATGCGGCGGCAGGACCTGGGTCTGGCGGGCGTACATCTCCAGCTGGAAGGGCAGCAGCCCCGCCAGCGTCATCGGCTCGCGCACGTAGAAGAAGGCCGGTGCAAAGGTCGCCGCATAGGCCAATCCCGCGCCCAGACCGAGAAGCCCCCAGGCCGACCACCAGCGCAGCCCCGGCCAGCGGCTGGGGTCCTGCCGTTTCAACAGGACAAAGCCGATCGCCGCATAGCCCAGATAGGGCACCGCCGCCCATTTCACCCCGACCGCGAGGCCCAGCAGCACCGCGCCCAGCGTCCATCGCCAGCGGCTCCGCACGGCGTTCCCGCGCATCGCCCAGGCCATCGCCGCGACGGCCAGCACGACGAACGCGGCCACGAAGCCGTCGAGCATCGCGATCCGCGCCTGCACCAGCACCATGAAGTTCAACATGGTCAGCAGCGCCCCGATGGCCGCTGCGCGCGTCCGCCGGGTCATCAGCCAGACGATGGCGAAGACGCCGCCGACGATCGCCGTCCCCGCCACCGTGGACAAGGCGCGCCAGCCAACCGCATTGTCGCCGAACATCAACATGCCCGCCGCGATCAAAATCTTGCCGAGCAGCGGATGCTCGATATTGACCGGTCCCTCCAGCGCCAGCAGCGTGCGCGCGGCGGGCACGTAATGAACCTCGTCGAAGACCAGCGTGGGTGGCATGGTCAGCCGCCAGCAGAACAAAGCCTGTGCCGCGATCAGCAATGATAATAACGCCGGAACGGGATGACGAAGCGGAGCGAGCAGGCGACGCATGTCATGGTCATGGCCGACCTGCCCAAGACGGACAAATGCTTTTTTGGTAGGCGATGCCGATACAAAACATCCCTAACCGATCCTTCAGACTTGTTCGTTAGGTCGGCACGTCATGGACGGATTTGATGGCCGATACGCCTTCGACTCCGGACCGCTAGAGACAATGGGCGGATGGCTGCGATGGGTTTGTTCGGCAAGAAGGATGTGAGCCTGGGGGATCGGCTGGCGCTGGCGGTGTTCGAACATTCGCCCGATGCCATGCTCCTCTTGTCGGACAGCAAGTTCATAGCAGGCAATGCCGCCGCCGAGCGGATTTATCATCGCCGCCTGTCCGAGGTGCTGGGCCATAACCCTTTGGATTTTTCCGCTCCTTGCCAGGCGGATGGCCGCCCGACCGAAACGCATATCGGGGAGCGGGTCGCCCAGGCGCTGCGGGACGGCTTTGCCCGATTCGAATGGCTCAACCAAGACCCCAAGGGCACGGTGGAGCGCTTCCTCGTCACCCTGATCCCCGCGCATATCGCGACGCCGCAGGATGTGTTGGTCCTGATCCAGGATATGGGCGAGACGATGGAGATGGTGAACCAGCTCGGCGACGGGCTGTCGCGCATCGCCAATGGCGACCTGACTCATCGCATCGCCAGGCCGTTCCGCGACGATTACGAACCGCTGCGCCTCCATTTCAACGAGGCCGCGCAGATGCTGGGCGGATCGATTCAGTCGATCGACTCGTCCTCGCGTCGGGTGCAGAGCGCCGCGCTGGAAATCGGCCGGGCCGCGGGCGACCTGTCCCGCCGGACCGAGCATCAGGCCGCCTCGCTGGAGGAAACCGCCGCCGCGATGCGCCAGGTGACGACCGCGATCCAGGAAACCGCGCAGTTCGGCAACAAAGCCGCGCAGGTCGCCGCCTCGGCGCAAGAGAATGCGGCGCAGAGCGGCGTCGTCGTGCAGCGCGCGATGGACGCGATGGGCGGGATCGAGCGTACCTCGAACGAAATCTCCGAGATCATCGGTGTGATCGACGGTATCGCGTTCCAGACCAATTTGCTGGCGCTGAATGCGGGCGTCGAGGCGGCGAGGGCAGGCGACGCGGGCAAGGGCTTTGCCGTGGTCGCCAGCGAAGTCCGCGCGCTGGCACAGCGTTCGGCCGATGCCGCCAAGGATGTGAAGAGCCGCATCGGAGCCTCGGACGCGCAGATCCGCTCGGGCGTACAGGAAGTCGATGCCGCCGGATCGACGCTGCAGCGCATTGCCGCACAGGTCAGCGAGATGGCCACCCTGATCGGCGACATCGCCAATGCGTCCCAGCAACAGGCGAGCAGCGCGTCGCAGATCACCATCGCGATCGGCGATCTCGACCAGGTGACGCAACAGAATGCCGCGATGGTCGAGGAAGCCTCCGCCGCCGCCCGCGAAATGGTCAACGAGGCGAGCGCGATGACCGATCAGGTCGGTCGCTTCCGCCTGGGCACCCAGCCCCCCGCTATGGCGCAGCCGATGTGGAAGGCGGCGTGACTTGCAAATCCTCCCCGGTACGGGGAGGTGGCAGCGCGAAGCGCTGACGGAGGGGGCTTCCGCACGGGACGTCCTTTGCGGCAAATCCCCCTCCACCATGCTTTGCATGGTCCCCCTCCCCGTGCCGGGGAGGATAAAGGTCGTTCATTCGTCAGACAATTTGACGAAACCCTGTCCCGCATGGCACCCATGGCTTTGAAGCGGGGGCGGGATGCGATGTGTCCTAAATCCCGTCCGTGTGAACGCGACAGAATGAACGGGAGAGTGATGTGACGCGAGCGGTTCGATCGACCTTGTGCGCAATTCTGGCAGCGACCGCGCTTTCGCCCCTGGCGGCACAAAGCCCGGTCACCAATGACGGCCCGCCCCGGACCTTCGAGGTGAAGGGCAAGGGCTTCCTGCGCAACGGCCAGCCGCATCAGGTGATCTCGGGCGAGATGCACTATACCCGCATCCCGCGCGCCTATTGGCGCGATCGCCTGCGCAAGGCCAAGGCGATGGGGCTGAACACCATCACCACCTATTCCTTCTGGAACGCGCATGAACCGCGTCCGGGCGTCTATGATTTCAGCGGCCAGAACGACATCGTCGCCTTCATCCGCGATGCCCAGGCCGAGGGGCTGGACGTGATCCTGCGCCCCGGACCCTATGTCTGCGCCGAATGGGAGTTGGGCGGCTATCCGTCCTGGCTGCTCAAGGATCGCAGCCTCGTCCTGCGCTCGACCGATCCCAAATATACCGCCGCCGTCGATCGCTGGCTGATGCGGTTGGGTCAGGAGGTGAAGCCGCTGCTGCTCAAGAATGGCGGGCCGATCGTCGCGGTGCAGTTGGAGAACGAATATGGCGCGTTCGGCGACGACCAGGCCTATTTGCGCGGGCTGGAGGCGAGCTACAAGCGGGCCGGGCTGGGTGACGGCATCCTGTTCACCAGCAACCAGGGCGGCGATCTGGCCAAGGGTTCGCTGCCCAACCTGCCCTCGGTCGTCAATTTCGGTTCGGGCGGCGCGCAGAGCTCCGTCGCCAAGCTGGAGGCCTATCGCCCCGACGGCCTGCGCATGGTCGGCGAATATTGGGCGGGCTGGTTCGACAAATGGGGCGAGGAGCACCACGAGACGGACGGCAGGAAAGAGGCCGAGGAAATGGCCTATATGCTCAAGCGCGGCTATTCGATCTCGCTCTACATGGTGCATGGCGGCACCACCTTCGGCTGGATGAACGGGGCGGACTCGCACACCGGCAAGGATTATCATCCCGACACCACCAGCTATGACTATGACGCGCCGATCGATGAGGCGGGCAATCCGCGCTATAAATACGGCCTGATCGCCGCCGCCATCGCGGAGGTGACGGGCAAGCCCGCCGCACCCGCGCCCACGCCCACGGTCGCGACGACCTTCCCGGTATCGGCGGTGCGGCGCAGCGCGTCGCTCTGGGACAATCTGCCCGCACCGGTTCGGGCGGCCCAGCCGAAGACGTTCGAGGAACTCGACCAGAATTTCGGCTATGTCCTCTACCGGGTCGCCGTTCCGGCGGGGCCTGCGCAGACGCTGACCCTCAAGGGCATGCATAGCTATGCGCAGATCTATCTGGACAAGGCAATGGTCGGCACGCTCGACCGGCGGCTGGATCAGGAGACGGTGGAACTGCCTGCGCGCGCCAAGCCCGCGACGCTGGATATCCTGGTCGAGAATACCGGGCGGGTGAACTATTCCCATGCGATCCGTACCGAGCAGGCAGGCCTGACCGGCGCGGTCACGCTGGCGGGGCAGCCGCTCCGCGACTGGCAGATGTTCCGCCTTCCGATGGACAATCTGGCGACCCTGAAGCTGTCCGCCAAGCCGTGCACCGGCCCCTGCTTCTACGAGGCGGAGATGACGGTGGCGAAGCCCGGCGACACCTATCTCGACATGCGGGGCGCGCATAAGGGGCAGTTGTGGCTGAACGACCATAATCTCGGTCGCTTCTGGAGCATCGGGCCAGTCCACACGCTCTATACGCCTGCGCCGTGGCTGAAGGCGGGGGCCAACCGGGTGTTGTTCTTCGACTTGACCGGCGATGCAAGCGATACGCTGACGACGGTGGCCAAGCCGATCTACGGCAAGGTGACCAACCATCGAGAGGCGCAGTAACGACATATCCTCCCCGGCACGGGGAGGGGGACCATGCGAAGCATGGTGGAGGGGGCTTTCCGCTAGGGGTGTCCTGTAAGGAAGCCCCCCTCCGTCAGCGCGATGCGCTGCCACCTCCCCGTGCCGGGGAGGATCAACCTTAACGAACCGCCGCCGCCTGGTTGTCGATGACCGCCTCGCGCTGCTCCGGGCTCATCGCGGCGGCGTTGACGTCGGCGGCCTTGATCGCATCGGCGCGATCCTCGGCATAGTCGCGGGTGTTTTCGGCCCGCTTGTCGAGCATCTTGGCCTGGTTGCGCAGCGCGTCGGCCTGGTCTTCCATACTGTCGGCGCGGTTATCGGCGGCCTTTTCGACATTCTCGGCGAGCTTATCGGTGCCCTTGCTGTTGCATGCCGACAGCGACACGAGGCTGGCGGCCATCAACAGGCCAATGCGGATCTTCATGCTCATTCTCCCTGTTTGGATCGGGGGTACAACCGGAACGGGCGCTTTTCCGTTCCGCTGGCGTAACGCTGACATATCGGGTGCTTGACCGAATATCCTTGAACCCCGCCCGCCGGACCGGCAAATGGACGGGCATGAAGCGCAAGACTGGCCAGGACCGTTCGATCACCTCCAAATGGCGCCCCGCGACGCAGGCCGTGCGCGGCGGCACCGCGCGGTCCGAATATGGCGAAACCTCCGAGGCGCTCTTCCTGACCTCGGGTTATTGCTACGACAAGGCAGGGGACGCGGCGGCACGGTTCGCGGGCGAGCAGGAGGGGATGACCTATTCCCGCCTCCAGAACCCGACCGTCGAGATGCTGGAACAGCGTATCGCCCTGTTGGAAGGCGCGGAGGCGTGCCGGACCATGGCGTCGGGCATGGCGGCAATGACCGCGGTGCTGCTCTGCCAGTTGCAGGCGGGCGACCATCTGGTTGGCGGGCGTGCAGCATTCGGGTCGTGCCGCTGGCTGACCGACACGCTGCTCCCGAAGTTCGGCATCGCCACGACGGTCGTCGACGCGCGCGACCCGCAGGCGTTCCTGGACGCGGTGCGCCCCGAGACCAAGGTCTTCTTCTTCGAGACACCCGCCAACCCGACGATGGACGTGGCCGACCTTCAGGCGATCTGTGATATCGCGCGCGAGCGCGGCATCACCACGGTGGTCGACAATGCCTTCGCCACCCCGGCGCTCCAGCGGCCGATGGATTTCGGCGCGGACGTCACCGCCTATTCCGCCACCAAGATGATGGATGGGCAGGGCCGCGTGCTGGCGGGCGCGGTGTGCGGGACCGAGGACTTCATCACCAACACGCTGCTGCCCTTCACCCGCAACACCGGGCCGACCCTGTCGGCGTTCAACGCCTGGGTGGTGCTGAAGGGGCTGGAGACGCTGGACCTGCGTATCCATCGCCAGTCGGAGTCGGCGCTGAAGGTCGCGACCTTCCTGGAGGGCCGCGTGCCGCGCGTGCTGTGCCCGGCGCTGCCCAGCCATCCGCAGCATGAGCTCGCCATGCGCCAGATGAAGGCGGGCGGCAGCATCTTCGCGCTGGAACTCGATGGCGGTCGCGAACAGGCGCACGGCCTGCTCGATGCGCTGGAACTGATCGACATTTCCAACAATATCGGCGACTCGCGCTCGCTGATGACCCACCCCGCCTCGACCACCCATGCGGGTGTTGCCGAGGAAAAGCGGATCGAGATGGGCATCGGCGAGGGGATGCTGCGCCTGAATGTCGGGCTGGAGGATGCGGACGACCTGATCGACGATCTCGACCAGGCGCTCCGCGTCGTGGGTCTGTGAAGGCGCTCTTTCCCCATGCGCTGACCACCGGGCCGGTGACGGTCCGCGTGTCGGTCAGCTATCTGCCCGAACAGTCCGAGCCGCAGCGCGGGCGCTGGTTCTGGGCCTACCATGTCCGCATCGAGAATGAGGGCGGGCAGGCGGTCCAGCTTCTCACCCGGCGCTGGATCATCACCGACGCGCGGGGGGCGCGCCATTCGGTCGAGGGCGAGGGCGTGGTCGGCGAACAGCCGGTGATCCAGCCCGGTGCATCCTATGACTATGTCTCGGGCTGTCCGCTGGCGACGACCAGCGGCGCGATGCAGGGGAGCTATCGCATGGTCGGCGCGGACGGCGTGACCTTCGACGTGGCCATCCCGCATTTCGCGCTCATCGCCCCGGCGGTGGAGACATGAAGCGGACGCATCTGCCGCTCAACGGCCTGCGCGTGCTGGACGCCGCTGCGCGCCATCTGAGCTTCACCCGCGCCGCCGACGAACTGGCGGTGACCCCGGCGGCGGTCGGGCAGCAGATTCGCGCTCTGGAGGATACGCTGGGCGTCGTCCTGTTCCGCCGCACGACGCGCGGGTTGGAACTGACCCCCGAGGCGGAGGCTGGCTTGGCCCCTCTGCGCGCGGGCTTCCTGCAATTCGAGGATGCGGTGCGTGCCATGCAGGCAGGCCAGTCGTCCAAGTCGCTGACCATCGCCGCGCCGCGTGATGTGACCGAGAAGTGGCTGATGCCGCGCCTCGCCGCCATCGCCGCGAGCGACCCGGACCTGCGCTTCTCTTTGATTGCCTCGGACGAGGGGCTGGACTTCACCGAGGCCAATCTGGATCTTGCCATCCGCTGGGGTGACGGACCCGGCGGGCTGGAGGGCGAGGCGATCGAGTCGGACGGGATGATCGCGATCGGTCCGGAAGACGCGCCACTGATCGCCTGGCCGGGCGCGCCCGAAGAGGGAACGCCGCTGGTCCGCGTGACCGATGCCGGGTTGGCGATCGACGCGGTGGCGGCCGGGCTGGGCCGGGCGATCGTTCCGCAACTGCTCGCCGAACGCGACCTGGCCGAGGGCCGGGTGGTCGCCACCGGCGAGGCAGTGCCCTCGCGCATGGGATATTGGCTGGTCGCCCCGCTGCCGCAATGGCGTCAGCAAAAGGTCAAGGCCCTGGTCGAGGCGCTGGGGGGCTGAATCCTCCCCGGCACGGGGAGAGGGACCATGCGCAGCATGGTGGAGGG
>NZ_LDTF01000020.1 GCF_001477495.1 Sphingomonas yabuuchiae
AGCAGGGCGTAGCCGAAATCCGGCGTCGAGCCGAGCGGATCGTCGTACACCATGTCGTCGGCGTCCGACGGGCTGATCCAGGGCAGAGGCTTGCTCATCAGCGATCCCCCCAGACAGCGCCAAGGAAAGCATCCGCTCGCGCCAGCCCAGGTTTTAGATCGCAGCCGCCATCAGCGGCGGACAGCCGGGCCGGCCTCATCGGGCGCAAACGACCAGGGGAAAGGCGGAAAATCGCGTCGCTCTCGTCCGGTTCTGCAGGATCGGGCACCAGCCACGCCTCGTTGCTGCGTGAAAGCCAGAGCCGGCGGGCATGATGCCAGACGGTGCCATGGCGCTGCCACTCGCCGACCGCACAGTAGATGGTTCGATGTCCGGCGCTCGACGCTTTCACCACCAGTGCATCGCACCTGGCGACGCGGGTTCCTCGCTCGACGGTGTCGAGATCCCCGCGTGACGGCTCGATCGACGGCACCAGCAGAAGTTCGGCGGCGGCGATGTGCAGGTAATTCCGAAAGGGCGGCGGGATGATCGGCACCGACCGGTCGATCCGCCAACCGGCGCGCTCGGCGATGGCCAGCGCTCCGGACAGGGCGCGCGCCTTTGCGAGCTCGCGCTCTCGATTTACGATGTACATGGAAGTCCTTGACATTGTGCGGGAGCGGCGGGCTGCTCGCCGGCCCCGCACCATCATTTCGCCTCTACGGCACAGCCGCAGGCACCTTCCAAACCATCATCCCGGCCGGGCCGGCCGGTCTACCTTCGCCTTTGCGATGAAGGCGCATCGTCATTCGACCGAATGCAGGAAAAGGTTGGTCAAACCTTCGTGATCATCAGGATTACGAGCCGCAGATCATCGATCCGCGCAGCCGGATCGTCACGTTGCGACGGGTGACGATCAGCACCGCGTCGGTAGTGACCGTTTCGTAACCCATCGCCCGGATCCGGGCGGTGTCCACGACCCGGATGGTCAGGACATCGGCCCGCCAGGCGTCATGGGTGAACGGGAAAAGGGGCTTTGCATCGCGTCGCGGTTTCAGGATGACGATGCGACCGCGGACTTTGGTCATCGCCGTGTTACCGGCAGCGACGAAGTGGATCGGTCCGCCTCGACGCGGCGACCAGTAGCAACCGGTCCCGTCGAGTTTGGCCGCCCGCCAGTCGGCCATCGTCGTTGCCTCCAGCACGACCGGTCGAGGTGCAGCAGCCACTGTGACGGTGGGTATCAATGCCGCGACTATGCGCAGCGTCAGCCGATACCTCATGCGTCCACCTCAATGACGCTGCGCTCGCCCATGATCCGGTGCGAGCGGGCGACCTGCGCGCCCAGCGCCCGCTGCACCAGCCAGAAGAACCCGGCGGTTGCCGCCTGCGGCCATTCCCCCGCCAGCCAGCGGTCGATACGGAACTGGGCTGCAACAAGGCCGATGGCGAATGCCGCGGCAGCCCACCACATCGCCAGCCGCGCGGCGAGATAGACGCCGTCCACGATCCACAACCGCAGTCGGGATGCCGCCGGATGCCAGATCGCCCAACCGAACAGCGCCAGCGGCGCAGCCGCCGCGGCGCCATAGGCCATCGCCGGGTCGAGGTTCGCCGCCGCCAGACGATAGGCGAGGAACGCGACCCCGCCCAGCAGCAGCGTAGCACCGGCGGCGCGGAAAAAACCGATCCTGCCGAGCACATCGCCCAGGATCATGCCGATGAGGTAGGGCATCTGCCGCTCCGCTTAAAAAGAGGTGCCGACTGTGCCGAGCCGGGCAGTCACCGCCCGGTCGACCAGCGCGCGGGCTTCACGGTCCGCCGCGCTGCTTGGCGACAGCGTCAGGTGCATGCCGGTCGAGTCCACCTCGAGCGACATCGTCTCGCCGAGCTTGCCCTGCGGTGCGATCAGTAGCCGTTGGCGCGGGCCATAGATCGATGGGCCGTAGCGAGCGATCACCTCGGCACGGATCTGCTCGTGACTGCGGCCAGCTTGCGGCGCCCGATACTGGACCAGACCAACCCGGCCACCGTCCGGCGTCGGGGTGACATTGAGCGAGACGCTCTCTTCGCCCTTGGCGGCGCTATAGCTGTACACGCCCGACCGTGCGGAGTTTGGCGGCATCTGATCGCGACGTCGGGCAACCGCATCCGCCACGACCTCTGCCCAGCTATCGCCGGGATTGGCACGCACTGTCCACCCCGTCCGCTGCAGCAGCGCCACTGCGTCGGCCGCCTCCATACCGGGGCGGATGCCGGCAATGTCGAGCGTCTTGGCCGGCCTGGGTGCCGTCTTAATCGGCTGTGCTGCGCTCGGTACGCTGACCATACCGCCTATCGCCAGCAGCATCATGGTCGGGATCGCCATCGTTCTGATCATCGTCATCTTTCTCGTTCGTAGGACGCGCGACATCGTTCGCCGGAAAGCCATCCCGACGTCGCGAGTTTTGGTGGTGTTAGACTTGGTCGCCGACTGGCAGCCTCAGCCCACAGGCGGTGCGCGTGCGGCTAGGTGGCAGGTCATCGCAGCACCAGCGTCAAGTATCCCGCCGTGTCGGTCGCACCTGCGACATGGCCGGCATCGAAAGCGCGGGCGATGCCGAAGCGCAGCGACGACATCGGCGACAGTGCCGCCGACCAGCTGAGCTCCACATCCAGTTCGCGCGCAGATGGGGCCAGATCGACCACCGCCGTCCGCGTCGCCAGCGCCCCCGACATCAGGTCGTAGGTCACCGGCACCAGCATAGTGGCCCGCGCGCGTTCAACATGAAGGGGTGAGGACAGACCGAGCGTTGCCATACCACCGAGCAGGCCGCGCGAGCCTTCGACTGCGAAGGCAGTGCTCAACAGTGGCTGGTCAAAGCGCATCATGGACGATCCGCCCGAAACGTGGGTGGTGGCAGCCGTTGACCGCACCGAAAGCGCCACCCCCGCGATGGTATGCCGCATCGTCAGCGTCGCCATCGTCGTCGTGGCACCCTCCAGTCCGAGGTCCAGGCCGCCGCTCATCCCCAGCGCCCGGCCATGCTCGGCAAGGTTGGTCAGCTCCACGCCGATCCCAAGCGGCGTCGTCACTGCGATAGTGCGCTGCCCGGTACGACGATCGCGCGAGATGCCGGAGGCGAACGATGCCGACCAGCCCGAGCCGCTCCAGCTCGACGTCATTCCGACCGGTGTCGCGCCGATCCCGCGCAACGGCGTTCCGGTAAGGCTGGCACCTCCGTCAATCGCGACGTTCGCGCCCAGCGTGACCGTCTGCCCCCGTGCCGGAGAAAAGGAGGCAAAAGCCGGGCGGTTGAATCGCGCGCCCTGCCAATAACCCGTGGTCGTCGCCGGCGATACGAAGCCGAACCTTGCATCGGTCGGGTTAGGCGTCAGCCAAGGCGGATCGACCGGCGTCAGCATCGCACCGGCCAAGAGCCCAGAGCTCTGCGCGCGGATGCCGGATGCACCCGTCATGTGGAAGTCCCGGCCATAACGGTCGAGCACTGTCATGCCGGCAACCTTGTCGCCCAACGCCGCCGCACCGGCGCCACCACCGAACGGACCCGAGACGGTAAGCGAGGAGTAGCGGGCCAATACGGTCTGCGCGGCCGCGAAGGCAGCAGCAGGCGCCTGCGCCTGCATCGCCTTTTCGATGTTGAGAATGCCCGCGCCAAAGATCGGATCGACGCCCGGCGCACCGGCGTCGGTGGCGGTGTCGAGCAAGATGCGGCTGATCGCCTTGCCGCCAAGCTGCGGCCAATATTGCTTGAGTAGCGCCGCCGCACCGGCGACTGCGGGAGCAGCGAAGCTGTTGCCGGTCACCGTCACAATCGCGCCGCTTTCATCCATGGTCTGCACAGCGTTGCCGCCCGCCGCGATCATACGATCGGCGAGCGGGCCTGGGCTTCCGTTGGCGCTACGCGGATTGCCGTTGCGGTCGACGCCGATCGCAAACAGGAACCAGTCCTTGTTGGCACGATCTGTGCCGATGAGGTTTTCGGCGAATTGACCGGTGAAGCTGTCTTCGTCGGTGAAATTTGAGATGGACTGTACGAATAGCCGGTCGGCCTGTCGCACGGCGTCCATCGCCGCACGCTGGTCGATCGCCTGCTGTCCGGCAACGCTTCCGTTAGCGCTCAGGTTGATGACGAACGCCCCCTTGTCGAGAGCGTAGCGGATGGCGGGCGCAAGCAGCGCGGGGTTCGGCCCACTTCCTTCCGGCACGGCGCCGGATGAGGGCGTCACGTTCGACATGTCCGGCCCGCTGATCTTGAGCGCCAGGATCGTCGCATCAGGCGCCACACCCTGAATGCCATTGCCGTCGCGGGCACCGGCGGCGACGCCGGCGACCCTTGTGCCGTGACCAATCACATCCTTCACTTCGAAGCGGATCGTCTCAGCGGCGCAGGTGCCGCAGCGGGCAATCTTCTGGTCGAAGGCCGTACTGTCCGGCGAAATGCGCCCGGCGAATTCGCGGCCGGAGGTATTGATGCCGGTGTCGAGGATCGCGATCGTCACGCCCTTGCCGGTGATCCCTCGATCATAGGCATAGGCGGCTTTGGCGGACACAACCGAACCCGACGCCTGATACTCGGCGCTGCTGGCGGATGATGTTGGTGTCGGCGACGGCGTGGGAGTCGGTGACGGCGCCGGACTGGGTGTCGGGATCGACCCGGAAGAATTGATGCCACCGCCTCCACCGCATGCGGCGAGTACAAGCGTCACCGACGCGGCCGTTGAATTCCTGAAGATGGCAAGCCGTCTATTGCGGCTTCCGATAAGTGCACCCACGCCCGCCCCCGTCCGCGTGGTGCCGATCGGCTTCCCCAGCCGGCGGCACCGCCTTGTAAATACGAGGCGGTGCCGGCCCGTGAGCCGGAGATTGGAAACCTGCGGAAAGACAGGCGCGAGCGTCTTTAGGCCCCGAAGAGCCTTGGACATACACGCCCGCTCCCCGGCCGAATGAAATTCGGGCCGGGCATACGGCGACTTTCCGACGAGGTTTCCACGCCTCGGTCCGCCTGCTGGCGAACGCTTCGACTCTACCCTGGGCAGGTTAACAATCTCAAGCGATGATCGTACCGCCTCGCCTGATCGCGCACGAAATAGTCTGCCGAGGTCACCGTTCGTGTTCGGACTTCTGGGGGATCGCCGGTGTTTGGTCCTTATCGCGTCCCTTCGGTCGAGCGCGTGCCTGCTCGGAGTCGACGCTCTCCGCCTGCGCGAACACCCCACGCTGCTTGGTCGCCGTGGCGACTGGGAACAGGTCATCAGGCCGCGAAGCTGGTTCGGCTTCCGGAATGGTGGGATCGAGCGGGACGGTCGCTGACGGCAGCGCAGATACGCCAGTTGCTTGTTCAACCGCATCCATATCGACTACCCGCATCCGGACCGACTGCTGCTGCGCCGTATGAAGGTCCGCCAGATCGCTTTGCGCTTTCACAGTGGATTTGAGGCGCTGCCACACGCCCCGTTCGCGGGTCGGCAGGTCAGCATCGTCGATGTCGTACCGACCGTCGGCGTCCAGCCACACGCGACCGCGTTTTCTCCGCAGCATCGCCAGCGCCTCATCGTAGATTTCGCGCTGACGGCGCAGAGCGGCTTGATGTCGCGCCGCCTGCATCTCGCCGACGGTTGGACTTGGCGGGGGCGTCGGGGTCACGAAGGTTTCGCCATCCGTGCTCGAAGTCCGGTCGCCGCCGACCGTTCGCCCGGTATCGTGCCCGATAGCGATGGGGTGCTGCGGGATCGCTGCAACCCATGTGGCGATGTCGGCGACCGTCTGCACGGTGTGCGACCGCATACCCGCAAGATGAGTTCCCAGGACCTCACGGCGATTTGCCAACTCGGATGCGCCCGCGGTTGCGCCGAGATCATGGCGCATCGACGTCAATCTCTGGCTGACTGCCGATCGCGCAGGCGTGAGTTTGGCTCGAGCAGCGCGGGTCGCCTGATCGGCGACGGACATTTGTCGTTCGAGATGATCCCGCATCTTCGCCTTCAACGCGGCGGGCGATGGCATGATCGCCTCAGCATCCGACAGCTTGATGGCCATGCCTAAGCAACGGCGCCGCACGATCGCCCCGGCGCTGCCCAGCCATTTGGCGGCGTCGACCAAGCCGGTGCTGACCTGCCGGAGCTGATCCTGCAGGATCAGAAGCGAGGCATGACGGTCGTCAGCGGCCGCCAAACGCCGCGCCGCCCAGGTTGCTTGCTGTCCGACCTTGCCCCGGATCGGCTGCGCCATACCGCGGTCGCGATTGGACAGCGGCGTGTAGCGCTTGTCGATGCCGGCTTCCCGCAGCGTCTCGTTGATCGCGACCACCACGGCACAACGACGCTGCATGATCCCGGCCGGGGTGTTGATCTCGGTCCGCTTGGTGACGGCGAACTGCCATTCATAGGGTGCCACCCGCTGACAGGGCCGCATCGAATAGACCAGGTGCAGGTGGAAATTGCGTTGATCGCCTGCTGCGTCGGGCAGGTGAATGCCGACGGTATAGGCCAGCCCCAGCCTCTCCAACTGGCGGCAGATGCGCTTGACCGCCTGCCGCCGTTGCTCGGCGGTCAGTTCGGCGGGAAGCGCAATGACCTCGACCAAGTAGATATTGGCATTGGCCCGGTCTTTCGCCTCCAGCGCCTCCGACGCGCGGTAATGGGCGACGAGTTCGTTGCGATCGTCAGCGACATTCGACCACCAGCCGAGTTCGCCACCCTCCAGCGCTTCTTCGCGCACGCTATACAGCGCGGCGCGCTCGGCTTCGCCAGCACGCCAGCGACGACCATTCTTCGAGCCGAAACCCCGCGCGGTGAAGGCAAAGTGGATCGAGTGACGGCCATCGGGCCCGCGCGCATTGGTCACACCGACCGTCCCCTTCAGCATCTGCGCCACCATGCGGGTGAACAGTTTGCGCGGCGTGCGTGATCTCGTACGCGGACGGTCACCTTCGGGCATTTTTATGTGCAGGCGGCGGCTGAGAAACGCCTCAGCCTCGCGGTCGCTCATCGCCTTGCGCCGCCGCCTGGCACCTTCGTCTGCACGCTCGGCGCTCGCTTCTTCACGCTTGCGGCGACTGGTCAGATGCCGAGCACTGCGGGCATCGGCAAGCGCTTGGGCGGCTTCCCTGTTACCTGCCTTCAGCTCCGCATAGTCGATCGCCACTGCCAAACTTCCATCGTTCAATCAGGAGGGGGTGGGCGGATCGTTGTTCGGCTTTGGCAGAACAACACTTTATCGCGCACCACCCCCTCTAACCTGTCACCTTCTGCCTTACTCCTGCTGGTGTCTCGTCAACTCAGCCCCGGAAAGATGCGCGCGGCGTCGATCAACTTTGTGCCACTAGGTTGACGCTTGGAGGCGACGGTCGTGAGTACCGCGACGGGCATGACCACCGCCCAAACCACTGCTGATCGCCTCCGCGATCTGGCTACCAATCTTGCCGCGAGCGAAGATCGCATTGCGGGCGAGGTCGCGATCGCGGCCACCAGCGCCGCCGAACTGCGGCGGCAATATCGCGCAGCGGACAAGCGGCGCGGCGGGCCGGGATCGACCGATGCCCGGAAGTACGCCCTCGGCTCGGCCCTCGTGCTGGTCGGGATCGACGGCAGCGACGACACCGCCTTGCTCGGGCTGATGGCGCATCCGGAACGGATGGCGCGCTGGATGCAGTCCGCCACGGCGGCCAGCGCCGGGCCAACGTTCGGCGATATCGTCCGCTGGATCTTCAGCGATCCCGCACGCCTGACCTGGTGCCAACAGTGGGGCGTGATCCTGCAATGGCGCAGGCGCGCCGCGCTATACGAACAGGAAGTGCGGCGCTTTATCGAGACCGGGCCACTCGACCCGCGCGCGTCGTGGCGGCGCAAGCCGATCACCATCGGGCAGGCCGCGCTCATCGATGCGCTGGTCGGCCTGCTCGGCGAACCCGCCCCCGATCTCGCAACCCGTGGCGCTGCCTTCGAATGGCTCCGCGCGCGCGGCGGCAATCCCGCTTTCTGGCGTGAGCCTTCGCTCCCGCCCCATCTGGAGGAAGACGATGAATGATGACCACCCATCGATAGATGAGGCATATGCTGCCCACCTGCGCCTCGAACGACGATTCAAGGACGCGATGGCCGCGTTCGATGCGGAGATCGCCGCAAAGCGGACCGGCCATGACGCCTATCGTCACGCCGAGGGACTGTGCAGGCGACTGGCGGAAAGCGCCGGGGCGCTGCAGGCGCGGATCGACGACATAGTCGGCAAGCTGTGACGCAGGTCCGGGTCAGCCGCAAGGAGCGGCGCAAGCAGCAGGCGGCCTTCGGCCAGCAGCGTTACGAAGGCAGCTATCATCAATTTCTCGACACCTCCGGGCGCAAGACCGACATCGATACACTGCTCGCAGGTGCGATCGCCAGTGGTGGGGACTTCACCACGCTGGTCAGCGACATGCATGGCCGTATCTATGCCGAAGGCATCGCTGAGGCAGATTACGGCCGACGTCTCTTCTCGCCCACCCTCGGCGACATCCGGTCATTGCCCGCAGCGATCCTTGACGCCAAGGAAGAACTGCCCCCGCTCGATCTGATCCCGACCGATCGCGGGGCGCTTGAGACATTCCTGCGCGGGCTGATGATGCGCAATGGTGCGGACAACAATATCGACGTCATCGTCGGTGGCTGGGCAGGAAAGCTTGCACCGAAAACGGCGTTCGACTTCCATATTCACGCCTTGGTAACGCTGCGCGACTGCGACCAGGAACTTTATACAGCCTTGGTCGGCGGAAGGTTCGGGCTGGTAATCCGTCGCTTGCGGAACTTGGCAAGCAACGATCCTACCTCCATGTCGAAGCTGCGCAATCTGCTCGTCGCACAGGCATTGATCTGGTGCGCGCATGACGTGCAAATGGTTGGAGCGAGGCTGACGAAGACCCCGTCGTTCGGTTACTTGGTACCCGGGTCCAGCCAACCGATTGCACCAGAACGGGCGCTCAACCAGATGCGGGCGCGTCGTACCGCGCTAGAGACCGCGCTCGACTTGTACTTCGGCTCGGGCGACTGGCGCTTTGGCGAAAGCGCATGCGTGCCGAGCGGCGTGAACCTGCCGCTGACGAAGCATGCCGATCCACTCATCCGCATGATCGCAAAGCGGATTCGCAAGCATCCCGATATGCTGGAACATGGCGGCAAACACCTCGATCTGCCCCGCCTGATGCAGCACGTCGCAGGACGCCTTCGCGAAGACGATGCGCTGATGGCGCGAACCGCGACGCCGCAGACGCGCGGCGTTGGGGCCAGGGTGTTCGCAACCGAGTGGTACGGGTTGCCGCCGCTCGCGGCCTTGGCCGTGGCCATCCGCCGCCTCATTCAGGCAGAGCAGCAACTGCCGGCAATGGTCGACGCCCTGATTGCCGGCAACGTACTCGCGGCGCCGTTGGGCCCGTATGACGGTGAACGACAGGTTCGCGGGTCCGTGAGCCGATTCGAAGAATTGCTGGTATTCTATCGACAAACTCTGTTCGGTTATGAAGGGGGTGACCTGGATGCCGCCAGCCGACCTTGGAAAGCCACTAAGGCGTCACGTGATTTCCTAAATGAGCGAGGGGATTGCGCGCTGAAAGATCATCATGGTGCTGCGAAGGGCCTACGACGGCCGTTCTATTTGCTTGACGTGATCCCTGAACATCGCTTCTCCATTGGCTGACGGTGTCGTTAATCATAAATATTCTTCTGCGGTGTGGGCAAAAATATCTTCAAATCAGCTGGTATACCCCACTTTGTAACCGCCGCACCTGTCCAATTGGTTGGGTGTCTGGCACCCCAACCGTTCCCATTTCTCCGTGATCGATCATCAGTTTTGGGAAAGAGCATTTGGGAACATATTTCGAAAAAAGCGATATCTGCGCCGCTTGCGGTACTCCCCAGCTCATCCGCTTATCCCACTTCAGGTTCCCTTTCGGGAATGTGAGCAGAGTTTCCGGTACCTACGATAAAGGCCGCCCCGCGCTCCTGATCGATGTTGCCGTTGGTTAGTGTGCCCAAGGGGGGATTGAGGTATGTTGGTCGCTTGGAGCCTTCCTGGAAGACAATGACCGATCTCTCTGTGCATGAGCAGCAGCGGCTAGCCGCGCTCGCAAAATTCGATGTGATGGACACGCCGCGCGAAGCGGCCTTTGACGAGATCGCCGAACTGGTCGCCGCAATCTGCCAGGCACCGATCGGGGTCGTCAATCTGATCGGCGACGGCCGTCAATTCTTCAAGGCCGAGGTGGGTCTCGGGGTTCGTGAAACGCCGCTCGACACCTCGTTTTGCGCGAAGGCGATCCTTGAAGAGGAGTTTCTCCTCGTCCCCGATGCAACTGCCGATCCTCGTTTCGCCTGTAGCCCCCTAGTTACGGAAGAGCCGCATTTGCGCTTTTACGCAGGCGCGCTTCTCAAGACGAATGACGGCCTGCCGATCGGCACCCTGTGCGTCCTCGACTATCGGCCGCGGACCCTGACAGAGGTGCAGTTGCAGGCCATCCGCGTTCTCGCCCGACAGGTGATGGTCCAGCTCGAACAGCGGCGTGTAACGAAGCAGATCGCTGCGTCTGAAGCCAGGCAGCGTGCGATCGTCGACAGCGCGCAGGATTTCGCCATCGTCGCCACCGATCTTGCGGGCATGATCGTCGAGTGGAGCTACGGGGCGGAACGCGTCCTTGGCTGGCCGGAGGAAGAGGCCATCGGGCAAAGCGGTACGCTACTCTTCACCGACGAGGATCGCCGCGCCGGCGTGCCCGAAGCCGAGATGAAGGCTGCACGAGAGAAAGGGCGTGCAGCGGATGAGCGCTGGCATGTTCGCCAAAGTGGCAAACGGTTCTGGGCGAGCGGCGAAATGTCACCGCTCCTCGACCAAAACAACGAGCACATCGGCTACGTCAAGATTCTTCGCGATCGCACCGAAGAGCATCTTGCGGGCGTCGAACTGCGTAAGGCGCAGGAGCGCTTCACGACCATCTTCGATACGGTCGAGGCCGCCTTCGCCATCGTGCAAGTAAAGTTCGACGAGAATGACAACCCCGTCGACTATCGGTTTGTCGAAGCCAACCCGGCATTTGAACGCCAGTCCGGCGTCAACCTGCGTGGAAAGTGGGTCACCGAGTTCGCCCCCGATCTGGAGCAATTCTGGTTCGACACCTATGGTCATGTGGCCAAAACCGGCGAAGCGACGAACTTCGAGAACTATGCCGAGGCCTTCCAGCGATGGTTCGACGTGCGCGCCGTGCGGGTCGGAGATCCTGCCGATCGACAAATTGCGATCATCTTCAACGACGTCACCGCACGCCGGGAGGCGGAGGATCGGCTGCGTGCCAGTGAAGCTTTAGCGCGCGAGAACATCGAGCGCGTGCAGCTTGCCCTGGAAGCCGGCGCAATCATCGGCACATGGCATTGGAACCTGCCCAAGGACCGGTTCACCGTCGACGAGGCTTTTGCCCGGGCGTTCGGACTCGACCCGGCGCTGGGGCGTGAAGGCATTCCGCTCGCCCAGATCACGGCAACGGTTCACCCGGATGACCAAGCAGGCCTGACCGAGGCGATTGATGCGGTGATCGCGCGTGGCGGTTCCTATGCGCACCAGTATCGCGTTCGCCGCGCTAATGGCCGCTATTACTGGATCGAGGCGAACGGTCGTGTCGACCATGCTCCCGATGGCACGCCACTGAATTTTCCGGGAGTACTGATCGATGTCGAGGAACGCCGTGCAATCGAGGCAGAACGCGACCGCGCGGTCGCCGATCTGCGCGCCCTCAACGAGACGCTGGAACAGCGTGTTGCCGAACGCACGGCCGATCTTGGGTTGGCGGAAGATGCCTTGCGTCAGTCGCAGAAGGTCGAAGCCATCGGCCAACTCACCGGCGGGGTGGCGCACGACTTCAATAACCTGCTGACGGTGATCCGGGGTTCAGTGGATCTGCTGCGCCGACCCGGCCTCTCGGACGAGCGCCGCGCGCGGTACATCGATGCGATTGCCGACACAGCGGATCGAGCGACCAAGCTGACCCACCAACTCCTCGCTTTCGCGCGGCGACAGTCGCTCAAGCCCGAGGTCTTCGACGCCCGCACCAACATCAGTGCCGTCGTCGACATGGTTCGTACGCTCGCGGGTGGGCGTATCGAGGTCGCGTTGCGACTGCCGTCGGAGCCCTGTTACGTCGATGCGGATCGCAGCCAGTTCGACACCGCGATCGTCAACATGGCCGTCAACGCCCGCGATGCCATGAAGGGCGAAGGTTCGCTGACCATCACCGTTGCGGAAGCGTCGGAGATGCCGGCGATCCGAACGCATCCGGCCGTCAAAGGCGAGTTCGTCACTGTCTCGCTGACCGATACGGGGCCGGGTATTGCCGCTGACAAGATGGAGGTGATCTTCGAGCCCTTCTACACCACGAAGGGGATTGGCGAGGGAACCGGTCTCGGACTCAGCCAGGTATTCGGCTTCACCAAACAGTCCGGTGGTGACGTCATGGTCCATAGCCGGCCCGGTGAGGGTGCGACCTTTACCATGTACCTGCCACGTGTGCAGGCGGACGAGGTCGGTCCGGCGGAAGCGGGCGATAATCGGGTCCCGCTGGGAGAAGGTGCCCGGGTGCTGATCGTCGAGGACAACGCCGAAGTTGGCGCGTTCGCCACGCAGGCGCTGGCAGAACTCGGGTACCGTACCGAATGGGTCACCGATGGCATGAAGGCGCTTGCCATCCTGGCCGACGAACATTTCGATGCGGTTTTTTCGGACGTGATGATGCCGGGTATGTCCGGCATCGAATTGGGCGAGAAGCTGGCAGAATTATACCCCAACCTCCCGGTCCTGCTGACCAGCGGGTACAGCGAGGTGCTGGCCCGAAATGCTGACAATCGATTTGCCCTGCTGCACAAACCCTATTCCTTGGACGATCTGTCACGTGTGCTGCGCAAGGTTGCTCACATCAAACATGCTAGGGCTTGACGGCGGAAGACCTGGCTAGGTGGGCGGCCGAACGGCGCGCTGCGACGGTTCGGACCGAGGTGGCCTTCGCCACTCATGAAATCCGGGATGCGCGACGCTCCTCAGGCTGTTTGGCCTTCCCGGTTGCCGATCAGGCGGTGCATCGCGTCAACTACCTCAGCGTGATTGATCGGCTTCGAGTAGAATTCGGCCCGCTCGGGAAGCTCTACGCTCTCGCGCGTGAAATAGGCGGCGGTCAGGATGATCTCGATCGGCGGCCAGCGTTTGCGGATCGCCGCTGCGATCTCGATGCCGCTACGACTGCGCGGCATGTCGAGGTCCATATAAACGAGGCGAATATCCAGACGATCTTCCAGGATTTGGATGGCGTCGGCACTGCTCAGCGCTTCGACTGCTTCGAACCCGGCCTTTTCGACCATACTGATCGCGTCGAGCCGCAAGATCGGCTCGTCTTCGACCACCAGCACCGGCCATCGCTTGAGGGGTTGAGACTGTCCCATGCTCTTACGCTTACGCCTTACGCCTCTTGGATCTGATACAGCGGTGCCGTCGCCCGCATCGTCAGACCTTCCGTTTCGTAGCGAAGCTCAACGCCGCCAGAGCCACTTAGTCCCATGCGAATGATCCGAGAGCCGAAGCCACGTCGCGTCGGCTCCACCGCCGGCGGACCGCCGCGTTCCACCCAGGCCAGATCGAGGACATCCTTCTCGCCGTCACGGCGCACTGACCATGTCACCGACACGGTGCCGGCAGACGCGCTCAGCGCGCCGTATTTGGCGGCGTTGGTCGCCAGCTCGTGCAGCATGAGCGTGAGCGCCAGCGTTGCGCGTGGCCCGATCGTCACGTCAGGCCCGGAGATTTCGAACCGGTCGGTGCCGAACGTCGTCAACGCACTGCGCACCACATCACCGATGCTGGCGCTTGACCAATTGTCACGCGTGAGAACGTCATGTGCCGAAGCGAGCGCGGCCAGTCGCTGACCAAACGCCGTGACCGCCTCCTGGTCTTCTGCCTTGCCCAGCGTCTGGTTGGCGATCGCTTGCACCACGCTCATTGTGTTCTTGATACGGTGGGCCAGTTCGCCGTTCAGAAGCTCCTGCTGCTCACGCGCCTTCTGTAGTTCGGTGTGATCTCGCGAGACAGACAGGATGCGGGCTACTTCACCATCGGGACCGGCGATCGGCGATACCGAGACCGACCAGTGCTTCGGCGTTCCAAGGTAGGTGTTCGCTGGTGCCTCGAAGTGCGTCGTCTCGCCACGCTTGGCGGCTTCAATCGCTTCCTTCGCGGCGGTGGAGCCGCCCTCCTGCAGCAAATCGGGCCACGGACAGCCGCTCACCGAATTGAAATCGCTAATCTCCATGACCTTCATACCGCCCTCGCTCATGAACGAGAGGCGACCATCCAGCTCGACCACCTTGATGCAGTCGGTCGAAGCGGCAAGCACGCTGCGCAGGAAGCTGGCGGTTTCCTTGGCTTCCTTCTCGGCGCGACGCCGCTCGATTGCGGTCCAAGTCCGATTGCCTGCGTCCGCGATGAATTGCAGTTCTTCGGGCGTCCAGTCCCGCGGTGCACCGTCGTTGACGTAGAGGATGGCAACCGTGCGGCCCTTCTCCACGATCGGTCGGTTGACGAGGCTGCGCACTGCAACGGATTCCAGCGGGGCAGTGTTGCCCGAGGTGCGGGGATCAAGCCGGATGTCGGGAATGACGACGGTGCGGCCCTGACGCAGGTCCTCCGCATAGCCACCATAGTCGTCCATGCGGTAGGTGCCGGAGAGGCTGGGATAGCCCTGTGCCGTCCAGTCATTCGGGACGGTGAAGGTCTCTCCATCTTCCCCGACCGCGCCATAGCCGACACGGCCGACGCCGAGCGTGCGGCCGATGATGGCGGTGGCCGCGCGCACCACGTCTTCGGGATCGTTGATTGCCGTCAGCGCCCGGCCAAGCTCGGCCAGTGCATCGCGACGCTGGTCGGCGCGGACGCGATCGGTGACTTCGAGGAACAGCAACGTAAAGCGATCACCGCCGGCAGGTTGGCAAATACCGTCATACCAGCGGTCCAGATCGCCGACCTGACGGGTAAAGCGGATCGCCTCACCCGTCTCGACGACACGGGCGGACTCCATCACCCATTCGTCCTCAATACCGGGGATCACCTCGCTGACCGTCCGGCCGACAACACTCCCACGCTCGATACCGACAAGATCGTACCAAGCGTTGTTCACCTCGATGTAGCGCAAATCGACAATCCGACCCGCCTGGTCGCGAACGACCTCACCTAGAACGAAACCCTCTTCAAGCGTCTCGAACAGCCCGCGCCATTTGGCATCGGTGGAGGAGAGATCGGCCTCGGCGCGATCGCGCTCCTGCTGGGCGCGAACGCGCACCGTGCTTTCGGAGGTGATATTGAGCAAACCGACGACCTCGCCGGCGTCACCGCGCACCGGCGAGTAAGCGAAGTCGTACCACGTCAGTTCCGGGTAGCCGTGACGCGTCATGGTCAGCGGTTGGTCGCGAAAAGCCACGCTTTCGCCGGCGAAGACGCGATCGATCAGAGGGGCGATCTCCGGCCATAGCTCGGGCCACACTTCCTCGGTTGGGCGTCCCAGCGCGTCGGGATGGCGGCCGCCGAGGATGGGCGCGTAGCCGTCGTTATAGAGTAGGATGCGTTCCGGCCCCCAGATGACGCACATCGGATGCAGCGACGCAAGCATTGTATCGACCGTGACACTAAGCGCTGCCGGCCATGTGACGCGCGCACCCAATGGGCTTGCCCGCCAATCGAGTGCGTCAATCAGATCGATCATACGCGGTGCGTCATGCGTGTCGCCCCCGGCGACACCCTCAACGTAGCTCACCATTCCTGCCGTCGCTTCCTCAACCCAAGCGTTGAACATGCCCGCCCCCCGGCAGGTCGGATTATTCCTAGCCGCATTTTCCGGAGATTGGAACAAAAGGCAGTCGGGCTTAAAGCTTCCGCGATCGTACAAACTCCGTCGCGATCGTCGGATGTAGGCCTCTGGTTAACCGAGGGATGGAAGACCGGCGTTTGAACCCGAGTGGCGTCGATTTCGGGATCAGGATGTTTTGGCGAAGCTTTTTTGGCCTGACTGAACGGAAATCATTTCGACATCGCGGGCGAACTATGGGTGTTACAAGCTGTTATGAAATATTGGCTCTCTCCACAAATCGTTATGCCCTTGTCGTCGACGACGATCCGATCATCCTCATTGACCTTGCCAGCATCCTGACAGACGCGGATTTTCGGTGCGTGGAAGCCGATCATGGCGATGCCGCGAAGGACATGCTTCCGGATCATGCCGAGAGCATTACGCTGCTCTTTTCCGACGTGGAAACGTCGGGCGGCACGAACGGGTTCGAGCTCGCTTATTATGTGGCGGCAACCTATCCCTAAATCGAGATCGCGATTGCCAGCGGCAGGATCACGCCAGAACCGGGTGAACTGCCCGACCACGCGACGTTCATCGACAAACCGTTCATTACCCGAATGGTGCACGATCACCTGCGTGAACGGCTTCCTGACGGCAAGAAGCCTGAGCCGCTCAAGAACGCGGTGTAGTCTTATCGGGTCTTTCCCGTTTCACTATCGATTGTAGGAAATAGGCACCTTAAATTGACGATGCAGAGATGTAGGCACCAATCGCGATCACCACGGCGGCAAAGCCGCGTTCGAGCAGCCCCTTGCGCGTGCCAAGAACCTTGCCCAGCGCAATACCGCTGATCGTTCCAATGACGCCACCCATGACTAGCAACGCGGTCACGCTCCAATCGACCAGCCCCGACACGGCGTAGGAGGTGGCGGTGGTCAGCCCCAGCGCGCTGACGACAACCAGCGACGTGCCGATGGCAAAGGGCAGCGGCATCGCGGTCGCCAGGATCAGCCCTGGCACGATCAGGAACCCTCCTCCGATCCCGAAGAAGCCGGCGGCAAGCCCGACGCCCAGCCCGATCGGCACCAGACGCGGCAGCAGCGTCGCCGCGCTGTCGCGGGTCAGGCGCACGTCGGGCGCTTCCGCCGTGCGGCGCTGGCGCAGCATCGACGCTCCGACGCCGATCATCAGCAGCCCGAACAGGACGAGCAGGCGCTTGCCGTCGAACGCCTTGCCCAACTCCGCCCCCAGCGCCGCACCGATCATCCCCGACACCGCGAAGACACCGGCGCACCGCCACTTCACCCGGCCCGCCTGCGCATGGCCGATCAGGCTGGCAAGCGCATTCACCGTGACGGCGACAGCGGCCGTCCCGATCGCGGCATGCGGCGATCCGACCCCGACGACATAGATCAGGAGCGGTACGGCGAGGATCGACCCGCCCCCGCCGACAAGGCCGAGGATCAGGCCGATCACGCCGCCCGATGCGAGCGCGGCAACGATGGCGGCGGTGTCCATGATCGCCTCAGGCGGCCGCGCGCCGGTTCCACGGCATCACGCGCAGTAGGTTTGCCATGCCGCACCATCCCGTCGCACCCGCGAATATCAGCCCCGCCCCCACGAACGCCGACAGGCTGAAGAAGCCGGGCGCGACGAACGTGCCGAGCAGCACGCCGGTCAGCACCAGCGCCCCGGCGGTGATCTGCACCTGCCGCATGATTTCCAGCGGCTGCGATCGATCGGCGACAGTCGGCTGTCCCGCCTGCCGCCACGCATCGATGCCGCCTTCGAGGATATAGGCCAGTGCGCCGCCGGCTGCCGCGCCGAGCTGCGTGGCATTGGCGGCGGTGCGCATCCCCGACTTGCAGTGGAAGACGACCGGACGGTCGTCGCGCGGCAGATTGCCGATCCGGTCGAGCGGTACGTTCAATGCACCGGGGATGCGCTCCCGCGCATGTTCGTCAGCACCGCGAATGTCGATCAGGCGCGCACCGGCATCGATCGCAGCGCGGGTGTCGGCGGGGGAAAGGGTCGCAAGCGTCATCGCATCAATCCTTGCAATAGAGCTGGTAGAGGGTGGCGAGCAGCGTTTCGACGCGGGGGTCCGCAATGGCGTACCAGAGCGTCTGGCTTTCCCGCCGATAGGTGACGAGGCCTTCGTCGCGCATCTTGGCGAGGTGCTGCGAGCAGGCCGATTGCGACAGCCCGACATCGCGGGCCAGATCGCCGACCGTCACCTCGCCATGCTCGACCAGCTTGCACAGCAGCATCAGCCGCCGCGCGTTGCCGATCGCCTTCAGCGTGTCGGCCACCTGTCCGGCCTTCGCCTCGAAGGTCGCCAGGTCCATCGGCGGTTTGAGCATCGTCATAACTCCATTAGATATTGCTTATGTAGAATCCTCTAATATGTTAGCAAGCGCTAACGGAGGAAATCATGACCCAGCCCTTCATCGAGGCGTTCTTTGACGAGCCGACCAACACGATCAGCTATCTTGTCGGCGACCCTGCGACGCGGACCGCGGCGGTGATCGACCCGGTGCTCGACTTCGACATGGCGAGCGGCGTCGCCGATACGCGCTCGGCCGAACGCATCGTAGCCTTCGCCCGCGCGCAGGACTGGCGGATCGCGATGGTGCTGGAGACGCACGCCCATGCCGATCACCTGTCGGCCGCCCCCTTCATCAAGGCGCAGACCGGTGCCTGGATCGGGATCGGCGCGCATATCCGCGACGTGCAGAAGATTTTCCGCCCCGTATTTGCGATGGACAACCTGAAGACGGATGGATCGGACTTCGACCGATTGTTCGAGGATGGGGAGCGTTTCGCGATCGGCGCGTTGCAGGTCGAGGTGCTGCACGTCCCCGGCCACACGCCCGCAGATGTCGCCTATCGGATCGGCGATGCGGCGTTCGTCGGCGATACGCTGTTCATGCCCGACTATGGCACCGCCCGTGCCGACTTTCCCGGTGGCGATGCGCGCACGCTCTACCGCTCGATCCGGCGGCTGCTGGCGTTGCCCGACGCGACGCGGCTGTTCCTGTGCCACGACTATAAGGCACCGGGCCGCGACGAGTATCGCTGGGAGACGATGGTGGGCGAACAGCGCCGCACGAGCGTCCACGTCCATGACGGGGTGAGCGAGGACGCGTTCGTCGCCCTGCGCGAACAACGCGACGCCGGGCTGTCCGTGCCCAAGCTGCTGCTGCCATCAATCCAGGTCAACATCCGCGCGGGCCATTTCGAACCGGCCGAGGCGAACGGCGTCACCTACCTGCGCATCCCGGTGAAGTGGCGCGATGGCTGAGGTTCCGTGATCCGAAGTTCAATCGGCGGATCGGCGCTGAGGGGAAAGACGCTACCTGCCCGTACAGCCATGTGCCGGCGGCTAGAAGGAGAACATGATCGAGGCGTAGCCGTAACTGACATCGCGCGGGTCGGGTGCGTTAGGCGCCTCGCGCAGAAACCGCCCCTTGAACAGCCGCGCATAGCCGAGATCGAGCGCGAGGATATCCACGATCAGATCATATTCGACCTGCAGCTGCACCTGCTGTCCGGCGTTGCGCCCGGCACGGCCGGTGGCGTCACGCAGGTCGCTGTTGCTGAAACGATCTACCGCGCTGGCGAGGCGGAGCAGGCGATAGTCGCTCATTATCGACAAGCCGCCCGCCGGCGACGCCTTCAGGCGGAAACCGGGGGAGAGCATGTTCGACCGGTCCGCCGCGCCGAACAATTCGGTAGGCCCGAATTCGAACCGCCGGGCACCGTACAGCGTGTCGAACCGTCCGATCCGATCCTCCCGCCTGTTGCCGGTATAATAGTCGAGGAATGCGGTAAGTTCGGGTTTACATCCGCCCGCGAAGCGATAGCCGACATCGCCATGGAAACCATAGGCCGCGACCGGCACGACCGGTTTGCCGCTGTCCGGGCTGCCGTCGCGCCCGCGTCCATATTGCGCCATCGCCTCGACTTCGAACGTCATGCCTTGGTCGGGCCGGGCGAACAGTCGCGCCCCCGGCGTGAACAGCCGCCGGTCGCTGCGATCCGCCTGGCTTTCGCCGCGCTCAATCAGGCCATAAGCGTAGGTTTCGAAACGGATTTCGCCGCCGAGAGGCAGGCGGTTGAAGGCGCCGAACAGTTGCAGGTCGGAACTCTCGCGATCCCATTGCGGCCGGTTGTGCCGGATCGCGGTGGTGCCGGTCGGCAACCGGACGGTAGGCATGGTCCAGAAGGCGACGAATTCGCGACCGTCCCCGCCTTCGCGCGTCAGGCGTATTCCGGTGAAGGATGTGACGGAGGTGCGGAATCCCTGCCGTGCGACGAGCCGTTCGGATCCCAGCTGCATCGTCATCCGCCCGACCTTAAAATAGCTGGCACTACTGCTACCCAGTGCCTCGCCAAGATCGCCTTGCGCATAATATTGCGAGAATTCGAGCGCATTCACGACATCGGTTCCGACCGACGATCCGCGCCGCTGGAAATAGGCGCGGGCGTCGTGGAATTCCGCACCAAACCGCACCGGCCCGGCATCATATTCGGCGAACAGCGTCGTGCGCAGCGCCAGCACCTGATCGCGGTTGACCGCGTCCTCGCGAAACTGGCCGTCGATCGCCTCGAACCGGGCACGGACGCTGCCCGACAGGTGCCAGTTATCGGGCGCGCCGACCGCTTCGTGCAGCAGACCGTCCTCGGTGATCTGCGCCGCCGCTGCGGATGGCAGGGCTACCGCCAGTAGCGCCAGCAATCCAAAAGTCGTGGTGTTGCCCGATTTGCGCACGTCTGTTCCCGTCGTCGGTCCTGTTCAACGCGGCGCTTCCTGGACGTCCCGTCCCGCCGTACTATTTGAAATATCGACCCAACCGATCGATCCCCCGCACGGCGCATGTCAGGGGCGACGTTGCTCCTCACGATATTCCTGCAACACCTCTCTCACGTCGCGGCGGTCCTCGCGCGATACGGGTTCGGGGCGCTTGCTGTCCGCAGGCCGTCCGGTCAGGCACAGGCGGGCATGAACCGGCAGATGGTCGGAGCCGACATCCTCCAGCACCGCAAGGTCACGCACGGCGAATTCCGGCGTCACGAACAGGTGATCGAGCGGCCAGCCGAGCAGCGGCGTTCGTGCCGGGAAGGTGGCGAATGTGCTGCGCCCGATGCGCGGATCGAGATAGCCGCCGACACGCTTGAACAGCTGGGACGTGTGCGACCACGCCACATCGTTGAAATCGCCGATCGCCAGAACCGGCAGTCTTGTCCGGGCAGCGCGCCGTGCCGCAATCGCTATCTCGGCGTCGCGTGCTTCGGTATCCTGTCCTGGCAAGGGCGGCCGGGGATGCAGAGCGATCAACCGGAACGGGTCCCCCGCCGTCAGTTCGGCATGCATCGAAGGCGTGTTCTTCTCAGCGATCGTTTCGATGTTGGCGTCGCGCATCGGCAGCCGGGTCGCCAGGATCATGCCATAGGTGTTGCCGAGAGGGCGTTCGAGCCGGTTCGGATAGCGTGCCAGTTGCGGTGCCAGCGCCGCCGCCCAGCGCTTGTCGGTTTCCATCAGCAACAGGAGGTCGGGACGGATCCGATCGATCAGCTGTGCCGTCCGGCGATAGTCGCGGTTGGATTCGAGGACGTTCAGCGAGAGTATGCTGAAGCACCGATCCGTTGAGGCGGAACCGGCCTTCGCGAACGCCAATTCCGTTCGGGCGAACGGTGTATAGGGATAGATGCGATATAGCTGCCACCCCGCAGCGACCGCGCAGCACAGCGCGACCCAACGCCCGACCCGTCGATCCAGCCACAGTGCCGCCCCTCCGGCGAACAGCAGTGCCACGAGGATCTGGACTCGCGGGAAATCCCAGATCCTGATCCACCACTCATTCGATTCTACGATGCTGAGCGCGGTGACCAGGATCAGCAATCCGGCAAAGGCGCGGACGAGATAGACGAGAATGCGCATGGCGGGATTCCAGGGCTGGTGCGGCCGATCGACGATCAGACCGCGGCATCGTTCAGAAAGGAAAGAAGATCGGTATCACCACGATCGCAACCACGAAGGTGATGAGGTTCAAGGGCAAACCGACTTTCACGAAGTCCATGTAGCGATACCCGCCCATCTGATAGACGATGACGTTGGTCTGATACCCGAACGGCGTCGCAAACGCCGCGCTGCCTGCCATCATCACCGCGACCAGGAACGGCCGCGGACTGACGCCGAGACTTTCTGCCAGCGCGACCGCGATCGGCGTGACCAGCACGGCGACTGTCGCGTTCGACAACAACTCGGTCAGCACCATCGTTACGCCGTACAGGACGATCAGCGCAGTCAGCGGTCCGAACTCCTGCATCGATCCCACCAGCGCCCCGGTCGCCGTCGCGGCCAGGCCGCTTTGCTCCATTGCCAGCCCGATGACGACCATGCCGGCGATGAGGATCAGAATCTGCGGCCGCAGCCCACCATAGGCTTCGTCGGCGGTGATGACGCGCAGCAGGATCAGCAGCACGGCGCCAGCAAAGGCCGATGCGGCAATCGGCGCGATGCCAACCGCAGCCACGGCGATTGCGCCGACGAAGACGGCAAACGCGATCGCCGCCTTGGCCGGTTGGAAGGCGCGATGTTCTGCGAACAGCGTCGGATCGCCGACCTGCGCGTTCGGCACGTCGACGTCACGGCGTTCCGGAACCGGACTGTCATCAGCGATGCTGGCGCGCATCAGCTTGCCGCTGAACAGGAACAGGTAGATCGCTCCCGCCAACGCGATCGGCAGGCCCACGGGAGTAATCTCGAAGATGCCGAAGCGCGGTTGCCCTGCATTGCGCGCCATGTCGTCGACCAGCAGATTGGTCGAGGTTCCGATCAGGGTGCAGCAGCCGGTCAGCACCGTGATGTATGATAGCGGCATCAGATAGCGTTTGGGCGGCAGTTTCAGCGCCGTCGCGACATCGCGCACGACCGGCGCACCCAGCACGACGATCGGCGTGCTGTTGAGGAAACAGGATGCGACCCCGATCGCACCCAGCATCAGCCAGATACCGGCCGATCCCAGCTGCTTGCACATCCTGACTGCCGCTTCGATCGCGCGGTCGAGCAGGCCCGACAGTTCGAGGGCGTAGGCGATGACGAACAGCGACGCGAGCGCGATGATCGCCGGGCTGGCAAAGGCGCTCTGGACGTCGATCGGCCGCACGACGCCGGCAATCAGCAGGACGGCCGCACCGCTCAGCGCCACGACGTCCGAGCGCACCCTGTCCCAGATCAGCGCCGCGACGACCAGCACCAGCACCAGCAACGTCAGCATCTGGTCGAAGGTCACGCCGGTATCGCCCGGGCGGACGACATGCCGCGATCGGGCAGCACGTCCGGGATTATATCGTCGAATGTCATGGCCTTGGGTATGCCAATTTGGCGGGCTTTGCTATCGGTGCCGTATGAACGAGCCAACCTTGCGGAACAGCCGGCTTGCGCTGGCAGGCGGTCTGGCGATTGCCCTGGCGGTCGGCGGAACCGGGTTCCTGATCGGGCGGGGCACATCCCCGCGCGAGGTCGCGCCGCCCGCCGCTGCCCCGGTTGCGGCGGTGCCTGCGGTTGTCCAACCCGCGCCTTCGCTGTCCGACCCGGGCGATATCGTCAAAACCCGTGCCGACCTGATCGCGCTGGCATCGCAGGCAGCGGATGCGTTCGCATCGGGCCGGTCCCTGCCGAAGGCGGCGGCCGATCTGGCGGGGCAGCGGTTCGAATTGCGGCTTCCCTTCGGATGTCGCGGCCCGTCCGACTCGGACAGCAATAGCCCGATGCGCTGGCGCTACGATGGCGAGGCAAAGGCGCTGCGCGTCCATGTCGCGCCCGTCGTCTGGGGCGGCGCGGACTTGGGCGCGTCGGGGGATGGATCAGCGATCGGTGCGGCAGCGGAAGGGTTTTGGATTCCTCGCCCGTGGACGGCTAGCGAAACCTGTCCGGCCGCGCAGGACAGTGCAGCGCCCACCGGCGCCGATGCGGTCACCCTGCCAGGGCAGACATTGGCGGTCGCCCAATTTGCCGATGGCGCGGGGCAAGGGCTGCGCGACGGAAAACCCTACGAGACCGTGGTGCGCGCGGCCCCGGAAGAGGCGCCCGGCACTCAGGGCCTGCAGCTTCGCCTGCGCGGCCGGATCGGCGGAACGGCGGATCGATCGCCCGTGTCGTGCCGACAGCCTGCCGGTCCCGAACAGCGCCCGATCTGCATCGTCGCGGTCACGTTCGACGATGTGGCGATCGACAACCCGCAAACCGGCAAGACGCTGGCCATCTGGAGCGCCGACCGGGCCAGCCTGCCCGATCGATAGGGCGGCGCGGGTTACCGGCTGGCCGCGGCGATCACTGCCCGCGTGACATCGCCCATCAGCCGCATCCGCGCCGGAATGGGCTGGCGCGTGCTCGCGATCATCACGGCAAGCGCATAACGATGCCCGTCCGGCGCCACGAGCAGACCGACGTCGTTATAGCCAGTCGACAATTTGCCGAGATCCTGCCCGGTTCCGGTCTTGTGGGCGAGCGTCCAGCCGGGACGCAGGCCGGACTTCAGGCGTAGCGGACCGGTCTTGCTGGCTCGCATCAGCGTCAGCAGCGATGCGGTCGACCGATCGCTCAACAGCCGGCCCTGCGCCAGCAACGATAGTCCGAGCGTCACGCCATTGGCCGATGCGCCGTCCAGCGGCGCGTCGAGATAGCGGCGCAGCGCCTTGTCCCGCGCTGCATAGGGCATCGCGGCGCGCGCCTGCAGGAACCCCCAGCCACCAGCCCATTCAGGACGCCATGCCAGCCCGGCAGTGCGGGCCTGCAACTGCCGTTCGCCGGGACCGAAGCGGACGCCGGCAACACCCTTGTCCTTCAACATCCGGTTGACCGCCACGGGACCGCCGATCCGCCACAGGAGGACGTCGTTGGCGGTGTTGTCGCTGCGCGACATGGCGCCACGCAGCAGATCGCCGACCGTCGTCCTGTAGCCCGTTTTTCCGACCAGCGTCCGGATCGGCTGGTGGAACACGGTCAGGTCGGCACGAGTGACGGTCACCGGATCGGCAAGCGACAATCGTCCCTGATCGACCGCATCCATGACCCCGATGGCGACCCATAGCTTGCTGACACTCTGCTGCGGACGCGGGGTGTCGCCCTGCCAGTCGACGACCCAGTTTTCGTCGATATCGCGCACGCTGATGCCCACCTGGCCTTCGAAACCTGCGCCCAGTGCTTGCACGGCGTTCAGCAGGTCCGCCGATGGCTGCGGCCGGGCGACGACCAACGGTGCTTCGGGAATGACGGATGCGGGAGTACGATTGGCGACCGGGACAGGAGGCGGCGGGCCGGCAGGTCGACCGGCAGGAACGCAGGCGGGCAGAACCGCCAGGACAGCAATTGCGCTGGCGCAGCGAAACAACAATCGGATCGTCAACAGGGCTTCCCTTTTTCGGCCTTGTAACGAACTGACGATAAAGCGAAAACCTGCTCAAGCCGCCTTCAACGCAGCCGCCGCTCCGTCCAGCGCAGGGAAGGTTCGTTCCGTTCCGGTCGCAGCCGCCCGCATCAAGGTTTCGTGGCGATACTCGACAGGTCGATGGCGGCGTCGATCTCCGTGCCGGCTTCCTTTCGCTCCGAATAGCGATCGACTAATTGCGCGGTGTGCGGACGCAGCAGGACGGTGAAGCGCACCAGTTCCTCCATCACGTCTACGATCCGGTCGTAATAGCTCGACGGCTTCATGCGCCCTGCATCATCGAACTCGGTGAACGCTTTGGCAACCGACGACTGGTTAGGGATCGTCACCATTCGCATCCAGCGGCCCAGCACGCGCAGCGTGTTGACGCTGTTGAACGACTGCGATCCCGCTGACACCTGCATGACCGCCAGCGTGCGACCCTGCGTCGGGCGCATCCCGCCCATGCTGAGCGGCAGGTGGTCGATCTGCAGCTTCATGATCCCGGTAATCTGGCCGTGGCGCTCGGGGCTGCACCACACCTGCCCTTCCGACCACATCGACAGCTCGCGCAGTTCATGGACGGCCGGATGATCGTCGCCGGTATGCTGGTCGGGCAGCGGCAACGTCGCGGGGTCGAAGATGCGTGTCTCGCAGCCGAAGAAGCGGAGCAGTCGCGCCGCCTCCTCAATACACAGGCGCGAATAGGATCGCTCGCGCAGCGACCCGTAGAGCAGCAGGATGCGGGGCGGCGGATCGCCAGCGCCTAAACCAAGCGCGGGGCGATCGAGCGCATAACGCCGATCGAGCGCAGGCAGATGGTCGGCGTCGGCGAGGTCGCGGAGCGGCATCAGGCAATTCCAATTCGCAGCGCGAGCGCCGCCAAGGTGATGAGCAGGACAGGCACGGTGAGCGTGACCCCGACCCGGAAATAATAGCCCCATCCGATGCTGACGCCCTTCTGCCCCAGAACGTGCAGCCACAGCAGCGTCGCGAGCGAGCCGATCGGCGTCAGCTTGGGACCGAGGTCGCAGCCAATCACATTGGCGTAGATCATCGCTTCCTTGACCGCCCCGGTCGCCTGGCTGGCGTCGATCGACAGCGCACCCACCAGCACGGTCGGCATGTTGTTCATCACCGACGACAGAACGGCCGCGATCACGCCCGTTCCCAGTGCCGCGCCCCACACCCCGCCTTGTGAGGTGCGATCGAGCAGCGCCGCCAGATGATCGGTAAGTCCAGCGTTCCGCAGGCCGTAGACGACCAGGTACATGCCCAGCGAAAAAATCACGACCTGCCAAGGCGCACCACTCAGCACCTTGCGCGTTCCGATCACATGGCCCCGCCCAGCGATCACCAACAGCAGGATCGCACCGGCAGCGGCGACGGCGCTGACTGGCACGCCGAGCGGTTCGAGTAGGAAGAAGCCGGCGAGCAGGAGCGCAAGGACGATCCATCCGGCGCGGAAGGTTGCGGCGTCACGGATCGCGGCAGCGGGAGCGCGCAACGCGTCAACGTCGTAATCGTGCGGTATGTCGCGGCGGAAGAAGAGCAACAACGCGCCCAGCGTGGCGGCGATCGATACCAGATCGACCGGCACCATCACGGCCGCATAGTCACCGAAGCCGATCTTGAAAAAGTCGGCCGACACGATGTTGACGAGGTTCGAGACGACCAGCGGCAGACTTGCGGTGTCGGCGATGAACCCCGCTGCCATGACGAACGCCAGCGTCGCCTTATCCTTGAACCCCAGCGCGCGCAGCATGGCGATGACGATCGGTGTCAGGATCAACGCCGCGCCGTCATTGGCGAACAGCGCCGACACCGCCGCGCCGAGCAGCACGATCAGGACGAACAGCCGGCGACCATGCCCCCCGCCCCAGCGCGCGACATGCAAAGCCGCCCATTCGAAGAACCCGGCTTCATCAAGCAACAGACTGATGACGATGATCGCGACGAACGCAGCGGTCGCGTTCCAGACGATGCCCCATACCACCGGCACGTCGGACAGGGTGACGACGCCCGCAAGCAGCGCCACGACGGCACCGCCCATCGCGCTCCACCCGATGCCGAGGCCCCTGGGTTGCCAGATGACGAGCGTGATCGTCGCGACGAAGATCAGCACGGCAAGAAGCATCAGGCGACGCGCTGGCCCGATGCATCGACCACCTGTTCGCCGTCTTCCTTGGCAAACGCGGCGAGCTGGCCGCTTGGCAGCAAATCGAGGACGGCTTCAGACGGGCGGCACAGCTTCACGCCGAGCGGGGAGACGACCAGCGGCCGGTTGATGAGGATCGGATGCGCCATCATCGCATCGACCAGCGCGTCGTCGGACAGCGACGTGTCGCCCAGGCTCAGTTCCGCATAGGGCGTGCCTTTCTCGCGCAGCAGCTCACGCGGCGTCATGCCGGCGCGGTCGATCAGCGCGACCAGCAGCGCGCGCGAGGGCGGCGTTTTCAGATACTCGACCACGTGCGGCTCGATGCCGGCATTGCGGATCATTGCCAGCGTGTTGCGCGACGTGCCGCATTCGGGATTGTGGTAGATGACGATATCGACGGCCGAGCCATTCGGTTTCATAGGCGTCCTTTCAGCAACAGGGGGCGAGTTCGGCGACGAGCGGCGCGCACAGCTCCGCATTGCCCGCGCAGCAATCCTTGACGAGGAACAGCGTCAGCGCGCGCAGTCCGTCGAGATTGGCGCGGTAGATGATTGACCGGCTATGACGTTCGAAGCGGACCAGACCGGCGCGGGCGAGAATGCCAAGGTGCGCCGACATGGTGTTTTGCGGCACGTCGAGCTGACGGGCAATTTCGCCGGCTGGCAGCCCGGCAGGTTCGTGGCGGACCAGCAGGCGGAACACATCCAGACGGGTTCCCTGCGCCAGCGCCCCGAGCGCAACGATAGCCGAATCACTTTCCATGAATCCAGCATAATGGATATATTTAGTCCTGCAAACGGCTTTTATTCGCCCGACCGGCGCACGCTCGTAGCTACCGTATGCTGTGGTAACGGCATTCTTGCGCAGCATTATGGCATGGACAGGGACCATGCGAACCTCGGCGGTTCACGACTAACCGCGTGCTATTGATTAATGCAGCATCGGACGTTGCATTAGCGCCGCGATATTGAAATTGTCCAATGTTCTGAGTGCCCATCTTCGGCCTTTGAGGGGCACCACTATCAGTCGGCTAAGTGACTGTTTTGGCTGGGTTTTTGTGCTTGCGTATGCGGCTCGCTCCCCCGGCTGTTCCCACATTTCATTCCGACTACAGCCGATCGATGGCGAACAGTGCCGGTCAAACGACCTTGCCTGATAGTCTCTCACGCTAGGTCAAAGGTCGAGGTCTATCTGCTCCGGGTGGATGTATGGCGGTGCCACGACATAGCCCTCAGCTGCCAAGCGCTGCAGCGACTCCACGTGCACCAGCCGTCGCCGACCGATCTTGACGGTGGTGATCTGACCGGCCGCGACCAACTCATAGAAGCGAGTTCGTCCGATGCTGATCATAGTAAGCGCCACCTTCACCGTGACGGTAAGAGGTTGCCGTAGAGTAAGGGCGCGAGCTGGCTCCCGAATGTCCTTCATTTCCCAGTCTCCTAGCAGGGAGGCTGGTGGGCTCTTCGACGCGTGTAACATAGGCCGGTTCGACGGCGAACAACAAGTCACCTAGAGGCTCGCGTCTGCATGCTACGTGATCCCGATCGACTACGAATATTGCGATATTTGTCAATAACTTGGTCAGTGGGATCGGTTGGGATCAAAAACTAGTCGCTTGGGATCAGCATGCGGGCGCACTCAGAGTGGCGGAAATGCGCCATTCTCTACAAGTGAAGCTTGCGTTCGGTGTGTATGCATTCCGAACCAGCATACGAGCTTTGCAGCATCGGCAGGCCTAGGTGAGCAGAATTTGATTCGCCTATTCGATAGGGATCTGCCGCCGATAGGCGGGCAAGAACAAAACCCTGATGCACGTCTTCACGATCAAAGCGAAAGCCGCAATCCAGCCCGATGGCGAACGAGACGGCCGATTCCGTATGCCTTGCCTAGAGCCTGCTGGCGTAGCGAAGATGATCCGCTACTGTAAGGACTTCTTCTGAAGGCGGCACTTTTCCGCGTCTCGGCACTGAAGGCATTGTACCCTAGCGCACGCCTTGGCACACGTTCGGCATGACCATTCGCTCTGCCCTTATCGCAGCATCGCTTGCCGTTCTGGCGTCCTGCACCGTCCCGCAGGTCGCTCCCCATGAAAGCGCCGACGGCGCGGTCGCAACCCGCCCACTCAAGATCGCGTCCTGGAATCTGGAGTTCTTGGCGGAGAAAGACGGCGCAGGATGCGAGCCGCGAACCGACGCGGATTATGCGGCCATGCGTCAGATCGTGGACACGCTTGATGCCGACGTGATCGCTTTCCAAGAGGCGGAGAATGAGGCGGCGGCGGCGCGGGTAATCGATCCGAGGCGCTACACGATCGTGATGGAGAAGCGCCCGGGTGCTGCGTCGGGCAGTTGCGGGGGCAAGCACCCTGAGCAGCAATTTATCCGTCAGGCCGTCGGGTTCGCGATCAGGAAGGGCATCGCGTTCGACCGCAATCCGGACGTCACGGCGCTACAACTGGGCAATCCGCAGTTGCGTTCGGGGGTCGACGTTCGAGTGCGGGCGCCGGGACACAAGCCCACACGGTTGCTCGCGGTCCATCTGAAGTCTGGCTGCTTTCAAGGCGATCGCGCTCAGGCTTGCGGCGTCCTTCAACAGCAGGTGCCGGTGTTGGAGGATTGGATCGACCGAGCGGCTGTCGGGTCCGATCGGTTCATCGTCCTGGGGGACTGGAACCGTCGCCTAGCCGAGGCTGGCGATGCAGTTTGGACCGAACTGGACGATGGCAATCCCGCCAACGCCGATCTGCGGCTGGCCGATGAAGGTGTGACGCCCCGTTGCGATCCTCGGTATCGCTCATTCATCGATCACATTGTCTTTGATCGTCGGGCGGCGGGACAGGCAAGCGGATTTGTCGAGACGACCTATGCGCCGGGCCAGAAGCATCTGTCGGATCACTGTCCGGTCAGCGCGCTCCTTTCGGGTTAAGTTAACAGAGCCTCCCGGTCGCCATAGCTGACGACATCTGGGAGGTGGTGAATGGCGAGTTTGGGTGGTTAGGGGACATTTTTTCGCATCCAGCCCGGCTCGACTTGTCTCGCTTTAGTGACGTGCTTCAGGCCCACGCTTGGCCTGCCAAACGCAAAACCCGACACTACTCCGTCGACGTGAGCCTCATAGAACAGGTGCTCGGGAGGAACGTTGGAGTCCGCACCTCTATAGCCGGGGAGAACCATACCGTCTGGCAGATCGGCCGTGACCCCGCCATCGCATGCGACTGGAAACATCATCGGACGCTGCTCGTAACCAGCGAAGATCAGGACCATGCCACTAAAGCGCTCGCCTCTCTGCAATTCGGCAGCGTGCCAGCACGGTGATAAAGTCGTTCGGTACGAGCCGCAGGCTGGAAGCGCCGCAAACGCGAGCGATGCTAGTAGTGGGTGAGCGAACCGCATAGCCTGACCATACATACGGCTTGTATGTCCGCAATTGGAGCAAAGCGGACGTCCAATCGCCGAGTGAACGCCATTAATTTGCGGGGCGTAACTGTTCGGCTCGGATCATCGGCTTTCCCGTCGCACCGTTTGGAATAACCTCTCCGGACAGATAAACGACCTGCTGGACGTTTCCGTTCTGATCAGCAGGCGCGGTTTGCACTATGCGATTATAGGCCTGCTCGGCAGCCGCCGCCGGAACGCCGAAACCAACGCTGGGACAATTGCGGCCCGAGACTGAGGCTCCGCACTCGATACAGCCATCGCCCGGCTTGTGGGCGAAGAGCACCGCTGTGCCTTCCACCTTGTCGCCGACCGACACCGACCAGCACTGGTCCGCAGCTATTTGGACGGTGCGCGACGCACACGATGAAAGCGTAACGACACCGATCACTAGAGGAAGAAGAAAGCGCACAGCTGCATCTTCACCAAACAGGCGAATGTCCGCAAGTGGGTGGATTGCGGACATTCGCGAGGCAAGCCAATATGGACTCATGCCGACCTATAAAGCGATTGATATTGGAGTTGCTCTTCGGGCAGTCGACAGTGACCTGATCGCGTTTGAGTGGAAAACGAACGGCATAAATGCGGTCTTCATCTTGCCGGATGATGACGCCCGCGCTCTGCGCGTTTCGTTCGACCGCCCCTGTATCGTGCGCCTGTCTGACGAGATGGCGGTGAGCACAGAAGAAGAGGACACGCCGAACGAAGGCTTGATTCCTAACCACTTCGCATACCGGATTGAAGGCGCTCGCTTTAGCCGCTCGCAATCTGAAGCCTGGAAGGAAGTCTTCGGGCCGGTAACTCACTTTCAGTTTGTAACTGGATGGGGATGCATGGACGTCCTGAGCGGCGGCTCGCCCTCTTTTTTGGTTATCCCTTGGCCATCTTGAATGTCCGCAACTGGGCGTGAGCGGCCTGTCTGCTATTGGTGGATAGCTGACGTGCGGCTTGCACTGATGCGCGGTCGATGCTCTACGCAGCGTCCTTATGGACCTCCGTCGCCAAGGCTTCTTTGAAGGCGCGAAAGCGCGGGACATGGTAATCGGCTGGGGAATCCTCGGAGTGCCAATTGCCACATTGTTGTTGCTTGGCGCACTCTTCTTAAAGGCCGAGCCAATACCTCGTCAGCAGGTGATCGGTTGTTATACAGCGGCGGGTGCACCCACACTACACATCCGCTTTGATGCCATATATGTCGGAAATAATCGTCAGGGTTCTTTCACTTACATCGCAGAGCCATACAAGGCCGGTTACCATTTGGCGGTCAATCCAGCATTGGGATTACATCCGATCAGCGCGGGCGGCTATGAGTTTTTGCCTGATCGCGGCATCGGTTATTTCTGGGAACTACTCCCTAATGGAACGGCTTCGCGTATGCGAGCCCCCAGCGATTATAGCGGTCGCTTTGAGATTATCGCTGCGGATGGAACCTCGGTCGTATACAGCCGAGCCGATGCGGCGGCCAAGTGTGGCCCATAGGATCCGCAAGTGGGCGAGAGCGGACCGTCCGCGATGGGTGGTTACCTGCCGTTACCGTCGAGCAGCGCTTTGATCTCGCTCACTGCACCGACAAGGTCTCCAGCGGGTAGAACGATCACATCGCTCGGTATCGGCTCGAAGCCCATCTTTGGTCCAAGGTTGCGATGAGGTTTAAGTTTAAGCTGAGCGTCATAACGGTCGATGCCGACCCGAATTGCATCTGTCATGAACGCCTTGAAGCTGCGGACGCCCGCCGCCCTGATAAAGGGCTGAAAAAGGCCTTTCCATTGGTCTCGGGTAGGGTGAGCGATCACTTTCTCCGACGCCTTTAATGCTTCTCCGATCGCCATCGCCACATCATCATTTGGCGTAGTCATCATCAAGGGGCGAGGATCGACTTCCAGGCCGAGACCCATCGATGTTCGAACGAGATAGCCGATAATCAGCTTATCCTTCACACGATAGGAGACGGCGGATTGCTTCATCGAGACGAGCATATAAGCGTAATCAAAGGCCGCAAGTGGGCGATAACGGACACTTTATGCGAGTGCCATCCGCGTCTATCGAGATCGGCTATGATGGAGGCTCACTTGGCGACGGTGAACATAGCCGGCGGTCTCGCGTGGGAAGCGCTGATGGCCACAATCGGCGACCAGCTACTCGTGGGGTTCGGCAGCTTTGAAAATTTGGGACAGCTCGAGGAGGCGCTCTACATAGCGCTTGAGAGGGACGGCCCGTCGGAGATCATTCACACCGGGGCACTTGCCGTCACGAGTGACCAACTGGCCTTATACCTCGACGTGCTCGCATCCGCAGCCGAAGGGGAGCCGTTAAAAGTTAGCTTCATGGCCGAAGCGGTGGGAGCATTGCTGACCCGGCATCATCAGCAGGATTAAGCTAAAACCGGCACGTGGCGTCCGCAAGTGGGGCGTGAGCCGCCATTCGTCAGTCCCAACGCAGGAGATTGGCGGCTGCCCTCCGCTTTGGAGAACATAATTCATCCCCGATGTACATCCAGACTATCCGCCCATCTTCTTCTGAATATCTAGCCATGCACGTATTAGCGACAATTGCTCTGTCGTATGTTACGGTCGCTATATTATAACCCGCAGCAAATGCCGCGATAGAAGAAACTATTATTACTGCGAAAAACGTGAGGATGCATCGTCTCATCTTTATCTCCTCGTGGGCGCAGCGAAATGTCTGCTCTCGGGCGTTAGCGGACCGTCCGCTTTTGTAGATAGCAGACCTTACGGGATGCCCGGCGAGCGATCCGCGTCCGTGCCCCGGCGCACACGAAACATAGAGAAGCCAGCTCGCTTGACCGCTTTCTGCACCTTAGCGACACATCGGTGGGGCGTGTGACTATCCTTCAGTATCTCAATCCCAGCCGATGCGTTGTAGTTTTGCCGCAACGTCTCGGTAAGCTGGTCGGCGTCCTCTCCGACATCGGTCATGAAAAACGTGCATCGTCCACGATCCGTGGCGATCCACACGACATAGCTATGAGAGAAGTCCATCGTGTCTGTCGAGGAGCCGGTCGCGACTTGAGCGGCAGAGGCGAGCAGAGCGAACGCAAGGGACATGAGGGGCAATCTGCCATGCGGCCCGGATGTCGGCAATTGGGCAGCAGCCGCTTGTCTGCTTGGGGTTGTTGGCAGACATCCCTCCGGCAAGGTAAGAGTGGGCCATGGCCGACCGCACGATGCTACAATTCGATTATGGTGAGGTGCACGGGGATGTGGTAACCGCCGTGCTCGGCCAGCGCGAGGAAGCGGCTAATTGGCAAGACATAGCGGTGGTGCTCGGGAGCCGTGCCCTAATCCTGCGGGTTGATCCGGACACTGACGAGATCGCGGTGCATCTTGAGGCAGCGCCAGAACTGGATAGCGGTTGGCTCGCTGTCGCCGAATTGTCGGACGTTGTTGGATTGGAGCTTGGGTGGTGCTGGGAGGGTCGAAATTACCGGGGTTATCTCGACATGTTCGCCCTATCGTTTTCCGGCCTTGAACCGCAGGTTTGCTTCATAGGCGAGGCCGCAACCATCAGCGTAAGGCGCATTCAGCCCGCCGCGTGAACGTCCGTTTGTGGGCGAGAGCGGACATTGCGGCCTTTCCTCGTTGCGAATAGCGGTCGGTCATGACTGAAAAACAGGCGATGTCCGGGAAAGCCATTTACGAGGTGTTCTTCGAGCACGGCGAGGTACGACCAGATTTTAAGAAGGAGTTCATTTCGCTGTGGCCGGGGTGGCTGGGTAAAGAGCGGCTTCACCTGTTGGATGAGGTCAGAGAAGAGGACTGGCTGAGGTTCAACCGAATGCTGTTGGCCACCTTCGAAGCCTTCCGGATGGGGGTAGTCGATCATTCAGATGAAACGATTAAATTTCCTACGCGCCTGGAGCCGTTCTTAAGCGACCATCAGAAAGCCATGCAAAAGGACGCGAGCCAGTTCCTCCAGTTCGTCATCCCCGCACTGGATTGTGTGCTCACGGAAGAGTGGGATTACACCTACATTCTCTGGCACCGAGACGTAAACACGCTGGAAGCGATAAAGCCGCTCCTTTGCGAGGCGAGGCTCGAACACTTTTCTGATTAGCGCCTTCACCGGATGCAAACTCAGATCGCGCTCCCGGACTTCCGCAAGTAGGCGTTTCCTGCCACAGCACCAGTAGGCATCTTCAACCTCTGGCACGCGATCGGCGTAGGTAATAGCATCCGGCCGCCCGACTCACGGGCAGGAGAAGACCAATGCGCTTGCTTGCCGTCATCGCATCCGCTTTTTCGCTTGTGGCTATCGCCACCCCATCAATCGCTGCGCCCTGCCGTGACGCGAAGGGGAAATTCGTGAAGTGCCCTGAGGCGGCCGCACCGAAGGCCACGCGCTGCAAGGCCGCGAATGGGCGGTTCGCTAAGTGCGGAACGCCTGGTGCGAAGCCGAACAAGTAACCCGCCGATCAGCAAGTGGCGCAGCGTTCTGGACTGGATTCAGATCTGCGCCCTTGCGCTGATCATGGGCTTGCCGGTGATCATCGCAATTGCCGGTTACGTCAGGCGTGCCATTCCGGTCATAGTGGCGGCATTGGACAGTTGACTAAACGTCGGTCCTAAATCCTAATCCCCGTAATGCTTCGCGAGCCGCGAATCAGAAACGGGGGGATGCCTAATGTTAAAGTATTGCCTGGCGGGCGCCATTGCGCTCGCTTCTGTCGCTACGCACGCGCAAGTTGCTCAGCCAACGCCTATCGCCGCTCCTGTTGCCAGCGCCGCCGTCCTGCGCGTCGGAACCGAGGTTCCTCTTCGCCTTTCTGAAGAGTTGACCACCAAGGGCAAGCAGCTACGCGTCGGGCAGCGCTTTCACCTTGAAACGGCCGAGCCGGTCGTCGTGAACGGCGTCACCGTCATTCCGGCTGGCAGCCCCGCAATGGGTGAGATCACCGACGTCCGTAACAAGGGCATGTGGGGCAAGTCGGGTCACCTTGCGGGCCGCGTCCTGTTCGTGACCGTCAACGGTCGCCAGATCCGCATGTCGGGTGCGTTCGACGACAAGGGCGTGACCGGGACGGCTGGCGTTGTGGGGGCGATCGCCCTGGTTCCGGTGGCGGGCTTCCTGATGACCGGCACCAGTGCCAAGGTCCCGGCCGGGTCGATCGTGAAGAGCTTCGTCGACGAAGACGTGCCGCTTTCGATTGCCGCCACCGCGCCGCCTCCGCTGGCGGTCAATGCGACCGTGCCGGTTGCGCCGCAGCCCGCGAAATGATTGCATGGGTCGGGGTGATAGATTGCCCCGACCTTACGCATCAGCGTCGGGCTGGCGAAAAGACGTGTGCACCCATCTGCCGTGGCATAGGCTGATTTGCTCCCGCGTCAGTATGCACCAGCCTACCTAACCGTTCTTAACTATAGTCAATATCATAAAGTTAACTCGAAGGCAGGCAGTTGGCCCGCCCTGCGCTGGGGGGCGCCAATGGATCGAAGGGACTGCCTCCGTGCAAAATCTCCGCATTTCGGGAAAGCTTATCGCATGCTTTTCCATCCTGCTGATCGCGCTCATGGGACTAGCGGCACTGGCCGTCGTTCGCTTGGGCGATATGCGGGACGTTGCGGTCAATCTGGGCGGCGAGCAGCGTTCCCAGTTGGAGGCGATCGCCGTTATCAACGCCAGTACCGCGACGTATCGTGCGACGGTTGGGCAGCATCTTTTGTCTGTTACGCCAGAAGATCGTGCGGTTGCGCAACGGCGGCTGAACGAACTTCGGGATCAGATAGCGGAGCGGACGCGCTGGCTTCGTCCACGTCTGGCTAACGATGAGACACGATCCGCGCTTGATGCCTTCGTCCGCGACTGGGCTGAGTATCAGTCCCACGCCAAGGAAACATTGCAGGCGGCAGCGGTCGGCTCACCGAAGGCGATCGAGCTTTTCCGGATCGCGCGGCCCTATTTCGTAACCGTCAACAAGGCGGCTGATACGCTGCGTATCAAACAATCCCGCGCGATTGATGCACTGGTTGAAGAGGCCGAGGCCAACTACGTCACCAGTCACAGGATCATGATTGGGACGGTGCTGGCGGTTGCGCTGCTGGCCATTGCCATGCTGATTCTTCTGGTTCGCCTTGTCGCACGTCCTGTGGGCGCGATGAGCGGCATGCTCGGCAAACTGGCGGCAGGAGAGCGCACCGTCTCCATTCCTGCGAACGACGCTCGGGATGAGGTTGGGGAAATGATGCGTGCGGCCATCGCCCTACGCGATCAACTCGCTCAGGCCGATAGGCAGAAAGACGAGCAAGCGGCACTGATAGTCTCCACGATTGGTGCAGGCATGCAGTCATTGGCGGCCGGTGATTTGACCGCTCGGATCAGCGTCACACTCGACGAGCCCTTTGCTTCGCTGGCTACCGACTTCAACAATGCTATGACCCAGGTCGAGCAGGCGATGATCGCGGTGAGCGGTGTTTCCGAAGGCCTTCGTGCAGCCTCGGGAGAGATCCGCTCAGCGTCCGAGGACTTGTCCCAGCGTACTGAGCAGCAGGCCGCTAGCTTGGAAGAGACGGCTGCCTCAATGCAGCAGATCACGGACATGGTAGGGCGTTCGGCATCTGACGCGAAACGTGCCGATACGGTGGCAGCAGACGCCAGCAGCGCTGCGCAAAATGGTGGGCAGGTCGTGCGCGATGCAGTTGCAGCCATGAGCGGTATCGAGCGGTCCAGCCATGAGATCTCGGAGATAATCAGCGTGATCGATGGCATCGCGTTCCAGACCAATCTTTTGGCGCTGAACGCCGGGGTCGAGGCGGCACGTGCTGGCGACGCGGGCAAGGGCTTTGCTGTCGTCGCCTCTGAAGTCCGGGCGCTGGCGCAGCGTTCGGCGGATGCGGCCAAGGACGTAAAGTCGCGAATCGTGGCCAGCAATCAGCAGATCGGGACGGGTGTTGAGCTAGTGGCGGAAACAGGGCGCTCGCTCGATCAGATCATCGGTCGAGTCCAAGAGATCACGACACTGATCAACAGCCTGGCTAACTCGGCGGAGCAGCAGGCTAGTGGCTTGGGTCAGGTCAATGTTGCAGTCGAGGAGATGGACGGCGTGACCCAGCGCAACGCTGCTATGGTTGAAGAAACGACCGCTGCGGCTCGTGAGCTGACGGACAAGGCGGACGAGTTGGCAGGGCATGTCGCACGCTTCCGGGTTGACGCGTCGGGGATTCGTGCGACCCAATCTACTGGCTCACGGACTCGGCTGGCTCCGAAACCTGCAATGCGTCTTGTCTCCGGAGGCGGCGCAGCATTTTCCGAGGATTGGTCGGAATTTTGAACAGCTTGAAGCCCGGCGGCGCTGATGCCGCCGGGCTTCAAGCTAGCCTAAACCCAAGGGAAACAGCCCCTTAGCAGAGCGTTGAAGCGGCTTACGGCAACCCAGGGGCAGTCGAGCACATGTGTAACCGAGCCCGATTTGATGGCGAGCCGCAGACGATATTTCAGTCGGCTGCCAAGCTGTTTGACGAGCGGCCGCGCGATAACCGCTTCCACCCGCAGGAATTGCGTCCCAAGGCGCGCAGCTACGTGATCCGCGAACAGGATGGCGAGCGCGCCTGGGACGTCATGTCCTGGGATGTGCTGGGCGGGAAAGCGCCGTACCCAATGACTAACGTGCGCAACCTAGAACTGCCGCAATGGCGACGCCTGGCCGCTGATCCCGCGAACCGCTGCATCATTCCGCTCACGGAGTTTTGCGAGTTCACCCCCGACCGCCACGACTTGGGGGACGGAAAGCCGCCGCTCAAAGGCGAGATGTGGTTCAGCGTGACCGATCAGCCGACTTTCGCTGTCGCGGGGTTCTGGCAGCAGACGGCTGAGGGCCGGTCGTTCGCGATGGTTACCTGCGACGCGAACGAACTGGTCGAGCCCATTCACCCAAAGGCGATGATCACCGTCTTACGTCCTGAGGATGTGACGACATGGCTGCGCGCACCGGCAGAACAAGCGGTGACGCTCCAGCGCCCGTACCGTGCGGATCGAATGAAAGTGCGTGGGCCCGTGTTTCCAACGAGGGAACGTTAGGACCAGGCCGCCGAGCATGTGGCCAGTATTTGCTCTCGATCAATCGGATAGAATTGATCGTATTTATCGTCTAGAGACGATAGGCGTTACCAGATATTGGGCCTGCGTCCTTGGGGAGTAGCTACCCGCAGTAGCGGGGTTGCCGTCAACATCCTTGAGCCATCGGCTCGTGGCGGTAGCAGCAGGTTCGTCCTGCCCGGCGAGACCAATGATGCAGCACTCCGCTTTGTGGCCACGGGTGCATGCATCGTTTGGTTTGCTGGCCCTGAGTAATGACGTGATGCCCGGAATTTTGACGCTTGGCGCTTTGGGCGCAAGCCTGTCTGTCGATGCTTTCGCGGCGGCGTTGGGCAAAGGGGCGACCGGAGGACGATCCCGCCTTCGTGATGCGGTTAAAGTCGGCATTGTGTTCGGGTTTTTCGAGGCTCTGACGCCTGCACTCGGCTGGCTGCTTGGCTTTGCGCTGAATGACTGGATTGCCGATTACGACCATTGGGTCGCGTTCACGCTACTGTTCGCGGTTGGCGCCTATACGATCCGGGAAGCCTGGACGAGTGAAGGCGATGCGCGCCCAATTGACAGCGATACCAAGCCCAGCATGCTCCGGCTCGCTGCAACGGCGATCGCAACGAGCGTCGACGCGGCGGCCGTCGGTGTGACCCTGGCCCTTATGGACGTCAACATTTGGGCTGCCTGCATGGTTATTGGCGGGACGACGACGTTGATGGCGACCATCGGCGTCATGCTGGGCAAGCATATTGGTCCTTACCTTGGTCGGTACGCTGGCATCCTAGGCGGCTTTGTCCTGATCGTCATCGGCGGATTAATCCTGGCTCAGCATCTGTCATCTTGATCAGAAGAGCGGGACGGGGTCGCGGGGCGTGGCCGTATTTACGTCTCGCTATTATGCGGCTGGGCGCTGGATAGCCGTTCAACAGCTCAATGGTCGAGCCATGTCGCGAATGACGCCCGCTGTCCGAAACATGGCGTTCTGCAACCAATTGCCCGTTCACCTAGCGAACGGCTGCCTCGGCTATCGCAACGGTTGCAGCCCTGCCTCTCCGGCGTTCCATTTCCTGTGCGGGCGACGCGCCCTGTCCGAACGACGACTTGGCGGCGGTCTGCGGCTTGAACCGCTGGTCCAAGTACCCGCCCGCAATCGAGCCGCCCAGTACCGTGGCACCAATTATACCCACACCGAGGAAACCTGTGCTGCGTCTCATGCGACCACTCCCAGATCGGTACAAGGAATTGTAGGTTAGAGGCTGGGGAAACGGCGCAGTCTGGGGCAGGGTCCGTGCGACACGTTTTGTTACAGCGTCCGTGCATCACGCCCGAACCGTCGGCACCTCATCAATCCGCGTCGTCCACGCAGGCGACCGCATCTCTGATCGCAGACGCCATTGCCGTTTAAATCCCTGTCCGGCCGTGACTGCCGTGAATGTCCCGAAGCGTCCGTTCACCTCGTCCAGCGCAGCCATGAGACGGTCGCGCTTTTCCGTATCTGCCTCGAATAGCGTTCGAGGGCGATCAGTCGCCGCCATCAGGTCGTCGAGCAAGATCCCGGCCTTCGTATAGGCGTATCCATCCCGCCAGGCTCGCTCGGCACAACGTCGAGCGGCAGCGATCAATTCCAGGCTATCGCTCGTCATCGGATGCAGCGTCACCGCGCGGGACCCGGCATACTGTGGCCGGTCGGGCTTGTGCTTGTTGGTATGGAAGAACGCCGTCAGTCGCCCTGCGACGAGGCCATGGTTGCGCAGCTTCTCTCCAGCCTGCAGCGCATATTGGGATAGCGCGCCCATCAGGCCATCGAAGTCAGTCACAGGCGTCCCGAAGGACCGCGTGACGGCCATGCCCTTCCGCTGCGGCTCGACCGCCTCAACAGCGTCAGCGGGGATGCCGCGCAGCTCAGCGACCAGTCGCTCTAGGACTACCGTACCTACGCCCCGAGCCTGCTTCATGGGCATATCCCGAAGCCCGGCGGCGGTGGTTACGCCCAGCGCTGCCAGCTTTAGCGCCGTGGCCTTGCCGACACCCCATACGTCACCGACGGGGAAAGCCCGCATCACGTCCTTGCGGAGACGTTCGTCGCGAAGGTCAGCGACACCGCCGAAGCGCGGCTGCTTCTTCGCAGCGGCGTTCGCCAGCTTGGCCAGCGTCTTGGTATCGGCAATGCCGACACAGGTGGGAATTGTCGTCCAGCGCAGGACCTGAGCGCGGAGGCGATGGGCATGGTCGACAAGGTCGCGGTCATCGAACCCGGCAAGGTCGAGGAATATCTCGTCGATCGAGTATATTTCGAAGTCCCGGACGAACGCCTGGCAGGCAGCCAGGACGCGGCGCTGCATGTCGCCATAAAGCGTGTAGTTGGACGAGCGGACCTGAATGCCGTGGCGTCGGATCAGGTCACGCAGGTGATGGGCCGGATCACCCATCTTGATGCCCAACGCCTTCGCTTCGGCAGAGCGCGCAATGGCGCAACCGTCGTTATTGGACAGCACGATGACCGGCACGCCCACCAGGCCGGCGTCAAATGCGCGCTCGCAGCTCACGTAATAGTTGTTGCAGTCGATCAGGGCGATTGGCGAGGTCATACGACCTTGCGCGCTACGCCCACCACGACGCCCCAAATCTCGACATACTCGTCGACGAGTATGTGTGAGAAGCCATCAGCCTCTGGGACGAGCCAATAGCGGCCGTCCATCTGCTTGAGGCGCTTCAGCGTGCGGTCGCCATGGACCAGCGCGACGACGATGGAACCGGCGCGGGCTCGCTTGGCACGGTTGACCACGATCAGGTCGCCATCGGTAATCCCGGCGCCCGCCATAGATCCGCCTTCGACCCGCATGATGTAACTGGCGGCCGGATGCTCGACGAGCCACGCCCCCAGATCGATCGGTTCTTCCATGTCGTCCTGAGCAGGCGAGGGGAAACCGGCCGGGGTTCGGCACAGAAAGAAGGGCACCTCGCGCGCGATGAGGTCGAACGGCACGTCATGCAGGCGCATCGCAGGCTGGGATGTCACGTGACGGGAAGCGCGAGTTGTTCGCCAGCGGCGGCCAGGCAGGCACGTGCCGCCAAGGCCCCATCGACCGCCTGACGGTAATGCACGGTCCCGTATCGCTCCGCTTCATCGAACGCGAACTGCGCCCATTCGTCTGAGGGGTAGCAGGCCTCGTAGATAGCGCGCGCTGCTTCGCGCAGGCGGGGGTCGTGCTGCATCATGCTCATATTCCAGCGATTCGTGACCCGGCCTAGCTGGAACGAAAAGGGAACATAGGTCAAGGGGTTGGATGAGGTGCTGACGTCCCGATGGGCCGGAGTCCGCGTCGCTGGTTGCTGATTGGGTCGACGCGTACGCCCTTGTGCTATTAGGAACTGCGGGTCTACACCCTTTATAAGGGAGAGCATCATGTTTGAAGTCGGGCGACGTTATCGCATCACCACGGCAGATCACGATGGTACGGGTTACAGCTCGGTCACCGTGGCGGCATGGGAGGCGCCTCTCTTAAAGGTGGAGCGTCTCGGCAGCTACGAGATTATCAACACCGCAGCGCCTCAGTTTGTATCGGGAGAACCAGATGACGAAGCGTATCGAACTGCGCAGACTGCAGCGGCCAAGGACATTGCTGACAGCTTTAGCGTCAAGTTTTTGGGCAGGGACGGCTGAGCGGTTAGCGGCAACTCTAGGTCGTGAACCCATAAACGGCTGACATGCGGGCCTCAGTCAACGCGGTTGCGATAGAGCGGCATGCATCAGACTAAGTTCCATCGCTACGAAGGTGCCGGCGAACCAAAGCCGAACGA
>NZ_LDTF01000021.1 GCF_001477495.1 Sphingomonas yabuuchiae
GGGCGGGCGTCAGCGGCGTGCTGGCGCGCACCGCACCGTCCGCAAAGGGTTCGATCCGCGCGCGGGCCACCGCACCGGCCTGTGCGTAGCCGGTCAGGACGATGCCGGGGGCAACGGAACGGGGACCAATCCCGCCCACGACCAGCGCGGCGGGGGCGTCCCGCCCGGCATCGAGCGCCAGCCGCTGTTCGACCAGCAGGTGAATCGGCACTTGGCGAATCGGTCGCCAGTCGATTCCGACCGCCATCTCGCGCCCGATGCCCTTTGACGGCGCGGACAGGCGCAGGCTGGCGGCCACGGCGCCCTGCGAATCGAGTCTTCGCAACAGGCGAATGCCCCCTTGCGTCCCGCCCAGTTGTCCGCCGGGCAGCAACGCCTGGCCTCCTTCACGAATGACGGCCCACAGGCTGGCGCTCCACCGTCGCGGCGGGGCGGGGGATTCGGGCAGCAGCGCGACACGCGGCGAAAACGCTATGACGGACGGTGCCGATACCAGGATCGGCATGTTCCGGACCGGTGCTTGCGCGGCCGGGATCCGGGGAAGTCGCGCAGGACTGGGAGTCGAGGGTATCGATCGTGACACACGCATCATCCCGATTCGTGCCGGCGGTGTCTCGGGCTGACGTTGGGCCGGACCACGAATGGCGATTGGGGCCGTATGGGGTTTGGTGCGCTTGACGGGCATCACCGCTATCTCGACGGCCGGGTCGGAGGGCAGGAGAAAGGCGATGCGGCCCAGCGTCCACAGCCCGACGACTCCCCCCAGGAATCGTAAAGGGCGTCCGCTCATGATTGCGGTGACAGGTCGGGGAAGTGATGGCTCGTCTTGTCCCAGGCGGGCACGCCGCCGCGCAGCACATGGATATAACGGATCAGGGCGCGGGGGATCGCCGCCAGCGCCACGAAATTGCCGATGACGAATCGCGGCACCGACCATAGGGCCTCCCGCCAGCCATAGGCGCGGCCCGTGAACATCATGCGAATGGTCAGCCGCCATGCGAGCAGCACGGCATTGATCCCGAACAGGATATGCAGACCGGAATCGACCGGCGGCAAGGGCGTGTCCGCGATCCAGTGAATCGACACGGCCAGCGCATCGGCGGTCATGCCCAGATAGGCCGCCGCCAGCACCAGCATCGCGACCGGCCCCCGCCGATCGCGTAGCCGCCACCAATGATCCCCCAGCGCCATCGCCCGCCCCCAGCCGGTACGATCCCAGCCGATCAGCGCGATGCCCGTCATCCACCGCGCCTTTTGCCGGACGGCGGCCACCAGGGTCGCGGGGAAATAGGCACGGACCGCCACCACGCCGCCTCGTGTTCCATCCGCGACCCGGGCGAACAATCCCTCGCCGCCGAGTTCGGCGATCCGCAGGCCGAGTTCGTAATCCTCGGTCAGGCTGGTCGCATCGAACGGATCGCCCCCGCGCGACTCGGCGATCCGTCCCAGCATGGTCGGGGACAGGGCGCAGCCGGTGCCCGCCAGCGGCATGCCCGCCCCGATCCAGGTGCGGACGACCAACTGCTTGATGTGGCTTTCGGCGAACTCGTCGGCATAGTGGCCGGACACCAGGCGCGATCCCGGTACAACCAGCGGCAGGACCGGCAGCTGCACCACCGCCCGTTCCTCGATCAGTGAATCGAAGACCGCCAGCTCGTCCGGATGCACGACATCCTCGGCATCGTGCAGGACGATCGCCTTGGCCCGAAACCCCTCTGCCGCAATGTCGCGCTGGAGCGCGTGCCAAAGCGTGTTGAGACAATCGGCCTTGGTCGTCGGGCCATCGCGCGCGCCGATGACCAGACGGACCCGGTCATCGCGTTCGGCCATATCGGTCGCCGCCGCGATGGTGGCCGGGTCATTGGGGTAGAGCCCGACATACAGGCGATAATCGGGATGTCGGAATCGTGCGAGCGCGGTGGACAGCATCGCGCCGATCACCACCGCCTCATCCCAGGCCGGGGTGAAGACGATCATGCGTCCCGGCTGTCGGGGTTCGGGTAGCGCATGGCTGCGGATCGGCGTGACGGGGCCCTTTATCAGCCGCCTGAGGACATAGAGAAGATCGACCAGAAGATCATCCAGCCCCCCGATCAACAATCCGACCGCCGCGAACAACAACAGTTCCCGCGCAACGACTTCGATGATCGCCGTCATAGTCCCCATTCGGCTTCCCCCGATGCCGATCCTTAGTGTGCCTGTCCGAAATGGTCCGATCAATAGCTGGCATGATGGCCATTCTGGCGTGATTGTCCCTGGGGAAAGGCCTGTCACTTGCCATTTTTCCCGCAAAATCAGTGTGTCGGCCCGGGCGGGTGGTTGCACCCTCTGCTGCGGTGCAACATATGGGGGACGAAAGGATATCCCATGGCCCGGACATTTCCCCCCGGCATCGTCCATACCGCGCTGGCGGTGGGTGGTTTTGCGATCGGCACGACCGAATTCGCCGCGATGAGCCTGGAGCCCGATCTGGCGCGCGGCCTCGGCATCGATGCGCCGACGGCGGGGCATGTCATCAGCGCCTACGCGCTGGGTGTGGTGGTGGGCGCGCCCCTGCTGGCGGTACTGTCGGCCAAGCTGGCGCGGCGCACGCTGCTGATCGCGTTGATGCTGATGTTCGCACTGGGCAACGGCCTGTCGGCGATGGCGCCCGATTATCACTGGATGCTGTTCTTCCGATTCCTCAGCGGGCTGCCGCATGGCGCCTATTTCGGGATCGCGGCGCTGGTCGCGGCCTCGCTCGTCCCCGAGTCGCGGCGGACGGTGGCGGTCGGGCGGATCATGCTTGGCCTCACGGTCGCGACGGTGATCGGCGTGCCGCTGGCGCAGATGCTGGGGCAGTGGCTCAACTGGCGCTGGGTGTTCGGCGTCGTCGCGGCGCTCGCCCTGTTGACCGCGACCCTGGTCGCCATCGCCGCGCCGCATGACCGGCCCGACGAGGGCGCGAGCATCCGTCGCGAACTCGACGCGCTGAGCAAGGGGCAGGTCTGGCTGACCCTGGCCATCGGGGCGATCGGCTTTGGCGGGATGTTCGCGGTCTATACCTATCTGGCGGCGACCCTGACCGAGGTCACGGGCGCGTCCGCCGCCATGATCCCGCTGGTGCTGGCCGTGTTCGGACTGGGCATGACGATCGGCAATATCGTGGTGCCGCGCTTTGCCGATCGCGCGCTGATGCCGACGGCGGGCGGCCTGCTGCTCTGGTCGGCGGCGATGCTGGCGCTCTATCCGCTGGCGGCGGCGAGCCTGTGGACGATCCTGCCCATCGTCTTTGCGATCGGGCTGGGCGGGGCACTGGGCACGGTGCTCCAGACGCGGTTGATGGACGTCGCGGGCGAAGGGCAGGGGCTTGCCGCCGCGCTCAACCATTCGGCATTCAACACCGCCAATGCCATCGGTCCCTGGGCGGGCGGTCTGGCCATCGCCAACGGGCTGGGCTGGACCTCGACCGGCTATGTCGGGTGCGGGCTGGCGCTGGGCGGGTTCGTGATCTGGCTGATCGCGATGCGCTTCGGCGGGGCTGGCGTGACGGCGGATCGATCGAACCGCCCGGTGCTATCGCACTGAGGCTCTGCACCACCGCGCCGTTGCACACCAAGGCGTGCATCCCTCCCCAGCACGGGGAGGGCGATCACTTCAGGCTGGCGGTCACCCCGTCGATGACGAACTGCACCGCCAGTGCGGCGAGAAGCACGCCCAGCACGCGGGTGATGACCGCCTCGATCTTCGCACCCAGAAGCCGCATCAGCGGCCCCGCCGCCAGCAGCGCGACGAGCGTCAGGAGCAGGATCGACACCATCGCGCCCAAGACCACGATCGAGGCCTGGAGCCCCGAATTGCGGCTCATCAACAGCATGACGGTCGCGATCGAGCCGGGGCCTGCGATCATCGGCATCGCCATGGGGAAGATCGACACGTCCTCCGCCTCGTGCGGATCGTCCGCGACCTTGGCCGCGCGGTCCTCGCGCCGCTGGGTGCGCTTCTCGAACACCATCTCCAGCGCGATCAGGAACAGCATGATGCCGCCCGCGATGCGGAACGCCGCCATCTCGATGCCCAGGCCATGCAGCAGCGCCTCGCCGAACAGGGCGAAGACGAACAGGATGACCGAGGCGACCATGACCGCGCGGATCGCCATCGCCCGACGATGCTGCGGCGTCGCGCCCGCCGAGAGTCCCGCATAGATCGGCGCGCAGCCCGGCGGATCGATCACCACGAAGAAGGTGATCAGCGAGGAGATATAGAGTTCGAGCACGGCCTTACAGCGCCGTCTGGTCGATCGCGACGCCCTCGCGCCGTCCTGCCGAGACCAGCGTGTTGCGCAGCAGGACCGCGATCGTCATCGGCCCGACGCCGCCGGGCACCGGGGTGATCGCACCCGCACGCTCGGCCGCCGCCTCATATTCGACATCGCCGACCAGACCCGTCTCGGTACGGTTGATGCCGACATCGATGACGCTGGCGCCGGGCTTGATCCATTCGCCCTTGACCAGGCCGGGCACGCCGACCGCCGCTACGACGATATCGGCGCGGCCGACCACCTCGGCCAGGTTGCGGGTGCGGCTGTGCGCGACCGTCACCGTGCAGCTTTCGCCGAGCAGCAGCTGCGCCATCGGCTTGCCGACGATGTTGGAGCGGCCGACGACCACCGCGTCCATGCCCGACAGGCTGGGGTGGATGCTCTTGAGCAGCATCAGGCAGCCGAGCGGGGTGCAGGGCACGAAGCCCTCGCTGCCCGTCGCCAGCCGTCCGGCGTTGACCGGGTGGAAACCATCGACGTCCTTGTCGGGGTCGATCGCCTGGATCACCGCCTGCGCGTCGATCTGGCCCGGCAGCGGCAGCTGGACGAGGATGCCGTCGACGGTCGGATCCTGGTTGAGCTGCTCGACGAGCGCCAGCAGCGTCGCCTGGTCGGTATCGACGGGCAGGCGATGCTCGATGCTTTCCATGCCCGCCTCGCGCGTCGCCTTGCCCTTGGAGCGGACATAGACGCTGGAGGCCGGGTCCTCGCCGACCAGCACGACCGCCAGCCCCGGCGCGCGGCCGGTGGCTTCACGGAAGGTCGCGACCTGGGTGGCGATGCGGGTGCGGAGGCCGGCGGCGAACGCCTTGCCGTCGATGATCGTGGCGCTGTTCATGGGCACTCGCCATAAAGTGCCTGCGCGATACGCGCCAGTGTATGCGGGTCGCCCGCGACGTGGAGCCGCTTCAACCGTGCGGTATCGCCTGCGACGATGCTGACCGCCCGCTTGGCCACCCCGAAATGCTTGGCGACCAGCGGGATCAGCGCCGCATTGGCCGCGCCGTCGACCGGCGGTGCGGACAGCCGGGCGGCGAAATGCTCATCCGTGCCCGCGCTCAGCGCGTCGCGCCCGCCGCGCGGCGTGACCCGGACCGCGATCCGGATCCCGTCATCGCATGGGGTCCAGGCGGGCATCAGCCGACGACGACCGCGCCCCCGTACATCGCATTGGCGATCGCGGTATCCAGGACCTTGCCCAGGATGATGACCGCCAGCAGGACGACCATCGGCGACAGGTCGAGCGCGCCGAAATCGGGCAGGATACGCCGGATCGGGCGATAGAGCGGATCGGTCATCTTCTGCAGCGCGTACCAGACCGACCGGATGAAATCATTCGAGGTGTTGATGACGTTGAACGCGATCAGCCAGGACAGGATCGCCTGCACGATGATGATCCACCAGACGACATTGAGCAGAATCTGAAGAATCTGAAGGATGAGGACCAACGTGGGGGCTCCCGAAGACGGATTTCGCCATATCTAGGGTAGGACGCGCTTGGGGGCAATAATCGTGCGCGGCGATCCTGACGCAGGCGGAACGAAGCCCTCGGTCGCGCGTCCCGTCATCATGATACAGGATAGGGGATGGCCGCGCTGGACGCGGGGCGTGGTGGCGCTGCTGATCGGGTTGCCCCTGCTTTTCCTGCTGATCCTGGCGGTGTTTCCCTGGGGGCTTTTGCGCGACGCGGTGTGCCGCGCGGCGACCGAGCGGTTCGGGCGGCCGGTGACGATCGGATCGGTCCACCGGGGCGACGGCATCGGCTTTCATCCGACGATCGCGGTCGAGGACCTGACGATCCCGCAGGCCGGTTGGGCCGGTCAGGGCGATTTCGCGCGGGTGAAGCGCGCGGAAATCCGCTTCTCGGTCTGGCCCTTGCTGCGCGGTGCCTTTGTCCCGGAGGATATTCGCGTGTCCGGGCTTCGTCTGGCGCTGGTCCGCGACAAGCAGGGCCGCACCAACTGGTCACGCCCCGGCGAACCCGAGGAAGGCGGCAGCGCGACCGATCTTCAGGGGCTGACCGTCACCGATGGCGTGGTCAGCTATCGCGACGCCAAGGAGGATCGGCAGGCGGTGCTGAACGTCGCTGCCGACCCGGATCGCGGCGTACGGGCCGAGGGTCAGGGCAAAGTGCGCGGCGCGCCCGTCCGCATCGCCTTTACCGGCGCGGCGGTGAAGCCCGGCCGCTGGCCCTTCACTGCCGATATCACCGGCGAGCAGCTGGTGATGAAGGCGGTCGGCACGATGGACCGGCCGCTCGACACCGATGCGATGACGCTGGACCTGACGGCGAAGGCCGACGACCTGAAGCGGATCGACGCGGTGATCGAGGCGGGGCTGTTCCAGACCCGCCCCGTCCAGCTGACCGCGCATGTCCGCCACGAACGCCCGCGCTGGACGATCACCGACCTGAAGGGGCGCATCGGCCGTTCCGACCTGCGCGGGCGGCTGACCGTCGACAAGAAGGACGGCCGTACGCTGCTGGACGGAGAGGTGACGGCGGGGCAGCTCGATTTCGACGATCTGTCCTCGGCACAAGGGCGCGCCGAGGCCGCCGCGCTCGAACGCCGGATCGGACCGCGACTGGTGCCCAATACGCGGATCGACATCGGCAAGATCGATACCACCGACGGCACCATCCGCTTCAGGGTCGGCCGGGTGGTCAGTGCACAAGGTGCCTCGCCGATCACAGGGCTCGCCGGGCGGATGACGATGGACCATCAGTTGCTGACCATCGGCGACATCCGCATGTCCCTGCGCGAAGGCGTGGTGACGGGCCAGGCGGTGATCGACCAGCGGAACGGGGCGAAGGTGCCGAAACTGTCGGTCGACCTGCGGCTGCGCGGCGCGAGCGTCCTGTCGCTGTCGGGCGAGACGCGGATCACCGGCCATGTCGGCGCGCGCGCCAAGCTGGTGGGCGTGGGAGAGACGGTGCGCGCGGCGATCGGGCGCGCGGATGGGCGTATCGGGCTGGTCGTCGCCAACGGGACCCTGCCCGATCGCTATGCGACGGCGCTGGGCTTCGACGCGGGGGCGGCGTTCATGGGCGACAGCGGCAAGGCGACCCTGCGCTGCCTGGCGCTGGGCGTGGCCATGACGAACGGAACGGGCCGCGCCGATCCGCTGATCGTCGATACCTCGCGCAGTCGGCTGGACGGGACGGGGACGGTCCATTTCCCCGACGAGCGACTGGCGCTGCGGCTGACCGGCGCGCCGAAACAGGACGCGACGCTCCGGCTGGCGGGCGCGGCGACGGTCGGCGGAACGATCGAGCAGCCGGACCTGGTGATCCCGAAGGAGGTGAAGTCGGTCGGCAATATCTTCAAGTCGATCGGCCGTGCGATCACCGGCGATACCGGGCCGAAGGCGCAGAATGCGGCCTGCGGGGCGCTGGCGCGGCAGGTGTTGCGGTAAGCCAGCCCGCCCAACCTCCGTTCGGCCTGAGCGAAGTCGAAGACCAAGGGAATCGGGCAACCAAGCATCCCTCTTGGCGAGCGTTCCAGCGTGGCCTTCGACTTCGCTCAGGCTGAACGGAGGGATGGGTTTATTGGCCTTCCGCTTTCAACGGCCGCGCGAGCAGCGCCCCGATCACCTCACCCACGGCCGCGCCCTCCAGCAACCGGCACACCGCCTCGCACACCGGCATGTCCACACCGGCCTCCGCCGCCGCCTGTCGCAGCACGGGCGCGGTGAACGCGCCTTCCGCCACGGTCCGCCGATCGGCCAGCAATTCCGCCGCCGACCGCCCCTGCCCCAGCCCGACGCCCAGCGAGAAATTGCGCGAGGCTGTCGAGGAGCAGGTCAGCACCAGATCGCCCAGCCCCGACAGGCCCACCAGCGTCTCGGCCCGGCCGCCGCGTGCGAGGCCGAACCGCGTCATCTCGGCAAAACCGCGCGCGATCAGCGCGGCGCGGGCATTCTGGCCCAGCCCCGCGCCCTCCACCACACCACAACCGATAGCGAGCACGTTCTTGATCGCGCCGCCGATTTCCGCGCCCGTCACGTCGTCGGTGGCATAGGGCCGGAAATGCGGCGCCGCGAGGCGCGCGGACAGGGCCTTGCGCAGCTCGGGGTTCTCGCACGCCAGCGTCACCGCCGTCGGCAGCCCCGCCGCCACCTCATGCGCGAAGGTCGGGCCGGACAGCACTGCGATCGGCGCGTCGGGGTGGATCGCCCGCGCGACCTCGCCGACCAGCCGCCGGGTCCCCGCCTCGATCCCCTTGGAGCACAGGACCAGCGGCTTGGGGCCCACCGGCATCGTGGCCAGCACCGCGCCCACCGCCTGCGCGGGCGTCACGACCAGCAGGGCATCCATCTCGGCCATCGCGGCCGGATCGCTCACCGCTTCGATGCTCGGAGAAAGGACAATGTTCGGCAGATAGAGCGGGTTCGCGTGCGTGGTATTGATCGCCTCGGCCACCGCTGGATCGCGCGCCCAGAGCCGTACCGGCCGGTCGCCATGCGCCGCCACCTGCGCCAGCGCGGTGCCCCAGGCGCCCGCGCCGATCACCCCGATCTTCATGCCTTCACCCCCGCGCCGCGCACCGCTTCCGCCGCCGGATCGAGCGGCCAGCGCGCCCGTGCGGGCGTGTCGAGCGGATCGGTCAGCCCTTCGCGGAATCGCTCGACACCCGCCCAGGCGATCATCGCGGCATTGTCGGTGCACAGCCAAAGCGGCGGCGCGACGAAGCGCAGGCCATGCTCGGCCGCCAGCCCCTCCAGCGCGCCCCGGATCACGCCGTTCGCCGCGACCCCGCCCGCGACGACCAGCGCGGTGACGGGCGGGACATTGGCCAGCGCACGCCGGGTCCGGTCGAGCAGGCAGTCGACCACCGCCTGCTGGAAGGAGGCGGCGATATCCTCGGGCGAATGATGGCCGATGGCGCGCGCCACCGCGCTCTTGAGCCCTGCAAAGGAGAAATGCGGCTCCGCCGAACCCTTCAACGGACGCGGCAACGGCACCGCATATGGATTGCCCTCCCGCGCCGCCGCCTCGACACGCGGGCCACCGGGATAGCCGAGACCGAGCAGCTTGGCGGTCTTGTCGAACGCCTCGCCCGCCGCATCGTCGATCGTCGTCGCCATCCGGCGATAGCGCCCGACCCCCTCGACCAGCAGCAGCTGGCAATGCCCGCCCGACACCAGCAGCAGCAGATAGGGATAGGCCAGTTCGCGGTCCGACAGGCGCGGCGACAGGGCATGGCCCTCCAGATGGTTGACCGCGATCAGCGGCTTGCCCGCCGCATGGGCCAGCGCCTTGCCGGTGACCAGCCCGACCATCACCCCGCCGATCAGCCCCGGCCCCGCCGTCGCCGCGATCGCGTCGACATCGGACAGGCTCACCCCCGCATCGGCGAAGGCGGCGGCGACCAGCGGCTCCATCGCCTCGACATGCGCGCGCGCCGCGATTTCGGGGACGACGCCGCCGAACGGGGCATGCGCCGCCTCCTGCCCCAGCAGCCGGTGCGCCAGCACGCGGCCGTCATCGGTGACAAGCGCGGCGGCGGTCTCGTCGCACGAGGATTCCAGTCCCAGGATCAGCATGGGTCCTCCATACCCGCCCGCTCACAACTTGTCGAAGGGGGTCGGTTTACGGCAAAGGCGGACACATGGTTCGTTTCCGGCTCGGTACGCGCGGTTCGCCGCTGGCCCTCACCCAGGCGCATATGGTGCGCGCGGCGCTGGCCAGCGCGCAGGGGTGGAGCGAGGACGCGGTCCAGATCGTGCCGATCAAGACCACCGGCGACCGAGTGCAGGACCGCGCGCTGGCCGAGATCGGCGGCAAGGCGCTGTGGACCAAGGAGCTGGACCGCGCGCTGTACGACAGAGAAATCGATGCGTCGGTCCATTCGATGAAGGATGTCGAGACGATCCGCCCCGACTGGCTGCATATCGCCGCGATGCTGCCGCGCGCCGATGTCCGCGACCGGCTGATCGGCGCGGAGACCATCGCCGAGCTGCGCCCCGGCGCGGTGATCGGCACCAGCAGCCCGCGCCGCCGCGCCCAGATGCTGTCGCACAGGCCCGACCTGACCATCACGCTGCTGCGCGGCAATGTCGACACGCGGCTGGCCGCCGTGGCGAACGGCGATGTGGATGCGACGCTGCTCGCCGCCGCCGGGCTCGACCGGCTGGGGCGAGAGGTCGGCCATGCGGTGCCGACCGACCAGATGCTGCCCGCCCCCGCACAAGGGGCGGTCGGGATCGAGACGCGCGCCGACGATGCCGCCGCGACCATGCTGATCGCCTCGATCGACCATGCCGAAACCCATGCCTGCGTGATGGCCGAGCGGTCGCTGCTCGCGGCCCTGCAGGCGGATTGCCACAGCCCGGTCGCGGCGCTCGCCTCGCTGGCGGGCGAGATGCTGACCCTGCGCGCCGAATTGCTGGCCGAGGACGGATCGTCGCGGGTCGGCGGATGGGTCGAGGGGGCGAAGGACGAAGAACTCGGCGCGCGACTGGCGGTCGATCTGCTCGAACGCGCGGCCCCCGAAGTCCGCCGCCTGTTCGCCGGGGGCTGAGCCCGTGGCGGTCGTCGTCGTTCGGCCCGAACCCGGTCACGCCGCGACGATCGCCGCCCTGCACGCGGCGGGGCTGGACGCGATGTCGCTGCCGCTGTTCGCGGCGCATGCGGTCGAATGGATGCCGCCCGAACCTGAGACGTTCGATGCGCTGCTCTTCACCAGCGCACAAGGGGTGCGGCTGGCCGGATCGGCGCTCGATCCGCTGCGTCACAAGCCCGCGATCGCGGTCGGCCCCGCCACCGCCGCCGCCGCGCGGGAGGCCGGGCTGTCGGTGGTGCTGACCGGCACGCAGGATGCCGCGTCGGTCGTCGCCCAAGCCCGGTTGGAGGGATATGCGCGGCTGCTCCATCTGGCGGGTCGTGATCGGGTCGAGACGGGGGCGATGACCCGCATCGTCTATGCCGCCGATCCCGCGGGCATCGCGCCGGATGCGATCGCCGCGCTGGCGGGGCAGATCGTGCTGCTCCACTCCGCCCGCGCCGCCGCGCGTCTGGCCGAACTGGTCGAACAGGCGGGCCTGTCCCGCGCCGCCATCGCGCTGGTCGCGATCAGCGCCAAGACGGCGGCGGCGGCGGGCCCGGGTTGGCAGGCGGTCGTCATCGCGACGGCTCCGCGCGACGATGCCATGGTCGCCGCCGCGCGGGCGTTGACCGCAGCCGCCGCCACGGGGATAAGCGGGGCATGAACAATTTCGCGCCTTCCGACCGACCGCCGACGCGCGGCCCCCGAAAGGGCGCGATCGTCGCGCTGGTCCTGATCGCCTTTGTCGCCGGTATCCTGCTGATGGCCTATGCCATGCGCAACCTGTCCTGGTTCGACACCGATGGCACCGCGACGCAGGCCGTCACTGCCAAGCCCGGCGGCACCGGCGGCACCGTGAAGGAAGCGCCGCGCACCGATCCCATGGCGCTGGCCACGCGCGAGGCGCAACTGGCCGCGCAGCTCGCCGCGCTGGAAACACGCGCCGCCACGCTGTCCACCGACGCCACGGCGGCGGGTGCGCAGGCAGGCCGCGCCGAGTCGATCCTGGTTGCCGCCGCCGCGCGCCGTGCGGTCGATCGCGGCCAGCCGCTCGGCTATCTGGAGGAGCAGTTGCGCACCCGCTTCGGCACCAGCGAACCGCGCGCCGTCACCGTCCTGGTCGTCGCCGCGCGCCAGCCGGTGACGCTGGAGACGCTGCGCCAGGGGCTCGACACGCTGGCCCCCGATCTGGTCGTGAGCGGCGGCAATGGCTGGTGGGAAGGGCTTCGCCAGGAACTGGCCCGCCTGATCGTCATCCGAGAGGCCAATGCCCCCTCGACGAACCCCGCCGACCGACTGGCGCGGGCGCGCCGTCTGCTCGACGGTGGACAGGTCGATGCCGCCCGGGTCGAGGTCGCGCGCCTGCCCGGCGCCGCCGCCGCCCAAGCCTGGCAACAGGCCGCCCTGCGCTATGTCCGCGCGCGCCAGGCGCTCGACCTGATCGAGAATGCCGCGCTCGTCACCCCGCCCGCGCCGCCCCCTGCGCCCATCGTGACGACCCCGGTGCCGGGTACCCCGCCCGCCGACACGCCCGACACGACCACGGCCCAGACGAACCCACAGGATAGTCCACAGGCTTCTCCACAGGCCGCCCCCGCTACGCCGACCATCTGAAATACTGTCCATCCGGGAAATTCCCGGATGCCGATCGTCAGGCGCCCGGTACAGACGGATATCGATGACGGCGCCGCTCAGCCCCTCTTTTGCCCCCCGGCCTGCTGCGCCTGAGCCTTTCGACACGCTCGGCCTGCGGATGTTCTGGCCCCGGCGGCAGGACTGGCCGGCGCTCGCTTTCTATGCGGTGGGGTTCGCCGTCCTGCACCGCATGGCGGCCTATTGGGGCGGCAGCGGTTTCTATTCGCTCTGGTTTCCGGCGGCCGGGCTGCGGCTGGCGCTGCTCTGGCGGCTGGGGCCTCGGCTGACCCCGGCGATTGCGCTGGTGGAGATCGCGGTCGACGTCACCCTGACCCCGGCGGTGCTGGCGGGCGTGCCCTGGACCGTCGCGGTCTGGGGTATCGCACGCCCGGTGCTGGCCTATGGCGCGACGGTCGCGGCCATCGGCTGGCTGGCGGAGCGGCGGGGGGCGGCCTTGCTGACCGCGCCGATGCCGCTGGGGCTGGCGCTGGTGCTCGCCCCGTTGGCGGCGGCGTTGAGCGCGGTGCCCCAGGCGCTGACCAGCCCGGAACTGACCGGCGTATCCAGCCCGCGCGAGGTGATCGTGTCGCTCGCCGCCTTTACGGTCGGCGACCTGCTCGGCACCCTGTTCATTGCGCCGCCGCTCCTATGGATCGCCGACGCGGTGTCGGGCCGGGCCCGCTGGCGCTGGCCGCTGCCCTCTCTGTTCGCGGCGGTGGAGACGGCGGGAATATTGGGGCTGGGCATCGGCCTTGCCCGGCTGCTCGACCAGGCGGAGCTGGGGATGCAGCCCGCGCCGGTGCTGGTCGCGGTGGCGTGGATCGGGTTGCGCTTCGGGCGTGCCGCCGCCTGGGGCGCGCTGCTCGTCGTGGTGCTGCGCGTCCTGCCCGACACGGCGGGCGCGATGGACACGCCCGAGCGGCTACAGCGGCACCTGGCGCTCGCGACCATCGTCGTCACCGGCTATCTGGCGGGCAGCTTCGCCGATGCGCAGGCCACCGCCCGCGCCATGTTGGAGCGGCGCGACCGGCTGCTCTTCCAGGCCGAACGGCTGAAGACGTTGCGCGCCATGTCGGTGGCGGTGATCCATGAGGTCAGCCAGCCGCTGTCCACCTTGGCCATCGAGGCGCGCCACCTGCACCAGCTGACCGCCGGGCGGGGGGACGAGATCGCGGACGGCGCCGCGCTGATCGATCGCAAGGCGGAGCATCTGGCGACGCTGATCCGACGCCTGCGCCGGTTCGGCGGCCATGCCGAGGGCGCGCCGCAGCCGCTGGCGCTGGCCGCGCTGGTCGACATGGTGGCGACGCTGGCCGAGGCGGAGGCTCGCGAGGCGGGCGTCGCGCTCGTCATCGCGCCGGTCGATCCGGCTTGGCAGGTGATGGCGCAGGAGGTCGAGCTGGCACAGGCGGTGATGAACCTCGTCCGCAACGCGGTGCAGGCCGCACAGGGCGATGCCGCCCCCGATCCCGTCACGCTTAACGTCGCCGCCGACGACGCCCATGTCGTGATCCATGTCGTCAATCGCGTGGCCGCTCGGCCGGTCGCGCGTGACGGTATGGGCATCGGCACCCATGTCGCGCGCGCCATCGTCGAGGCGCATGGCGGCACCCTGACCCGGATGCGTGGGCCGGACGGCCTAGTCCACGCCGCCCTGTCGCTTCCCCTGATCGAGACCCGCTGATGCCCTTTCGTTCGCCCGATCCCGCGGCTCCCGCCACCGTCCATGTGCTGGACGACGATGCCGATCTGGGGGCGGCGGTCGCGCGGATGCTGACCCGGCAGGGTTTCGTCGCCAAAGCCTTTGCCGATCCCGCCGCGCTGCTCGCCGCCTATCCCGGCCAAGCCGCGCACGCCGTCGTCACCGATGTGATGATGGGCGAGTGGCACGGGTTCGACTTTGCCGAGCGGTTGCGCGCGCTCGATGCCCATGTCGCCATCCTGTTCATGACCGCCTGGCCGAGCACGGCCCATGCGGTCGATTCGGTCCGGCGGCATGGCGGCGTCGATTATCTGGACAAGCCGATCGACGAGGCGCGGCTCTGCGCGTCGTTGCGCGACGGTGTCGCCTGGTCGACCGGGAGCCGCGCATCCGCCCGGCGGCTGGGCGACCTGTCGCCGCGCGAGCGGCAGGTGTTCGACCTGATGGTGCAGGGCCATGGCAACAAGGCGATGGCGGGGCTGCTCGGCCTGTCGCCCAAGACGATCGAGGATCACCGGGCGGCGGTGTTCCTGAAAACCCAGACGCAAAGCGTGGCGCAGCTGATCGCGCTGTCCCGCTGATCGACTTGCGATGAAGCGAGGAGCACGGCGCGGGGGGAACGCGTTGACCGGCATCGTTCCTGTCGGAGGCTTCGCCGTGATTCGTCCCGCATTCCGCATGACCCGATGGCTGGCGGGTGCGCTGGTCCTGCCGCTCGCCGCCTGTGGCGGGGGAGGCGAGCCGGAGCGCAACATGGTGACGGCGGCCCCTTCGCCCGTTGCCGATGCGACAGCTGCGGCCGAGCCGACCCGCACCAACCTGCCCGCGCCGATCAAGACCGGTGCCACCAGCGCCCCGGATGCGGTCCTGTCCTGCTCCGCCGAGCGCGGACAGGCGGCGGCGCAGCGGCTGGTGAATATCTGCACCTCGGTGTCGCCCGCCACCCATCCGCCGTGCAACGCGGTCAACAGCTGCGCGATCATCGAGGACGAGATCGCCCGGTCCTGTGCGCTGTTGGGCGACGATGCGGGCAAGACGGCGGGCTGCGCGGTCGATCCCAAGAGCGATGCGGCGGCGGCCGATGTCGTCCGCCGCTATTATTCGGCGATCAACGCGCATGACTATGGCACCGCCTGGACACAATGGGGCCCGGACGGCCGCCCCGGCCAGCGCTTCGCCGATTTCCAGAAGGGCTTTGCGAACACCCGCGCGACCAGCGTGACGATCGGCCGCATGCCCCCCAGCGAGGGCGCGGCGGGGTCGATCTATGCGACCGTACCGGTGACGGTGAACGCGCAGCTCGACGACGGGCGGCAGCAGCGCTTCGTCGGGCAATATGTGGTGCGGCGGGTCAACGACGTGCCGGGGGCCAGTGCCGAGCAGCTGCGCTGGCATATCGATTCGGCGATGTTGAAGCCTGCGACCTGAGCCTGATCGAGGGCTATGGGAATGGCTCTCGCAGTGCACGCCCGACGGCTGCCCCAAACCCTTAAACCGGATGCCCCTCGGTATCGCGCAGCACTTCGCGCCGCCCGACATGGTCGGGACGGCTGACGATGCCGTCGGTCTCCATCCGCTCGATCAGGCGCGCGGCAGAGTTATACCCGATCCGCAACTGCCGCTGGAGCCAGGAGGTCGAGGCCTTCTGGCTTTCGCACACCAGCTGGATCGCCGCGCGATATTGCTGGTCCTCGGCCGAATCCTCGCCGGTCGGTGCGCCGTCCAGCGCGAAGCTCTCCGCCGGTTCCTCGGTGACCGACGAGATATAGTCGGGCTGTCCCTGCGCGCGCCAGTGATCGGCGACGCGGTGCACCTCGTCGTCCGAGACGAAGGGGCCGTGGACGCGGACAATACCCTTGCCGCCGGGCATGTAGAGCATGTCGCCGCGCCCCAGCAGCTGTTCGGCCCCTTGCTCGCCCAGGATGGTGCGGCTGTCGATCTTCGAGGTGACGTGGAAGCTGATGCGGGTCGGCAAATTCGCCTTGATGACGCCGGTGATGACGTCGACCGACGGACGCTGCGTCGCCATGATCAAGTGGATGCCCGCCGCACGCGCCTTTTGCGCCAGACGCTGGATCAGGAATTCGACTTCCTTGCCCGCCGTCATCATCAGGTCGGCCAGTTCGTCGACGATCACGACGATCTGGGGCAGCGGTTCATATTCGAGCTTTTCCTCCTCATAGACCGGCTGGCCGGTCTCCGGATGATAGCCGGTCTGGACCTTGCGGCCGAGCGGCTGGCCCTTGGCCTTGGCCGCGCGTACCTTGTCGTTGAAGCTGGCGAGGCTGCGCACCCCGACCGAAGACATTTGCCGATAGCGGTCCTCCATCGTCTCGACCGCCCATTTCAGCGCGCGGACCGCCTTGGCCGGATCGGTGACGACCGGCGACAGCAGATGCGGGATGTCGTCATACATCGACAGTTCCAGCATCTTCGGGTCGATCATGATCATCCGGCACTGTTCGGGCGTCAGGCGATAGAGCAGCGACAGGATCATGCCGTTCAGGCCGACCGACTTGCCCGAACCCGTCGTACCCGCGACCAGCAGGTGCGGCATCGGCGCCAGATCGGCGACCACTGAGTCGCCCGCGATGTTCTTGCCCAGGATGATTGGCAGCTGCGCGGCCTGGTCGGCGAAGCTCTGCGACGCGACCAGTTCGTGCAGCGACACCATCTCCCGCTTGGGGTTGGGCAGCTCGATGCCGATGACGTTGCGCCCCGGAATCACCGCGACACGCGCCGAGATCGCCGACATGTTACGCGCGATATCGTCGGCCAGCGCGATGACGCGGTTGGCCTTGATGCCGGGCGCGGGCTCCAGCTCGTACATGGTGACGACCGGGCCGGGGCGGACCTCGACGATCGAACCCTGGACGCGGAAATCGTCGAGCACATTCTCCAGCAGCCGGGCATTGCGCTCCAGCGCCGCCTTGTCGATCTGTCCGGCGGGCGAGGGGGGGGCAGGCGTCAGCAGGTCCAGGCCGGGCAACTGATAGGGCGCATCGCGATCGGCCGCCGTCTTGGGCTTGGCAGGCGCAGGCGCGACCTGCCGGTCGGCGATGACGGGGGCGGGGCGATCCTCGCGCACCGGCACCGCCTTGCGGGCCAGCGTCAGCGGTTCCTCATCCTCGTCGTCTTCGTCGTAAAGCGCCTCGTCCTCATCGTCCCAGGGCAGCGCCTCGCCATCCTCGCTCACCGCCCGGCGGCGGCGCAGGCGCGCCAGGCCGCGTTCGGCGATGTCGAGTTCCAGGCTGCGACCCCAGATCAGCGCGCCGCCCAGCCCGAAGGCCAGGCCGATCGCCACCGATCCCCAGGTCACGACCGCCGCCTGGCCCGAAAATTCCAGCGCCCAGCGGACGAGGCCCGCCACCGACAGCCCGATTACGCCGCCCCATCCCGCGGGCAGCGCCAGCACCGCCGAGTCGGACACGAAGGACAAGGCACAGGCCATCAGCGCAACGCCAAGCACCGCCTGGCGCAGCATCTTCACCCAGCGGCCCGCCGGACGGTCGCGCCACAACCGGGTCGCGATAATTGGACCGACCGGCAGGATCAGCGCCACGGCGGGGCCGAACAGGGTCAGCACGATATCGGCGATCCAGGCGCCGGGATGCCCCATCCAATTGGCCGGGGCCGCGCCCGAAGCGGTGTTGAGCGCAGGATCGCTCGCCCGGTAGCTGGCGAGCGCCAGCACCAGCATCAGCGTTACGGCAAACAGGATGAGCGCGGCGACCAGCGCACCGCTGCGCACCGCACCCGCCTTCACCGTCTCGCGCCATAAAACCGGCTGCGCGCGGCTGGCCATGGGTCTTGTCCTTCAGGAAGTCGCAAAAATCCGGGAAAAATCCCGGAAAATTCATCGCCTCTGGCGGTTCCTACGTCAAGGCGCGGGGGGCGACACCCGCATTGTTTGCGACCGCGTGACGGTCTAGGAGCATGGACATGGATAGCGACGTCATCATCCTCGGCGGCGGCCTGGTCGGCGCGACTCTGGGTGTCGGTCTGGCCGCGCATGGCCTGTCTTCGATCATCGTCGATCCCGCCGATCCGGCGGTCGTGCTGGCCCCCGGCTTCGACGGGCGCGCCTCGGCGGTCGCCTCAGCCAGCTGGCGGATGCTGGACGCGATCGGCATCGGCGCGAAGCTGGCGGGCAAGGGCTGCGAAATCCGGCATATCCGGGTCAGCGACGGGCTGGAGCCCGGCAAGCTCGATTTCATCCCCGACGCCGATGACGGCGCGCTGGGCACGATGTTTGAGAACAAGCTGCTCCGCCGCGCGATCCATGAGGCCGCGAACGAGGCCGAACTGGTGGACCTGCGCATGCAGACCCGCGCCGTATCGGTCGAGCGCGGCCCGGCGGGCGTCGCCGCGACCTTGAGCGACGGCACCACCGTCCGCGCGCCGCTGCTGGTCGCCGCCGAAGGCCGCCAGTCACCGACTCGCGACGCGGCAGGGATCAAGGTCGCGCGCTGGTCGTACGACCATAAGGCGATCATCAGCGCCTTCCACCACGAGGTCGCGCACGAGAATATCGCGTTCGAGATCTTCTACCCCAGCGGCCCCTTCGCGCTGCTGCCCTTGCCGGACGATGAGATCGGCCACCGCTCGGCGATCGTCTGGTCGGTGTCGGGGCGGGACGGCGATGCGATGCTGAAACTGTCCGACCGTGCCTTCCTGGCCGAGGCGGAGAAGAGCATGGGCGGGTTCCTGGGCAAGCTGAGCCATGCGAGCCCTCGTTCCGCCTATCCGCTGGGCTTCCACCGCGCTGCGACGATGACCGGCGAGCGGCTGGTCCTGGTCGGCGACTCGGCGCATGGCATCCATCCGATCGCGGGCCAGGGGGTCAATCTGGGCTATCGCGACGTCGCCGCGCTGGTCGAGGTGCTGGTCGAGGGCAAGCGCACCGGCCTGGACCTGGGCGATGCGGCCTTGCTGCAGCGTTACCAGCAGTGGCGCGGGCTCGACACGCTGATGGTGTCGGTCGCGACCGACGGCTTCAACCGCATCTTCAGCATACCCGGCAAGACCGCCAGCGCGGTCCGGCGGCTGGGCATCACCGCGATCGATCATATCCCGCCGCTGAAGAACCGCTTCATGGCCGAAGCGCGCGGCGAGACGGGGCAGCTGCCGCGCCTGTTGCAGGGCGTGATGGTGTAATTCGGACGGGCTGGTCCGATTCGGAAGTGCTGGTCCGAAGAGTACCTGCCCTCCCCCATTCCCTCCCGCTTGCGGGAGGGGGGCGTTTCTTGGCTGGCCTTGCGCGCGCCTCATGCCACGCCCCTCCCGCAGGCGGGAGGGGATGGGGGAGGGAAAGCCCCAAGTGACGCGCCCAGCGATGACATCTTACGGGATACCAAAAGCCAGGTCCGGCGTTTGGCAGCTCATGATCCCTGGGCCTGACCATCCCACCCGTCCGCTCCGAACCCCGATCCGCGACCGCCGCCAAGCCGGTGTAGTCCGCGCCATGGCCGCCGCGCTGGGCGTGGTCCTGCTATCGCTGCTGGTCGGATGGACCCTCGGCCATCCGCTCTCCCCCACCGACCGGATGCTGCGCGCGGTGGCGGCGTCCACCGTGGCCGCGCTGTGGCTGGCGGCGACGATCGGCCATGTGGCGGCGCTGCGGTTCGAATCGCCCGCCGATATCGATGCGGCGGCCAGCGGCAGCCCTGATTCGCCGCGCGTCGCGATGGCGCAGGCGGTGTTGCGCAACACGCTGGAGCAGGTGGTTGTGGCGATCCCGTCCTATCTGGCACTGGCCTGGGTGGTGGAGGGATCGGGCGCGATGATCCCGATGCTGGCCGCGCTGTTTTCAGTCGGGCGGACGCTGTTCTGGGCCAATTACGCACGCGGTGCGGTGGCGCGGGCGTTCGGCTTTGCGCTGGGCTTTTATTCCAGCGTTGCAGGCTTGGCCATCGTGCTGGTGACGTTGGTCGGGCGGTTGATCTGATCCTCCCCGGCACGGGGAGGTGGCAGGCCGCAGGCCTGACGGAGGGGGGGCTTCCGCGCAGGACACCCCTTGCGGCACGCCCCCTCCACCAGCTTCGTGTTCGAGCGAGATTGTGCCCCCGGCACAATCTTGGTTTGCTGGGGGCAGACCAAAGCTCGAACACCCCCTCCCCGCGAGCGGGGAGGATTTAAAGTTCGCGCGCTTCCTCGATCAGCATCACCGGCACGCCGTCGCGGATCGGATAGGCGAGGCCCGCCGCCTCCGACACCAGTTCCTGCCGTTCCTCGTCATAACGCAGCGGCGTCCGCGTCACCGGGCAGACCAGGCGTTCTAGCAACCATGGGTCCAGGCTCATTGCAGCGTCACCCGATCCTCGCCGTCATGGCGACCGAAGAATTGCATCAGCTGGATGATCAACTCGGCGCGCTGTTCCAGGTCGGGCGCTTCGAGCAGCGCCTGCTTCGCCGCCACGTCGAACGGCGCGATCTGGGCGATGCCGTTGACCAGGCTTTCATCGTCCAGCCGCCCGACCGCGTCCCAGTCGACCGCATAGCCCTGTAGATCGGCGAAGCGCTTCGATTCCTGCTCCAGCGAGGCGCGGCGGCCGAGCGACAGCAGATCCTCGTCGATCACCGGCAGCAATTCGGCCTCGACCTGGCGGAACGGCGTCGTCACCTCCAGCTCGCGGACGATGCGGAACAGCGATACGCCTTCGAGGACGAGGTTGTAGCGGCCATCCTCCATCGCCTCGACCTCGGCGATGCGACCGACACAGCCCATCTGGTAGAGCGACGGCGTGTCCCCATCGCCCGAAGGCTGGACCATGCCGATCCGCCGGTCGCGCGCCATCGCGTCGGAGACGAGCGCCCGGTAGCGCGGCTCGAAGATGTGCAGCGGAAGCGGCATCCCTGGAAAGAGGATCGCACCCGCCAGCGGAAAGATCGAGAGCCGCGCCATGGGGCGTTATCCGAACAGGATGGCGGACAGACGCCGCCGCTGCTGCGAGACCCAGGGGTCGGTCATGCCGACCACCTCGAACAGCTTCAATAGCTGCTGACGTGCGGCATCCTCGTTCCAGCTGCGGTCCGCCGCGACGATGTGGAGCAGATTGTCCGCCGCCCCGTCGCGGTCGCCCGCCGCCATCTGCGCATTGGCCAGCGCGAACCGTTTTTCGTGATCGTCGGGGCTGGCCGCGACCTCGGCCGCCAGATCGGCATAGTCCGCCGCCGGAGGGGCCGAGCGGGCGAGCGCGATGGCGGCGATGGCCCGGTGAATGGCGGGGTCGTTCGCCAGAGCCTCGGGAAGCGCCTCGGCGGCCACCTCGGCCTCGGCGACCTGACCGGCGGCGAGCAGCGCACGGATATGGCCCGACAGCACGGCGGGATGCTCGGGTGCCATGTCGAGCAGTTGCTGGAAGATCGACACCGCGCGCTCGGCGTCACCGGCGTCGAGCACTTCCTCGCCCATCGCGATCAGCGGTTCCAGCTCGGCCGCGGCGTCCGCCGCCTCCGACTGGATCGGCAATTGCTTGAGCAGCTGGTCGAGCATCGTGCGCAGCGCGCTTTCGGTGCGCGCGCTGGTCAGGTCGGCGACCAGCTGGCCCTGGAACATCGCATAGACGGTCGGGATCGAGCGGATCTGGAATTGGTTGGCGATGAACTGGTTCTTGTCGGTGTCGATCTTGGCCAGCACGACGCCCTTGTCGGCATAGGCCTCCGCGACCTTTTCCAGCGTCGGGCCCAGCGCCTTGCACGGCCCGCACCATTCCGCCCAGAAGTCCAGGATGACCAGCTTGGTCATCGACGGCTCGACGACATCGCGGCGGAAGGCGGTGACGGCTTCCTTGTCGGCGGGCGACATTCCCAACGTGGCCAAAAGACGCTCCTTTACGTGTTGCTCGGCCCTATGTGGGCGAGCGGGTGCGGGAATGGAAGGTGGGCGCGTAAATCAGCCGTTCAGCCGTACGATCGTGCGGTCACGCCCGATCAGCGGGAGGAGCGCCGCCATGTCCGGCCCCTGCGCGCGGCCGGTAAGGGCGAGTCGCAGCGGCAGGAACAGCGTCTTGCCCTTGCGCCCCGTCGCGTCCTTCAACGCGGCGGTCAGCGTAGCCCAAGGGTCGTTCGCCCAGTCGATCTGCCCCGCGACCTCGGCCGCCTGCGCCAGATAGGCGCGGTCGTCCTCGGCAGGCTCGGGGGCCTCGACCGGCCCCTCGATCACCTGCCACCAGTTGGCGGCTTCGGCGACGGTGTTGAGGTTCGGACGCACCGCTTCCCATTCCGCCGCGCCCATGCCGGACGGCAGGCGATCGGCGACGGCCTCGAACGGCGTCTGGTGCAGGATGCGCGCGTTCAGCTGCGCCAGTTCCGCCTCGTCGAACCGCGCGGGCGCGCGGCCGAAGCGCGAGAAATCGAACCCGGCGATCAGCGGCGCCATGTCGGCGACCGGCTCGACCGGATCGCTGGTCCCGATCCGCGCGAGGAGGGCGCGCACCGCCTGCGGCTCGATGCCGATCTCGCGAAAGTGATCGACGCCCAGCGAGCCGAGTCGCTTGGACAGCTTGCCCTCATTGCCGGTCAGCAGCGCGGCATGGGCGAAGCGCGGCAATTCGGCCCCCAGTGCCTGGAACATCTGGATTTGAAGCGCGGTGTTGGACACGTGATCCTCACCGCGCACGACCTGGGTCACGCCCATGTCGATATCGTCGATGACGGAAGGCAGCATATAGAGCCATGTCCCGTCGGCGCGGCGGATCACCGGATCGCTCATCGTCGCGGGGTCGAAGCGCTGGGGGCCGCGCACGGTGTCATCCCACTCGATCGCCGCACCATGATCCAGCTTGAAGCGCCAATGCGGACGCACGCCTTCGCCTTCCAGCTTGGCGCGATCGTCTTGCGTCAAGGCGAGCGCGGCGCGGTCATAGACCGGCGGCAGGCCGCGCCCGAGCTGAATCTTGCGCTTCAGGTCGAGTTCCTGCGCCGTCTCATAGGCGGGATAGACATGGCCGCCCGCGACCAGTTCGGCGAAACGCGACTCATACAAGGCGAAACGCTGCGACTGGCGCACCTCGGCATCGGGGATCAGCCCCAACCAAGCCAAATCCGCCCGGATCGCATCGACATAGCGTTCCTCGCTCCGCTCGGCATCGGTATCGTCGATGCGCAGCAGGAAGCGCCCGCCGGCCTTTTGCGCGTACATCCAGTTGTGCAGCGCGGTGCGAATATTGCCGACATGCAGCCGCCCGGTGGGCGAGGGAGCGAAACGGGTCACGGTCATGGTGCTCGCCCATAATCGGGGAATCACCTTTGCGCTATTGTGACAGCGCGATTAAAGGGGCCGCGACTACGGGCTGTCTGCGGGGACGGGGTACGACCATGAAATTGATGACCGGCAATTCGAACCTGCCGCTGGCGAAGGCGATCTCCTCCTATCTGGAGGTGCCGCTGACGGAGGCGCTGGTGCGCCGCTTCGCCGATGAGGAAATCTTCGTCGAGATTCAGGAGAACGTGCGCGGCGAGGACGTGTTCGTGATCCAGTCGACCGGCTATCCGGTCAACGACAACCTCATGGAATTGCTCATCATGATCGACGCGCTGAAGCGCGCGTCGGCCAGCCGCATCACGGCGGTGATCCCCTATTTCGGCTATGCGCGCCAGGACCGGAAGCCGGGTCCGCGCACGCCGATCTCGGCCAAGCTGGTGGCGAACCTCATCACCGTCGCGGGCGCCGACCGCGTCCTGTCGGTCGATCTCCATGCCGGTCAGATTCAGGGATTTTTCGATATCCCGACCGACAATCTTTATGCCGCGCCGGTCATGTCGGCGGACATATTGGCGCGCTTCAAGAACGACAACCTCATGGTCGTGTCGCCCGACGTCGGCGGCGTGGTCCGTGCGCGCCAGCTCGCCAAGCGGCTGAACAACGCGCCGCTGGCGATCGTCGACAAGCGCCGCGAGCGCGCGGGCGAGTCGGAGGTGATGAACATCATCGGTGACGTCGAGGGGCGCTTCTGCATCCTGATCGACGATATCGTCGACTCGGCGGGCACGCTGTGCAACGCGGCCGCCGCCCTGCGCCAGGCGGGGGCCGAGGACGTCGTCGCCTATGTCACCCACGGCGTGTTGTCGGGTGGCGCGGTGGCGCGAGTCGACGGCTCGGAACTGCGCGAGCTGGTCATCACCGACTCGATCGGCAATCACGAGTCGATCAGCGGCACCGGCAAGATCCGCCACCTGCCGATCGCCCCGCTGCTGGGCGAGGCGATCAAGCGCATCGCGGACGAAACGAGCGTTTCGAGCCTGTTCGATTGATTAAGGGGTAAATTGGCAATGAGCGTCTCGCTCGTGGCCTAGCCCCCACCCCAAACCCTGTTCCTTATACCCATCTGACGCTGCCGACG
>NZ_LDTF01000022.1 GCF_001477495.1 Sphingomonas yabuuchiae
CACGAATAACTCCTCCCCCAGCGCCTCCGCCAGCAACCGGTGTCGGAACCGGCGGAGTGTGCTGTGGGCGGGCAGCGTATCCTCCAGCGACAGCCCGACAAAGCGGCGAAACGACACCCGGTCGTCCAGCGCTTCCTCCAGCCCATGGTCCGACAGCGCATGGATACGCTGCAACACCAGCGCCTTGACCATCAGCAGCGCATCAAAGGGCGGGCGACCGCCCCGCTCGGCACGCAGCGGCGACAACAGCGACCCCAGATCGGTCCAGTCCACTTCCCGCGCCAACCGCTCCAACCGGACATTGCGACCCAGACGCGGCGACACCAGCCCATCCACCAGGCAACCTTGATCCATCGCTAACACCCCCCCCCCCAGCTCGTGATAATGAATCACCCGCGCAGGTCTTTTGCAACAATCCCATCAGGGGAGGGGCTTTCTGAGCGGCGTTACGCCTGTTCGGCTTCCTTGCGGGCGCGTTCCTCGTAGAAGTTGCGGACCACGTCCCACGCCTCTTCGGCGGTTTCGACATAGGTGAAGATGCTCAGGTCGCGCTCGGACACCACGCCTTCCTCGACCAGCGCCTCGAAATTGACGACGCGTTCCCAGAAGGCGCGGCCGAACAGCAGCACCGGGATGGGCTGGATCTTGCCCGTCTGGATCAGCGTCAGCAGCTCGAACAGCTCGTCGAACGTGCCGAAGCCGCCCGGGAACGCCGCCAGCGCGCGCGCGTGCAGCAGGAAGTGCATCTTGCGCAGCGCGAAATAGTGGAACTGGAGGCTCAGCGACGGCGTGACATAGGGGTTGGGCGCCTGCTCGTGCGGCAGGACGATGTTCAGGCCGACCGACTCGGCACCGACGTCGGCTGCGCCGCGATTGGCGGCTTCCATGATCGACGGGCCACCGCCCGAACAGACGACGAACTGGCGCATCCCGCGATCGTCGCGGGGCAGGCGGCTGGTGATCTGCGCCAGCTCGCGCGCGATGTCGTAGTACTTGCTCTTGGCGACGAGGTTCTCGGCGATCTTGCGCGACTTGTCGTCATGCGCCAGCGCCAGCAGCGCCTCGGCTTTGGCGGGCTCGGGGATGCGCGCCGAGCCGTAGAAGACGAAGGTCGAGGCGATCTTGGCCTCTTCGAGCAGCAGCTGCGCCTTCAGCAGCTCCAGCTGGAAACGAACGGGGCGAAGGTCTTCGCGCAGCAGGAAGTCCATGTCCTGAAAGGCCAGCGTATAGGCGGGGCTTTCGGTCTGCGGCGTCGAGACGATCGTCTTGGCGCTCTCGGCGTCCTGGCTGGCATTGGGGAAGACGCGGTTCGGTACTTGGGTCTTATCGGTCATTTCGGATGATGTAGGGGATCGCACGCCCCCGCGCTACCGGCAAAAATGGGCGGCATCATCCTCCAGATGCAGGTGGTTGCGGTGGGCGGCATTGTAATCCGGGCTTAAAACCGTGCCGAAGCGCTTGCAGGCCGAAGCGCGGATGACCGTCCAGAACTGCCGCACCTGCGGATCGGTCGAATGCCAGTCGTTCAGCAGGGTGATCCGCCGCCCATCCTTCAGCACGAAGCCGCCGACATCGACCGCATTGGCCAGCGCATGGCCCGAACGCCGGTCGCCGATCCGGTTGGTGCCGACAATGTTGCGACAGGCATAGGTGCCCATGCCCTCGACCTTGGCCAGCGGCGAGCCCAGGATCTGCCAGGCGGCGGGCGCGACGGCGTTGCGCACCCATCCGGCAAAGGCGCGCGCATTGCCGCAGCGCATCGCGGTGACGCCGGTGACGGGCACGCCGATATCGGTCAGCTGCACCGCGCCGTAGAGGCCGCAGCCCGGCCCCAGTTCCTTGTCGGGCAGGCGGCGATAATCCACGCCCTCGCGCCGCAGATCGGCCTCGCATTGCGCGGTTTCGCGGACCGGCGGGCGATAGGGTTCGGGGCGCGAGGCCTGCTGGACGGGCCGATCGGGACGCCCGCAGGCGGAGAGGAGCGAGGCCCCCAGAATCGGAATGACGAGAAACAGGGGGACGCGAACCATATGCCCCCTTGTTCCTTGCCGTTTCGCTTTTGTCAGCCCCGATCAGTCATGCGGAGGCGTGCCTGCGATATGCTCCAATATGTCGCCCGGCTGGCAATCGAGCGCGGTGCAGATCGCGTCCAGCGTGGTGAAGCGGATGGCCCGCGCTTTGCCGGTCTTCAGGATCGACAGATTGGCGAGTGTCAGGTCGACCCGCTCGGCCAGCTCGGTCAGCGACATGCGCCGATCGAGCAGCAGCCGGTCGAGATTGATGCGGATCGCCATCAGATCGTGCCCTCGGCATCCTCACGCAGGCGCACGCCCTCGCGGAACACGTCGGCTAGGATCAATATGACCAGCGCCGCCAAAAGCGGCCCCAAATCCAAATGCGACTCTGCAGGTTGGAACAGTATCTGCGCTGCTTTTGGTAATACGAATGGCATCGCCACTTGACCAAGAGCGACCAACAGAAATGCCAGAGCGATCATCCTTAAGCGTCCGACATTCTCCCGGGCAAAGGGATTGCCAGCCACGGCGCTGCGGCAAAGGCGCAGGAGTGGAATAAGGCCCGTCGCGACTATCCCGCACAGGAGAAGGCCAACCCCGCACAAGGCCAATCGGGCTTCGGCTGTATTGGGCCAAGCGATGTTCACATGATCGGCATATCGGATATGAAGGGGAGCGTCCCATAGGGTCTGCGGGTTGAACAATGTCCAGACCATGCCTGCCGCCGCCGCCAGAGTGGCGAGAGCTAGCAGGCCGACCATGACCATAACCAAGCCGTACAGTATCGCGCTTAACCGTTTTCCGCTTCGTGTCATGTCGTCCTGTCCTCCCATATTCATGTTAACATCGATATTCGATAAACAATTACTGAAACTCGAACAATATTCATATTGAAAATCGATAAGAATGGTTTTTGGTGCCTGAGTGGCCGCCCGTCGCCTCTCGGATGCCAGCAAGATCCGGTGACAGAAGACCCGGCGGGGCATTGTGGAATTCGCGTGTGAGGCCGCTTGCCGACAGCAAAGTTGCGCCATCGCGATTGTGGTTGTCATCTTCGATCGACATCGCTAGGGCCATCGACGGGCCACGCGGTCCCAACGCCGCGCGTGCTCTCTGTGAGGAGAGTCTTAAATGACTGATACGACTGCCGCTGACGCCACTCTTGCGCCCGCGAAGCCCGCCACCAAACCGGCGCGTCCCTATTTCTCCAGCGGCCCCTGCGCCAAGCCTCCCGGTTGGGACGCGGCCAAGCTCGCGACGGACAGCCTCGGCCGTTCGCATCGCTCGAAGATTGGCAAGCAGCGGCTGCAATATTGCATCGACCTGATGCGCGAGCTGCTGAAGCTCCCCGACACTCATCGCATCGGCATCGTCCCCGGCTCCGACACCGGCGCGTTCGAGATGGCGATGTGGACCATGCTCGGCGCGCGACCCGTCACCACGCTCGCCTGGGAAAGCTTCGGCGAGGGCTGGGTGACCGACGCGGTCAAGCAGTTGAAGCTCGACCCCAATGTCCTGCGCGCCGATTACGGCCAGATCGCGGACCTGAACGCGGTCGACTGGTCGAACGACGTGCTCTTCACCTGGAACGGCACCACCTCGGGCGTGCGTGTGCCGAACGGTGACTGGATCGCCGACGACCGCGAGGGTCTGTCCTTCGCCGATGCGACCAGCGCGGTGTTCGCCTATGACCTGCCCTGGAACAAGATCGATGTCGCGACCTTCTCGTGGCAGAAGGTGCTGGGCGGCGAGGGCGCGCACGGCGTCCTGATCCTGGGCCCGCGCGCGGTCGAGCGTCTGGAGACCTACACCCCGGCCTGGCCTCTGCCCAAGGTGTTCCGCCTGGTGTCGAAGGGCAAGCTGGCCGAGGGCGTGTTCAAAGGCGAGACGATCAACACGCCCTCGATGCTGGCCGTCGAGGATGCGATCTTCGCGCTCGAATGGGGCAAGGGCCTGGGTGGCGCGGAGGCGCTCATCAAGCGCTCGGACGCCAATGCGGCGGCGTTGAACAGGATCGTCGAAGAGCGCGACTGGCTCGGCCATCTCGCCGCCGATCCGGCGATCCGCTCGACCACCAGCGTCTGCCTGACGGTCGAGGGCGCGGACGAGGCGGTCATCAAGAAGATGGCCTCGCTGCTCGAAGCGGAAGGTGCGGCCTATGACGTGGCGGGTTACCGCGACGCCCCCGCTGGCCTGCGCATCTGGTGCGGCGCCACGGTCGAGACCGCCGATATCGAGGCGCTCGGCCCCTGGCTCGACTGGGCCTACGCGACCGCCAAGGCGGCCTGATCCTTATCCCTGCCCCCGGCCAGCGGGCCGGGGACCTTCCCCATTCCACAACCCCGGCCGTGCCGGGGTGACGAGGTGAACCATGCCCAAAGTTCTCATCAGCGACAAAATGGACCCCAAGGCCGCCCAGATTTTCCGCGAACGCGGGGTCGAGGTCGACGAAATCACCGGCAAGACGCCCGAAGAGCTGAAGGCGATCATCGGCGAATATGACGGCCTGGCGATCCGCAGCTCGACCAAGGTCACCAAGGACATCCTGGAGTACGCGACCAATTTGAAGGTCGTCGGCCGCGCCGGGATCGGCGTCGATAACGTCGACATCCCCGCCGCCAGCGCCAAGGGCGTGGTGGTGATGAACACCCCGTTCGGCAACTCGATCACGACCGCGGAACACGCCATCGCGCTGATGTTCGCGCTCGCCCGCCAGCTGCCGGAGGCGGATGCCTCGACCCAGGCCGGCAAGTGGGAGAAGAACCGCTTCATGGGCGTCGAGCTGACGTCGAAGACGCTGGGCCTGATCGGCGCGGGCAATATCGGCTCGATCGTCGCCGACCGCGCGCTGGGTCTTCGCATGAAGGTCGTCGCCTTCGATCCGTTCCTGACGCCTGAGCGCGCGCTGGAGATGGGCGTGGAGAAGGTGACGCTGGACGAATTGCTCGCCCGCGCCGATTTCATCACGCTGCACACCCCGCTGACCGACCAGACCCGCAACATCCTGTCGGCCGAGAATCTGGCCAAGACCAAGAAGGGCGTGCGCATCATCAACTGCGCGCGCGGCGGGCTGATCGACGAAGAGGCGCTGAAGGCGGGGCTCGATTCGGGGCATATCGGCGGCGCGGCGCTCGACGTGTTCAAGGTCGAACCGGCCAAGGAAAGCCCGCTGTTCGGCACGCCGAACTTCATCTCGACCCCGCATCTGGGCGCGTCGACCACCGAAGCGCAGGTCAATGTCGCGATCCAGGTCGCCGAGCAGCTGGCCGATTTCCTGGTCTCGGGCGGCGTTACCAACGCGCTCAACATGCCGAGCCTGACCGCCGAGGAAGCGCCGAAGCTGAAGCCGTATATGGCGCTCGCGGAAAAGCTGGGTTCGCTGGTCGGCCAGCTGTCGCACGGCGCGGTCACCGGCATCGCGATCGAGGCGGAGGGTGCGGCCGCCGCGCTCAACCTCAAGCCGATCACGGGTGCGGTGCTGGCGGGCTTCATGCGCGTCCATTCGGACACGGTGAACATGGTCAACGCGCCGTTCCTCGCCAAGGAGCGCGGGCTCGACGTGCGCGAAGTGCGCCATGACCGTGAGGGCGATTACCACACGCTGGTCCGCGTGACGGTGACGACGGCGGACGGCGAGCGTTCGGTCGCGGGCACGCTGTTCGGCGATCAGGCGCCGCGCCTGGTCGAACTGTTCGGCATCAAGGTCGAGGCCGACCTTGCCGGGCCCATGCTGTACGTCGTCAACGAGGACGCGCCGGGCTTCATCGGACGTCTCGGCACCACGCTGGGCGAGGCGGGCGTCAACATCGGTACCTTCCACCTCGGCCGCCGCTCGGCGGGCGGCGAGGCGGTGCTGCTGCTCTCGGTCGACGAGGCGGTGGACGCAGGCCTGCTGGCCAAGGTCAAGGCGCTGCCGGGCGTGAAGACTGCGATGGGTCTGGTGTTCTGAACCTTTGAAGACAGCGATGCCCCCTCTCCGTGGGTGGAGAGGGGGCATAACCCTACGATGCCCAGAGGAAGCGCACCGAACTCATCGCGAGCGCGAAGAAGAAGGCATAGCCGAAGCGATCGAGCGCCACGAGCGGCGCGCCTTTGCGGACCTTCTTTCTGGCCAGAAACCACATGATCCCTCCCGCCGTGACGGGCGTGATGACGAGGTTGGCCATACGCAGCCACTCGTTCTGGATCATCAGCGCAGGCACGAGCAACACGCTGATCCCGCCCGCCATGCCACCCAGCAGAATATAGCCGAGCGTCTTGCGCAGCGGGCTCGCTGGCCTCGAAAGCGGCGCGCCAAGGCTCTGAAAGCCGAGCTTGACGAGGAACTCGATGACCAGCTGCAACAAAATCTCCCCTACAAATTGCAGGACGACCTCGAGCAGCACTTCCATTTGTCCATCCCCCGCCGGCTAGCTTCGGCCATCGTGCGTGGCGAAACGGCGGTCGTCCAGCGTGGATGTCGTGCTCAGGTCTTGGTGATCGCGAAACCGGTGCCGAGCGCCACCGCAGCGATGGCCAGCAGGATGAAGACGATCATCACCGCCCCGTCGCGCACCATCAGTGCCAAGCCCAAGGTCGCGATCGCCGCCATCGGCGCGGTCGTCGCGAGCGGCAGGAGTTCGAGCGGCGGCACCGTCAGCGCGAGCAGGATGCACGCCACCGCCGCGACGCGGACGAACGGCCCCTGGGTCAGCGCAGGCAGCCGTCCGTGGAACCAGCGATCCGCCCAGGCGGCGGGCTTCTTGGCCTTGTCGACGATCTTGCACACCGTCTTGCTCGCCAGCGAACGGCGGGCGACGAAGCCGGGCACCCAGAGATGATCGCGCCCCAGCGCCAGTTGCACCGCGATCAGGATGATGATCGCCGCCAAGACCGTGGGCAGCCCGGGGATCGACCCGACCGGCGAGATGTCGATCAGCGCGGGTAGGAGCAGGAACGGCCCAAACGAGCGTCCGCCGATCGCCTCGATGACATCGCCCAACTTCACCCGATCCTGCTTGTCGGCAAGATCCTTCAAAATCTTGAGAATGTCTTCGATGCTGCTGGGGGCGTCCGACATCATGAGCAAACGGCATCGCGGCGATCGGGTTCCGCCGGCCGCCATGCCGTCCGGTGCGTCGCATGGGGCGAACGAGGTTGACGCGGTGAGGCCGGACGGCCAAGCACCCCCTCGAACACCGTCCGTTTCATGGATCAGGCCCGATGACCGCGCTCCTTCCCGAAGGCTATCACGACCGTCTTCCCCCCTATGCCGATGCCGCCGCGTCGGTGGAGGCGCGGGTGCTGGAGGCGGCGCGGCTGCATGGTTATGAGCGCGCCGACCCGCCGTCGATCGAGTTTGCCGAGGCGCTGGGGTCGCGGTTGAAGGCGGGGGGGCTGCATGACGCGGTGCGCTTCGTCGATCCGGTGTCGCAGCGCACGCTCGCCATCCGGCCCGACCTGACCGCGCAGGTGGCGCGTATCGCCGCCACCCGCATGGGCCATCATCCGCGCCCGGTGCGGCTGTCCTATGCGGGCACGGTCGTCCGCCTGCGCGGCTCCGAACTCGCGCCCGCGCGTGAGTGGCGGCAGATCGGGGCGGAACTGATCGGGCTCGACTCGACGGCGGCGGCGACCGAAGTGGTGCGCGTTGCGGTCGAGGCGCTGGTCGCGGCGGGCACGACCGGCATTTCGATCGACTTCACGCTGCCCGATCTGGTCGACCTGCTCGCCGCCGGGCCGTTGCCGGTCGCGGCGGATCAGGTGGCGGCGTTGCGGGACCGGCTGGATGCCAAGGATGCGGGCGGGGTTGCGGCGATCGCACCCGACTATCTGCCGCTGGTCGAGGCGGCGGGGCCGTTTGCGACGGCGATGGAACGTCTGCGCGCCTTCGACACCCAGGGTGTCCTCGCCAGCCGTCTCGACGCGCTGGAGGCGATTGCGGCGGCGCTGGGCGAGGGGGTGTCGATGACCCTCGACCCGACCGAGCGGCATGGTTTCGAGTTCCAGAGCTGGCTGGGCTTCTCGCTGTTCGTCGCTGGCCCTCCGCGTGAGGTCGGGCGCGGCGGCACCTATACCATCTTCCACGAGGATGGTGCCGAGGAGAAGGCCACCGGCTTTTCGCTCTATGCCGACGCCATCGTCGCCACCGCCCCGCCGACCGAGCGGCGGCGGCTGTTCCTTCCTTACGGCACCGAAGCCGCGACGGGCGCCTCGCTCCGGGCGCAGGGTTGGGTGACGGTACAGGCGCTGGAGGACGGCGACACGCCCGAGGCACAGCTTTGCACCCATATCCTGTCGAACGGCGAGCCGACCGCCATCGCCGGTTGACATACGGGGCCGCGTCCCGCTAGGCGCGCCCCGCACATTATTGGAAACCCCCATCCGCCGAGTCCTGTCGAAGGGCGCATGGGGTCCGTCCGGCAGGCGGAGCATAGCATCCATGGCAAATGTAGCAGTCATCGGCGCGCAATGGGGCGACGAAGGCAAGGGCAAGATCGTCGACTGGCTGGCCGAGCGCGCCGACATGGTCGTCCGTTTCCAGGGCGGGCATAATGCCGGTCACACGCTGGTCGTCGGCGAGAATGTCTACAAGCTGTCGCTGCTCCCCTCGGGCATCGTGCGCGGCACCCCCAGCGTCATCGGCAACGGCGTCGTCCTCGACCCCTGGGCGCTGAAGGCCGAGATCGAGCGTCTGGCCGAGCAGGGCGTCCATGCCAGCCCCGAGACGCTGCGCGTCGCCGACAATTGCCCGCTGATCTTGCCGATCCACCGCGACCTGGACGGCCTGCGCGAAGATGCCAGCGGGGCGGGCAAGATCGGCACGACTCGGCGCGGCATCGGCCCGGCCTATGAGGACAAGGTCGGCCGCCGTGCGATCCGCGTGTGCGATCTGGCGCATCTGGACGATCTGGGCCCGCAGCTCGACCGCCTCTGCGCGCACCACGACGCGCTGCGCGCCGGCTTCGGCGAGCCGCCGGTCGACCGCGAGCGGCTGCTCGCCGATCTGCGCGAGATCGCCGCGTTCGTCCTGCCCTTCGCCAAGCCGGTGTGGCGCGACCTCAACGAGGCGCGGACCGGCGGCAAGCGCATCCTGTTCGAGGGTGCGCAGGGCGTGCTGCTCGACATCGATCACGGCACCTATCCCTTCGTCACCTCGTCCAACACGATCGCAGGGGCCGCAGCGGGCGGCTCGGGCCTGGGGCCGTCGGGCGTCGGCTTCGTGCTGGGCATTGCCAAGGCCTATACCACCCGCGTCGGCTCGGGGCCGTTCCCGACCGAGCTGGAGGACGAAACCGGCCAGCGTCTGGGCGAGCGCGGTCATGAATTCGGCACGGTCACGGGCCGCAAGCGTCGTTGCGGCTGGTTCGACTCGGTGCTGGTGCGCCAGTCGGCGGCGGTCGGCGGTATCACCGGCATCGCGCTGACCAAGATCGACGTGCTCGACGGGTTCGACGAGGTGAAGATCTGCGTCGGCTACAAGCTGGGCGACGAGACGCTGGATTACTACCCGACCCATGCGGCGGATCAGGCCAAGGTCGTCCCCGTCTATGAGACGATGGAAGGCTGGCAGGAATCGACGGCGGGCGCGCGCAGCTGGGCCGATCTGCCTGCGCAGGCGATCAAATATATCCGGCGGATCGAGGAATTGATCCGTTGCCCCGTGGCGCTGGTGTCGACCAGCCCGGAGCGTGAGGACACGATCCTGGTTCGCGATCCTTTCGCGGATTGATACAGGAGGCCCCGGCGGAAGTCGGGGCCTTTTCGTTTGAGCGCTTTCCCTTGGCCTTCGACTTCGCTCAGGCTGAACGGACCCTGGTACTGAACCCCGCTCAGCGTGAGTGAAGTCGAAGGCCACGCCCCGCCTTATGCAAAAGGCCCGGCCGCTCTCGCAACCGGGCCTTTCCCGTAGTGACGAACCCGAAGGGGTTACATGCCGCCGCTGCTGCCCGGCGGGGTGGTGGTGCCGCCGCTGGTCCCGGTGCCGACCTGGCCGCTGGTGGTCATGTCGCCGCCCATCGTGCCGCCATTCATCGTACCGCTGCCGGTCGTGGTTGACGAGCCCATGGCGTCAGGCGTGGTCGATGGTGTGTTGACCGTGCTGCCCGGCGTCGTCGTGCGGCTGCGGCTCTTGCTGCGCGTCGTCGAGCGGGTCGTGGTGCCCGGCGTCGTGGTCATGGTGTCAGGCTGACCCATGGTGGTCTGACCCGGCATGGTGCCGGTCTGGCCGGGCATCTGCCCCGGCATCGTCTGGCCCATGGTGCCGGTCTGCCCGGCCATCCCGCCAGTCGTGCCACCCGAAACCTGCGCGAAGCCCGCAGCGGGGATCACGAGGGCGGCCGCTGCGATCACATGCATGTAACGCATTGATTCTCTCCTGCTTTATTCTCGTGATGGTTAACGAGGCAAGAGAACGTCCGTTCCTTTAGTTAACCACATTGGCCGCGATGAAGCAACGCCTGATCGGCTAAAACCAGCGCGACCATCGCCTCGACCACCGGAACGCCGCGAATGCCGACGCAAGGGTCATGACGCCCCTTGGTGGCGATCTGTGTCTCTTCGCCGGTGCGGGTGATGGTGTCGACGGGCGTGAGGATCGAACTGGTCGGCTTGAACGCGACGCGCATCGTGACGGGCTGGCCGGTGGCGATACCCCCCGCAATGCCGCCCGCGTGATTGGCCAGGAAGCGTGGGCCGCCATTTCCGGCGCGCATCGGATCGGCATTCTGCTCGCCGGTCAGCGCGGCGGCGGCGAATCCGTCGCCGATCTCGAAACCCTTGACCGCATTGATGCTCATACAGGCCGAGGCCAGTTCGCTGTCCAGCTTGGCATAGAGCGGGGCGCCCCATCCGGCGGGCACGCCGGTCGCCTCGCAGGCGACGACCGCGCCCACCGAGGAGCCGGACTTACGCGCGCCGTCGACGATCGCTTCCCAACGCTCGGCAGCGGCGGCATCGGGGCAGAAAAAGGGATTGGCGTCGATCTGCGCATCGTCGAACGCCTCATAGTCGATCCGATCGCCGCCGATCGACTCGACCCAGGCGCGGATGCGGACCTCCGGGATCACCACACGCGCAACCGCGCCCGCGGCCACCCGCGCCGCCGTCTCGCGCGCCGAGGAGCGGCCGCCGCCGCGATAGTCGCGGAAGCCGTACTTCGCGTCATAGGCATAATCGGCATGGCCGGGGCGATAGGCCAAGGCGACATTGCCATAGTCCTTTGACCGCTGGTCGACATTCTCGATCATCAGGCTGATCGGAGTGCCGGTCGTCCGCCCCTCGAACACGCCCGACAGGATGCGGACCTGATCGGGCTCGCGTCGCTGCGTGGTGAAGCGGCTGGTGCCCGGGCGGCGCTTGTCGAGCCAAGGCTGGATGTCCTCTTCCGACAACGCGATGCCGGGCGGGCACCCGTCGACCACCGCGCCCAGTGCCGGGCCATGGCTCTCGCCCCAGGTGGTGAAGCGGAACAGGCGGCCGAAACTGTTGAAGCTCACGCAGCATCTCCGAGCCGGGCAAAGGCCGGCGCATGGGTGGCGGCCCCGCGCACGCCGCAGGGGATCAGGCCACCCTGCAGCGGCACCGCCAGGAAATATTCGCCCGTATAGGGGCTGTCGAAGCCGCTCGCGACATCGGCGGCGAAACCGAAACGGCCGTAGAAAGCGGGATCGCCCAGCGCGAAGCAGAGGACGACGCCCTCCTTCTCCAGCCGTTCGAGCCCGGCGGCGACCAAAGCCTCGCCGACACCCTGCTGCCGCCAGTCGCGCGCGACGGCGATGGGGGCGAGGGCGACCGAATTGATCGGCTTGCCGCCGATCTCCACGGCCATCCGGCTGAACGCGATCGCGCCGACAAGCGTGTCCGTCGCCTCGTCGATCGCGACCAGCATCAGCACCATGTCACCCTCGACGCACAGATCGCGGACCAGGGCGGCTTCGGCGGGGGCGGGGAAGCTGGCGACGAGCAGCGCGTCGAGCGCGGCGACGTCCTGCCCTTGGGCGGGGCGGATGGTGATGGCGGCGATAGGCTGGTCGGACATGGGTTCGTCTTTAGCGTCGCCGGGGCGCAAGGCGCGATAGATAATGTTGCATCCTCCCCGGTACGGGGAGGGGGACCACCGCGAAGCGGTGGTGGAGGGGGATCGCTGCTGGGCAAATCCCTTGAGGAAGACCCCCTCCGTCAGGCCTTCGGCCTGCCACCTCCCCGTGCCGGGGAGGATCGGGATTACGCCAGCGCGATGTCTGGCGCGTCCTCAGCCTTCATGCCGATGACATTATACCCGGCATCGACATGATGAATCTCACCCGTCACGCCCGACGACAAATCCGACAGCATGTAGAGGCCCGCGCCGCCCACATCCTCGATCGTCACGGTGCGACGCAGCGGCGCGTTCAGCTCGTTCCACTTCAGGATATAATTGAAGTCGCCGATGCCGCGCGCCGCCAGCGTCTGGATCGGGCCCGCCGAGATCGCGTTGATGCGGATATTTTCCGGCCCCAGATCGACCGCGAGATACTTCACGCTGGTCTCCAGCGCCGCCTTGGCTACGCCCATGACGTTGTAGTGCGGGATGACCTTTTCCGCGCCATAATAGGTCAGCGTCAGGATCGAGCCGCCCTCAGGCATCATCGTCCGCGCGCGCTGGGCGACCGCGACCAGCGAATAGGCCGAGATGTTCATGGTCATCAGGAAATTGTCGAGCGTGGTGTCGTAATATTTCCCACGCAACTGCGACTTGTCCGAAAAGCCGATGGCGTGAACCACGAAGTCGATCGTCGGCCACTCGGCCTTCAGATCGGCGAACAGCTTATCGAGCGACTCCATCTCGGACACGTCGCAATCGAACAGGCGCGCCACGCCCAGTTGTTCGGCCAGCGGGCGGACCCGCTTTTCCATCGCCGCGCCCTGATACGAAAAGGCGAGCTCCGCGCCCGCCTCCGAAAGCTGCTTGGCGATGCCCCAGGCCAGCGATTTGTCATTGGCCAGGCCCATGATGAGCCCCCGCTTGCCTGCCATCAATCCGTTCACGCCGTTACCGCTCCTGCCGGTTCACTTCCATCAATCGCCCTCTCTAGCCCCGTTTCCGGTGGTTCCGCCAGTGCCGCGTTCAAATGCGCACCGAAAACCAGTCCCAAGCCGATCAGATAGAAGAACAGCAGCATCACGACGACGCCCGCCAGGCTGCCATAGGTCAGGTCATAGCCGCCCAGTTTCGACAGCACCCAGGGCAGCAGCGCGGTCATGCTGACCCACCAGGCCGCCGTGAACAGAGCACCCGGCCATTTGGGGCAATCGCTCTCGCGATATTTGCCCGGCGTGACCGAATAGAAGAGCAGGTAGAGCGCCCCGAACATGACCGCGCCGGGAATGAGCCGCGACAAGCCGACCCAGCCAGCAACGTCCTGTGAGAAGGGGACAAGGCGATAGATGAACTGTTCGGCGGCGGTCAGGATACCGGCGGCCAGGAACGACAGCAGCGCGACGACGACCGAGGCGATCATGACCAGCGTCGAGGAAAGCCGCGATTTCCAGAAGGCCGCCGTCGCCTTCACGCCGTAAGCGCGGTGGAAGATGTCGCGGATCGTCTCGATGAACCCGCCGACCGTCCACAGGCCGACCAGCCCGCCCAGCCACAACAGCGATCCGGTCCGCGCGGCCAGCACGTCGGAGATGGGCTTTCGCAACAGCTCGCTGACATCGGGGGGCAGGACGTGGAGGAAGCTCTCCACCGCATGCTGAGTCTCGTTGCTCTGCCCGAACAACGACAGCAGCGCGGCGGTGGTGATGAAGAAGGGGAACAGCGTCATCAGCGCCAGATAAGCGAGGTTTCCGGCATGGATGAACCCGTCGTTGAACACACCCAGGCTGGTTCGCTTCAAGATTTCAAAAGCATAGGAGCCGGGCCGGACCTTGGCGATCTGCCGGTCCAGCCGCTGGCGGGCCTTGCCTGAATGGTGCGCGCGTTCTTCTGGAGTCAGGCCGTTCACATCGCTCATGGAACGATCAGACGCCCATGGCGGCCCTCGGGTTCCTGCCGTCGGTCCATTCCGCCGCAAACTGTTGCAATGCGGCATCATCGGCGGGGATGTCGATCATAAGCGTGATCAACTGATCGCCGCGGCCGCCATCCTTCTTATGAAAGCCCTTGCCCTTCAGGCGCAACGTCTTGCCCGAACTGGTGCCCTTGGGCACGGTCAGCATGACCGGACGCTCGACCGTCGGCGCCTTCACCTGGCCGCCCAGCACCGCCTCGGCCAGCGAGATGGGCAGGTCCAGCCGGACATCGTCGCCGTCGCGGGTGAAGAAGGCATGGGGGACGACCTCGATGGTGATGATCGCGTCGCCGGGGCCGCCGGGGCCCTGCTCGCCCTTGCCGCCGAGGCGCATCTGGGTGCCGCTCTCGACCCCGGCGGGCAGTTTCAGGTCGATCGTCTTGCCATCGGCCAAAGTGATCCGCTGCGGGCTGAGCGTGGCGGCGTCGACAAAGGGAACGCGCAGGGCATAGGCGCTGTTCGCACCCTTGGCGGCCGAACGGCCGCGTCCGCCGAACCCGCCAAAGCCGCCCGAGAAACCGCCGCGCCCGGCGCCGCTGAACATCCCCTCGAAGATATCCGACATGTCGGCGCCCTCGCCGCCGAAGTCGAATTGCTGGCGAAAGCCGCCCCCGGCTCCACCAGCGCCAGGGCGCGGACCGCCGCCGAACCCGCCGGGGCCGCCGCCATAGCCGAAGGGCGAGGTGGGGTTGCCGTCGCCGTCGATCTCGCCCCGGTCGAACCGGGCGCGCTTGTCCTTGTCGTTCAGCAGGTCATAGGCGTTGGTGACCTGGCTGAACTTCTCGGCCGCTTTGGGATTGTCCTTGTTGCGGTCGGGATGCAGTTCCTTCGCCAGCTTGCGATAGGCTTTCTTGATATCGGCTTCGCTGGCCATGCGGCTCACGCCCAGCGTCTGATATGGATCGGCCACTCTGTTCCCCGTTGGCAGTGTATTGCCTTCTCATGTGGGGGAGTCCGTGGCGGAGCGCAATCCGTTCCCCATGCGTTGAGGGCGCGAAGGAGACGGATCATGACGGAACCGATGCAGGCCGTTGGCAAGGACGGCAAGAAGGGCGCACCGGACGGCGTATCGGATGCGCCGGGCAAGCATGGCGGCGAAAGCCAGGGCGGCGGTTACGAAAGCGTGCCCGAGCGCGAGGGCGATTTCCATGGCGGCCAGAGCGGGGCGGCCTATCACGGCAAGGGCGGGCATCCGGACCCGGACAAGGACAATCCCAATGCGGTGACGGAAGAGGGCTAACCCTCCGTTTGGCCTGGGCGAAGTCGAAGGCCACGGGAAAGCGCTCGTGGTAAAGCGGAGGGGCGTGCACTTCGACTTCGCTCAGTGCGAACGGAGCGGAGAGGCTCTACCCTGCCACCATTTCCTCCAGCGGCGCGACGTCGACGCTGACGTCCATCTTCTGCGCGCCAGAGCCCAGTACGACGCCATCGACCGGTGCGATCTCGGCATAGTCGCGGCCGACCGCGACGATGATGTGGTCGCCCGCCATCCAGATGCCGTTGGTCGGATCGACCCCGACCCAGCCGGCTTGCGGCCCGCCCCAGATCAGCACCCAGGCATGGGTCGCGTCGGCACCGACCAGCCGTGCCTGGCCCGGCGGCGGCAGGGTGCGGATATAGCCCGAGGCATAGGCCGCCGGGATACCCGCCGCGCGCAGGCCCGTGATCATGATCTGGGCAAAGTCCTGGCAGACGCCGCGCCGCTGGCGGAACGCTTCGGCCGGGGGCGTGTCGACCAGAGTGGCGGCGGGGTCGAAGGCGAATTCGCGCTGGATGCGGCCCGCCAGCGCGAACCCCGCCTCCAGCGCGCCGCGTTCCGGTGACAGGTCGGCCGCGCACCATTCGGCGATGGCGGGGTCGAGCGGGATTAGGGGTGAGGGGAAGATGTAATTGGCCGGGCTCGCCGCCGACAGGTCGCGGCTGCTTCGGGCGAGCGCAGAGACTTCGGCCAGCGTCGGATCATTGGGGGACGGCATCGGCACCGGGCGGTCGACGGTCATGCGCGCGCGGCTCTCGATCGTCAGGCTGCGCACCGGGCGGTCGACCACCAGCCGCGTGACATGCGCCAGCCCCGCCTCGGCATGGGCGGCGCGGGTGCGGCCGACCGGCTCGACGATCAGGTCGTAAGACTCCAGCGTCTGGCCGGGCCAGTCAATCGGCTTCAGCCGCAGATTGCACCGCGCATATTTGACCTGCGCGCCGTAATCGAAGCGGGTGATGTGGCGAATGTCGTAGATCATGCGAGCGTGAGGCCTCCGGCGCGGAGAGGCTCGGCCCCTTGCAGGAAGTATCGCCGCGCGATCGCCTCGGACAGCAGACCCAGCCGCCGCTCGATATCGCCCAGCGTATCGGCATCGAGCGTGCGGGCATCCGCTATTTCCAGCGCGGCGCGGATGGCGATGGCCTGGGCCTGTTGCGGCTCGGCCATATCGTCATCGGACAGGACGGGCAGGCGCGACAGGCAGTCGGCGATGCGCGCGGTCTGATACGCCAGCGCGCGCGGATTGTTGGGATCGAGCGCGACGAGGTCGACCACCGCGACGCGGGCCAGGCCGGTCGGATAACGCTGGCGATAGCTGATCTGGCTGTTGGCGAGGTCGAGCAGGGTCGACAGGTCGTCCGCGGACGCGCCCGCCATGCCGAACAGCCGCGTCGCCCGCGCCACCGCCACCGCGCGCTCCACCCGGCGACCAAGATCGTGGAAGCGCCACGCCGTGGTGCGCACCATATGCTCGGCCGACAGTCCCGCGATCGCGGCATAGCGGCGTTGCAGCGACCCCGCCCGGTCGAGCATCCCGGCATGGCTGGGGAAGGGGGCCTCCAGCAGCCGCACCATGTCGGCGGACAGCCGGTCACGCGATCCTTCGCTGATCCCGCGCGCCAGCCGGTTGATGCGGGCGACCGAATGAAAGCCCTCATCCTCCATCGCGGTGCGGGCGAACTGGGTCAGGGCGGCGCGGTGCAGGCTGTCGGGATGCGGGGCCGCGCCCCCGCCGGTGATGAGGCCGACCAGCCGCCCGACCGTGCGCGGGTCCAGCGCCGCGCCGCCATCGACGTCGATGGAATTGCCCAGCATCACCCGGATCGCCGCGAGCAGCGCCTCGCCCCGCTCCAGATAGCGGCCCAGCCAGTAGAAATTGTCCGCGACCCGACTGGGCAGCGTCCCTGGATTGCGCCGGACGTGCAGCGAATCCGGGTCGGCGAGCAGTGACATGGGCGTCACCGGCTCCGGCCCATGGACGCAGACATCGGCGGACCACAGCCCTTCGCCGATCATCGCGGCGGTCGCCTCCGGATGGTCGCCGATGCGGCCGAAGCCGCCGGGCATGACCGTCCATCGACCCTCGCCGTCGCGCGCGGCGAAGACGCGCAAGGTAAAGGGACGCGGCTCCAGCCGGTCGCCGATGACGACGGGCATGGTGGACAGGCGCACCATCTCCTGCCCGACATAATCCTGCGGCCGTTTCGCCATGTCGGTCAGCAGCATCCCCCGCTCCTCGGCCGACAGGCTTGCGCCCGTTCGCGCGCCACTCGGCAGGCCCAGCGGGCGGGGTCCGAAGGCGGGGGCGATCAGCAGCCGGTCGAGATGCTCGGCGACATGCGCGGCCTGGCGCGGCCCACCGCACCACCAGGTCGCGATATTGGGCAGCATCAGCGGCCCACCCGCCAGAGCCTGTGCCAGCGCGGGCAGGAAGGCGGAGACGGCCGGGCTCTCCAGCACGCCCGCGCCCGGGGCGTTGGCAATGACCACCTGCCCCTCGACATAGGCGTCGATCAGGCCGGGCACACCGATCTGCGAATGGCTGTCGAACGCCAGCGGGTCGAGCATCCGGGGATCGAGCCGCCGCCACAGCGCATCGATCCGCTTCAGCCCCGCGACGGTGCGGACATAGACCTGTCCCTCGATCGCCGCGAGGTCCGCGCCCTCGACCAGCAACAGGCCGAGATAGCGCGCCAGATGCGCCTGTTCGGGGTAGCTGGGGTTGAAACGACCCGGCGTCAGCAGTCCGATGCGCGGATCGGCGCGTCGGCACTGGGCGGCGAGACCGGCGCGAAAGGCGGCGAAGAAGGGCGCGTGCCGCTGCACGTTCAGGCGGTTCTGCAGGCCGCCCAGCGTCCGGCTGACCGCCAGCCGGTTCTCCAGCGCATAGCCCGCGCCCGCCGGGTTGCGCAGGTGATCGGCCAGCACCCGCCACTCGCCATCCGGCCCACGCGCCAGGTCGAAGGCGACGAAGCTCAGATGATGGCCGCCGGGCGGGCGCACCCCGACCATCGGGCGCAGGAAATAGGGGCTGCCGGTCGCCAGCGCGGCGGGGATGAGCCCTTCCGCCACCAGCCGTCCGGGGCCGTAGAGATCGGCGAGGATCGTCTCCAGCAGCGCGGCCCGCTGGATCACCCCCGCCTCGATCCCCGCCCATTCGGCGGTGTCGATCAGCAGGGGGACGGGGGAGACGGGCCAGGGCCGCTCGTCGGTTTCGCCGATGATGCGAAAGCCGGTGCCGATGTCGGCGGCGTGGCGCTGCACCCGTTCGCGCGCATGGGCCAGGTTGCTGGCGACGGCGGCCAGTTCCTCCAGCATGGCGGGCCAGGCCGGGTCATGCGATCCCGCCAGCACGTCCGCACCGGGGGCGGCCGCGCGATAGGCGTCGATCCAGGCGGCGGCCTGCGCGGGGCTGTCCTCGGAAGGGTCCATCGGCGGGGAAAATCGCCGGATCGGCCCCAGGTTGCAACAGGCGATTAGAGATCGGGCAGGATTTGATCCGCCACACCCCAGCCGCGCAAGGCCGCGCCACCCGCGCGCGTCGCCAGTTCCTCGGCATCGCGGATCGTCCAGCGCGCCGCCGTATCGATGCCGTCCAGCTCGCGCCACGCCACCGGGGCCGCGACCGGCGCGCCCGATCTGGCCCGCGCCGAATAGGGCATGACGGCGGTCGCGCCGCGCTGGTTGCGCAGCCAGTCGATGAAGATGCGGCCCTTGCGCCTGGCCTTGGTCGCCACCGCGACGAAGCGGTCGGGATCGCTCTTTGCCAGCGCCTTGGCGAAGCGTTCGGCAAAGTCCGATAGGGCGGGCCACTGCGCGTCCGGGGTCAGCGGCACGACGACATGCACGCCCTTGCCCCCCGACAGCATCGCGAAACTGGTCAGCCCCAGTTCGGCCAACTGGTCGTGGATATGGACGGCGGCGCGTTTCACCTCGTCGAAGGTCACGGACGGGTCGGGGTCGAGGTCGAAGATCATCCGGTCGGGCTGTTCCAGCGTGGCGATGGACGAACCCCAGCCGTGAAACTCGATCGAGCCCATCTGGATACAGGCACGCAAGCCTTGCGCATCTTCGACATAGAGATAGGGTTCGGTGCCACCGTCCTTTTCGCGGATCGGCACCGAATGGACATGCGGCCCGAAACTGCCCGCGTCATGTTTCTGGAAGAAACACGCCCGCGCCCGTCCCTGTGGACAGCGGACCAGGCTGACCGGTCGGTGTGCGACCCAGGGCAGCATCAACGGAGCGACCGCCGCGACATAATCGGCCAGATCGCCCTTGGTCAGTTCGCTGTCCGGGAAGATCACCCGCTCGGGATGGGTGATGGCGATGTCGCTGTCCTTCGCCGAGGGGGCGGGCGCGGGACGCTCCTCGACCACCTGATCGGCGGGCTTGTCCTCGCGCAGGCCGATAAAGCTGGGGTGGCGGAGCAGGCCGTCGGGCGTCGTCTCGGTAAAGGCGATCTCGGCGACCAGATCGGGCCGCACCCAATGCGCGCCCCGCACCATCGCGCGGGGGGCTTCGACGGGGGCGGTCTTGCGGGCGCGGGTGTCGAGCAGCTTGCGCAGTTCGGCCATGCGCGCCTCGGTAAAGCCGGTGCCGACCTTGCCGACATAGGTGAGCCTGCCGTCGCGATTCACGCCGAGCAGCAGCGATTTGAATCCCCGCCGCGCCTTGTCCGACGGCAGCCAGCCGACGATCACGAATTCCTGACGCTTCAGGCATTTGATCTTCAGCCAGTCGCGGCTGCGCGCACCGGGATAACGGCTGTCGGCGCGTTTGGAGACGACGCCCTCCAGCCCCTCGGCGCAGAGCGTGTCGAACAGCGCCTCGCCCGAGCCGGTGACATGCTCGGCGAACTGGATCGTCTCACCACCCTTGGGAACGATACCGCGCAGCCGTTCCTTGCGCTGGACCAGCGGCAGGGCGGTCACGTCCTCGCCGTCGAGCGACAGCAGGTCGAAGGCGAATAGGCTCATCGGTTTGGTCGTGCCGATTGCATCCTTCAGCGTCGAGAAGTCGGGCCGCCCGTCCTTGAACGCAACGATTTCTCCGTCGATCAGCGCGCTGGTGACGGGCAGGTCGGCGGCGGCCGCGACGATGCCGGGGAATTTCTCGCTCCAGTCCAGCCCGCTGCGGGTGAAGACCCGCGCCGCGCCCCCGCCGATCGCGATCAGCGCGCGGTAACCGTCATATTTGATCTCGTGTAGCCAGCCATTCCCGGCCGGAACCTGATCGACCAGAGTGCATAGCGCGGGGGCTCGAAATTCCGGCATGGTGCCCGCCATCGCCTTGGTCTTCGGCTTGCGGGAAGCGGTTTTCGGCCCTTTGACGGGCGTCTTCTTGGCCTGTTTCCCTTCGGCGATCTGCGCCATGGTCCGCCCGGTCGACACGCTGGTCAGCGCCTGATCGGTCAGCGTATCGGTGCCCCCTTCATGGGCATCGGCGACCTTGCGCAGCAGCCAGTTCTCGCGCTTTTCCTTGCCGCGAGGCTTCATGCGGACGAGCAGCCATTCGCCCTTCATCCGCTCGCCATCGAGGATGAAGTGGAGATGCCCGTCCTCCAGATCCTTCGCGCTCTTGCCCGCCACCGGCGACCAGGTGCCGCGATCCCACAGCATCACCGTGCCGCCGCCATATTCGCCCGCCGGGATGGTCCCCTCGAAGGTCGCATAGGAGAGCGGATGATCCTCGGTGCGTACCGCCAGCCGCTTTTCGTCGGGGTCCAGGCTCGGCCCGCGCGTGACCGCCCAGCTCTTCAGCACCCCGTCCACCTCCAGCCGGAAGTCCCAGTGGAGCCGGGTCGCGTCATGCTTCTGCACGATGAAGCTGTTGCCCTTGCCCGGCGCCAGCGTCCCCGCCGGTTCGGCGGTGCGGGTGAAGTCGCGCTTGGCGTTATAGCGTTCGAGCGGATCAGCCATGTTTGCGCGCCGGGGCCTTGCGGGTGGTCTTTTTCGCAGGGGCTTTCCGGGGCGCCTTGGCCGGGGCCTTGCGCGAACGGCTGCGCGTCTCACCCGTCTCCATCGACTGTTTGAGTGCCGCCATCAGGTCAGCGACATTGCCGCCCGACTTGGCCGGCGCGTCATCCTCGTCCTCGATGACCTTCTTGCCCTTCGCCTTGCGCTTGCGGTCGATCAGGCGATGGAGCGCCTCGACATAATGGTCATGGAACTGCTTGGGGTCGAAGGGACCGGATTTCTTCTCGATCAGCGCTTGGGCAAGGTCGAGCAGCTCGGCGTCGGGCTTGGCATCGCCGATATCGCTGAAATAGGCCTGCGCCTTGTTCACCTCATCGGCGTAGCGCAGCGTCTCCAGGATCAGCCCGCGCCCGCACGGTCGGAGCGAAACGATATATTCGCGGCCCCTAAGCGCCAGTTGCCCCAGCCCGACCTTGCCCGTCCGCTTCAACGCCTCGCGCAGCACGATGAAGGCTTCCTCGGCCAGATCGTCGGCGGGCACGACGAAATAGGGGCGCTCATAATAAAGGACGTTGATTTCGCCCGCATCGACGAAGCGGGTCAGCTCGAGCGTCTTTTTCGACTCCAGCTTCACCGCGTCGATCTCGTCCTGGTCGAGCAGGACGTAATCGCCTTTGGCGACCTGATAGCCCTTCACGATCTCGTCGGTGTCGACCGGGCCGATATCGTTCACGACCTTTTCGTAATGGATCGGCTTGCCGCTGGGTTCGTGGATCTGCTTGAACTGGATGGTCGCGCCGCTTTTGGTGGCCGCATAGATTTCGACCGGGATCGACACGAGCGCGAGGCGTATCTGGCCCTGCCAGTAAGCGCGTGCGGGCATGGGGAAATCTCCGTTGCGTAACCCCTCCAATGACGGACTCGGCATTTCCGTTCCCGACATTGGTTTTCCGACCCCAGAGGCGTATGGGCGGGCGCATGGCTGACGATCCCTTTGTCCTGTTCGATGCGTGGCTTGCCGAGGCGCGAGCGAGCGAAATCAACGATTATAATGCGATGGCGCTGGCGACGGTGGATGCGCGCCTGCAACCCTCGGTGCGCATGGTCTTGCTGAAGGGGCATGACGCCCGCGGATTCGTGTTCTACACCAACCGCGAGAGTCGCAAGGCACAGGAACTGGGCGATGGCAGCAAGGCCGCGCTTCTCTTCCACTGGAAATCGCTGCGCCGCCAGATCCGTATCGAGGGGCCGGTGTCGCGCGTCGACGATGCCGAGTCGGATGCCTATTTCGCCAGCCGGGGCCGCGACTCGCAGCTGGGCGCTTGGGCCTCGGACCAGTCGCGCCCGCTCGACGCCCGCGAGACGTTCGAGGCGCGCTTCGAGGAAATGCGTGCCCGCTTCGAGGGCGGCGACGTGCCGCGCCCGCCGCATTGGGGCGGATACCGCGTCACTCCGCAGCGGATCGAGTTCTGGCTCGACCGCGAACATCGGCTGCATGAGCGCCGTGTCTTCACCCGCACCAGCGAACATGGCTGGGACGAAGGATTGCTGTTCCCGTGACCCAGGACGAACGTAAGAAGATCATCCCGCTGGCGACCCGCGCGGCGCTGGCCAGCGTCGCGATGGCGCTGTTCCTGCTGGCGCTGAAGAGCTTTGCCGCATGGCGGACCGGCTCGGTCGCGATGCTGGGGTCGCTGGCCGATACCGCGCTTGACCTGCTGGCCAGTCTCGTGACGCTGTACGGCGTCCGGCTGGCGGCGACTCCGGCGGATCATGACCACCGCTTCGGCCATGGCAAGGCGGAGGCGCTGGCGGCGCTGTTCCAGGTCGCGCTGATCACCGCCTCGGCGGCGGGGATCGCCTGGCGTGCGGTCATGGCGCTCGGCTCGGACAATCCAACGGGCGACGCCGAGTTCGGCATCGGCGTGTCGGTGATCGCGATTGTCGCCACCATCATCCTGCTCGCCTATCAGCGCAGCGTCATCCGCCGCACCGGATCGGTCGCGATCCTGGCGGACAATGTCCATTACCAGTCCGACGTGATGCTCAACGGCTCGGTCATCGTCGCGATGGTGCTCGACCAGTATCTCGGCTGGCACGGCGCGGACCCGATCTTCGGTATCGCCATCGCGCTGTGGCTGGCCTGGGGCGCGTTCCAGGCCTCCTCGACCGCGATCGACCAGTTGATGGACAAGGAATGGTCCGACGACCAGCGCGCCGCCTTTCTCGACGTCGCCGCGCGCCAGCCGGGGTTGAAGGGAATCCACGACTTCCGCACCCGCCGTTCGGGCAGCCACGACTTCGCGCAGTTCCATATGGAGGTCGACCGCGACATGACGGTCGCCGCCGCGCATGACGTGGTCGAGGGCGTCGAGCGGGCGCTGCGCCGCGCCTTCCCCAAGGTCGAGGTGCTGATCCATCTCGATCCCGAAGGCCATGTCGACACCGACAATCCGCTGGTCGAGGCCGACGTGACCCCGCACTGGTTCGGCAAGCGGGTCGGCTATTGATGCGCATCCCCTTCACCCAGGTCGATGCCTTTGCCGATGCCGCGTTCGGCGGCAATCCGGCGGCGGTGATGATGTTGTCCGCCTGGCCGGACGACGCCACGCTGCTGGCGATCGCGCAGGAGAACAACCTGTCGGAAACCGCCTTTCTGGTGGCCGCAAATGGCGGCGAGGCGGATTTCGAACTGCGCTGGTTCACGCCGGGCGACGAGGTCGAGATGTGCGGCCATGCCACGCTGGCGAGCGGGCATGTCGTGCTGTCGTCGGATACGACGCGCGAACGGGTGCGCTTCGCGACGCGCCATGCCGGGGTGCTGGAGGTCGCGCGCGACGGGCTGGGCTACAGCATGTCCTTGCCCGAGCGAACGCCGTTGCCCCAGGCGCTGCCGGGCGTGGTCGAGGCGCTGGGCGTGGACGGCGTGGTCGAGACGTTGCGCCATCCGGCGGGCTATGCCGTCGTGGTGGTCGACGATGCGGCGACGGTACGCGGCTGCGCCCCGGATTTCGGCGCCCTGGCCAAGGCCGGGCGCTATGTCGTCATCCTGACCGCGCGCGGCGGGGCAGGGGAGGCGGATGTGGTGAGCCGCGTCTTCGTACCAGCCTTCGCCATCGATGAGGACCCGGTGACGGGCGCGGCACATGCCGTGCTGACGCCCTATTGGACGGAGAAGCTGGGACGCGACTCCTTCGTGGCGGAGCAGGCGAGTGCACGGGGCGGGCGGTTGACCTGTCGGGTGGACGGCGACCGGGTGATCCTGGGCGGAGGCTGCGTGACGGTGATCGAGGGCACGTTCCTGCTCGCTTGATCGACGGGCTTCGGTTTCGACCTCGCTCGGCTTGAACGGAAGTTTGAAGATGTAGCTGTTCCCCGGCGAAGGCCGGGGGCCCAGGCTCCACCAAATCCGTGGCGCGCGAATCGATGCGGGGGAGGCAGATGTTTCGCGCCTTCGAGGGTACGCGACAACTGGGCCCCGGCCTTCGCCGGGGTGACGCCATAAGACATTGAAGATGGCGCTACTCCGCCGCCAGCAACGTCTCGGCCGCCTGCAAATCCACCGAGACCAACCGGCTGACCCCGCGCTCGATCATGGTCACGCCGAACAGGCGGTGCATCCGGCTCATCGTCACCGCATTGTGGGTCACGATCAGATAGCGCGTATCCGTCTCGCGGGTCATCCGGTCGAGCAGGCCGCAGAAGCGGTCGATATTGGCGTCGTCCAGCGGCGCATCGACTTCGTCCAGCACGCAGATCGGCGCGGGGTTGGTCAGGAACAGCCCGAAGATCAGCGCCACCGCCGTCAGCGCCTGCTCGCCGCCCGACAACAGGGTCAGCGACTGGAGCCTCTTGCCCGGCGGCTGCGCCATGATCTCCAGCCCCGCCTCCAGCGGATCGTCCGAATCGATCAGCGCCAGATGCGCCGAGCCGCCGTCGAACAGCGTCGCGAACAAGGTCTGGAAATGGCCGTTCACCGCCTCGAACGCTTCCAGCAGCCGCTGCCGCCCCTCGCGGTTGAGCAGTCCGATCGAACTGCGCAGCCGCGCCACCGCCTGGACCAGATCCTCGCGCTCGGCGGCACTCGCCGCGCCGCTCGCTTCCAGATCGGCCAGTTCCTGTTCGGCGACCAGATTGACCGGGCCGATCCGTTCGCGGTCGGCGGACAGCTTGTCATGCGCGGCCGCCTCGGCCTGGGGTGAGCCGACGCTGGCGCTGTCGAAGGCCAGTTTTTCCGGCAGTACCGGCGCGGGGCAGGCGAAGCGTTCACCCGACACCCGCCCCAGCTCGACCCTGCGGAGTTCGTGATTCTCCACACGCGCCAGCGCCCCCGCCCGCGCCTCCCGCGCGGCGGACAGCAGGGCATGGGTCTCGGCATGCGCTGCCTCGATGGCGCGCAGCGCGCGTTCGGCGTCGGCTTCCTCGGTTTGCGTCCGTTCCGCCTCCGACTTGGCGGTGTCGTGCGCGGCGGCGAGCCGGGCGATCTCTTGGGCCAACAGGTGCGGCTGGTCGGCGAGCGCGGCGGCGTCGCGGTCCAGCGTCGCAGCGCGGTCGTCCATCTCGGCGATCCGGCCTGCCGCTTGCCCGGCACGCTGGTCCCAGCCCTGCGCCTCGGCCATGGCGGCGGACAGGCGGTCGCGGGTCTGCGCCAGGCTGCGCTCCAGCGTCGTCCGCTCCGACCGCGCCAGCGCCACGGCCGAGCGGGCGAGTTGCGTCTCCTGCTGGAGCCGCGCCGTCTCTGCCGCGCTCGCCGTGCCGTCGGGCAGTCCGGCCAGCGTGGCCTGGGCGCGGTCGCATTCGGCCAGCGCCTCGTCCATCTCGGCGGCGATGCGTTCGGCGCGGGTGGCGAGATCGGTGCGCTGGGCCGACAGCCGCTCGATCACCGCCTGCGCCCGGTCCTCGGCACGCTGGGCATCGCGCAAGGATGCTTCGGCGGTGGCGTGGAGGTTCCGCGCGCTGGCGGCGGCGGCGCGGGCGCGGGCGATCCGGTCCTCGATGGCAGCACGTGCCTCGGTCGCGGTCTGGACCGCCGCCTCGGCCGCCGGACGTTCGGCCTCCAGCGCGGCAAGCCGGTTGCGCCGCTCCATCCGCTCCGCCGCCGCCGCGCCGCCGCCCTCGCCGATATAGCCGTCCCAGCGCCGCAGCCGCCCCTCGCGCGTGACCAGCCGCTGCCCGACGCTCAGATGCTGACCCGAATCCGCCTCGACCAGGAAAATCTGCGACAGCCGCCGGGCAAGCGTCGGCGGCGCCTTGATCCGCTCGCCCAGCCGTAGCGTCCCGACCGGCGCGGCGGGGTCGTCGGGCGCGACGGGGGAGCCATGCCAGTCGACCAGCGGCGTCTCCAACTCGTCGCCCAGCGCGGCGGCCAGCGCGCGCTCGAACCCCGGCTCGGCCTGCACCTCGTCGAGCAGCCGGTCGCCGCCCTTGCTCGCGGTCGCGCGGGTCAGCGTCGCTGCTTCGGCCTCCAGCGCGGCGAGGGCGGCGATGGCGCGGGCGCGGGCTCCCTCGGCGGAATCGCGTTCGCCGGTCGCGGTCAGCTCGCTTTCCTCGGCCCAGCCTAGCGCCGCGCGGGCCTTGTCGGCATCGACCTTGGCGGCGGCCTGGGTCGCGATGGCGGCTTCGCGTGCCGCCTCCTGCTCGGCCATGTCGGGCAGCGCCTCGATCGCGGAGGCGACCGCGCGGGCATCGCGTTCGGCACGGGCATGGCGGGCGCGGGCGGCGGCCAGCGCGGCCTCGGCGATGCGGCGCTCGGCGGCTTCCGCAGCCTGGGCCGACAAGGCACGGGCCAATGCGACCTCGGCGTTGCGGTTCTTCGTCTCCGCCTCGGCCAGCAGCGCGTCGAGCCGGGGCATGGCCTGCACCGCATGGGCGATGCGCGCCTCCAGATCCTCGCACTCCTCGGCCAGCCGCCGGATCGCGGCGGCCGCGTCGTGCGCCAGCGCATCCTCGCGCGCGCGGTCCTCGTCGATGCGGGTGCGCGCGGCGGCCAGTTCCTCGATCCGCCGTTGCAGCCCATGGCGGCGGTCGCGGGTGCGCGACAGGGCATGACCCGCCTCGCTCAGCGTATCGCGCGCGGCGAGCGAGGCGGCGCGGGTGCGGGCGGCGCGCGCTACCGCCTGTTCCTGCGCGGCGGCGGCTTCGCGCTCGGCGGCGGTGGTTTCGGTGACGCGGCGCTCGGCGACCTCCGCCTCGATCTTCGCCTGTCCCGCCGCCTCGGCCGCGTCGCGCCAGCGGGCGAAGATCATCCGCGCCTCGGCCACCCGGATCTGGTCGGAGAGCAGGCGATACCGCTCCGCCGCGCGTGCCTGTCGCCGCAACGTCGCGATGCGGGCGTCCTGATCGGCGATCGCTTCGTCCAGCCGGGTCAGGTTGGTCTCGGTCGCGCGCAGCTTGGTCTCGGCATCGCGGCGGCGGACATGGAGCCCGGCGATCCCGGCCGCTTCCTCCAGCATCGCGCGGCGCTCGGCGGGCTTGGCGGCGATGACCGCGCCGATCCGGTTCTGGCTGACAAGGGCGGGCGAATGCGCCCCGGTCGCGGCGTCGGCGAAGAGCAGCGCCACGTCCTTGGCGCGCACGTCGCGCCCGTCGATGCGATAGGCCGAGCCCGCGCCCCGCTCGATCCGGCGGACGATCTCGGTCTCGTCCCCCTCGCGCTCGGCCAGGATCGTGACCTCGGCAAAGTCGCGCGGCGGGCGGGTGGCGGTCCCTGCGAAGATCACGTCTTCCATGCCCGCGCCGCGCATCGAGCGCGCGCTGTTCTCGCCCATCGTCCAGCGCAGCGCCTCGAGCAGGTTGGACTTGCCGCAGCCATTGGGCCCGACAACGCCGGTCAGCCCCGGTTCGATGACCAGATCGGCCGGATCGACGAAGCTCTTGAAACCCGAAATGCGAAGCCGCTTGATCTGCACGGACCCGGTCGCCGCTCCCCCGATGCGCTGTGGTTAACCGATAGCGAATGGGGGCGGGATGTCGAGGGAAGGATTATGATACCGCCGACGTGAGTATGGCCTCGATCGCGTGGTATCGCGGGTTACCCATGAGGGGGGGCATTCGCCCAAGCGATCGACCAGCGCCATATTCGGCCACTTTCCTTACCCGGCAAACAACGTCATGATGCTGACCGCCGTCCGTCAGATGGAGTGCTTATGCAATTGATCCATAACCTACGGGGGAGCAATTCCCGGGCATTGCGGAATGCCGTCTGGGCGCTGCTGACGTGCGTGCTTCTCGCCCCGGCCCTGGCAATGCCATTTACCAGTGAGGTCGATTGGAGCCTGGTCGACTTCGTGTTTGCCGCCATATTGCTCGGGACGATCGGCGTTGCCTGCGAATGCGCCCCGCGCCTGTCGGCTCCCCTGGCGGTCCGTGCCCTGATCGTGATCGGAACAGTGGCAGTGGTGTGCACGATATGGGCTGATGCGGCGGTTGGCATCGTCGACTAGCCACTGCCCGATATTCGGCAAGACAAGTCGTTCGACGGAGAGTTGTCCCGGATTACCTGAATCGCTGCAATTCGAACGGTGACGTGGGAACCGGCGTCGACTCCCCAGCCACCATCGCCGCCACCAACTCGCCAGTAATCGGGGCGAGCGTCAGGCCGAGATGGTTGTGCCCGAAGGCGTAGGATACGCCTCTGGTCCCCGGCACCCGCCCGATCGCGGGCAGGTAATCCGGCAGGGTCGGCCGCGCGCCCATCCAGGGCTTGGCATCCTCACCGATCGGCAGGCCGAGCGCGGCGATGTGGTGGCGCAGGCGGTTCCACTTGGCGGGGTCGGGCTTGGCTTCGGCACGGGCGAACTCGACGATGCTGGCGGCGCGCAGGCCGCCTGCGAAGCGGGTGACGATCATCGAGCGGTCCTCGAACACCACCGGGGGCAGGTCGGCGGGCCAGTCGATGTCGGGGCCGGTCTGGAGGTGATAGCCGCGCTCGGCGATGATCGGGGCCTTCAGGCCGAAGGGGCGGAGTAGGGCAGCGCTCGCCACGCCCGCCGTCACGACGATCTGGTCGGCGGTCAGGCGGCGGTCGTCGGTCAGGCGGACCTCGCCATCGCCGATGCTCGCGACCCGTGCGACGAGGCGGGTGCCGCCGTCCGCCACAAAGCGCGCGGTCGTGGTTTCGGCGAGGCGCGTCGGGTCGGCGATCTGGCCGCTGCCCTCGAAGCGGATGCCGCCCGCGATGGGTGCGCGGACGCGAGTGCGCCAGTCCTGCAACTCCGCCTCGGTCAGCGGACGGAAGTGGGCGGTGCCGGTGTCCGCCGCCCGCCAGTTCGCCAGGCCCCGCGCGGCGCTCTCCGGCGTTTCCCACAGCACGACATGGCCGTGTGGGCGCAGCAAATCCGGCACGCCCATCGCTGCAACATGACGCTCCCAGGCGGGCATGGCTTGGGCGAGCAGCCCCGCCAGTGCCTTATGCGAACGCTCGTACCGCGCCGGGCGCGCGGCCTTGAGCAGGCGCAGCGAGAAGGGCAGCCAGGTCGCGATCTGGCGCGGCGGCAGGGCCAGCGCGCCGCCGCGCCAGAACAGCCGCTTGGCGAAGCCGCGCACCATCGCGGGCGAGGCGATCGGCTCGGCCTGTTCGGTCGCGATGTGACCCGCATTGCCCCAGGAGGCGGCGCGCGGCGTCTGCTCCGCCTCGATCAGCGTCACCGTCCACCCTGCGCGTTGCAGGGCGAGCGCCGTGGTGGTGCCGATGACGCCGCCGCCGACCACGATGGCGCTGCGATGATCCGAGGGGCTCGCGTGATTTTCCGGCTTGGGCATGACGCCGGTCATATCGTATACGGATTTTACAGCAAGGGAATCCCGATGACGTCACCCACGATCCGCCATACCTTTTTCTGCATCGACGGCCATACCGCGGGCAATCCCGTCCGCCTCGTGGCGGGCGGCGCGCCGCTGCTGCGCGGGTCCAGCATGGCCGAGCGGCGGCTGGATTTCCTGGAGCGGTTCGACTGGATCCGCACCGGCCTGTGCTTCGAGCCGCGCGGGCATGACATGATGTCGGGCGGCTTCCTCTATCCGCCCTGCGAGCCAGACAGCGACGCCGCGATCCTGTTCATCGAGACGAGCGGCTGCCTGCCCATGTGCGGGCACGGTACGATCGGCATGATCACCTTCGGCCTGGAAAACGGCCTGATTACCCCGCGCGAACCCGGCAAGCTGAAGGTCGAGGTGCCCGCCGGTACCATCCATATCGAATATGAAAAGGAAGGCGCCAAGGTCACAGCGGTCCGCATCCGCAACGTGCCCGCTTATCTGGCGGCCGAGGGCATTGCGATCGACGTGCCCGGCTTCGGTCCGCTGACGCTGGATGTCGCTTATGGCGGCAATTACTATGCCATTATCGAGCCGCAGGGGGCCTATACCGGGCTGGACGATCTGGGCGCGTCGAAGCTGGTCGAACTCAGCCGCACGATCCGCGAACTGGTCCGCGAAAAGTTCGAGCCGGTCCACCCGCTCGAACCCTCGATCCGGGGGGTCAGCCATGTGCTCTGGGCCGACAAGCCCTCGGCGGAGGATGCCGACGGGCGTAATGCGGTATTCTATGGCGAGCGTGCGATCGATCGGAGCCCGTGCGGTACCGGCACCTCGGCGCGGCTGGCGCATCTGGCGGCCAAGGGGCGGCTGAAGGTCGGCGACCGCTTCGTGCACGAAAGCTATATCCGCAGCCGCTTCATCGGCCGGGTCGAGGAAGCGACCGAACTCGGCGGTCAGGCGGCGATCGTGCCGTCGATCCAGGGCTCGGCGGTGTCGACCGGCTACAACACGATCTGGATCGACCGCGAGGATCCGTTCTGGGCCGGGTTCACGGTGGTATAAGGCCGTCTTTCACGCGAAGCCGCGAAGGACTTTGTTCGCGCGGAGACGCGGAGGCGCGGAGGCGCGGAGATTACGGCCCGCGCGGCAGCGCTTGGACATCATCGACAGGTCGAGATGACAGGGCCGCTGGCGCGGCGAGTTCCAACCCTCCGCGTCTCCGCGCCTCCGCGCGAACCTCTTCTTTTTCGCGGCTTTGCGTCTTCGTGTGAACCAGCCCCGGCCTCAGCCGGGACGGTCCTTTACCCCAGATCGTCGATCGCAGGCTGCGGCTCGGTGAACCAGGCTGCGCCCGTCTCGGTGACGTGGAAATGATCCTCCAGCCGCACGCCGAAGCGGTCGGGCACGACGATCATCGGTTCGTTGGAAAAGCACATGCCGGGCGTTAGCGGCGTCTTGTCGCCGCGCACCAGATAGGCGGGCTCGTGGATCGACAGGCCGATGCCGTGGCCGGTACGGTGCGGCAGGCCGGGCAGGCGGTAATCGGGGCCGAGGCCCGACCGTTCCAGTACGGCGCGCGCGGCGTCATCGACCGCCTCGCAGGGGTCGCCCGGCCGGACGGCGGCGAAGGCGGCGGCCTGCGCTTCCTTTTCGATGTCCCAGATGCGGCGCACCTCGTCACCGACCTCGCCGAACGCATAGGTGCGGGTGATGTCGCTGTGATAGCCGTCGATCAGCGTGCCGGTGTCGACCAGCACCACGTCCCCGTCACGCAGCACATCGTCCTGCGGCAGGCCATGCGGGAAGGCGGTCGAGCGGCCGAACTGTACGGCGCAGAAGTAATTGCCGGTCGACGCGCCCAGCGCCCGGTGCGCCTGGTCGATGAAGCGGATCACTTCCGACGCGCGAATGCCCTCATGCAGGATGCGCGCGGCGCGGCGATGCACCTCCAGCGTGATGTCCATCGCCTGTTGCATCAGCGCGATCTCGGCGGGCGACTTGATCATGCGGCAGCCGTCGACGACCGGCCCGCCATCGACCAGCGTCACGCCCGGCGCGGCGGCGCGGATACGCTCGACGAACAGGAACGCCATGGCGGGGTCGACCGCCAATGTCCTGGCCCCCGCCGCCTTCAGGGCGTCGGCGACCAGCGCGGAGGGGCTTTCATCCTCTTCCCACAGCCGGATGTCAGTGGCGGGGATGGACAGGCTCGCCTCGAACGAGCCCAGTTCGAAGCCGGGGCAGATGAAGATCGGCTCGCCCGCGATCGGCAGCAGCATCGCCACCAGCCGCTCGGTCGCGCCCCAGGCGACGCCGGTGAAATAGCGCAAGGACGCCCCCGCACCGATCAGCAGCGCGTCGGCATCCATATGGGCCATCAGTTCGCGGGCGCGGGTCAGCCGCTGTGCCCGTTCCTGCGCGGAGATGACCGGCGCGGGGTTGGCCCAGGGCGACAGGCTCGCCAACTCGCGCTCCGCCGTCGATCCGCCGATCATTCCCGCCATGTCACTTGCTCCGTTTCGTATACGGTTGAGCGTGTAGCGGCTGTCGGCGCACGGGGCCAGTGGGACGTGGATCGCCAAGGGAATCCCTCGACACTTTGCCCTATATGAACGGAAGTCAGGCCTGTCCCGTCACCCCCCGTACATCGCCATCGCATCGCGCCGGAACGCCGCACCGCTGTCGGTGCGGCTGTAGAACATATGCCCGCCCGGATAGACGTTCAGCTTCACCCGCTGCGCGACGCCGTAGCTCGGCATCTGGTCGACGATCAGGCGCGAGGCGAAATACGGGCAGGACAGGTCGTCCCAACCGTGCACGATCATCACCTTCATCTTCGGGTCGTTGGCGATCGCCTTGCGCAGGTCGGTGACGGGGGTGTCGTCGGGCTTGCCGCGATCCCAGGCGCTGTTCACCTCATAGGACAGCGCGTGATAACGGGCGTCGGTCTTCCAGCCGACTTCGCGCGTCACGAAATCGACCATCGCGCTGGTCGTCGGTGCGATCAGCGAGTCGAGCAGCGGGTCGTTGGACCGCTGCTGCGACGACCAAGGGAAGGGATCGAAGGCGGTGACGTTCGAGTCATAGATGCTCCCGATCGTCGAATCGTTGCGGTGAATCTCGCGCAGATAGGTCCGCGTGTCGATCCGCCCGCCCAACTGACGGACCAGCGCCGGGTCGAGGCCGGTCAGCTCGGTCACGCGCGTCACCATCCGGTCGACCGCCTGGGTATCCGACCGCCCGCGCATCAGGTCGCGCAGATAGTCGCCGCGCGCATAGGCCTCGACTCCCGCCATCGCGTCCGGCGTCAGCTTGCCCTGCCGCTCCAGCTGCGCGGCGGCCATGGATGGCAGATCGATCATCCACGGCAGGGGCGACAGCGCGGTGGCATCGTCGCCCGAGGCGGGGTCGAGATAGGGCGACACCATCACCAGCCCGTTCACCCCGACGCCGATCTGCGACTGGAGTTCGTAGGCGATGCGCGGCGCGCGATAGCCGCCATAGCTTTCGCCCATGACATATTTGGGCGAGCGCAGCCGTCCTTCCTTGACCAGCCAGTCATAGACGACCTTGGACAGGTACTTGATGTCCGGGTCGTTGGCGTAAAAGGCTTTCTTCGTCTCGGCCTCGTCGACCAGGCTGCGGCTGAAGCCGGTGCCGATGGGGTCGATGAAGACCAGGTCGGTGAAGTCCAGCCAGCTATTGGGATTGTCGGTGGTGACCGGCGCGTCGGAGGGGGCGTCGCCCTGCGCACCGAACGGCACCCGCTTCGGGCCGACCGCACCCAGGTTCAGATAGACCGAGGCCGCGCCCGGCCCGCCATTGAACGCGAAGGTGACGGGCCGCCGCACATCGCCGCCGGGCACGGTATAGGCGGTGTAGACGACCTGCCCGATCTCCTTGCCCTTGTCGTCGCGCACCGCGATCTTGCCCACGGTCGCCTTGTAATTGATGACCCGGCCACCGATCCGCGCGCTCTGGCTGATCGTCTTGTCGGCGGGCAGGGGCGGGCGCTTGCTGTCGTCGTCCTTCGTTTCTGTGGTGGTCTTGGTTTCGGTCTTCTCGGCCTTTTGCGCGAGGGCGGGCGTGGCGGCGCTGCTGGCCAGCAGCAACAGGGCGGTCAGGTGCAAGGTCTTCGACACGTTGGAAACTACTCCCCCTCGAACGGCGATCGGCAGGTATCAAGGCCAAGCGGGATCATGCGCCGGACTTCCGCGTTCCCGCAAGCCCGCCCCTCTCGAAACGGCCGCCTCCGCTTCCTATCTCGCCTCTGGCCTTCCTCCCGGAACAGAAGTAGAACCTGCCTCATGCTGACCAAGATTTCCGTCCGCGGCGCGCGCGAGCACAATCTCAAGGATGTCGATATCGACATTCCCCGTGACACGCTGACGGTGATCACCGGCCTGTCGGGATCGGGCAAGTCGTCGCTGGCGTTCGACACCATCTATGCCGAGGGACAGCGGCGTTATGTCGAGTCGCTGTCGGCCTATGCGCGCCAGTTCCTGGAGATGATGCAGAAGCCGGACGTCGACCATATCGAGGGGCTGTCTCCCGCCATCTCGATCGAGCAGAAGACGACCAGCCGCAATCCGCGCTCGACCGTGGCGACCGTCACCGAAATCTACGACTATATGCGCCTGCTCTGGGCGCGCGTCGGCATCCCGTACTCGCCCGCCACCGGCGAGCCGATCGCGGCGCAGACGGTCAGCCAGATGGTCGACCGGGTGATGACCCTGCCCGAGGGCACGCGCCTCTATCTGCTGGCCCCCGTCGTGCGCGGCCGCAAGGGCGAATATCGCAAGGAAATGGCCGAGTGGCAGAAGGCGGGCTTCACCCGCGTCCGCATCGACGGCCAGCTTTATGAGATCGACGAGGCGCCTGCGCTCGACAAGAAGTTCAAGCATGACATCGAGGTGGTGGTCGACCGTCTGGTGGTGCGCGAGGATATCGCCACGCGTCTGGCCGACAGTTTCGAAACCGCGCTGAAGCTGGCGGACGGTCTGGCCTATGTCGACCCCGCCGATCCGGTCGAGCCCGCCACGCCCAAGTCCGCCGTGCTGGGCAACAACGCGCCCGACGGCCGCATCGTCTTCTCCGAGAAGTTCGCCTGTCCGATCAGCGGCTTCACCATTTCCGAGATCGAGCCGCGCCTGTTCTCGTTCAACGCGCCGCAGGGGGCCTGCCCGGCCTGTGACGGTCTGGGCGAGAAGCTGATCTTCGACGAAGACCTGGTCGTCCCCAATCACGAGCTGTCGATCAAGAAGGGCGCGGTCGTGCCCTGGGCCAAGTCCAACCCGCCCAGCCCCTATTATATGCAGGTACTCGGCAGCCTGGCGCGCGAGTTCGGTTTCTCGCTGGAGACGCCGTGGAAGGATCTGGAGGACAAGGTCCGCGACGCGATCCTGCATGGCACCAAGGGCAAGGCGGTCACGCTGACCTTTGTCGACGGCAAGAAGTCCTATGACGTGAAAAAGCCGTTCGAGGGTGTGATCGGCAATCTCAACCGCCGGATGCTCCAGACCGAGAGCGCCTGGATGCGCGAGGAACTGGCCAATTACCAGTCGTCGCAGCCCTGTGAGGTCTGCCACGGCGCGCGGCTGAAGCCCGAGGCGCTGGCGGTCAAGATCGCCATGCAGGACATCTCTTATGCCACGCATCTGTCGGTGGTCGACGCGTTGGCCTTCTTCACCGGCCTGCCCGAACATCTGACCGACCAGCAGCGTGCCATCGCGCAGCCGATCCTGAAGGAGATCGTCGAGCGGCTGGGCTTCCTCAACAATGTCGGTCTCGATTACCTCAATCTCGACCGGACCAGCGGCACGCTGTCGGGTGGCGAGAGCCAGCGGATCCGTCTCGCGTCGCAGATCGGCTCGGGCCTGTCCGGCGTGCTCTATGTGCTCGACGAGCCGTCGATCGGGCTCCACCAGCGTGACAACGACATGCTGCTCGCGACGCTGCGGCGGTTGCGCGACCTGGGCAACACGGTGCTGGTCGTCGAGCATGACGAGGATGCGATCCGCACCGCCGACTATGTCATCGACATGGGGCCGGGGGCGGGCGTGCATGGCGGCCAGATCGTCGCGCACGGCACGCTGAAGCAGTTGCTCAAGTCGAAGACCAGCGTGACCGCCGACTATCTGAACGGCACGCGCGAGGTCGCGGTCCCGGCCAAGCGCCGCAAGGGCTCGGGCAAGAAGCTGACCGTGCACAAGGCGACCGCCAACAATCTCCAGGGCGTGACCGCCAGCATTCCGCTCGGCACCTTCACCTGCATCACCGGCGTGTCGGGATCGGGCAAGTCGAGCTTCACCATCGACACGCTCTACGCCGCCGCCGCGCGGTCGCTGAACGGCGCGCGCATCCTGGCGGGCAAGCATGAGAAGATCACCGGGCTCGACCATCTCGACAAGGTGATCGACATCGACCAGTCGCCGATCGGCCGCACCCCGCGCTCGAACCCGGCGACCTATACCGGCGCGTTCACCCAGATTCGCGACTGGTTCGCGGGACTGCCTGAGGCACAGGCGCGCGGCTACAAGCCCGGCCGGTTCAGCTTCAACGTCAAGGGCGGCCGGTGCGAGGCGTGCCAGGGCGATGGCGTGCTCAAGATCGAGATGCACTTCCTGCCCGATGTCTATGTCACCTGCGACGTGTGCCACGGCGCGCGCTACAATCGCGAGACGCTGGAGGTGAAGTTCAAGGGGCACTCGATCGCCGATGTGCTCGACATGACGGTCGAGGACGCCGCCGAATTCTTCCAGGCGGTGCCGCCGATCCGCGACAAGATGGCGATGCTGGTCGAGGTGGGGTTGGGTTACGTCAAGGTCGGCCAGCAGGCGACGACCCTGTCGGGCGGCGAGGCGCAGCGGGTGAAGCTGGCCAAGGAATTGTCGCGCCGCGCGACCGGCAACACGCTTTACATCCTCGACGAACCGACGACCGGCCTGCATTTCGAGGATGTTCGCAAATTGCTCGAAGTGCTCCACGCACTGGTGGAGCAGGGCAATACCGTGGTGGTGATCGAGCATAATCTCGACGTCATCAAGACCGCCGACTGGATCGTCGATCTAGGTCCCGAAGGCGGTGTGAAGGGCGGCGAGATCGTCGCGGTGGGCAAACCCGAAGTGGTCGCCGCCGAACCACGCAGCTTCACCGGCAAATATTTGAAGCCGTTGCTCGACAAGGGGCAGGCTCAGGCGGCGGAGTAAGGCTTTCCCGGGGTGGTGGTGTGCGGGTCATGATGTGGTCCAACATGTGAAGATGCTGCGGTCCGTGCCATCTGGGCTTGCACAGGCCGCGTCCCAGTCCAGCCAGTCGGCCGATTGCGCCGGCCGTATCCGCTACGGAAGGGGGGGCTTATCCTCTTCCTCCTGCCACCCCGGCGAAGGCCGGGGTCCAGTTGCGGAACGGTCGGAGTCACCCGCGGCGGCCATCCAACTGGATCCCGGACTTCGCCGGGATGGTATGATGGGATGTGAGAGAGCCCCTACGAGACGATCTGTGGGGATGTCGCTTTGCTAAGGAATAGACCTGACACCGCCCCGCGTTGATAGGGTATCCCTTGGCCTTCGGCTTCGCTCAGGCCGAACGGAGGTTGGATATTGCTTGAGGCACTTCCTTCGCTCGCATCAAGCGAAGTCGCAGTGCCTGCCCTACATGCAAACACCCACACCAAACCCCGCCAAAACCGCTTAACATATCGCAACCTTTGCCGCCGCGAAGCGATTCCCTCGCATCACCCAAGAGGGAGGATGTGATGCGTGCATGGACACTCGGCCTGATCGGGGCCGCGACGCTGGTTTCCGGTTGCTCCACCTATGACAATGGTTTCGGCGGCTTGGGCGGCGGCCCGCGCTATGCCTATGACTATAACCGGCCCGACCCCGCTTATGGCGGCTATTATGCCGACCGCTATTATGTCGACAATGCGCGGTATCGCGAGCGGCGGTTGAGCCGGAACGACCGCGTCTATGTCGGGCAGGACGGCCGTTATTATTGCCGTCGCAACGACGGCACCACCGGTCTGATCGTCGGCGGTATTGCGGGCGGTGCGCTCGGTGCGGCGATCACCTCGGGCGGATCGCAGACGCTCGGCACGCTGCTGGGTGCGGCAGGCGGTGCGCTGGCGGGACGCGCGATCGAGCGGAACAATGTCCGCTGCCGTTAAATCCGGCTGTTGACGTCCGACAAATGAATGGGCCGGTTCTCTCCCTGTCGCAAGGAGAGGACCGGCCTTGTCATGTCCGGCCCCGATAAACCTTGGATGAACGCCATGTCACGTTCTGCGACAATTGGCGACATAATAGATAAGTCATTGGTATAGCTTTGCGATTGTCACGACCCATATTGCGGATCGGGCCAGTAATCGCCCGCTTTATTAAGGGAGTGTCATCATGAAGGCCATGATCCTTGCGAGCCTGGGTTTCGCCACCATCGCCGTCCCCACGGTCGCCGAGGCGCAGCGCTGGACCCCGATCGCGCAGCGCCAGGGCCAGCTGCAGCAGCGGATCGACCAAGGCATCCGCTCCGGCGCGCTCAACCGGCGCGAGGCGGGGCGGCTCCAGTCCGAACTGCGTGGCCTGAGCCAGCTCGAATATCGCTATCGCCGGTCGGGCGGTGGCCTGAGCGTCTCGGAGCGTAATGATCTGGACCGTCGCTACGCGATGCTGAGCCGTCAGGTCCGCTTCGAGAAGAACGACCGCAATTATCGCCGCTGATCGGTGACGGCCGCGCCCGAAGCGCTCGGGCGCGGTATGTCGGGCCGCTCGATCGGGCGGCCGCTATCCTTCCATTTGTCCAGTATCTGGCCCGACGTGGCCAGCCGGTCGCTGATCCCCGTTTCGCGTGGCGGAGCGGGGGTCGGCGTTTCGCGCGTCGGGGCCGGGCGCGCCGGTACAGGCGTCGCGCCGGGCAGGGGCGG
>NZ_LDTF01000023.1 GCF_001477495.1 Sphingomonas yabuuchiae
TCAGATGTGTATAAAGAGACAGGCGGGAGGGGCGTGCCAAGCGGGGGTCTCCAGCGTCCCAACCAGGTCCATTGCTTGCGGTGACGCCATATGCCCGCCGAGGAACCTCTCCCCTCCCGCAAGCGGGAGGGGATGGGGGAGGGAAAGAGGCCTCGCAGAGACCACCCTCCCCATCCAACCCGGAAACGCATCGTTGCGACCTTGGCCTTTGACGTGCGTTCACCGCACGGCCCAAAAAGGCCACAGTTCAACAGGGAGTCCACCCATGCGTTTCGTTCTTCCCGCCGCTCTGGCGCTCGCCACCATCACCGCGCCCGCCATCGCCCAGACCGGCACGCCCGGCGCCGCCGTCGCCTCGCGCGTGGTCGCGGGCACCTATGCCGTCGATCCCGCGCACACCCAGGTCACCTGGTCGCTGAACCATATGGGCTTCTCGATGCTCGAGGGGCAGTTCGGCGCGTCGGAAGGCACGCTGACCCTTGACCCGGCCAAGCCGCAGAACGCCAAGGTCGACGTGACCTTCAAGATCGACGATCTCTCGGTCACCGCCGCGCCTTTCGCGAACCATCTAAAGTCGAAGGACTTCTTCGACGCCGCGACGTATCCGACCGCGCGCTTCGTCTCGACGGGCGTCAAGGTCATGGGCAACAAGGCCGTCATCACCGGCAACCTGACCATCAAGGATCAGACCAAGCCGGTCACGCTGAACGCGACCTTCTTCGGCGCGGGCACCAACCCGATGTCGAAGAAGCTGAACATCGGCTTCCGCGCCACCGCCAAGATCAAGCGTTCGGACTTCGGCGTCGGCGCCTATGTCCCGGTCGTCGGTGACGACGTCGACCTGACGATCAACGCGGCCTTCACCGCGCAGTAATTTTCCCTCTCATCTCCCATCCGCGAAAGGCGGGGTCGATCTTCGGCCCCGCCTTTTTCGTTCGTGGTGTCAGGCGGACGTCATCATTCTCGATATGGACAAGGCCGCCCCGACGCGGCATGAACCGCTGCATCATGATCGCCGCGCTGCTGCTCCGTTCGCTTCGACTTATCCGCCCTTAGGGGAGGATCGGCGTGGCCATGCGCGACTTCCCTAAGGGCGGAATGAAACGATAAGCCTGTCCCCGCCGCGCCCTGGCCTGACGCGGCCGAGAATGCTGGAAGACCCGATCATGTTGCGCGATCCCTCGACCAAATACCGCCCCTTCCCGATCATCGCCTTGCCCGACCGGCAATGGCCGAACCGCACGATCACCAAGGCCCCGCGCTGGCTGTCGACCGATCTTCGCGACGGCAACCAGGCGCTGATCGATCCGATGGACGCCGAGAAGAAGACGCGGATGTTCGACCTGCTGGTCAAGGTCGGCCTCAAGGAGATCGAGGTCGGCTTCCCCAGCGCGGGCGCGACCGAGTTCGACTTCATCTCCGGCCTGATCCGCGACGACCGTATTCCCGAGGACGTGACGATCCAGGTCCTCACCCAGTCGCGCCGCGACCTGATCGAGCGCAGCTTCGAGAGCCTGGAGGGCGCACGCACCGCGATCGTCCATCTCTACAACGCGGTCAGCCCGGCCTGGCGCAAGATCGTCTTCGGCATGACCCGTGACGAGGTCCGCCGGATCGCGGTCGAGGGCGCCAAGATTCTGCGCGACGAGGCGGCCAAGCGTCCGAACACCGACTGGTTCTTCGAGTACAGTCCCGAAACCTTCTCGACCGCCGAACTGGATTTTTCGGTCGAGGTCTGCGCCGCCGTCATGGACGTGCTGAAGCCGACGCCCGACCATCCGCTGATCCTGAACCTGCCCGCCACGGTCGAATGCGCGACGCCCAACGTCTATGCCGATCAGATCGAATGGTTCGGCCGCAATATCCCGAACCGCGATTCGGTGGTCATCTCGCTCCACACCCATAATGACCGGGGCACCGGTGTCGCCGCCGCCGAGCTGGGCGTGATGGCGGGCGCGGACCGGGTCGAGGGTTGCCTGCTCGGCAATGGCGAACGGACCGGGAACTGCGATCTCGTGACCGTCGCGCTGAACATGTACACGCAAGGCGTCGACCCCAAGCTCGACCTGTCGGACATCGACGAGGTGGTGAACACGGTCAATTACTGCACCAACCTGCCCGTCCATCCGCGCACGCCCTATGCGGGCGATCTGGTCTTTACGGCCTTTTCGGGCAGCCATCAGGACGCGATCAAGAAGGGCTTTGCGGCGCAAGGCGCGCGCAACGACGATCTGTGGGAAGTCCCCTATCTGCCCATCGATCCCGCCGATCTGGGTCGCAGCTACGAAGCGGTCATCCGCGTCAATTCGCAGTCGGGCAAGGGCGGCGTCGCCTGGGTGATCGAGCAGGACAAGGGGCTGAAGCTGCCCAAGCGGCTCCAGGCCGATTTCAGCCGCCATGTCCAGGCGATGGCCGACGCCACCAGCCGCGAACTGAACGCCGCCGATATCTGGGGCGGGTTCGAGGCGACCTATCTGCCGCGCGAGGGCGATCGGTTCGTGCTGCGCGACTATGAAGAAACCGGCTCGACCGGCCAGCGGACCTTTATCGGCCGCGTGCTGGTGGACGGCGACGAACGCTCGATCTCGGGGCGCGGCAACGGCCTGATCTCCAGCGTCATCGCCGCGCTCGCGGACACGACCGGCCCGAACCTGGAAGTCATCGATTATAACGAGCATGCCATCGGGCACGGTGCGGACGCGCAGGCCGCCGCCTATGTCGAGGCGCGGACCCCCGATGGTCGGGTCGTGTTCGGCGTCGGCCTCGACACCGACATCGCCACCGCCAGCGTCCGGGCGGTGCTTTCCGCCGCCAACCGGGCCTGATGCGCCCTACCCTTCTCGGCTAAGACGACGCGCCATGCGGGCCATCGGAGCGTTGTCTTATCCTCCCGTGCAAGGGTCGGTGACCATCCGAAGGTCTGACGGAGGGGCATCTCCATCATGAGCGCGGCCGCCCCCCCGTCATCGCGCTGGGCGTTCATTCCCGAACGCTATCGCGAAAAACTGCGCGAGCGTGGAGCGTCGATCACGCTGACCGTGCTGGCGCATCTGCTGCTCGCCTGGCTGTTGTTTCATCTGGCGCCCAAGCTGATCGACCCGGAGAAATCCACAGCCCTCAATACCTTCTCCGTATCGCCGGACGATCAGCAATCGGGCGCGCCGGTGCCCAAGACGCGCACCGCGACGCGCAAGCCCGCCGCAGCAGGCGGCTCGAAGGCACCGGTCACGGAGAAGCAGCCCGATACGCCCAAGCCCCCGACCGAAAAGCCCGTCGACACCTCCACCCCGACGCCATGGCAATGGGGCGACAAGTCGCTGTTCGCGGCCGGTGACATCGGCGCGCTGCCCAAGGGCGAGGGCAAGGGCGTCGGGTCGAGCAACGGCGACGACCGGGGCGAGGACAGCGCGTCGGCCTATGGCCCCGGCGAAGGGCCGGGCGGTCGGCGGCTCTACAATGCCGAGTGGTTCCCGCGCCGTCCGAGCGATGCGGAATTGAACGGCTATCTGCGCAGCCCGCCGCCGCCGGGTGGCTGGGCGCTGATCGCCTGCCGCACCATCCCCGGCTACCGCGTGGAGAATTGCCAGATTCTGGGCGAGTCGCCCGTCGGCTCGGGACTGGCCCGCTCGATGCGTGAAGCCGCATGGCAGTTCCGCGTCCGTGCACCGCGCGTCAACGGCAAGGAAATGATCGGCGAATGGGTCCGTATCCGGATCGACTTCACCACCAAGGGCGGCGGTTGACGCGTCGGGCGGATCGACATCCCTGCTGCCCCCTCCCCCAGAGCGGGATGACGTCACATGGAATCAGCGTAAGCCCCTCCCTTCAGGAGGGGGGAAGGAAGGCGCATATAATATCGATCAGGCTCAATAGGTGAATTGCAGTTGGGTCCGGATCAGGTCGCCCGTTGCGCGGCCGGTCCGCCGCGAGTCCGCTTCGCGCCGTTCCATCCGGGCGTAGGCGATGGTCAGTTCCAGTGCCTCGACCAGTTGGATTTCGGTGCCGACTTCCCATTCGTCGGTTTCCAGCCGGGGGGCGTCGACATTGGCCTTCCACCCGCCGCGATAATGCTGCCACCGGACATAGGGGATGGCGCGACCGACCGGCGTCTTGCCGATATTCGCCATCAGCTGGACATAGCCGCCGCCGAGACGGCTGGAACGGATCGTCGCCGATGCGCTGTCATATTGCGGCCCCCAGCCCGTCGTCCATTCGGTCTGGATACCGAAGGGCTGCGGATAGAGGATGGCATGGACAGCGACGCGATCGTCGCGATAGTCGACCGAACTGACCCCGCCGCTGCGCAGCTCCGGCCGGAACCGGTTAAACATCGCCGAGCCACCGACCTCCAGCACCTGATCCCGGAACAGCGGCCCCAGCCCGTCGAGGGCAAACGGCCATGTCGCCATCGCGACCTTCATCAAATTGTCGGTCCGCTCGGTCCGGTTGGTCCCCTGCCCGTTATAGACGGCCAGGCCGAAAGCGCCGTAATTGCCGAACAGCTTCTGCTTGTTCTTGGTCAGCCGGTCCCAGATCGCCTGGACGGGTGCGGGCGTATAATAGACGTTGACGCCGACATCGCGCTCGCCGGGCACGCCGCTGTTGATCGCATCCGAGCGATCGAGCGGCAGGCGGTTGGACGAGGATTGCAGATTTTCCCAGCCGAACGGCACCTTGGACTGGCCAAAGCGAAGGCGCAGGCGACGCTCGGGGTCGAGGAACCAGTCGGCATAGACATCGCGCAGCTGGCCGAAATTCTCGCGCCGTTCGGTGCTCGACTGGTTGTTCACCGCCGCGCCGAAGTCATGCTGGAAATAGAGTTGCAGCCGGTCGGTGATATCGCCTTGCAGCACCAGCCGGACACGGCGAAGCAGGAAGCCGCCATCGTCGTTGATCGAGGCATCGTGGACCGAGCGCAGGCGCGAGCCGTTGATCCCCGGCGCGTCCTCGCTGTCGAGCAGGGCGTTGTAGCGAAGCTGCGTATAGCCGCGCAGTCGCAGACGCTCATACCAAGGCGTCCGCGACGATACCGGCTTGGGCGCGCTCGCCACCCGCTGCGGCGCGGGAGTCGGAGCGGGCGAGGAGATGACCGGCGCCGCTGCCACGACCGGCGGAGCGGATGCGGCGACAGGGGCCATGGGAACCGCCGCCGTCGCGCCTTTCTGCGCGTCGGTCAGCGCCTTGATCTGCGCCTTCAGTTCATCGATCTGGCGCTGCAATTCCTGCACGGTCTGGGCCGCGGCGGGTATCGGACAGATGGCCAGCATCATCGCGGCGGCGATCCCGGTACCGGCCCGCTGGGGTATCGTCTTGATCGCCATGCTCATCCGCCCTTTTTCGGCGGCGACTTAGGACGGCTCCCGCCCCTTTCGCAACAGATTGATGACAGCTGCGTGATATTATCGTGACAAGCCGCCGGGCGTCAGCGGCTCCGCTCGATCTCGCAACCGATCCGGGCATCGGGATAGATATCGGTCTTGGTCGACCGCACCGTCACCGCCGTCACGCGCGGGTCGGCGAGACATAAAGCCGCCACCGCTTCGCACAGGCTTTCCTGCAACGCGAAACCGGGGCCGCGCGCCATCGCCAATATGCCTTCGCGCAGGAAGTCATAGTCCAGCACCTCCTCGATCCGATCGGCGCTGGGCGCGGCGGGGTAGGTAACGGTCATCGCGACCGACAGGCGGACCGGCTGGGGCGCGACCTCATGCGGGTAGATGCCCAGATGCATCGCCACCGTCATCTCGTCGAGCAGGATCCGATAGGTCGCCGTCATGCCCGCCCCTCGAACATCACATCGCCGTCGCGGCGGCAGAAACGCTGGCCGCAATCGACATACAGGGTCTGGCCGCGAAGCCCCCGTGCGGTCAGCAGGAAAGACACCGCCTCCGCCACCGCCTCCGCGCCGATCGGTCGACCGAGCAGGTTCTTCGTCGCGGCCTGGGCGAATTCGGCATCGGTCTGGTCGCCGCTTTGCAGGGTCAGCCCGGGGGCCACCGCATTGACCGCGATGCGCGGCCCGAGCGCCTGGGCCAGCATCGTGCTTGCGCCCGCCAACGCGAATTTGGCACAGCTATAGGCAAAGAAGTCGGGATTGGGGTTGGCGAGCTTCTGGTCGAGAATATCGACCACCGCGCCATCCGTCACGTCATCCTGCCGGGCCAGGGCGGAGGCCAGCAAGGCAGGCGCGGCGGCATTGATTGCGTATAGCTTCGCCATCAGGGCCGCCTCCGTCTCCGGCGGCCGGTCGAATTCGAAGGCCGAGGCGCTGTTGACCAGCCCGTCGACCGGCCCGCCCGCCGCTTCGCGCGCACGGGCGAACAGGGCATCGATCGTGTCGATCCGCGACAGGTCGCCCTGCACCATCGGCGCATCCAGTTCCTGCGCCAGCGCCGTCGCATCTTCGGCCGAGCCGTTGTAATGGATTACCGGCCGGTGCCCGTCCGCCGCCAGCCGCCGGGCGATGCTCGCGCCCAGCCGCCTGGCCGCGCCGGTCACCAACACGGTGCGCCCGATCATCCGGCCATGCCCATGAGCGACAGCACTTCCTTGCGGCTGCGATTGTCGTCGCGGAACACGCCCATCATCCGGCTCGTCACCATCGACACACCCGGCGTACGCACCCCGCGCGAGGTCATGCAGCCATGCGTCGCCTCAATCACCACCGCGACGCCCAGCGGCTTCAGATTCTCCCAGATGCAGTCGGCGACCTCGGCGGTCAGCCGCTCCTGCACCTGCAACCGGCGGGCAAAACCATGCAGCACACGCGCCAGCTTCGAGATACCAACGACATGATTGCGCGGCAGATAGGCGATGTGCGCGCGGCCGATGATCGGCGCCATGTGATGCTCGCAATGCGACTGGAAGGGGATGTCCTTCAGCAGCACGATCTCGTCATAGCCGCCGACCTCCTCGAACACGCGCGACAGGTGCACAGCGGGATCGTCGCCATAGCCCGCGCAATATTCCCGCCATGCCCGCGCGACGCGCTTGGGCGTGTCGATCAATCCCTCTCGCGTGGGATCGTCACCCGCCCAGGCGATCAACGTGCGGATGGCGTCGGCGACATGATCGGGCACGGCGATCTTGCCGTCCTGACCGATCAGATCACCGTCCTCCGGATCGCCATGCGCGCAGCTCATATTCTGTCCTTTACGTCAAAGCCGGTGCGATAGCGTATCGATTGCGAGGGTGCAAAAGGCCTATCGCCTTAACCCATGTCACGATGTTCTGTTCAGCGGACGCCGTTGCGAAATGACGGATCGTCTAGGGCCTAGGTACGGCACCGCCCTGCCGGGCTGCCCGCCGCGCGATGAACCATGCCTTTGCGTCCGCCGAAATGCGGGGGAAAAAGCAGGCTCGAAACTCGGCCATGGTGTGGGCGGATTCGCTGCACGGCAGGGCGGCGGCACAGGCCAGGCGGTCCAGTTCGGCTTCCCCGCTGGGCCTAGTGATGCGGCACATCATCGCCTTTGTTTTGCGATCCCGCCGGGTCTCCAATTTCAAACGCTTGATCCGCTCGCCCATGACGACGATCTCGTCCTGGGTAAGCCCAGGCTCTTCCGGCACCGGCGCCGGTTGCGCCTGGATCAGCGACAGCAGTATCAAGCCCAACATCTGTTCACGCCTCCTTTTGACGTGGCGAGGGATAGTTGACCCAGCGGGCCGGCCTTACCTGCGCAGTCGCTCCGCCGCCCAGGCGACATGGTCGGCCATGAAGGTGGAGATGAAGTGATAGCTGTGGTCGTACCCCGGCTGCATCCGCAGCGTCAGGGCGATCCCCGCCTTGTCACACGCCTCGGCCAGCAACTCGGGACGCAACTGCTCGGCCAGAAACTGGTCGGCATCGCCCTGATCGACCAACAGGTCGGGCAATCGCGCGCCGTCCTCGATCAAGGCAACGGCATCCGCCTGTCGCCAGGCGGCGCGGTCCTGCCCCAGATAGCCGCCCAGCGCCTTCTCACCCCAGGGCACCCGGGACGGCGCGACGATGGGGGCGAAGGCCGACACGCTGCGGAAGCGGTCCGGGTTGCGCAGACCGATGGTCAGCGCACCGTGGCCGCCCATCGAGTGGCCGGTGATCGCCTGCGCGTCCCTGTCGGCGACCGGGAAATGCTCGGCGATCAGCGCGGGCAGCTCCTGCTCGATATAGGTCCGCATCCGGAAGTGCGGGGCCCAGGGTTCCTGTGTCGCATCGACATAGAAACCGGCCCCCTGCCCCATGTCATAGGCGTCGTCATTGGCCACGCCTTCCCCACGCGGCGAGGTGTCGGGCGCGATGAAGATCACCCGATGCTCGGCGCAAGCGGCCCGGAACTCACCCTTGTCGGTGACATTGGCATGGGTGCAGGTCAGGCCCGACAGATACCAGAGGATAGGGAGCTTTTCCCCCTCCTCATGCTCGGGCACGAAGACCGAGAATGTCATGCGGGTGCCGGTCGCGCTGCTCTGGTGCGCATAGACGCCCTGCACGCCGCCATGCGCCTTGGAGGTCGATATCGTCTCGATCGTCATCGGAACACCACCGTCCGGTTGTCATTGAGGAAAACCCGCCGCTCGCCCACCCAGGCGACGGCGCGGGCCAGTACCTGCGCCTCGATATCGCGGCCGATGCGGATCAGGTCGTCGACGCTGGCGCGGTGATCGACGCGCTCGACCGCCTGTTCGATGATAGGCCCTTCGTCCAGGTCCGCCGTCACGAAATGAGCGGTCGCACCGATCAGCTTCACCCCGCGCGCATGGGCGCGGTGATAGGGTTGCGCGCCCTTGAAGCCGGGCAGGAAGCTGTGATGAATATTGATGCACCGCCCCGGCAAGGCCGCGACCAGCCGCTCGCCCAAAACCTGCATGTAGCGGGCGAGGACCAGATAATCGGCGCGGCTTTCCTTCATCAGCGCCAGCATTGCAGCTTCCTGCTCCGCGCGGTTGTCATTGTCGACCGGCAGGTGATGCCAGGGCAGGCCATGCCACTCCACGAGCGGCCGCAAATTGTCATGGTTGGAGACGACCCCGACGATCTCGACCGGCAACGTATTCGTCCGCCAGCGATGGAGCAGGTCGTTCAGGCAGTGCGAGCCCTTGGATACCGCGATCAGCATCCGGGGCCGTTCGGCGGCGGGGGCGACATGCCAGTCGAAGCCGAAGCGCGCCGCCGGATCGGCCAGCGCCGCGCGCACCCCCTCGACCGAGGCGGGGAAGCGCGTGCCCTGCCCGGTGAAGACGATGCGCAGGAAGAAGCGCCCCGTCTCCAGATCGGCATATTGCTGGCTGTCGAGGATGAACCCATCGATCCCCGCCAGCGCGCCGGACACGGCGGCGACGATGCCGACCCGGTCCTGACACGCCAGCGTCAGGATATAGTCGCTCATGCGGCGGGCAGGCGGCAGCCCAGACACAGCTTGTTGCCGTCCGGGTCGCGCAGATAGCCGAGATAGGCCGGCCCCATCGGCGTCTGGCGCTCGCCCACCGGCGCTTCGATCGCGGTGCCGCCATGCGCCACACCGGCCGCATGCGCCGCGTCGAGCTGCGCCGGATCGGCCGCGCCCAGCCCGATGGTCCCGCCATTGGCGAAGGTCGCCGCCTCCCCATCGATCGGGCGGGTCACCATGAAGGCCGCACCGTTATGCCGATAGAGCAGGCGTTCGCCCATCTGCATGCCCGGCTGGCCGCCCAGCGCGCCGAACAGCGCGTCGTAAAAGGCCTTGGAGCGCGAGAGGTCGTTCGATCCGACCATGACATGCGTGTACATCAGTTCGCCTCCACCAGATGCCGCGCGCACAGCTTGTTTCCGGTCGGATCGCGTAGATACGCCAAATAGACCTTGCCGACGGGCACGTTGCGGATGCCGGGCGGGTCCTCGATCGCGGTGCCGCCGTTCGCGATGCCCGCCGCGTACCAGGCATCGGCCTGCTCGGGCGACTCCATCGCAAAGCCCAGCGTCGCGCCATTGGCATAGGTCGCGGGCTCGCCATCGATCGGCCTGGAGATCAGGAAACGCGCGCCCTTATGGCTGTAGACCAGCCGTCCGAGCGGATCGACGATACCCTCGGGCGCGCCGAGCACGCCCAGGATCGCGTCATAGAAGCGCTTGGCCGCGGCGATGTCGTCGGCCCCCAGCATGACATGGCTGAACATCAGAAGATCACCACGCTGCGGATGCTTTCGCCCGCATGCATCAGGTCGAAACCCTTGTTGATCTCCTCCAGCGTCAGGCGGTGGGTGATCATCGGGTCGATCTCGATCTTGCCGTTCATATACCAGTCGACGATCTTGGGCGTGTCGGTGCGACCGCGCGCGCCGCCGAACGCGGTGCCGCGCCAGTTGCGGCCCGTCACCAGCTGGAACGGCCGGGTGCTGATCTCCTTGCCCGCCTCGGCCACGCCGATGATGATCGAGGTGCCCCAGCCGCGATGGCAGGATTCCAGCGCGGTACGCATCACCTCGGTATTGCCGGTCGCGTCGAAGCTATAGTCCGCGCCGCCATCGGTCAGTTCCAACACCTTGGCGATCGTCTCCTCGCGGCTCAGCCCCTTGGAATTGAGGAAATGGGTCATGCCGAAACGGCGGCCCCATTCCTCGCGATCGGGGTTGATGTCGACACCGATGATCCGGCCCGCGCCCGCCAGCTTGGCACCCTGGATGACGTTCAGGCCGATGCCGCCCAGCCCGAAGACGACGATATTCTCGCCCGGCTGGACCTTAGCCGTGTTGACCACCGCACCCACACCCGTCGTCACGCCGCAGCCGATATAGCAGCTGGTGTCGAACGGCGCGTCCTCGCGGATCTTCGCCACCGCGATCTCCGGCAGGACGGTGAAGTTGGAGAAGGTCGAGCAGCCCATATAATGGAAGATCGGCTGACCCTTGTAGCTGAACCGGGTCGTGCCGTCGGGCATCAGACCCTTGCCTTGCGTCGCGCGGATCGCGGTGCACAGGTTGGTCTTGCCCGACAGGCACGACTTACACTGGCGGCATTCGGGGGTATAGAGCGGGATCACATGGTCGCCGGGCACCACGGACGTCACGCCCGCGCCGACCTCGCGCACGACGCCACAGCCTTCATGGCCCAGCACGCTGGGAAAGATGCCCTCGCTGTCGAACCCGTCGAGCGTATAGGCGTCTGTGTGGCAGATGCCGGTCGCCATGATCTCGACCAGGACCTCGCCCGCCTTGGGGCCTTCCAGATCGAGTTCGACGATTTCGAGCGGCTTCTTGGCTTCAAAGGCGACGGCGGCGCGGGTCTTCATGGGTTCCTGTCTCCTTGGGCTTCGGGCTTCCTGATGCCCCGCGGCGCGCGCCGGTGCAACCAACGAAAGCCCCGAGCGATTGATGCCGATCACAACCTCAGGAGAGCGACGATGACCGAGTTCAAAAAAGGCGATCATGTCGAATGGAACAGCCATGGCGGCACCGCCGAGGGCAAGGTCGTCAAGAAGCAGACCAGCGACACCGAGATCAAGGGCCACACCGTCCGTGCGTCGAAGGACGAGCCGCAATACATAGTAGAGAGTGACAATGGCGGAAAGGCAGCGCACAAGGCGGACGCGCTGAAGAAAGCGTGATTCACGCGCGTCCCGCCACAGGGCTGGGACGCTGAAGGATTATAGGAAGGAACATCATGGCCACCGCAACCACGGGCACCGGCATCCACGCCCCGGTCCAGCCGTCCGAGGAACTGGGCGCGATCGTCGGCAACGAGAAGCTGCCGCGCAGCCAGGTCATCAGCAAGGTGTGGGACTATATCAAGGCCAACAACCTGCAGAACCCCGAGAACAAGCGGGAAATCCTGGCCGACGACAAGCTGAAGAAGGTGTTCGGCAAGGATAAGTGCACCATGTTCGAGATGAACAAGTTCATCTCGGCGCACCTGAAGAAGTAAGCCTTCTTCCGCCCCGGCCGCCATGCCGGGGCACACCCGTCCCCGCTCGCGCCGCCGGTTACCGCAGGTCCAGGACCAGCGGCTTGCGCGCGGGCGGTGGCTGGACCGGTTTTTGGGCCGGAGACGGCCCGCGATCCTTTGACCCAATCGCCGAGGGTGTAGGCGTCGGAGTCGGAGCCGGATTGTCCGCCCCCACACGACCCGCCTCGATCTGGTTCAGCCGCTGCTCGACCAATTGCGCATCCAGCAGCTTACGATCCCCCTGCATCGCCGCCACCTGCGCCTCCAGCGCGGCAATGCGCTGTTCCAGCATTTTGACTCGCACCTGATCCTCGGTCTGCGCGACCATATCCTTCGCGGCCTTCTCCTGGCGTGAGCGCTCCTGCGCGTCGGCATCGGCAAGGCGTGCGTCCACGTTGCTGCGCTGGTCGCAGGCGGCCAGGGCCAATGTCACGATCAATAGAGTGGCGGCACGGCGCATGGGCGTACTCGGATTGGAGATAAATCCTCCCCGGCACGGGGAGGTGGCAGGCCGAAGGCCTGACGGAGGGGGGCTTCCACACAGGATAGCCTATGCGGCGGTTCCCATTCCCGTACCGGGGAGGAATTACAGGTCCCGCAACTTCACCCAGGTCGGGGCATGGTCGCTCGCCTTTTCGCGCCCGCGATAGCTCTTGTCGACGCCCGCATCGACCAGCCGGTCGGCGGCCTGCGGGCTGAGCAGCAGATGGTCGATGCGGAAGCCCGCATCGCGCTGCCACGACCCGGCCTGATAGTCCCAGAAGGTCCACACCCCACCCTTGGGCGCGCGCGTGCGCAGCGAGTCCGTCCATCCTTGCGCCAGCAACCGGCGATAGGCCTGGCGGCTCTCCGGCTGCATCAGCGCATCGCTCGCCATGGCGGGGACCGAGAAGGTGTCGTCGTCATGGGGGATGACGTTGTAATCCCCCGCCAGCACGGCGGGCACTTCCTCGGCCAGCAACGCGCGGGCGCGGGTCGCCAAGCGCTCCATCCAGCGCAGCTTGTAATCGAATTTTGGACCCGGCTGCGGATTGCCGTTGGGCAGGTATAGCGAGGCGACGACCAGGCCGTTGACCTCGCATTCGAGATAGCGGCTATGTTCGTCCTCACCCTCGCCCGCCAGCCCGCGCTGCCGCTCGACCGGCTGGGTGGCGCGTGCAAGGACGGCGACGCCGTTCCAGCTCTTCTGCCCATGCCAGACCGCGCCATAACCGGCGGCCTCGATGTCCTTGATCGGAAAGGTCTCGTCGCTGGCCTTCAGTTCCTGAAGACAGACGATATCCGCCTCCGCCTCGGCCAGATATTCGAGCAGGCGGGGCAGACGGGCTTTGATCCCGTTGACGTTGTAGGTGGTGATCTTCACGTCAGACCGAGAAGCTGGTGCCGCAGCCACAGCCCGAGGCCGCATTAGGATTCTTTACCTGAAACGCCGCGCCGCCGAGCGATTCGACATAATCGACCTGCGCGCCGCGAACCAAGTCCAGGCTGATGCTGTCGACGACCAGCGTGACGCCATCGGTCTGTGCCACCGAGTCATCCTCGGCAGGCGCATCGGCCAGGCCGAACTTGTACTGGAAGCCCGAACAGCCGCCGCCTTCAACCGACAGACGCAGGATGGCGGGCTTGTTCTGCCGCTTGGCGATCGTCGCGACACGGGCCGCGGCGGCCGGGGTCAGCGCGATTTCGGAAATGCTGGTGGCCATGGGGATGAGATAGGCGCGAGGGGCGAACGGGGCAATCCCACTAAATCCTCCCCGGCACGGGGAGGTGGCAGACCGAAGGTTTGACGGAGGGGGGCTTCCTCATAGGACGCCTCTAACCGCGATCCCCCTCCACCGCTCTGCGAGCGGTCCCCCTCCCCGTACCGGGGAGGATCGAAACTCAGTCCTGTGCGGCGGGGCCGTCGGTCGAAACGGGGATTTGGTGGATCGCATGATCCTGCGACGCGGTCAGATAGTCGCCGGTGGTCAGGAAGGGGATCGGGTTGACGGCATGACCGTCCATGCGGACCTCATAATGGAGGTGCGGGCCGGTCGAACGGCCGGTCGAGCCCATCAGCGCGATCAGCTGGCCGCGCGTCACGCGGGCGCCGTCGGCGACCAGTATCTTCGACAGATGGCCATAGCGGGTCGCGATGCCCTTGCCATGATTGACCTCGACCAGATTGCCATAGCCGCCCTGCCAGCCCGCATGATCAACGATGCCGTCGGCGGTGGCATAGATCGGGGTGCCGACCGGACCGGGGATGTCGACCCCGGCATGCATCGCGGCGGTGCCGCGGAACGGGTCGGAGCGGATGCCGAAATTGCTGGTGAACTGAAGCTTTTCGACAGGATGGACCGAGGGGATCGCGATGACGCCGTTCGGGCGGGCGTCCATCTTCTTCCAAGTCTGGAATAAAGTGCGGAACTGCTGGTCGGTGCGAAGATCGGCCGAGGCTTCGGCGCTGTTGGCTGGAATGAACTCGCCCCCGACGGCGGCGGTGGCCTTGGCGGCCGGAGCAGCGGCGGGGGCCGAATGGGCCATGGCCATCTGGCCGGACAGGCCCATCGTCAGGGTAGCAAGGAAAACAGAGCGGACGCGCGATGCAATCGATTTACCCGAGAGTGCAATTTGATTCATCGAACCCCGAACCCTTGTCGCCGAACGATCCCGTAGTCGGAAAAGCCCGGCTTCGTTCATCCTATGCTGTGTCGCAGCCCCACCGCGTTACAGACGGTCAGCTTGTGCCTTTATGGGTTCCTCGTCCGCAAGAGGCGCATAGAAATCGCGCGTCAAACCGGCTGTATCGCGCGCCGAAACGTTGAACGGTGGCTTAACGACGCCCCGGAAGTGGCGCCGGACCAGCATTCGCCAATGCTCGGCGGGCTCGATGTCATGCCCTGCCGCCAGATATCCGAACCATTTCGCCCCGAATCCGACATGGCGAATCTCGTCGGTATAGATGCGATTTAGGATACGCGCGGACGGCTCGTCACCCCCGGCCCGGAAGCGCGCGACCGTCTCCGGCGTGACGTCGAGGCCCCTCGCCTCCAGCACCATCGGCACGACGGCCAGCCGCGCCATGGCGTCATGCGCGGTCTCCTCCGCCGCTTCCCAAAGGCCCGCATGGGCGGGCAACTCGCCATAACCGGACCCCAGCGTCCTCAAGCGGCGATGCAGGACGGCGAAGTGCATCGCCTCATCCGCACCGACCGAAATCCAGTTGTCGACGAAGGTGCGTGGGAACTGTCCACCGAACCGTCCCGCCGCGTCGAAGGCCAGATCGATCGCCGCGAACTCGATATGCGCCAGCGCATGGAGTAACGCGACCCGCCCCTTTTCCGAGCCACCCCGTCCGCGCTTCGGCATCCGGTTGGGCGGCAGCAGTTCGGGCCGGTCGGGCCGCCCCGGTGCATCGGGCATGGCGACGTCGAAGTCATGCGCCAACGCCCCCCGACGCCAGCCGCGCGCCACCGCCCGCGCGGCCCGCACCTTGGTCAGCGGGTCGCTTTCGCGCAGGACGGCTGCGCAGGCTCGGGCGATCGTCGTCAAAGCGCGCGCGCCGCCTCCAACACGGCCTCGGCATGGCCGGGCACCTTCACCTTGCGCCAGCTCTGGGCGAGCCGGCCGTCGCGGTCGAACAGGAAGGTCGCCCGCTCGATGCCCATATAGGTCTTGCCGTACAGCTTCTTCTCACCCCAGACGCCGAACGCCTCGCACGCCGCGCCGTCCTCGTCGCTGACCAGTTCGACCGCCAGCGCGTGTTTCTCGGCAAATTTGCGATGCTTGGCCGGGCTGTCCTTAGAAATGCCGATCACCCGCACGCCCGCGCCCGCGAAATTCCCGGCCAGCGCGCTGAAGTCCTGCGCCTCGCGCGTGCAGCCGCTGGTGTCGTCCTTGGGATAGAAATAGACGACCAGCGGCCCCGCCAGATCGCCCAGCGCCAGCGTTTCGTCGTTTGCGGTCGTGACCGTCACCGCCGGAATCGCGTCACCCTGCTGCATCACCATCTCCATGCCAGACTCGGGCCACCTCCTGCCGCGTCGCCTCCAGCGTGGCAACCACCGTCGCCCATTCGGGCAAGCCCATGGCCCGCGCGATCAGCGGACGGGTCGGCTCGGGCGGCTCCTGCCCATCGGGGACCAGCAGGCGGAAGGACACCAGCGCGCGGGTCAACACGTCATGCGCCTGCGCCATGGACGGCGGCATCAGCCCCTGCGCCACCAGCGCACCGATGGCCCGGCCCAGATCGGGGTCGAACCCGGTTTGATGGACCAGCTGCACGCGGTGCACCGCGAACTCCAGGTCGACCAGTCCACCGGGCAGCAGCTTGATGTCGAGCGGCCCTTGCGGCGGCTTGTGCCGCGCCATCTCGGCGCGCATCTCGCCCGCCTCGGTCGCCACGTCGCGGGCGGGTCGGTTGCCGTTCAGCACATCAGCGACGATCGCCGACACCTCCGCCCGTGCTTCCGCCGATCCGAAGATCGGCCGGGCGCGGGTCAAGGCCATATGCTCCCAGGTCCAAGCGTCTTCGCGTTGATAACGCGCGAAACTCTCGACCGAGACCACCAGCGGCCCCTGCGTGCCCGATGGCCGCAACCGCGTATCGACCGGATAGAGCGGCCCCGCCTGGGTCGGCACCGACAGCGCCGCCGTCACCCGCTGCGCCAGCCGATTGTAATAGAGCGTCGCCCCCAGCGGCTTCGCCCCATCGGACTCGCCCGCGAAATCGCCGGTGAACAGATAGACGAGATCGAGGTCGGAGGCATGGGTCAGCGCCGCGCCGCCCATCCGCCCGAGCGCCAGGATCACCAGCTCGCTGTCCGGCACCCGGCCATGCGCCGCGACGAATTCGTCGACCGTCGCCTGCGCCAGCACACCGACCGCCGCCTCGGCGACGCGCGCATAGCCGCCCGCCACCTCCAGCGGATCGGCCCGCCCGGCCACGATCTGCGCGCCGAGGGCAAAGCGCAACTCGCCGACGACCCGGCGGACATGGTCCAGCCGGTCCTGATAGTCCTGCCCCGCCTCACCCCCGCGCATCGCGCGTTCGAGGAACTTCACCGCAGGCAACGGCTCGAAAGCGGAGGCGTCGATCAGTCCGTCGAGCAGTGCAGGCCGCCGCGCCAGCTCGGCCGCCAGCGGTGCGGCATGGCTGAGGATCGCGACGGTCAGGCTGGCCAGACCCGGTCGTGCCTCCAGCAGGCGGAAGATGTTGATCGCGCTCGTCATCCGCTCGAACAGCGAATCGAGCTTCAGGATCGCGGCATCGGAATCGGGGGCTTCGGAAAGTGCCTCGACCAGGGTCGGCAGCACCGCGTCCAGCGCCTCGCGTGCCGCCGGGCTGCGCAACGCAGCATAGTCGCCTCCGCGCCACGCCGCGATCCGCCGCGCCGCCGCCTCGATATCACGCAAGCCCGCCGCCGCCAGCCGTTCGTTCAGGAGGACCGGATCGTGCGGCAGGCGGGGTCGCTCATCGGCGTCGAGCGCGTCGTAGAAGCGCCCGACCCGTTCGGTGACGGGCGCCAGCATGGCGATCAGCGCATCGCCATCCGCCAATCCGTGAAGCTGCGCGACCCGGCCCAGCCCCTCGCCCAATGGCAGCTGATGCGTCTGACGGTCGTCGATCATCTGCACCCGGTGCTCGATCGTGCGCAGCAGGACATAGGCATCGGTCAGTGCCTTCGCCTCGCCAGCATCGATCCGCCCGGCCTCGGCCAGTCTCGCGAGCGCGTCGCGGGTGGCGGGCGCCCGTAGCGCGGGATCGCGGCCGCCATGGATCAGCTGGTGAATCTGCGCGAAGAACTCGATCTCACGGATACCGCCGCGCCCGCGCTTCAGATCATAACCCGGCCCCATCGCCTGCCCCTGGGCATGGTGATCGCGGATCCGCCGGGTCAGGTCACGGATTTCGCCGACCGCACCGAAATCGAGCGCGCGCCGCCAGACGAAGGGGCGGATCGCGTCAAGGAAACGCTGCCCCAGCGCCAAGTCGCCCGCTGCTAACCGCGCCCGGATGAACGCCGCCCGTTCCCAGGTCAGCGCCTGGCTTTCGTAATAGGCGATGGCCCCCTCGACCGGGATCGCGATCGGCGTCGCCTCGGGCGAAGGCCGCAGCCGCAGGTCGACACGCAGCACATAGCCTTCGCCGTCACGCGCCTGGAGCAGTTCGACCACCCGCTTGCCGATGCGCACCGCCGCATCCTCCGGCTCCTCGCGCGGGCGGCGGGGCAGCGTCTGCGGATCGAAGATCAGGATCGGGTCGATATCGGAGGAATAGTTCAGTTCCCGGCTGCCCTGCTTGCCCAACGCGATGGCGGCGAAGCCCACCGCCTCCGCACCCGGCGTGCGCTCCTCGATCGCGGCGCGGATCGCCCGGTCGAGCGACCGATCGGCGAAGTCGGTGAGCCGGTGCGTCACGTCGGTCAGGTCATACAGCCCCGACAGATCGCCCAGCGCCACGGTCAGCGCCAGCGCACGCCGCTCACGACGCAACCGGGTACCGACCGGCAAGTCCTCCGCTACGGCAGGAGGCGAGAGCAGTTTTCCCGCCAGCGCCGCCGCCTCGATTTCAGGCTCCCGGTCGAGCAGCATCGCCAGGAAGGACGAATGCCGACGCGCGCGGGCGACGGCATCGGGCAGGGCGGAATGGGACAGGTCGCTCATCGGCGCGCTTCTACCCCGGCGAGGCCGTCTAAAGAAACGGTTTCCGTCCGGTTAACAAATGCGCATCAGATGATTTGCAACTTGTCAAGCCGAGATCGGTTGTGTTGCCATGATGAGCACCGAATCCGGGACCAGCGATATCCGCATCGTCCGCGCGCCGCAGCGCACGGACGATATCGGCTGTGCGCTCCGCTCGGCCTATTCCCGGCCGGTGCGGTTACCGGATCACTGGGTGCGACTATTGGCGCGGCTGGACCGGCGTTCACCACGCTCCTGAGGGACTATCGCGGCTGGCCGGGTGGGCAGCGACCATAGGTTTGATCCATTCCGGCCAGATAGACTGCTACAGGCGCCAGGCCGACGTCCGCACGCAGCCGGTCGACGGCCTTTTCATCCTCGAGAGGCTGCGGCACGCGCCTACCATTGTCACACATCGCCTGCGTCGCATAACGCTGCTTGCCCGCGATCTTCAGCATCACGCGGTCATACAGATAGGCATAATCGTCTTTCGAAACCTCTCCTTTCGCCATGAGCGGCTCCATCAAACGCAATGATGAGAGTTGGAAAGCCGGATCGGCATCCGCATGTTGCACAAGCAGCCAAGCCTGTTCGGCGGCATCCTCGCCGATCTCGGAGCGCTTCGGCCAACCCTGCCTCGCAACCAAGGCCTTGAGCCACTGAGTGTTATCATGATCCTCGACGGCAGCAGCCAACAATAGCCGCGATACGATCACCGCTTGGACATCGTCGGAAACAGCAGGCGCGCCCGCCATATCGCCCTCGCCCCAACCCGCGCCTACCCGCAGCATCTGCTCGCCGAGGGGACGGGCGATCAGAATGTCATGCAATTTGGGCGTCTTGGCTGCGCCCATGGCCTTGGCCACTTTCACCGCCATCAAATAGGCGTCGGCGATCGGCGCGGCCTTGTCGACCGAGTGCTGAAATGCGTCAAAGCTCGTCCAGTGGTGCACGTCCGGCGCCGATGCCACTTGCGAACAGAGGGGGTTGCGACTGGTGGTGTTGATCATTTTCGGATCGGCAATACCCAGAGCACGAAGCTCAACTCGGAACGCCGCCAAGTCGTCTTCATAGCAGGCGATCAGCCATTCGCTGACCTGCTTGTCCTGCGCCTTTTCCTCAGGCGTCGCGTCCGGAAAGCGCCCCTTCATCCATTTGTAATCGCCCGGATCGAAGCGATCGCCTTTGATATACGGCTTGAGGACTTCCGGGACCGGCGGCGTGGCCGCTGTCAGCAGAAAGGCGGAGACGATCAGGGACAGCATGCGCATGACCGGATCGGACAAGGTCTCGCGATCACTGTCAAGCCGAGCGTTACCGAAATAAAAAGGCCGCCCCAATAAGAACCGGGACGGCCATCTATTAAGGCCAGAAAGTAAAAGCGTTTACCGCCCGCCGCTCAACTGGTCGACATCGCCCATGATGCTGTCCAGCGCCGTCTTGCTGCTGTCGGTTTCATGCAGGCGACGTGAGGGCAGCGAACCTTCGGTCAGGATTGCCTCCAGCGCGACTCGCCCACGCGCCACGCGGCTCTTGATCGTGCCGACCGCGACATTGCAGATTTCGGCCGCTTCCTCGTACGCAAATCCGCCCGCGCCGACCAGAATCAACGCCTCGCGCTGCGGCTGCGGCAGGTGCATCAGCGCACGCTGCATATCGCCCAGTTCGACGTGGCGGTCTTGGCTGGCCGGAGCCGCAAGGATGCGATCGGCGACCAGATCGTCCCATTCGCCCTTGAAGCGTGCACGACGCATCTGCGACAGATACAGGTTACGCAGGATGATGAAGGTCCAGGCGCGCATGTTGGTGCCAGCCTGGAACCGCTTGCGCGCGGCCCATGCCTTGAGCAGCGTTTCCTGCACCAGATCGTCGGCCAGATCGCGGCTGCCCGAGAGCGAGCGGCCGAAGGCGCGAAGATGGGGGATGACGCGCGCCAGTTCCGCCTTGAATTCGGAGTCGGGGAGCGCGACGTGCTCGATGGGCGCATCGGGTGCGTCGTCCTCGAATTCGTCCCGCGTCTGTGGCTGCGTCATGAAAATCCGATCATCGGAAACGGCCGATCCTGCGACCGCTTCGAAACATAAGGGGCCAACCCTGAAATAGCCAGCCGTCCCAAAGGGCTAATCGACAAGGCTCGTGTCAGCGCAACACCAGAAAGGCGAAGATCGCGATCACCAGCACCAGCGAGATGGGCAGGACGTACCGCGTCACATGCGGAGTCGAACCTGCCCTGGCATCCTCTTTGGCGACATGAATGGGTTCGTTGGAATCAGCCATGTCCACCTCAACGCCTCTCAACCGTTTTGGGTCCGTAACTGTAGGTCTTTCTTATTCGGCCGGGACGGTGCTCTGGTCGAAGAACAGCGCCTGGCTGATCGCGGCCTTCACGGTCGACCGCTGGAACGGCTTGGTGATCAGGAAGGTCGGTTCCGGACGCTCGCCGGTCAACAGGCGCTCGGGGAAAGCGGTGATGAAGATCACCGGAACCTCGAACTCGGCCAGGATGTCCTTGACCGCGTCGATGCCCGAGCTGTCATCGGCCAGCTGGATATCGGCAAGCACCAGGCCGGGGCGATCCTCCATGGCCAGCGCCACGGCCTCGTCGCGGGTGACGGCGACGCCGGTGACTTCATGGCCCAGGTCGCGCACGATCGTCTCGATATCCATCGCGATGATCGGTTCGTCCTCGATGATCAGCACGCGGGCGCGGGTCTGCTTCTCGATCTCGGCCAGCGCCTCGGACACGAGATTCTCGACCTCGCTCGGCTCCACGTCGATCAGATAGGCGGCGTCCTCGGGCGTGAAGCCCTCCATCGCGGTCAGCAGCAGCGCCTGGCGCGACAGCGGGGTCATCCGGGCGAGGCGGGCGCGGGCCAGACCTTCGTTGCCGTCGGCGTCGATGCCGTCATTGTCCAGCTCATCGTAATTGGCCGACGACCAGATGCCCTGGAACATGCGGTACAGGCCAAGGCGCGGATCGACGTCGCGCGGAAACTGGTCCGGGGCCGCGACGATCGCCTCCAGCGTGGCGCGGACATATTTGTCGCCGTGCATCTGGCTGCCGGTCAGGGCCCGGCCATAGCGCCGCAGGAAGGGAAGATGGGGCGCAAGCTGCTGTCCAAGCGACATGGGTAATAATCACTCCCTGAGGTATTCGCGGACGCCTGATGTGCTGACCCCCGCGCATGTTTTCAATGCCGTTTCCCGAAATCCCCATCCGACACACCCTATGGACGCGCCCTTTGGTTTTTTCGTATCGCATCGGGAACCAACAAGATCGAATTTGGTTTCATCGCCACATCAACTATGGCCCAGGCATGACGCCAACCGGCAGTGCCCATGGCCGCCATTGCGTCGGTTGCCCCGCTAGTGGGTCGTGCAGGGGGATATTTTGAGTTTGGGCAACAAGACGAAGAACACGCCGTCCGACACGCCCCCGAAGGGCGGTCAGAAAGATGCGGGCTCGGCCCTTCGCCAGGCGTATCAGAAGACGGTGGACGAGCAGGTTCCTGCCGAGATGCTTGACCTTCTCAGCAAGCTGGACTGAACGTCCGGCTGAATGGCCAGCACACCTCCCCAAGACATCGAGCCCCCCGAACGCCTCCGCCCGGCTCCACCCCGTCTCGCGACGGGGGCGAAGCTCGTGCTCGTGCTGGGCAGTACTCTGTTCATTCTGGCAGCCATCGCGATCTTCGCGACGCTCCAGACGACGAGGCTTGCCGACAGCGAGGCGAGCGGACGGTTGCGCATCGCCGCCAATGAGGACGCGCGCGCCATCGCCACCGAGCTGATGGGCGACATGACGGCGCTGCGTGTCGCCGTCCGGGCCATGGGCCAGGATCCGCTCGACATGCCGAGCTGCGCGCGGGCCCAGGGCGTCTTTGCGCAGCAGTCGATGACCGGCGCGCGCTTCCTCATCACCGACCGCACGGGCAAGGTCCTGTGCGGCGATCCGCTGCCCGCGGCCTTGCCGACCCCCGTCGATGGCTCGCCAATCGGGGCCGACATCCTGCCCGGCAAGGGACTGGTGCTCTCGGTCGCCAGCCAGGACGGCCGAGCGCAGGCTCGCGCCTTCTTCCCCCTGCCCTTCCTCCAGTCGCTGGTCGACCAGAGCAACCCGACCAGCCCGATCGAGTCGGTGCTGGAACTGGACGGCGAGTTGCTGCCCATCAAGCAGCTTTCCCGCCAGGGTGCGCTCGAGCGGATGAAGTCGATGCGGACCGAGCTGGGCATTGCCGGGCTGGTCCTGCGCACCTCCACGCCGAGTGCGCCGATCACGTCCTCGCTGATCGTGGCGCTCGCGCTGCCACTGCTGATGTGGCTGGCCGCAGTGGTGCTCGGCTGGTTCATCGTCGACCGACTGCTGATCCGGCCGCTGCGTCGGTTGCGTGCCATCGTCGCGACCTATCAGCCGGGTGAAGTCCTAGACATTTCGGCAGTGGAGGCCGCGCCGGCCCAGGAAATCCGCGATCTGGCCGACACGTTCGAGGCGATCACCCAGACGGTCGCCACGCACGAAGCGGGCCTGGCCGAGGGACTGGTGCGCCAGACCAAGCTGACCCGCGAGGTCCATCACCGGGTCAAGAACAACCTGCAGGTCATTTCCAGCCTGATCAACTTCCATGCGCGCGGCGCGACGGGACCGGAAGCGATGGCCGCTTACTCCTCGATCCAGCGGCGGGTCGATGCGCTGGCGGTGGTCCATCGCCACCATTTCGCCGAGCTGGAAGAGAATCGCGGCCTCAACCTGCGCACGATGATCGGCGAACTCGCCGCCAATATCCGCGCCACCGCACCGGAAAACGCCGCCGGGATCGGCATCTCCCTCGACGTCGCGCCGCTGCTGGTCAACCAGGACGTGGCGGTCGCCGTCGCCTTCCTAGTCACCGAGACGATCGAGCTGGCGATGAACTGCGATCCCGCCGCGCAGATCCGTGTCGCGATCAAGCCCGCCGAGCAGGAAGGCCGCGCGGTCGTCCGCGTCGTCACCCGCGCGCTGGTCGAGACGGACGAACTGCGCCACCTGATCGGCAAGCGTTACGGCCGGGTCATGGAGGGACTGGCACGACAGCTTCGCGCGCCCCTGCATCATGACCCACTGGTCGGCGCCTATGAGATCGCCATCCCCATCGTCGGGCGCGACTGAGTCTTTCGAAAAAGATCGGCGGTCGTCAAAAAGGTGGGAACCCCTGCCTCGGCAGTGTGTTCTGCTCTTCGGATAGCGAACTTATGCCCCCCCGCTCTCGCTATCCAAGCCATAGGCCTGGAAGCGTCCACCCTCCCCCCCCCCGGTGACGCTTCCAGGCCTTAATCGTTTTCGGGGCATTCCTTTTCTCTCAACCCAGACGATGCGTCTTCCGTGACAGACGCGGAACGATTGCAGGCGTGACGCATTTGATCCGCGACGAAACTCATCGAGGAGACAGAGAATGCGTAAGATCATGGGTCTGGCCATCGTCGCCGGTGCACTGCTCGTCAGCGCCTGCAACACCGTGGAAGGCATGGGCAAGGACGTCAGCTCGGCGGGCAACACCGTCGCCAAGACGGCCGACAAGTCCAAGTAAGCCTTTCACCCGGCTGACTTTGCAAAAGGGCTCCGACGGGTTTCCGTCGGGGCCCTTTTATTGTGGGGTGGGAAGGGTCGGGCTCCCATGGGCGGTAAGGTGGGGCGCCTGCTTCAGCCCAGTCGAAGGCTTCGCTACAGCCACACTTCTTCTACGGGATCCCCTTGGCCATATTCCCAAGTGATCGCCATGTTCATCACGTCTTCGATCGGTTCGTCGGGATGGGAGGTGGTGCAGAGAAATCGCGTTGGATCGCTGCCGTCGCCAACGACAATCTCATCGATAACGTCCTCGATCCGGGAGCAATCAGGCCCCACAACGGCCATTAGAGAAACTTCATCGCGAAGGCATTGCTCCACGAAGGGGTCGAGTAGCGCTTCGTCAGAAATCGGCGTGTGCAGGACGATTTTACGGGCGAGCGGCATAGTTATTGCCTAGCGGCACCGACGATAGCTTCCCACCCATTCCAGACATGATGGCAACCGACCACGTAGATTTTACCCGTAGCCTTCGACTTCGCTCAGGCTGAACGGAGCGAAGAATGGACTTGGGCCCAAACCGCCGTTCAGCCTAAGCGAAATCGAAGGCCACGCCCCATGTTACCCACAAAAAGGGCCCCGGCTTTCACCGAACCCCTCGCAATCCCAAACCCGTCCGATCACGCCACCGCGTCGGCATCCTCTTCCACGGCCGCCTGTTTCGACCGAGCCCGCTCGGTAAACCAGATACCGATGATCGCCAGCTCGTAGAGGATGATCAGCGGCACGGCGAGCAGCACCTGCGACATCAGGTCGGGCGGGGTCAGCACCGCGGCCACCGCCGTCGCCGCGACGATCGCATAGCGCCGCGCGCCGATCAGCTGCTTGCGCGTGACGATCCCCGCCCGCTCCAGCAGCATCAGTAGCACCGGCAGCAGGAAGGCCAGCCCGAAGGCGAACAGGAACTGCATGACGAAGGACAAGTAATTGCCGATCGCAGGCAGCGCCTCGCGCTTCACGCCGCCCACCATGCCGTCAAAGCCCAGCAGGAAGTGCAGCGCCATCGGGATGGCGATGTAATAGGCCATCGCCGCCCCCATCAGGAACAGCACCGGCGTCGCCAGCAGGAAGGGCAGCAGTGCCTTCTTTTCCTTGCGGTACAGGCCGGGCGCGACGAACTGCCACAGCTGGTTGGCGATCACCGGGAAGGAGATCATCATCGCGGCGAAGAACGACACCTTCACCTGGACGAAGAACGCCTCGAAAATCTGGGTATAGACCAACGTTCCCTGCCCGGCGCGCAGCAGCGGCTTGGCCAGGAAGCCGAAGATCGACTCCGAAAAATACATCGACACGCCAAAGGCCAAGCCCACCGCGATGATGCAGTAGAGCAGCCGCCGACGCAGCTCGATCAGATGTTCCAGCAGGGGCGCGCGGCTGGCGTCGATATCTTCCTGGTCGCTCACGATGCCGCCCCCTCGGTGCCACGCGACGGATGCTTGCTGGCGGGTGCCGGTGCGACGACGGGCTTTTCGACCATCACCGGCTTATCGCTGTGATCCGCATGAGAGTCGCCATGCGTCGCATCGGGCGTTGTGTGGCCGGGCGCCGCGTGATCCGGCAAGGCCGCCGGGGTCGTCGCCGATGACGCCGCCTCGGCATCGACATGCGGAGGCGTGTCGGCGGCATGTTCGCGCATGATCCGCTCATTTTCGGCGGCCCAGCGCTTCTCCATTTCCTCCAGCTCGGCCTCGCGGACCATATTGTCGAAGCCCTGGCGGAACTGGCGCGTGACGCCGCGCGCCTTGCCCACCCAATAGCCGACGACGCGCATCGCCTTGGGCAGGTCCTTGGGACCGATCACGACGAGCGCGACGATGGCGACCAGCAGGAACTCGCTGGAATCGATGTTGAACATGAAAGTCCGCTGCTGGCTTTAACGGACCGGGATCAGCGATCGTCGCGCACGCGCTCGCCGTCGCGATCGAAGGCGGGCTCGGCCGACTTCTGCGCCTCGATCCGCGCCGACGGCTTGGCGGGCGTCTCGTCTTCCTCGGCCATGCCCTTCTTGAAGTTCTTCACACCCTTGGCGACATCGCCCATCAGGTTGGAGAAACGCCCGCCGCCGAGCAGAAGGATCGCGACGACCGCGAGGACGAGAAGGTGGATCGGGCTAAAGCTGCCCATGGCACGTCTCCTGGAATTTCTATCTATCTAGGCTTTGGCATCACCAGCGGCAATGGGCCAACGGCAATGGTCGAGCGATGGCATGGCCCCCGATCGGGGATGCGAGGGCCGTGGCGGAGCATTGTGACGCGGCCATGACGCAAAGGAAAGCGCTCAATCGCGTTCTTCCTCACTCGAATCCGGGGACGCATCGGGCATATCCTCCTCACCCATCCGCTCCAGCGCCAGATCGACCGGATCGAGCAGCCCGGCGGCACGCAGGTCCTCCAGCCCCGGCAGGTCCCGCCTGCTGGTCAGCCCGAAATGCTGGAGAAAGGCGGGCGTCGTCGCATAGATCAGCGGCCGCCCCGGCACCTCGCGTCGTCCGGCGGGACGCACCCAGCCCGCTTCCATCAGCACGTCGAGCGTGCCCTTGGAGATGGCGACGCCGCGTATCGCCTCGATCTCCGCCCGGCTGACGGGTTCCTGATAGGCGATGATCGCCAACGTTTCGATGGCAGCGCGCGACAGGCGGCGCGCCTCCTCGCGGTCGCGGCGGAGCAGATGGGCGAGATCGGGCGCCGTCTGGAAATGCCAGCGATCACCGCGCCGGACGAGCATGATGCCGCGCCCGCGATATTGCGCCTCCAGCTGTTCCAGCGCCGCGCGGATATCGCCGCCGCCCTTCCCCACTCCGACATGCGCGCGGATCGAATCCACGCTCATCGGCTCGGGCGAGGCGAACAGCACCGCCTCGACGGCGCGGACGATCGGGTCGATCTCGGTCATGGCGCGGGCTGACGGATCAGCAGCGGCGCGAACGGCGCGGCCTGGCGCAGTTCGACCTTACCCTGTCGCGCCAGTTCCAGCACCGCGAGGAAGCTCGACGCCAGCGCCGACCGCCGCAATCGTTCGCTGCCGTCGGGAAGGAAGGTCTCGATCGCCGACCAATCGATCCGGCTGCCGACCAGCATCGACACCCGCTCCAGCGCGGCCTCCAGCGTCATGACCTGCCGGTCGACGACGACATGCATGACCGGGCGGGTGCGCGCGTTGATCCGGCCATAGGCGGAGATCAGGTCGTACAGCTCGGCCTGCCACATCGCCTTGCGCTGCACCGCCAGCCCCTCGGGTGCGCCGCGTGGGAAGACGTCACGGCCCAGCCGATCACGCGCCATCAGCCGCGCGCCGCATTCCCGCATCGCCGCAAGCCGCTCCAGCCGGAGTTGCAGGCGCAGTGCCATTTCCTCGGGGTCCGGTTCCTCCTCGGGCTGGCGAGGCAGCAGCAGCGAGGATTTGAGATAGGCGAGCCATGCCGCCATCACCAGATAATCGGCGGCCAGCTCCAGCTGCATCCGCCCGGCCTTGTCCACGAAGCGCAGATATTGCTCGACCAGGGCCAGGATCGAAATCTGCCGCAGATCGACCTTTTGCGACCGGGCCAGCGACAGCAACAGATCGAGCGGTCCTTCCCACCCGTCCAGATCAAGCGTCAGCTGTTCCCCCGTCATCCCTCATTGCTTAGCGGCGATGATGGCGGATGGCGAGACGGCGCATGCCAACCCCCAAGCCAATGGAGAAAGACGATCGGCGCGGTCCCCCTCCCCAAGCTCGCTTGGGGAGAATTGAGGCGTTAGCTATTACGCCGTTGCGAGCGCCAGCAGCGCGTCCCGCCGGGCGATCAGCTCGGCGAAATCACCCTCGCCCGCGCCGACGCTCGCCATCGCGCGGTCCAGCCGCGCACGCGCCGCCTCCGTGATCGGCGGTACGCGCCCGGCGATCTCGACCATCTCGTCCATCCGCGCCCAGCAATCGAGGACGAGGTCGCATCCGGCGGTCAAAGCGCCCGCCGCCTTCTCGCCCGCCGTGCCCGACAGCGCCTTCATGTCGATATCGTCGGTCATCAGCAGGCCGTCGAACCCGATCCGCCCCCGGATGATCCGCTCGATCACGGTCGGCGACAGGGTGGCGGGGCGTTCGGCGTCCCAGGCCTCGAACACGATATGGCTGGTCATCCCCATCGGCGCGTCCGACAGGGTGATGAAGGGTTCGAGATCGACCGCCAACGCCGCCTCGTCCGCGGTGACGGTCGGCAGCAGGTGATGCGAGTCGACCAGCGCCCGACCATGGCCGGGCATATGCTTGACCACGCCGACCATACCCGCCGCCGCCAGCCCTTCCAGCATGGCACGGCCCAGCGCGGCGACCTGCATCGGCTCGGTGCCATAGGCGCGGCAGGCGATTGCCTCGGTCGTGTCGGCTTGCGCCACGTCGAGAAGCGGCGCGCAGTCGACGGTGATCCCGACCTCCCGCAGCATCAGCCCCAGCGCCTGACCATTGGCGCGCATCGCCTGGATCGCCGACATCGGCGCTTTTTCATACAGCTTTGCAAAGACCGGCCCGGCGGGGAAAGCGGGCCATTCGGGCGGCCCCATGCGCGCGACGCGGCCCCCTTCCTGATCGATCAGGATCGCCAGATTGTCCCGCCCCGCCAGGGCGCGCAGATCGTCGGTCAGCGCGCGGACCTGTGCCCGGTCGACGATGTTGCGCTTGAACAGGATATAGCCCGCCGGTTCGACCGAGGCGAAGAACGCCCGCTCGTCGGGAGTGAGCACCGGGCCGGACAGGCCGAAAATGACGGGGATCATGGACGAAACTCCGGCCCCTCCCCCGCACCGGCGGGAAAGGGGCATGGTCGATCAGCTGGCGACGAAGCAGCTCTCGCCCGCCACGCGCAGGCGGCCACAGATATCGGCGGCCTGGTTGGCCGAACCGGCATTCACGCGCAGGCGATAGAGGGTCTTGCCGTTCGACGCGACCGGCTGGACCACCTTGCCCAGCGCGGCGACATAGGAAAAGCGCTTCGAGAAACGGTCCCAGGCGGCATTGGCCGAGGATTCGCTGGGATAGGCGCCCAGCTGAACCATCGCACCGCCGGTCGGGGCAGCCGCAGGGGCCCGCGCCGCCGCGACGGGCGCGGGGGCAACCAGCTTGCCGCCCGATTCCGGCACCTGTGCCACGGCGTTACGACCGCCATTGGGCTCGGCAGGCTTCTGCACGACGCGGGTGCCGTTCATCGGCGCCTCGGGCACGGCGCGCAGGTCGATCGCGCCGGTGCCGCCAGGCTTGCCCGCGCTGGTCGCGATGGCGGTGTTGCCCTCGCCCTTGATCTTCAGGCCGCCCGGATCGGCCGGGCGGACCTTATAGTCGCCCTCGGGCGCGGCGATCACCGCACCGTCGCCGTCCGTCGCCGCACGATGCGCCTGCCACTTGTAGAAACCGAAGCCGATCGCCGCCAGGATGGCGAGGCCCAGAATGACGAGCGCGATCACCTTGCCGATGCCGACGCCCTCGGGCTCGTCCGCCTCGACGGTTTCCAGCCAGGGCAGGCGATCCGCCTCGTCCAGATCCAGGGCACGGCCGTCCGTTTCGTTCGCCATCACTTCATCTCCGACACGGCTTCGACGCCCATGAGCGCCAGACCATTGCGTATGATCTGCCCGATCCCCTCGCTCAGGAAAAGACGCGCGCGGGTCAGTTCGGCATCTTCCGCGATCAGGAAGCGACGATCGACCCGGTCGTTCCCGACATTCCAGGCCGCGTGGAAGGCGGCGGCCAGGTCATAGAGGTAGAAGGCCACGCGATGCGGCTCGCGCGCGGTCGCCGCCGTCTCGACGATGCGCGGGAACTGCGCGGCCAGCTTCACCAGCGCCAGATCCTCGGCGTCGAGCAGCGCCAGGTCGGCGGTGCCGCCCTCGATGCCCGCTTCGCCTGCGCGCCGCTTGAGCGAGGCGATGCGGGCATGAGCATATTGGACGTAGAAGACGGGATTGTCCTTCGATGCCTCGACCACCTTGGCGAAGTCGAAGTCCATCTGCGCGTCGGCACGCCGGGTCAGCATGGTGAAGCGCACTACGTCCTTGCCGACCTCGCGCACCACATCGGCGAGCGTCACGAAATTGCCCGCACGCTTGGACATCTTCACCGGCTCGCCGCCGCGCAACAGGCGGACCATCTGGACGAGCTTCACGTCGAACTTGGTCTTGCCGCCGGTCAGCGCCTCGACCGCCGCGACGATGCGCTTGACGGTGCCCGCATGGTCGGCGCCCCAGATGTCGATCAGCTGATCGGCGGTCTGCGCCTTCTGATAGTGATAGGCCAAGTCCGCGCCGAAATAGGTCCAGGCACCGTTCGACTTCTTGATCGGGCGATCCTGATCGTCGCCGAACTGACTGGAGCGGAACAGCGGCAGCTCGACGGGCTCCCAATCCTCGGGCGTCTCGCCCTTGGGGGCTTCCAGCACGCCGTCATAGACCAGGCCGCGCGACCGCAGCTCCGCCTCGGCCGCCTCGGGCTTGCCCGCCGCCTGCAGTTCGGCCTCCGACGAGAAGATGTCGTGATGGATGCCCAGCAGCGCCAGATCCTCGCGGATCATCGCCATCATCGCCGCCACCGCACGGGTGCGGAACAGGACCAGCCATTCGCTCTCGGGCGCGTCGACATATTTGTCGCCATATTCGGCCGCGAGTTCCGCGCCGATCGGCTTCAGATATTCGCCCGGATACAGACCCTCGGGGATTTCGATCGTCGCGCCCAGCGCCTCGCGGTAGCGCAGATGCGCCGAGCGGGCGAGGACGTCGACCTGCCCGCCTGCGTCGTTGACATAATATTCGCGGATGACCCTGTGGCCCGCAAATTCCAGCAGGGTGGCCAGCGCATCGCCGACCACGGCCCCACGGCAATGGCCCATATGCATCGGTCCGGTCGGATTGGCCGAGACATATTCGATATTGACGGTCACGCCATTCCCGCGCGTCGAACGGCCATAATCGCCGCCCGCCGCCGGGATCGCCGCCAGCTCGTCACGCCACGCCGCCTCGGTCAAGCGCATGTTGAGGAAGCCCGGCCCGGCGACCGAGACGCTGTCCACCTCGTCCAGCTTGCCCAGCTCGGCCGCGATCGCCTCGGCCAGCGCGCGCGGGTTGGTGCCTGCGGGCTTCGCCAGCACCATCGCGGCGTTGGTGGCGAGGTCGCCATGGCTTGCGTCGCGCGGCGGCTCGACCGTCACGTTGCGGCGATCCAGCCCGCCGGGCAGCGTGCCGGCGGCGACCAGCGTGTCCAGCGCCGCGTCGATATGCGCGGCAAAGCGGGTGTAGAGGGTCATCACATCGTCCGATCGGGGTAGCAAAGCGTTGCGCTCTAGCGAAATCGGACGCTGGCTTCAAATCATGGCGTATGTGGCAGCGGGACGATTGCACCAAGTGCAATCAGGCGGAATCCCTTTGCAGTTGCCGGTCATGCTGCATCGCAATATTTCGGCTGACGAAAGTATAAGCGCTAACAAGGCGCGAGAGGACCTGATCCGGCTCAACGCAAATGCGGGAGTTTCGATCATGCGCAAGACCATTCTGATCCTGGCCGCCACCGTCGCCGCCGCCGTCCCCACCATTGGTGCGATCGCCGCCGAGGGCGAGCAGCGCTTCGTCCATGAGGGCAGCACCTATGTCTACACCCGTTCGAACGAGAACGGCCATGCGGTGATCCAGGGTCATCGCTATCCGGGCGGCGAGCCGTTCCGCTTCGTCGTGAAGGGCCACCGCGTGACCGGCACGACCGGCAACACCCAGGTCGCCTTCACCACCGACGAAGCTCGCGGCGCGCTGGGCGCGGGCGTGGAAACCAGCGCTCGCTGATCTTCGCCTGACGGCTGAAACAGGAAAGTCCCGTGCGTCCGATGGGATGCACGGGGCTTTTTTCGTGCACTCAATCCCTCAAAGCCATGTCCCAAAGCGCTTCCAGAGCTTCGGGTAACGCGCGGCAAGATGCGACCTCTCTTCTTTGAAGGGCGTACCGCTGGGCGCGGACGGGCGAGGCCGGACATCGGCTTCGGGCATTTGCGAAAGAGCTTGCCCGCTCTTGGCCGACCAAACTTCCGGAGCGACATAGCCAAAGGCCTCAAACTCCAGATCACTCTGCGCATCCGGGATCGCAAGATCGGCCAATGCGTCGGGATCAGCGAGCACCCGTTCGAAATCCGTTCGTCCGCGCGAGATCAGCCACCGCTGGAAATATTCAAACCCGTCATCCGACGCGCCACCCTTGGCAACATAGGCAGCACCCCACAAATCCCATCGATAGGACCGTATCATCGCCTCTTCGAAATAACCTTGAAATGCGGCGATCTGGGATGGCGTCAATCGGCTCAGCGACATGCGAAGATCCATCAGTTGCGCGTCGGCATCCTCGCCCCAGGTCGCGGAATGATCGACCAGTGCCCAGAAATCATCGCGGCTGAGCGGACCCGTCCCGACAGTCACGGGCGTCTGCAAACCCTGTTTCGCCGGTCTGGCCCCACCGCAATAGGCGACGATCAGTGCCAGCGCCGCCGCGACGGGCGCGAAAACAACGAAGCGTCGCCAGCCAGCCATTCCGTCTATCCTCGGGTCCCATCAACGTTCGTCCCATTCCTCCCCTCGAAGGGGAGGTGGCAGGCCGAAGGCCTGACGGAGGGGTGTCCCGGCTTGCGAGATGGGACTCCAACCTCAACCGGCGACACCCCTCCACCATCCTTCGGATGGTCCCCCTCCCCTTGCAGGGGAGGAAAGAAAATATGGCAGTTTGAACGCCGATCCGGACTGGCCAGCCATCGTGATATCAAAACCCCTCAGGCAGGTCGATATCCCCTACAACCTCACGGTAACACCGCACCGCATAACGATCGGTCATGCCTGCGATAAAGTCGGCGATGTGACGACTGCGCGCCGGTTCCTCGATCGGCAACCGTTCGCGCCATTCCTCCGGCAATTGGGCGGGATCGGCGCGATAGCCCGCGAACAGGCCCTTCACGATGCCATGCGCCGCGTCCGCCGCCGCCAGCTGGCGCGGGTGGTGGTAGAGATTGGCGTACATGAAGCGCTTCAGGTCGCGCTCCTCGACCCGCATCGCCTCCGAAAAGCCAACCAGCGCTCGGCCCGCCGCACGGACATCGGCCACGTCCCCTACCCCGCTCTCGGCGATGCGGGTGCGGGTCTGGGCGACCAAGTCATTGACCATCACCCCGATCTGCGAGCGGATCAGTTCGCTGGCCAGCCTTTTGGGCGGGACATCGGGGAATTGCGCCCGCGCCACGTCCCAGCCGCGCGCCACCAGCGGCACCGCCAGCAACTGGTCGAGCGTCAGCAGCCCGGCGCGAAGGCCGTCATCGATATCATGATTGTCATAGGCGATGTCGTCCGCCAGCGCCGCGACCTGGGCCTCCAGCGAGGCATGGCTGTCCAGATCGAGCGGAAAGCCCGCATCCGCCTCCTGCAAGGCCCAGCCGGGGTGGCGCACCGGCCCATTGTGCTTCGCCAGCCCCTCCAGCGTCTCCCAACTGAGGTTCAGGCCGTCCCAGCGCGGATAGGGCCGCTCGATCTCGGTCAGGGTGCGCAGCGTATGGCCGTTATGATCGAAACCGCCCTGCCCGGCGAGCGCCGCCTTCAGCGCGTCCTCGCCCGCATGGCCGAAGGGCGGATGGCCGATGTCATGCGCCAGACACAAGGCCTCGGTCAGATCCTCATTCAGCCCCAGCGTCCGCGCGATCGTCCGGCCGATCTGCGCGACCTCCAGGCTATGGGTCAGGCGGACGCGGAAATGGTCGCCGTCGGGCGCCATGAAGACTTGGGTCTTGTGACGCAGCCGCCGGAAGCTGATCGAGTGGATGATCCGGTCGCGGTCGCGCTGAAACGCATCACGCGGCCCGCGCGCCAGGCCCGAGGCCTCGTCGTGACGCCGCCCCCGGCTGTGTTCGGGATAGGAAGCCCAGGGGGCGAAGCGGCTCACTTGGCGTCGAGCCGCGTCACCGCCTGCCCTGCGTCGCTGGTCACGGGGAAGGCCGAGACCCCCTTCTTGGCGAGCTGGTTGACGAAGGCGCGCGCCTCCGCATCGGTCTTGAACGGGCCGGTCAGGACGCGGTGCGTCGCGCGCAGCGGGGTCTTGTAGCCCTTGCGCGCGGCGAACAGCTCGGGTGCCTTCGCCTTGGTGGCGGCCCAGGCCTTGGGCAAGTCGTCCTCGTTCGCGCCGCCCGCGACCTGAACCCAGATACGCTCGGGGTTGGCGCGCGCGCGCTTCTTTTCCTCGGCCTCTTCCTTGGCGGCGAGCGCCTTTTTCTCGGCCTCGGCCTTTTTGGCCGCGAGCGCCTTCTTTTCGGCGGCGGCCTTGGCGGCGGTGGCCTTGCGCTCGGCCGCAGTCGGTGCGCGCGGAGCAGCCTCGGCTACCTCGGCGGCCTTTTCGCGCGCCTCGCGATCCCGCTCCGCCTTGCTGCGCGCCTCGGCGACGACGCGCTGCGCGCCGCCGCTCACCGGCGTATTGGCCGCGATGACGGCCGGACGCTCGGGACCTTCCACCCCGAGTTCCGAGGCGGGGATCGAGAGATTGGCGACGATCCGCGCCAGCACCGAATCTTCCCGTTCCGCGCGCGCCGGGGTCGGTGGCGTGCGGCGGGACGCGACTCGCGTCGGGCGCGGCGCGGGCTCTTCGGCCTGACGGGGAACCGGCTGGACCATGGCGGTGGCGACCGGCGCGGGCCTGACGGGCACAGGATCCGGTGCGGGGACGGCCTGAACCATCTGGAGCGGCGGCGTCGGAGACGCGGCGGGAAGCGCCTGGACCGTGGCGGTCGCCGGAGCCGAACTCACCTGGTTGGGCGTCGTGACCGGGGCGGCGGGCAGCGGCTGGATCATCGGCCGCACGGTGTTCGATGCCATGGTGACCGGCGCACGGCTTTCGGGTGCCGTCGGCAAGGCGCTGGAGAAGCCGGGCTGCGGTCGCGCCGGGGCTTGCGTTTGTAAAGACGTCTGCGGGGTCGGCTGTGCCTGGGGCAGCGGCTGGACCATCGGCATCGGCGAAGCGGCCGCCACGACGCGGGGCGTGGTCGTCGACGCCATCTGTACCGGAGCCGGCGTGACCGGCGTCGTATTGGCAGCCATCGCCACACCGCGCGCGTTGCGCCCGCCGCGCCGCCGCTCCTCGCGCGTCGTCACCGGAGCGGGCGCCGCCGCCGGCGCGGAGGCCAGCGCCACCGGGGCTTCCGGCGTCAGCGGCGGCAGATTCGGGGCCAGCTTCGCATCGGCCAGCCGCTCGGGTGTCGGGCGGGTCTCGCCGAAATGCACGGCAAAGGCGCGGTCGACGGCGGGAAGGCTCGGCAACCGCTGGAAAAAGGGTTGCAGCCCCTGTGCCAGCTGAGGCGGCATCATGGTCGAGGCGATCCGCGTCGCCTCGGGCAGGTCGCCGCCCATCGCCAGAATGAAGGCCCGCGCCCGCCATGCCGCCCGGTCGGTCTTGCGCAGAAGCGGATCGAGCTGTTCGAGCGCCTGCTCCCGCCGGCCAGAAATACCGAGCGACAGCGCGTAGCGGCGGATGACCTCGTCACCGGCGCCATTGGCCAGCGCCAGCCGGTAATCGCGCTGTGCCCGCGCCTGATCGCCGATCAGATCATAGGCCAGGCCCCGATCACCGGCGAAGCGCGCCGGGGGCATGCCCGCCGCCTCGGCCTGGGTGAAATAGCGCAGCGCCTCGCCGGGGCGTTCCGAACGGACGAGGATCGACGCCATGCCCGCCTTGACCCGGGGATCGCGGGCATCGACCTTCTCGGCGCGTGCCAGCAGCGAGGCGGCGCCCGACAGGTCGTCGAGATGGATGGACAGCTCCGCCGCCTCGACAAGTGCATCGACATTGCGGGGATTCTGCGCGACCCGGCGCATCACGTCCCCCAGCTTGTCGGCATCGGTGGTGCCGGGAAGCGGCTGAACCACTTCCTGTGCGAGAAGGGGCACGGGCGCGGCGGCGAGGGCCAACGCGAGCGCGAGCGAAGCGCGGGGAAAAAGGGCGAACGTCATGGGACCAGCGCCCATAAAGCGTGTTTCGCGGGCGGCGGCAATGGCTAAGGCAGGCCCCACGCGCCCGATTGTTCCGCACGGTCGACCAATAGGGGCGCCGGTGCGGGTCTTGGGATTGCCTCTAACCTCGCAGCTTGCCGCCCTGCCCTCCCCCAGCCCAGTTGCGGGTAAACGATGCCCAGCATCGTTTAGGCCATGCTGGGAGCATGGCCGACCCACAACTCGCCTGCGGGAGAGGATTTTTGTTGACACTTTGATGCGATATCCAGCCCCCGCTAACAGCGCGCGCCCTCCCGCAGGCGGGAGGGGGTCGGGAGGAGGGCCAGCCGCAAGCACTACCAGCAGCCATAATTCCCCAAAACGGAAAAAGGCCCGCGCGATCATCTCGCGCGAGCCTCTAACCCTATTCTCATCCCGGCAGGCCGGGCGAAGAATTACTGGTTGTTCTGCCGGTGCAGGAAGCGCGGAATGTCCAGCGACGAGTCCGCCGACCCTTGCGCGTTCTCGTCGCGCTGCGCACCACGCGCCGCGTTAGACATACGCTCGAACAGCGTACCGCCCAACTTCACGCGCGGCGCAGGCTGTGCGGGGGCCGCACCGGCTTCGCTGCCGGGGGCCAGCCAGCGGCGGCGGGCTTCGTCGCTGCCCGGCGCGGGCTCGACGGCGGCAGGATGCGACGGCGTGGCGGCAGAAGGAGCGGGAGCCGGAACGATGGTGTCGGCACCCAGCACCAGCTCGTCCTCCGCCACCGGCGCGGGGGCCGGAGCGGGCGCAGGCGCGGGCTTGGCGACCGGTGCGGCGACACTCGACGCGACGGGGGTCGCCGCCGGGGCCGGTGCGGGCGCCGCGACCGGCTGCTCGACCGGGGCGGCCGGCGCAACGCTGGCCTGCGGTGCCGGGGCGGCGGCGGCGGGCTCGGACGGACGATAGCTGGGCGTTTCGTCCGACTTGCGGGCCATGCCGCCCATGCTGAAGCCGCTGCGGTTCGCTTCCGAGGGCGACGGCGCTACCTTCAGGTCGGCATCGATGCCGGTCGCCACGACCGACACGCGAATCCGGCCTTCCAGCTCGGGATTGAAGGCTGAGCCCCAGATGATGTTGGCGTCGGGATCGACCAGTTCGCGGATGTGGTTCGCGGCCTCGTCGACCTCCAGCAGGCGCATATCATCGCCTCCGGTGATCGAGATGATGACGCCCTTGGCACCCTGCATCGACACGCCGTCGAGCAGCGGGTTGGCAATCGCCTTCTGTGCCGCCTCGATGGCGCGATTGTCGCCGGTGGCTTCACCGGTGCCCATCATCGCCTTGCCCATCTCCTGCATCACCGAGCGGACGTCGGCGAAGTCGAGGTTGATGAGACCCGGCATGACCATCAGGTCGGTGATGCCGCGCACGCCCTGTTGCAGCACCTCGTCCGCCATCGCGAACGCTTCCTTGAAGGTCGTGTTGGCGTTGGCGATCAGGAACAGGTTCTGGTTGGGGATGACGATGAGGGTATCGACGTACTTCTGAAGCTCTTCGATGCCGCCATCGGCCGACTTGGCGCGACGATTGCCCTCAAAGGCGAAGGGCTTGGTCACGACGCCGACCGTCAGGATGCCCATGTCGCGCGCCGCCTTGGCGATGACCGGGGCCGCACCGGTGCCGGTGCCGCCGCCCATGCCCGCCGCGATGAAGCACATGTGGCTGCCCTCGAGCAGACGCGACAGGTCGTCGATCGTCTCTTCGGCGGCCGCGCGGCCGATCTCGGGACGGCTGCCCGCGCCCAGTCCTTGCGTGATCTTCGCACCCAGCTGAATACGCTGCGGCGCGATCGACTGCTTCAGTGCCTGCGCGTCGGTATTGGCGACGAGGAAATCCACGCCCTGTACCTCGGCGCGCATCATGTTCGCGATCGCGTTGCCGCCGGCACCGCCGACGCCGATCACCGCGATACGCGGCGTCAGTTCGTCGACCTCGGGTGCGATGAATTCGATGCTCATCCCAATTCTACTCCGCCGTTCCCGGTCGGTACGCAAAGACCGGGCCCATGAATTAACCGTTAGTGCACCAGACCTGTGCCAAGTGCCAACCCAAAAGCGTCAGCCATCAGACGCTTTTTCTCTAATAATTTGCCTTCGCCGCCTGAATCAGCCGCCGGAACAGCCCCATGCCGCTTGGCCGGTGCACCGTCTGGTTCACCGCGGGGATGCTACGCAGGTCGATCGGGTCGGTCGCGGCGTAGAAAGCCAGGCCCGCCAGCGTCGCGAAAGCGGGTCCGCCGTGCGCATCGGGCAGGCCGGTCAGCCCGCGCGGTCGACCGATCCGGACCGATCGGCCCAGCGCCTGCTGCGCATAGTCGGCGATACCCTTCAGCTCCGCCCCGCCACCGGTCAGCACGACCTGACGCCCCACCGGCCCCTCGAACTTCAGATGCTGCAGCGCCTTGCGGATCTCGCCCATCTGATGCTCCAGCCGCTGGCGGATCACGCCGATCAGCTGCGCCTTGGTGATCTGCATCGTGTCGCCGCCGTCCTCGGCAGAGATCGGCGTGACCTGGATCATGTCGTGATTGTCGCGCGGGGACGCATTGGCCGAGCCGTGGAAGCACTTCATCCGCTCGGCCATCTGCCGCCGCGTGCCAAAGGCCGAGGCGACATCATCGGTGATGTCTGCCGCGCCCATCGGCAGCGAGCAGAGCCCGACCAGCATACCGCCCGCGAACAGCGAGACGTTGGTGATCCCCGCCCCCATCTCGACCAGCGCGACGCCCAGCTCGCGCTCCTCGTCGGACAGGCAGGCCAGGCCCGTGGCGACGGGCGCTGCGATGATCGACTTGACCTCCAGATGCGCGGAGCGGACGCACAGGTCGAGATTGCGCACCGGCGAACCGTCGGCGGCGACGACATGGATGTGCACGCCCAGCCGGTCGGCATGGAGCCCCAGGGGCTTCTTCACGCCCGTCAGCCCGTCGAGCGTATAGAGCGCGGGCTGCGCGTGCAGCACCATGCGCCCCTGCGGATCGATCGAGTTGCGCCCGGCCGCCAGCAGCGCGTCGATATCGCCCTGTTCGACCTGATGGCCGCCCAGCTCGAACTCGACCTCGGCCACGTCGGACACCAGGCCACCGGCCGAGAAGCCGACCCAGACATTCTCGATATTCAGGCCCGCGATCCGCTCGGCCTGCTCGACCGCCTCGCGCACCGCCGCCTCGGTCGCGCCCATATCGGCGATATAGCCGCGCTTGACGCCCCGGCTCTCACGCTGGCCCGTTCCCAGCACGATCAGCTCGCCGCCATCGCCCTTGCGCGCGATCAGCGCGGATACCTTGGACGACCCGATGTCCAGTGCGGTGATCAACCCTTCGGGCGCAATCTTTGCCATGACCTTGCTACCCCTGTACTGCCCCCGGAGCCGCTGCCCCTTCGGATGCCGCCCCACCCGCGTCATTGCCACCCGCGTCATTCCCGGACGCGGGATCGCCTGCCGCATCACCGGCCTTGGCCGGATCGGCGAGCGCATGATTCTGATTCAAACCGGGCTTTCGCGCAACCAGCTTTGCAGGGTCGCGCATGTCGAAGCGCAGCCAGCCGCGCCCGAGCAGCGGTCGCGAACCGTCCATCGCGGCGAATTTCATCAGCGCCGCCCCTGCCCCGTCCTCTGGCAAGGCCAGCGTCTCGCCGCTGTCGAAGGTGATGTCCCAACGGCGATTACCGATCCAGGTCGCGGCCTTCACGCGCGGCTTCAGCGCGGGTGCGGCGGACAGCAGCGCCTGATAGGCGGGCTCCTGCAAATTCGCGCCCGGCCCGATGATGAGCGGCAGATCGGGCATCGCCTCGGGCCGTACCGGCTCCAGCAGAACGCCGCCCGCGTCGATCAGGGTCAGTTGGCCATTGTCCTGCCACACCGCCGCCGGGCTGCGTTCCTCGATATCGACGAGCAGCGTGTCGGGCAGGCGACGCGAGACATGCGCGTCCTTGATCCAGCCATAGCGGAGCAGCTTGGCACGGACATCTTCCAGATTGACCAGCGGCATTGCCCGGCTCTGCTGGTCGAGCGCGACGGCATAGACGGTCATCCGGTCCATGCGTTTCAGGCCCGTCACCTCGATCTGCTGGACGCGGAAACCGGCATGGCCCGCCTGTTCGGCGATCGCGGTGCCGATCATGCCGGGCACGCCGACATAGGTCGCCACCGCCAGCACCGCCGCGCCCGCACCACCCAGGATCGCCCAGGTAACGGCCTTCTTGATCGTCTCCTCGCTGACCGGCACCTTGGCCAGCAGGCGCTGCGCCAGCGTCACCCGCTTGACCGGCTGGCGGCGACGCGGGGCCGGACGGCGCGGCGGGGGGCCGCGCTTGATCGTGCGGCTCATCCCGCCTGATCCTTGTACCACTGAAGCGCCTCGTCGACGATCGCCTGCACGACCGCGTCGTAATCCATGCCGACATGGCGGCCCTGCTCGGGCACCAGGCTGAGCGGAGTCATGCCCGGCTGGGTGTTGACCTCCAGCAAGAACAGGCCGTCGACGCCGCGCTCGTCGTCCCAGCGGAAGTCGGAGCGCGAAGCGCCGCGACAGCCCAGGATGCGATGTGCCTCCAGCGCCAGCGACTTGCACGCCTCGGCGATCTCGTCGGGGATCTGCGCCGGGCAGACATGTTCGGTCAGGCCATCGGTATATTTCGCGTCGAAGTCGTACCAGCCGTTCTTGGGCTTCAACTCGGTCACGCCCAGCGCACGGCCGCCCAGCACCGCGGTGGTCAGTTCACGCCCCCGGATATAGGGCTCGGCCAGCAATTCTTCGAACTCGGCCCAGGGACCGGCGGCGTCGCGCGCGATGGGCTGGCCATGGTTGCTGGTGTCGGTGACGATCGCCACGCCGACCGACGAGCCTTCGTTCACGGGCTTCAGCACATAGGGGCGCGGGAGCGGATCACCGGCAAACAGCTCTTCCGACTTCACGATGCGGCCGCCGGGCATGGGGATGCCGTGCGGGACCAGCGCCTGCTTGGTCAGCACCTTGTCGATCGCGATGACCGAGGTGGCGAGGCCCGAATGGGTATAAGGAACACCCATCAGATCGAGCATCCCCTGCACCGTACCGTCCTCGCCGGGCGAGCCGTGCAGTGCGTTGAAGACGATATCGGGCTTGGCTTCGACCAGCCTGGCCGCCAGGTCGCGGTCCATGTCGATCCGGGTGACGCGGTGGCCGTTGCGCTCCAGCGCATCGGCGACGCCCGTGCCGGACATCAGCGACACCGGCCGCTCCGCCGACCAGCCGCCCATCAGAACCGCGATATGCAGATTGTCGGTCACTTCGCGATTCCCACTCTTTGTATTTCCCATTCGAGGCAAATGCCCGACTGCGCCTTCACTTTGGCGCGCACATCCTCGCCCAGCGCCTCGATCTCCGCCGCCGTGGCGTTGCCGAGGTTGAGCAGGAAATTACAGTGCTTTTCCGATACCTGCGCGTCGCCCAGCGTCAGCCCGCGACAGCCCGCCGCATCGACCAGCGCCCAGGCCTTGTGCCCGTCGGGGTTCTTGAAGGTCGACCCGCCGGTCTTGGAGCGCAGTGGCTGCGACGCCTCGCGCGCGGCGGCGATACGGTCCATCTCCGCCTGGATGTCGGCGGGTTCGGCGGCCTGGCCCCGAAAGGTCGCCTCGACCACCACCGTGCCGTCGGTCAGGTTGGAGTGACGATAGGTGTATTCCAGATCGGCGACGCCCAATGTCTCGACCGTGCCGTCGCGGCGGACGACGGTGGCGGAGATCAGCACATCGGCCACCTCGCGCCCATAAGCCCCGCCGTTCATCCGCACGAAGCCGCCCACCGTGCCGGGGATCGAGCGCAGGAACTCCAGCCCGCCGATCCCGGCATCGCGCGCATTGGACGATACGAGGATGCCCGACGTGCCGCCGCCACAAGTGATGCTATGCCCCTCCCCTGCCCGCGCATAGCTGAACGGCTTGCCGAGACGGATCACGACGCCGGGAACCCCGCCATCGCGTACGATCAGGTTGGAACCGAGGCCGAGCGCCATGACGGGCGTGTCGGCCCCAAGCCCGCGCAGGAACGCCGACAGATCGTCGACATCCTTGGGCTCCAGCAGATATTCGGCCGGTCCGCCCGCCTTGAACCACACGAGCGGCGCCAGCGGCGCGGCGTGAGTCAATCGGCCGGCGGTGTCGGGCAGGTTCATCGGCGCGCCTCGACGGCGCTTGCCAGACCCGCCGCCCATTTGGTGATGTCGCCCGCGCCCAAGCAGACGATCATATCATCGGCGCGGATCGAGCCCGCCAGTTCCTCGGCCAGCGCATCGGCGTCGGCGACCGTGGCGGTCGAGCGATGCCCGCGCCGCTTCAGCCCCTCAACCAGCGCGGACGCATCCACACCCTCGATCGGCTGTTCACCCGCCGCGAAGACCGGCGTCACCAGCACCCGGTCGGCATCGTTGAAGGCGGTCTGGAACTCCTCCATCAGATTGCCGAGCCGGGTGTAGCGGTGCGGCTGCACCACCGCGATCACGCGACCCCGCGCGCCCTCGCGGGCGGCGGCCAGCACGGCGCGAATCTCGACCGGGTGATGGCCGTAATCGTCGATCACGGTCGCCGTACCGCCATCCACCGCGATCTCGCCGACCTTGGTGAAGCGGCGCTTGACTCCGCCGAACTGGCCGAAGCCCTGCTGGATCGTCGCATCGTCGATGCCCAGTTCCAGCGCGACGCCGATCGCCGCCAGCGCGTTCTGGACATTATGACGACCGGGCATGGGCAGTTCGATCCCCTCGATCGAACGGCTAGAGCCGTCGCGGTTGCGGATGATCGCCTCGAAGCGATTGCCGCCGGGGATCGGCGTGACGTTGACGCCGCGCACGTCGGCCTGCGCCGAAAAGCCATAGGTCACGACGCGCCGGTCGCGCACGCGCGGCAGGATGTTCTGCACCTCCGGGTGGTCGAGACAGAGCAACGCCGCGCCGTAGAAGGGGACGTTCTCGACGAACTCGACGAACGCGTCCTTCACCCGATCGAACGAGCCGTAATGGTCGAGATGCTCGGGATCGATATTGGTCACGACCGCGATCGTGCCGTCGAGGCGCAGGAAGCTGCCATCGCTCTCGTCGGCCTCCACGACCATCCAGTCGGAGGCACCCAGCCGTGCGTTCGAGCCATAGCTGTTGATGATGCCGCCATTGATGACGGTCGGGTCGACACCGCCCGCATCCAGAAGTGCGGCGACCATCGAGGTGGTCGTCGTCTTGCCATGAGTGCCCGCCACCGCGACGGTGGATTTCAGCCGCATCAGCTCGGCCAGCATCTCGGCGCGGCGCACCACGGGGATGCGGCGTTCGAGCGCGGCTTCGACTTCGGGGTTCGACCGGGTGATCGCGGTCGAGGTGACGACCACCGCCGCATCGCCCAGATTGTCCGCACCGTGCCCGATCGCGACCGGAATGCCCTTGTCGCGCAGACCCTGCACCACATAGCCCTCGGCCACGTCGGAGCCCTGCACCCGGTAGCCGAGATTCTTCATCACCTCGGCAATGCCCGACATGCCGATGCCGCCGATGCCGACGAAGTGGATCGTGCCGATATCCGTGGCGACGCCCTTCATGCGCCTGCTCCCGCCAAATTCCGTGTCCTTTGCGATTTGCCCACCGGCAAGACCATGCGCGGTGCGTCGAGGCTTTCGACGAGATCGGCCAAGTCGCTCGCCGCCTCGGGTCGTCCACAGGCGCGGGCGCGCCCGGCCGCATTCTCCAGCGCCGCCGGGTCCAGGCCCAGCTTCTGCATCTGCTTCGCGAGTTCGACCGGCGTGAAGTCGCCCTGCGCGATGGTCCGTGCGCCGCCCGCCTTCGTCATTTCACGCGCGTTCACTGTCTGGTGATCGTCGGTCGCAGAAGGCAGCGGCACCAGGATCGCCGGGCGCCCCGCGACCGTCAGTTCGGCCAGCGTCGAGGCCCCTGCCCGCGCGATCACTAGGTGCGCCCAGGCCAGCTGCTCGGGCAGGTCGGGCAGATAGGTGGCAAGTTCGGCCGGAATCTCATGCTCGGCATATTTGGCGCGCACCGCGTCGATATCCTCGATCCGCGCCTGATGCGTCACCTGCAACCGCCGCCGAAAGGTAACGGGCAGCATGGCGAGGCCATCGGGTACGACCTGGCTCAGGATGCTCGCCCCCTGGCTGCCGCCGGTGACGAGGACGCGGAAGATGCCGTCCTCCTCCAGCAGCGGATAGGGACGCGCGCGCAGCGCCAGCACCTGATCCCGCACCGGATTGCCGACCAGCCGGGTCTTGTCGGAATGCTTCGCGCTCAGCCGCTGCGTATCCTCATAGGACAAGGCGATCGCATCGACCTTGCCCGCGACCAGCCGGTTGACCCGGCCGAGCACGGCGTTCTGCTCGTGGATCGCGGTCGGAATACCTTCCGCAAACGCTGCCAGCAGCGCGGGCATCGCCGGATAACCGCCAAAGCCGATCACCGCCGCCGGACGGAAGGTCTTGTAGAGTTCGCGCGCCATCGCCCGGCCGCGCCACATCTCGCGCAGCGCCTTGGCCCAGCCGACCGGCCCGCCCGAAAAGCGCCCGGCGGGCAGCACGTGCGTCTGGATATCCTCGAACAGCCCGGGGAAGCGCACGCCGCGCGCGTCGGATACCAGCGCGACGCGGTGGCCGCGCCGGGTCAGCTCGGCCGCCAGCGCGGCGGCGGGAACCATATGGCCGCCGGTTCCTCCGGCGGCGAGGACGAAGTGACGGCTCATTGCCCGCTCCACCTGACTACATAGGGGCTGCGCGTCAGGAACGGATTGCGCCGCGTGAATGCCAGCAACAACCCCATCCCGATCGACAGCGCGATCATCGACGAGCCGCCATAGCTGATGAACGGCAGGGTCATCCCCTTGGATGGGGCAAGCCCCGTGTTCACCGCCATCGAGATCAGCGCCTGCGCGCCGAACTGCACCGCCAGCCCGGAGGCGGCGTAGAGCTTGAACTCGTCCTGTTCGTCAAGCAGCTTCACGAACACGCGCACCACGATCGCCAGGAAGACCAGCGCGATGATCGAACAGGCGATCAGCCCGAACTCCTCGCCGATCACCGAGAAGATATAGTCGGTATGCGCCTCGGGCAGGCCGAACTTGGCGGTGCCGCCACCCGGCCCCGTGCCCGTCCAGCCCCCTGCGGTCAGCGTGTTGTGCGCGGCATTGACCTGGAAGTGGTCGGCCGCCCCCTCGCCATCGACATCGGGAAACAGGAACGCGTTGATGCGATTGCGCGCCACGCTGTAGAACATATAAGCCGCCGTCAGCCCGACCGGCACCATGGCGGCCAGCCCCAGCATGATCCGCATCGGCGTGCCGGAGATCATCAGCAGCGCCGCCCAGATCACGCAGAAGACGATGGTCTGGCCGAAGTCGGGCTGCATCATCAACAGCCCTGCGACCAGCCCGGTCAGCCCCATGGTGATCAGCGTGGCGGGCAGATCGCGCTCCCTGGCCTTCAGCGACAGGAGCCAGGCGGTCGTCACCACGAACATCGGCTTCAGGAACTCGGACGGCTGGAACTGGGCGAAACCAAAGCCGATCCAGCGCCGCGCGCCGTTGATCTCCACCCCGATAAAGGGCGTGACCGCTAGAATGGCAATCAGCACGCCGGTGCCCAGCACCGCCATGCGCCGTGCCGTGACGACAGGCAGCATCGAGACGGCGAACAACACCGGCAGCGAGACGCCGACCCACATCACCTGTCGCCAGAAATAATAGAGCGGCGCGAACTTCCGATGCTCGCCCGAATAGCGCATCGCGGTGGCGGGGCTGGCGGCGGCGACCGCGATCAGGCCGATCGCGATCAGGAACAGGGTGAGCAGCAGCAGCACCCGGTCGATATCCCAGAACCAGGTGCCGAGCGGCGAACGGTCGCCGCGCCCGCCCCGGCCCTTCATCGACCCGATCAGGCCGGGGCGCGGGGTCTTGGGTGCGCGATCATTCATGCCAGCACCTCCACGGCGGCGCGGAAGGCATCGCCGCGCGCCTCATAGTCGCGGAACTGGTCGAAACTGGCACAGGCCGGGGACAGCAGCACCGTGTCGCCGGGCTGCGCTGCGGCAGCCGCATGGGCGACCGCCGCCTCCAGCGTGCCCGACTGCTCGACCACCGGCACCTTGTCCTTCAGCAGATCGAAGAACAGCGGCGCGGCCTCGCCGATCGTATAGGCCGCGACGACGTGATCCAGATGCGCGGTGCAGGCGTCGAGGTCGTCGCCCTTGCGCTTGCCACCGACGATCCAGTGGACGCGGGGGAAGGCCGCCAGTGCGGGGGCGGTCGAGTCCGGGTTAGTCGCCTTGGAGTCGTTGACGAAGGCGACGCCGTTCCGGGTCGCGACATGCTGCATCCGGTGCGGCAGGCTGGCATAGGTGCGCAGACCCGCTTCTATCACATCCTTGGCTATGCCCAGCGCTCGCGCCACGGCGATGGCCGCCTGGGCGTTCTGGGCATTGTGCGGGCCTTGCAGTGCGGGCCAGCGGGTCTGGTCGATCATGCCGGGCGCAATGGTCACGAGATCATCGGTCCGCCCGGCGAGCCCTTGCGCGATATTGGCCGAGGCCTCGTCGCCGGCGCCGACGACCGCGACATGCCCCGCCGACTGCATCGCGAACAGCCGCGCCTTGGAAGCTGCGTATCCTTCGAACCCGTCATAGCGATCGAGATGATCGGGCGTGATGTTCAGCAGCACCGCGACGTCGCAATCCAGGCTTTGCGTCAGGTCGATCTGATAGCTGGACAGTTCCAGCACATAGACCCCGCCCTCGGGCAGCGGCTCCTGCCCCAGGATCGGCAGGCCGATATTGCCGCCCATCAGGGTCGGTACGCCCGCCGTCTTCAGGATGTGGTGGACCAGCGCGGTCGTGGTCGACTTACCGTTGGTGCCGGTGATGCCGACGACCTTGTGCGGCGGCAGGTCGTGCCGCGCCTGGGCGAACAGTTCGATGTCGCCGATGACCGGCACCCCCGCCGCGCGGGCGGCTGCGGCGAGCGGATGGGTATTGAGCGGCACACCCGGCGACACGACGAGCGCGTCGAAGCCGGACAGGTCGAGCGTGTCGAGGTCAATGAAGTCAAGCCCCTCCCCTTCAGGGGAGGGGTTGGGGTGGGGCGCGCCCTCAGGCGGTAGGGTTTGCGGTAACGCCCCACCCCCAGCCCCTCCCCTGAAGGGGAGGGGAGCGAGGGCCTCGCGCTTGGCGGGATCGCTGTCCCATGCCACCACGCGCGCTCCGCCTTCCAGCAGCGCCGAAACGGTTGCGGCGCCGGAGCGTGCGAGCCCCAGCACCGCGTATCGTTTCCCCGCCCAGTCGCGCGAAACGATCATCGCAGCTTCAACGTCGACAGACCCGCCAGTGCCAGCACGAAGGCGATGATCCAGAAGCGGATCACCACGGTCGGCTCCGACCAGCCGAGCTGTTCGAAATGATGGTGGATCGGCGCCATGCGGAACACCCGCTTGCCGGTCCGCTTGTAGAAAAAGACCTGGATGATGACCGACATCGCCTCGACCACGAACAGGCCGCCGATGATGCCCAGCACGATCTCGTGATGCGCAACGACCGCGATGGTGCCGAGCGCGCCGCCCAGCGCCAGGCTGCCGGTATCGCCCATGAACACCGCCGCCGGAGGTGCGTTGAACCAAAGGAAGGCCAGCCCCGCCCCGACCACCGCGCCGCAGAAGATCGCGAGTTCGCCCGCGCCCGGCACATGCGGAATGCCCAGATAATCGGCGAACTTCACGTTACCCGCCAGATACACGATCACCATGAACGCGACGCTGGCGATGATGACGGGCATCGTCGCCAAGCCATCGAGACCATCGGTCAGGTTCACCGCATTGCCGAACGCGACGATCGTGAAGGCGGCGAACAGCGGATAGAAATAGCCGAGGTCGATATACATGCGCGAGGTGAAGGGCAGGTACAGATGCGGCCCGTTCTGCCCCATGATGATCCATGCCGCGACGCCCGCAATAGCGAACTCCAGCAGCAACCGGGTCTTGCCCGACACGCCCGCCGTCGAGGCCTTCCGCACCTTGTCGTAATCGTCGAGGAAACCGATCGCGCCGAAACCCAGCGTCACGAACAGGCACGCCCAGACGAACGGGTTGAACACGTTCATCCAGATCAGGATGGACAGCGTCATGCTGGTCAGGATCATCAGCCCGCCCATGGTCGGCGTGCCGCGCTTGGCGAGGTGGGTCTGCGGCCCGTCGGCGCGGATCGGCTGTCCCTTGCCCTGGCGGACGCGCAGCCAGCCGATGAAGCGCGGCCCGATGATCAGGCCGATGAACAGCGCGGTCGCCACCGTCGCGCCGGTACGGAACGACTGGTAACGGATGAGATTGAGAAGCCCCGGAAAACCGAGATACTCCGCGATCCAGTACAGCATTTAACTCACGCCCCGCCCGTTGGGGTATCGCCGCGCAGGGCCGCCACGACACGCGACAGCCCGACTCCGTTCGACCCCTTGATCAGCACCACGTCACCCGGTGCGATGATAGCGGCCAGCGCCTCGCGCGCGGCCTTCGCGTCCGGCACATGGACGAAATCGACCCTGCCCTCAAGCGCGGCCGCCAGCGGCGCCATCGATTCGCCGACCAGCAGCGCCCGTTCGACGCGCGCCGCGATGATCGGCTCGGCCAGCCCGGCGTGATAATCGGCGGAGTCCTCGCCCAACTCGCGCATCTCGCCCAGTATCGCGACATGGCGGCCGGGTTCCTCGGCCAGCACCGCCAGCGTCGCGCGCATCGAGGCGGGATTGGCGTTGTAGCTCTCGTCGATGACCAGCGCGCCATTGGCGGCCCGGAACCGCGCGCCGCGTCCGGCAATGCCACCCAGTTCGGCCAGCGCCAGCCCGGCCAGCCCCAGATCGCCGCCCGCCGCATCGACGGCGGCGAGCACGGCCAGTGCATTGGACACCCAATGCCGCCCCGGCTGCGACAGGGTGAAATTCAGTTCCTTGTCGCCCAGCTGGGCATTGACGAAGCTGCCGCCGGTCGCGCCGCGCATCGCCTCGACCGCGCGGACATCGGCGGCGGGATCGAAGCCGAAGGTCACGATGCGGTCGGCATAGGGCCTGGCGGCGGCGATCAGCCGGTCACGGTGCGGACTGTCATAGGGGACGATCGCCGTGCCGCCGGGCTGAAGCCCCTGGAAAATCTCACCCTTGGCGTCGGCGATCGCGGACTCATCGGGAAAGAACTCGGTATGCGCGGGCGCGATGGCGGTGACGATGGCGATATGCGGGCGCACCATCGCGGTCAGGGCGGACAGTTCGCCCGCATGGTTCATGCCCATCTCGAACACGCCCGCACGGACATCGCGCGGCATCCGCGCGAGGCTCAGGGGCACGCCGGTATGGTTGTTGTAGCTCTTGACCGAGCGGTGCACCGCGCCGCGCCAACCGCGTTCGAGGGCGGCGTAGAGCGCTTCCTTGGCGCTGGTCTTGCCGACCGATCCGGTGACGCCGATAATCGTCGCCTGCGTTCGGGCACGACTGGCACGGGCCAGGTCCTCTAGTGCATGGAAGCTGTCGGTGACGCGGACGTGCGGATGATCGGTCGAGTTGCTGACCAGCGCCCCGGCCGCCCCCTGCCCGAACGCCTGGTCGAGGAAGCGGTGGCCATCGGTCGCTTCGCCCGATAGGGCGACGAACAGGTCGCCGGGGCCGACCTCGCGGCTGTCAAAGGCGACGCCGGAGACGTCGAAGTCGGCCGAGGCCGTTCCGCCGGTCGCCGCGGCGATCTCCTGCGCGGTCCACAAGGTCATTTGCGGTCCTCGGCGGTCTTCGCCCCGTAATGCAGCGACAGCTTGGGCCGAACCTGTGCGGGAGCGTCCGGCTGTACGGCATCGGCCTTGTCCACCGGGGGCGTCTTGGTCGGAGCCTGCGCCGTCATGCCGCGCACTCCCGCGCGACGGTCACGTCGTCGAAAGGCAGGACAAGATCGCCGACGATCTGGCCCTGCTCATGCCCCTTGCCCGCGATCAGCACGATATCCTGCTCGCCCGCCTCGGTGATGGCGGCGGCGATGGCCTCGCGGCGGTCGCCGATCTCGATCGCGCCGGTCGCGCCGCGCATCACCTGCGCGCGGATCGCGGCAGGGTCCTCGGTGCGGGGATTGTCGTCGGTGACGATCACCCGGTCGGCATGCATCGAGGCGACCTGCCCCATGACCTCCCGCTTGCCCGGATCGCGGTCGCCGCCCGCGCCGATCACGACGATCAGCCGCCCGCCCGCATGGGGCTTCAGCGCGGCGATCGCCGCCTCGATCGCGTCGGGCGTATGGGCATAGTCGACATAGACCGGCGCGCCGCTCCGCGCGATGGCGGCGCGTTCCAGCCGCCCGCGCACCGGCTGCAACCGGGCGAGGTTCGCGATGGTCGTCGTCAGATCGCCACCCGTCGCCAGCACGAGGCCCGCCGCGACCAGCGCGTTGGCGGCCTGATAGGCGCCGATCAGCGGCAGTTGGACCTTGTGCGCTTGGCCATGCTCGTCCTCGATGACCAGCCCCTGCCCCAACAAGGTCGGATGCCGCTCGACCAGCTTCAGCGTCGATCCGCGCGTGCCGACCGTCACCAGCCTGTTGCCGCGCGCGCGGGCCAAGTCGATCACCCGCCCGCTCTCGACATCGTCGGCCCAGACCACAGCCGTGCCGTCGAGCGACAGGACCTCGGAAAAAAGCCGCATCTTCGCCGCGAGATAGGCGCCCATGTCGCCATGATAGTCGAGGTGATCGCGCGACAGGTTGGTGAAGGCCGCCGCCGACACCTTCAGCCCCTCGGTCCGATACTGGGTCAGTCCGTGGCTCGACGCCTCGAACGCCAGATGCGTCACGCCTTCGCGCGCCAGTCCTGCGACGTTCGACAGGAAGGTCACCACGTCCGGCGTGGTCAGGCCGGTATAGGTCCGCTCGTCGGCGGTGGTCACGCCCAGCGTCCCGATCGAGGCGGCGTGATGCCCCGCCATGCGCCAGAGCTGGCGTGTCATCTCGACCGTGGAGGTCTTACCGTTGGTGCCGGTCACCGCGACCGCCATCGCCGGGAAGGGCGCGAAGAACGCCGCCGCCAGCCGGGCGAAGGTCGCGCGCGGTTCGTCCGAGGCGATGTGGACCGCGCCCTCGACATGTACGCCCGGTCGCGCGACGACCGCCACCGCGCCGCTGCGCACCGCATCGGCGATGAAGTCCTCGCCATTCACCCGCGCGCCCTGGAACGCGCCGAAGATCGTGCCGGGCGCGACCTTGCGGTGGTCGATCGCGAAACCGGAGACGAGGGCGTCGCCGCCCTCGCCCTGGATATCGCCCTGAATGCCGGCGGTCAGTTGGTTCAGCTTCATGCCGCGCCCCTTATCGTCCATCCACCGGCGGCGACTTCGGGTCCTGCCACAAGGTGGGCAGGATGTCCGACTCGTCGATGTCCTTGGTGGCATCGGGCACCACGCCCAGCATCGCGCCGACCCGCGTGATCGTCCGCCCGACCACGGGGGCGGCGTTCCAGGCTGCGGTCTTCCACCCGAACGTCTCCTTTGTACCCTTTGGCGAGTCGAGCATCGCCAGCACCACATAGCGCGGCGCATCCATCGGGAACGCCGCGGCAAAGGTAGCCACGTTGCGCGACCGATCATAGCCGCCCGCGACCGCCGCCTCGGCGGTGCCGGTCTTGCCCCCGACGCGGTAGCCGGGCGCATCGCCCTTGCGGCCCGTGCCCCGCATCACGATCAGGCGCAGCATCTGCCGCATCTTGTAGCTGGTCGTCTCGCTGATGACCCGCCGGCCCGCCGCGGCATGGCCCGGCGCGACCTTCATCAGTGTCGCAGGGCGCCAGATGCCGCCATTGACCAGCGCCGCATAGGCCGAGGCCAGATGCAGCGGGGTCACCGCGATGCCGTGACCATAAGCCGTCGTCATCGTCGTCGTGCGCGCCCAATAGGTGGGCAGCAGCGGGCGACCCTTTTCGCGAAGCTCGATATCGGGCTTGGTATCGAAGCCCAGCTTCTTGAACATGGTCTGCATCCGCTGCGGCCCGATCTCGTCGGCGATGCGTGCGGTGGCGATGTTGGACGAATAGATCAGCGTCTCGGCCATGTTCAGCCAACGCTTCGGATCGCCCGCTTCGTCATGGATGGTATAGCCGCCGACCTTGAGCGGATGGGTCGCGTCGAAGCGTCGCTGCATCGAGGTGACGACGCCGTTTTCCATGGCGGTGGCCATGGTAATCGGCTTGAAGGTCGAACCCAGCTCGAACACGCTCTGCGTCGTGATGTTGCGCAGTTCCTCGGTGCCCGCCATGCCGACCCGATTGGGGTTGAAGGTGGGCAGCGAGACCATCGCGATCACTTCGCCGGTATGCACGTCCAGGATGATCCCGCCGCCGCCACGCGCGGAGAAGGTATTCATCGCCCGGCCCAGCTCGCTTTCCAGCGCGGCCTGGGCGCGGGTGTCGATCGACAGGGCGACGGGCTTGCCCGTCTGCGCCGGGTTGAGGAGCCGTTCGTCGAGCACGCGCTCCATGCCGCTCATCCCGTGCCCGTCGGTCGACAGGAAGCCCAGCGCATGCGCGGCGAGCGAGGATTGCGGATAGAGGCGCTGCGTCTCGCGATCGAAGACCAGGCCGGGTTCGCCGATGGCGTTGACCTGCTCGACCAGCGTGGGGCTGGCGCGGCGTTGCAGATAGACGAAATTCGCCTTGCGGGTCAGCTGGCCATAGAACCAGGCCTGATCGCCACGATCGGGCATCAGCGCGGCGAGCCGCGCGGCGATCTCCATCGGGTCGCCGATCAGCTTCTTCGGATGGACCGCGATCGTCCAGCTGTCGATCGTGCGCGCGAGCGGCGCGCCGTTGCGGTCGACGATATCGCCGCGCGCCGCCAGCGTCGCGGTCCGGGCCGCCGCATCGGCGGGTCCGGCGAACACCGCCAGCAGCATCAATCGTCCGATCACGACGACCACCGCCGCGCCGAACAGCATCATCAGCATCATCAGACGCATATGCGTCGTCGCGACCAGCGCGTGGCGCTGGCCGGCGGTACGCTGCGTTCCGGCGGGACGCGCGACCAGAACGCTCAACGCCGCCGCCGCGCTTCGGTCTTGGCGCCCTTCAGAATGTCACCCAGCGTGGTGTCGGACAGCAGCTGGCGATCGAGCATCGCCACGGCTTCCGGCCGGACCTTCGCGACGGCGGCGGCGGTGCGGACGGTTGCGATCGGGGCAGGCTTGGCCTTCTTGGCGCTGACGACGTGCTCCGACACGGCCTGGACGATCTGCGGCTTGGGCAGGTCGACCTTGGCGAGGCGGACGACGGGGGCGGGCGCGTTGGGCTTGGCCGGGGCAGCGGGCGCGGCGGCGGCCACGGCTTCCGGCTGGACGATCACGGGCGCGGGCTGCGAGGGGACGAGCAGCGCGGCGGTCTGGATCGCACCCTCGGCGGGGCCGCGGGTCACGTCGAGCGAGGCCAGCTGCGCCTCGTCACCGACGAACTGGCCCGCGACCGGCGCCGTCAGCGCCAGCGTGTCGCCGTTCCACTTTTCCAGCTGGACCAGATTGGCGCGGGTGTCGAACTCGGTCTCCAGCGCGCGGATGTCACGCTGCGCAGCGGCGATGCGGCCGTTGACGTCGTCGAGCTTCTTGCGCTCCGCCGCCACCTGCAAGGAGACGAGGTAGAATCCCAGGACGACTGCGACGCAGCTCCCGAACCACCCTATCCCCCTCAACCGATACGCCGCCGTCATACGCCAAACTCCTGACTCAACTCGCCCCCCGGCGCCCTGCCCTTACCCCCCGACCAGGCGGGGGATTCCGTACGCGTCGCAAAACGCAGCGTCGCCGAGCGCGCGCGTGGGTTGCGAGCCAGTTCCGCCTCACCCGCGCGCACCGCCTTGCCGACCTGGGCAAAGCTGGGTGCCCGCGCCGCCGCCTGTTCGGGCAGATGGCGCGACCCGCCCGGCATCTGCCCGGCGCGTTCGCGGAAGAAACGCTTGACCATGCGATCTTCCAGACTGTGGAACGTAACCACCGCCAGGCGACCACCCGGCTTCAACGCGCGCTCGGCTGCGGCCAGCCCCTCGGCCAGCTCGTCCAGCTCGCGGTTCACATGGATGCGCACCGCCTGGAAGGTCCGCGTCGCCGGGTCCTTCTTGTCATGCGGACGATAGCCCAGCGCGCGGCGGACCACGGCGGCCAGCTCGCCGGTGCGGGTCAGCGGACGGGCGGCGACGATCGCCTGCGCGACGCGGCGCGAGCGCGGCTCCTCGCCATAATGATAGAGCACGTCGGCGATGGCGGCTTCATCGGCGGTGTTGAGGAAATCGGCCGCCGACTCGCCCGCCTGCGCCATGCGCATGTCGAGCGGGCCGTCACCCTGGAAGGAAAAGCCACGCTCCGCCTGGTCGAGTTGCATCGAGGATACCCCGATATCCAGCACCACGCCATCAACGCGGGCGTCCAGCTCTTGATCCAGGTTGGAGAATTCGCGGTGGATCAGGGTCAGACCCGGCTCGGCGGCGACCAGTGCCTGGCCATTGGCGATGGCATCGGGATCGCGGTCGAAGGCGACGACCATGGCGCCCCGGCCCAGCATCGCGCGGGTATAGCCGCCCGCACCGAACGTGCCGTCGACATGCGTCTCGCCGGGGGCGATGGCGAGCGCGTCGAGAACCTCGTCGAGCAGGACGGGGATGTGGGGGGCGTCACCTTGGGAACCGCTCACAGCGCAATCCCCTTTTCCTGGCAGTGGAAACGCGCGGCCGAAATCATCTTGGCCGGCAGGCCCGGCGTCTCGACCAGGGTCTTGGGATCCCAGATTTCAATATAGTCGAACGTGCCCCAGAAAAAGGCATGGCCGGTGATCCCGGCATGGAAACGGGGAAAGCCCGGCATGATGAAACGGCCCGATCCGTCGAAGGGCACCGCCTCGCCATTCGCCAGGTCGCGCTTGATGTTATAGTCGATGCGGCCGTCGGGCCCACGCGACATCTCGGTCCGCGCGTCCAGCTCCTTCTTCAGCACGGCAACATAACCCGGGTCATATGCGATCAGGCAGCGCTCTGTTTCATGGACAGCGATGATGATGGTCCCGCCATCTTTTCCGTCGGGGCGCGGCGCATTCTGAGCCAAGGTGGACCGGAGGGCGTTAGGGATGGCGACGCGACCCTTGTCATCGACAAGGCCAATGCCACTACCCTGATACAAACCCCTTTCGGACACGCCAACCTCGCACATGGCGCGCACGGCCTCACCGCTTCGGAACACGACCATCGCCGCATTCCGACCATTTCTGGATCACAGTGAGCCTGCCCCTCTGTTAGTTTTCGGTTTACCTATAGCAGAACCGGGAGGCAACGGGATTTTTGGGGAGAAACGGGGAAATCGGGTCTGAAACCGGGGTTATGCGACCAACGGCTGGTCGCCGGGCGGGAAAGCCACCATCGCCCCCGCCCCCGAAAAGGTCGGATTTCCGCCGGTCAGGGGCAGTTTCCCCGGAATTCCCCGAGCCCCATGATGCGCCAAGGCGATCACTGCTGATTTAACTTTTATTAAGTAAAAAGACCGATCCGGCCGCGATCCTCGAGCGCAGCCGATGGTCGCCAGCCGGACAAAACGCGCCAGCCGGACGGGGCGCGACGGGCGATCAGTGTGCGAGTTCGGCCGGAGCCTGGGTGTTCGCAGGCGCGGGCGCGACGCCCAGTTCGGCCAGCGGCTCGCTGGACGATGGCGTGGCGGTGTTCGTCATCGCCATGTCGGCGACCATATTCGACTGCGCCGCACCGGCGACGGCCGCAGGCGGCTCGTCACGGTTCAGCGAGCCCAGGATCGTGCTGGCGATCGCGATCAGCAGGATGACGGCGGCCAGGCCGATCATGCCGACTTTCACGCGCTGCATGATATGATGATGATCGGGTGACTTCATGGAACTCGGTAACACTATCTCGTGCGCCGCCTCATGTCGACCTCTGGCATACGCCCATCGGGTCGCGAAGGGCGGCGACTATAGCCCCTTCTCGGCCCGCCACGCCGGATTGTGCAGCGTGGAAAGGTAGCGAAACCCGGTATCGCACAAAATGGTTGCGATCCGCTTATCTGGCCCCAAGGCCCTGGCCAGCGCCACCGCACCGGCGACATTGATGCCCGACGACAGACCCAGGCACAGCCCCTCCTCGCTCAGCAACCGCTGTACCCAATACCATCCTTCCGCATCGGAAAGACGAAACTGGGTATCGATCGGCGCGCCTTCAAGATTGGCGGTGATCCGCCCCTGCCCGATCCCCTCGGCGACCGAAGAGCCTTCCGACTTCAACTCGCCATGCGCATAATAGTCGTACAAGGCCGCGCCGTGCGGATCGCTGAGCGCGATCGTCACCGATTCGTCATGCGCCTTCAGGCCCAGGCCGACCCCGGCCAGCGTCCCGCCGGTGCCCGCCGCACAGGTGAAACCGTCGATCCGGCCACCCATCTGGTTCCAGATTTCCTCGGCGGTCCCCACGATATGCGCGCGGCGGTTGGCGATGTTGTCGAACTGGTTGGCCCATACCGCATTGTCCGTCTCCTCGGCGATGCGGCGCGAGGTGTGGACGAAATGACAGGGGCTGGAATAGGGCGCGGCGGGCACCAGCACCAGTTCGGCGCCCAGTGCGCGCAGCGTGTCCATCTTCTCGCGGCTCTGCGTCTCGGGCATCACGATGATCGTGCGATAGCCCTTGGCATTGGCGACCAGCGCCAGGCCGATGCCGGTGTTACCCGCCGTCCCCTCGACGATGGTGCCGCCGGGGCGCAGCAAACCCCGCGCCTCGGCATCCTCGACGATGAACAGCGCCGCGCGGTCCTTCACGCTGGCGCCGGGATTCGCGAATTCGCACTTGCCGTAAATGTCGCAGCCCGTGGCCTCGCTCGGCCCCTTCAGGCGGACGAGCGGGGTGTTGCCGATCAAGGCCAGCGTGTCGGAGATCACTTCCATGCCGCCTAGATGGCCCCTGCCCCGCCATCGGGCAAGCCAAGCCTTGCTTGCCCCCCACCAAGCATAAGGAGGGAGCGCTCACGTGCCGACCGGCAAATTGTTGGCCATTGGGGCAGGTTGACGCACAGGTCATGCTTGACGCCGGGTTGCTGCATTTGCGAAGCACCGCCCCGCTATGAAGAGCCTCCTCCCCCTCATCGTCGCCGCACCGCTGCTCGCTTTGGCCGCGTGCAATTCCAAGCCCAGCCAGCCCGAGGTCGTCGACACCAATCCCGACCCGATGGCCAACGTGCTCGCCAACCGCGCCCCGGTCGAGCTGCCGCCCGCGATCAAGGCGGACAAGACCTTCCGCTGCAAGGACAATAGCCTCGTCTACGTCACCTTCTTCCAGGGCGATAAGCAGGCCAATGTCCGCCTGAAGGAAGGCGAAACCCCCGTCGTGCTGAAGGCACCGGCCGCCGGTGAGCCGCTGACCGCCGAAGGCGGCTGGAAGATGACCGGCGACGAAAAGGCCGTCACCCTGACCACGCCGAAGAAGGCCGCGCAGGTCTGCCACATCTGATTTGCGTTCAATCCATCCCTGTCGTCGCTTGATCGACGATAAGGACTTGATCGAAAACCGGCCGGCGGGGATATCTCCGTCGGCCTTTTCTTTGGGCCGTGTCGGGAGGTCGGAGAGAAAAGCCGTGGCCGCGATCGCGATCTACAGCCTGAAGGGAGGCGTCGGAAAGACCAGCATGGCGGTCAATCTGGCCTGGTGCGCCGCCAGCCTGTGCGCGCGACGGACCTTGTTGTGGGATCTCGACCCGCAGGCCGCCTCGACCTGGCTGCTGGGCGGCCCGGCGCATGGCGACCAGGCGCAGGCCGTGTTTTCCCGCGACATTTCCGCCGATCGGCTGGTCCGCCAAACCGACATCCCGCGCTTGTCGCTGATCGGGGCCGATGATTCGCTGCGCGGCCTGGACCATCTGTTCCACGCGATCGACAAGAAGAAGCGACTCGGCAAGCTGATCGACGGGCTGGACGATTATGAGCGCATCATCCTGGACTGCCCGCCCGGCCTGACCGAGACGACCGAGCAGATGCTGCGCGCGGCCGACCTGATCGTGGTACCGGTCGTGCCCTCGGCGCTCGCCACCCGCGCGCTGGAGGTGGTGGACGGCCATGTCCGGGGCCGGGTGCCGCTGCTCCCCGTGCATGTCATGGTCGACCGTCGCCGCCGCCTTCATGCCGAGGCCCTGGCCGCGCATCCCGACTGGCCGGTCATCCCGATGGCCAGCCTGGTCGAGGCGATGGGCGAGCATCGCGCGCCCCTGGGCGCCTTTGCCCCGCGCAGCAGCGCCGCCCAGGCCTATGCCGATCTGTGGCGCAGCGTCGAGCGGCGACTGGCGGGGGGATGAGCCGCCGCGACGCCCCCGGCCCGCCCGAACGGCTGACCCCGCATCTGGTGCTGGGGGCCTATGCGGTCGGGGTGTTCCCGATGGCCGACACGCGCGACACCGATCACGTCTATTGGGTCGAGCCGCGCAAGCGCGCCGTCCTGCCGCTCGACGGTTTTCACCTGTCGCGCTCGCTGCGCAAGACGGTGGCGAAGGACCGGTTCCGCGTGACCGCCGACACCGCCTTCGAATCGATCATCCGCCTCTGCGCCGAAAGCGTCCCGGACCGACCCGAGACCTGGATCAACTATGCGATCGAGCGGGTGTTCATCGACCTGTTCGACATGGGCTTTGCGCATTCGATCGAATGCTGGGACGGCGACGAGCTGGTCGGCGGGCTCTACGGGCTCGCGCTGGGCCGTGCCTTTTTCGGCGAATCGATGGTCAGCCGCCGGACCGATGCGTCCAAGGTGGCGCTGGTCTGGCTGGTCGCGCGGTTGCGCGCCGGGGGATACAGCCTGCTCGACTGCCAGTTCCAGACCAGCCATTTGTCGACCATGGGCGCGGTCGAGATCGGGCGCGAGGATTATGTCGCGCTGCTGTCCGATGCATTGGCGGGGGTCGTGGCGCCAGGCGCTTCCGCCGCCGGGGTATCGGCGTCGGGCGACTTCGCGGCGCTCGACCGCTTGGGGGCTGCCCCGGGTAACGAGGCCGGGACCGTCTCGGGCCCCGTTTCGGGCCAGGACATCGTGCAGCTCTTGGTCCAGACGTCATAGACCGGGTGGAGCACGACGTTGAGCGCAGGCCGCTCCTTGTACAGCCAGCCTGAAAAGACCCGCTGCCACCGCTGATTGGCACCACGTACGTCCAGTTGCACGAATGCGCCGGTCAGCTGCTCCGCCTCCCACGACGCCGTCTTCTCGCAGGCCCGCAGGCGCACCACGACGTCGCCGACACGCACCGCCTGGCCGGGTTTCAACGTCAGGTCTCGCGAGACGCCGTTGCGCTTGTTGAGTAGGCCGATCACCGCGACGCGCTCGGCCATCGGGGTGCCGCCGCTCGGCAGTGTCGCCTGCGCGCCGTCGACCGATTCGATCCCCGATGCGGCGCCCGGACTGTCGGGCAGGATCTGGCTGACCGCCGATTCGGCGGAGTCGCCGCCGTGATCGGTCAGCGCCTGATAGCCGAACCAGCCGCCGACCCCCAGCAAGGCGACCAGCGCACCGCTGGCCAGCCAGCGCGACGTCTTCACCCCTCGGGGGTCCAGGCTTCGTAATCGCCGGTCGCGGCCTGACGCTGGCCACCCTTTTCAAGCGCACCCGACGGGCGATAGGCCATGGCAGTGCCGGTCATGTTCGGGATAGCGGGCTTCTGCCATGCGCGACGCGGCGGCAGCGAGCGGTCGGGCACATCGTCGACCTGATGATGCAGCCAGCTGAACCACTCGGCCGGAACCCGGCTGGCATCGTTCGAACCGTTATAGATCACCCAGCGCCGCGCGCGACCGGCGGTGTCGGTACCGCCCTCATAATAGACGTTGCCATGCGCGTCCTCGCCAACCTGCGCCTTGCCGCGCAGACCGAACCAGGTGCCGATGGTGGCGCCGTTCCACCAGGTGAAGGGATTGAGGTTGATGCCCATGACGCGCCGTGTAGCCCGGCTGTCGCCGCCCTTCAACCGCGTTCGCATGATTGGGACCAGTTCATGACTTCGCTTACCCATCTCCGGGCCCCCGTGACGGCCTCCTATTTAGCTTGCCGTCTTCTGCTTGAAACAAA
>NZ_LDTF01000024.1 GCF_001477495.1 Sphingomonas yabuuchiae
AGCGCCTGCGCATCCGGTGTTGCAGCGGCTGGCGGAATCGGTCCTGCCCAGTGGGGTGCGGGGCGCGGAGCTGGCGCCGATGATCGAGGGGTGGGAAGCGCTGCTCGATGACGGCGAGCCGCTGGATGACGGACGTATCGCTCTCCACGCGAGGGCACGGGGCGGGGTATTGTTCGCCTCCATTGGGCATTTGCTGGGCGGTGCGGATTGGGAGCCCCTCGGGATCGCCTGGGCCATGGCCGATCTGGCGAGGCATATCGGCGACAAGACGGTGGCGGAGCGGATCGGTGCACAGGCGTTGGGCGCGTTGGATACCGGGCTGTCATCGAAAAGAGTGCGGGGGACGCGGGGATTGAGCGGCTTGGGCGTTTTGGCCCGAGAAAGTCTGCGTCATCCGGATCGCCTGCCGGGTCATCCACTACGTGCCGCGCGGTTGGCTTGGCACGGCCTGACGGGACGCTGACCCACTGCGCCTCAAGGTAAAGCCGTACCCCGTCGAAGGCCGGGGTCCAGTTGCACTGCAACCAAGAATGCGAGGCATTGCCTCCCTCGCCCGTCCGTGGCGCCTCATAGCCCGAGTAGAGACTGGACCCCGGCCTTCGCCGGGGTACGAGCAGGGGCGACGGCCAAGGGAATCGTCTTGTCGCCGAGGCCTAACCCTGGTTAACCATGACCCCGTCGAACGGGGGAGACGGGACCGATGTGGCGCTATCTGGCCGGTGGGTTGGGCACGCTCGTGCTGGTGGGGGCAGGGCTGTTCCTATGGGGCAGCCGACCCGACACACCATCCCCGCTTCCCGCCGCCAGCGCCGCGACGGCGGATTCCCCGCAAACCACCGAGGATGACGCGCCCTTGCCCGAAGCCTCCGCCCGCACCCGCGAGCAGAAGCGCTTCGACCGCTACGACAAGGATCGCGACGGCACGATCACCCGCGAGGAATATCTCGCCGCCCGGCGCAAGGCTTACGCCAAGCTGGACCGCGATGGCGACGGCAAGCTGTCGTTCGACGAATGGGCGATCAAGGCCACGACCAAGTTCGCCACCGCCGACCGCGACAAATCCGGCGCGATGAACGCGGCCGAATTCGCCACCACCGCGGTCAAGCGTCGACCGGCTGTTCGGCGGGACTGTCCTCCGGTACGAACGGCACCGGTTGAGGCACAGGAGGCGGGCCCGGCGGAAGAGAATTGAGCCAGCCGGGCAGCGCTTCCCGCGCGCGATCGGTATACATCCGCTTGCGGTCGGCCTTCTTGGTCCGGCCGGGAATGGGCGGGAACAGGCCGAAATTGACGTTCATCGGCTGATAGGTCTCCGCCTCGGCGAGGCCAGTGATGTGACCCAGCAGCGCGCCCAACGCCGTCTCGACGGGCGGCGGCGCGATGGTCTTGCCGGTCAGTTCGGCCGCCGCGAAACGCCCGGCGAGCAGGCCGATGGCCGCACTCTCGATATAGCCCTCGCACCCCGTGATCTGGCCCGCGAAGCGCAGGTTGGGTCGCGACTTCAGCCGCAGCGTCGCGTCAAGCAGTTCGGGCGAGCGAATGAAGGTGTTGCGATGCAGACCACCGAGCCGCGCGAACTCCGCCTTTTCCAGGCCCGGAATGGTGCGGAAGATGCGGATCTGCTCGGCATATTTCAGCTTGGTCTGGAAACCGACGATATTCCACAGCGTGCCCGCCGCATTGTCCTGGCGCAGCTGGACGACGGCATAGGGCCAGCGCCCGGTCCGCGGATCGTCGAGGCCGACGCCCTTCATCGGCCCGAAGCGCAGCGTCTCGACTCCGCGCTCGGCCATCACCTCGACCGGCATACAGCCGTCGAAATAGGGTGTGTCCTTTTCCCACTCGCGGAACTCGGTCTTTTCGCCGTCGAGCAGCGCCTGATGGAAGGCGTAATATTGCTCCTTGTCCATCGGGCAGTTGATGTAATCCTTGCCCGTGCCCTTGTTCCAGCGGCTCTGGAACCAGGCGACGTCCATGTCGATCGACTCGCGATGGACGATGGGCGCGATCGCATCGAAGAACGCCAGCGCTTCCGCACCTGTCGCCTCGCCGATCCCGCCCGCCAGCGACGGCGCGGTCAACGGGCCGGTCGCGATGATCGCAGGGCCATCCGGCAGGGCGTCGATGCGTTCGCGCACGATGGTGATGTTGGGATGCGCCTCCAGCGCCGCCGTCACGCCGCCCGAAAAGCCGTCGCGGTCCACCGCCAGTGCGGAGCCGGCGGGCACCGCATGGACATCGCCCTTGGCCATGATGATCGAGCCGAGCGCGCGCATCTCCTGATGCAGCAGGCCGACGGCGTTGGAGGTTGCGTCATCCGAACGGAAGGAGTTGGAGCAGACCAGCTCCGCCAGGTCGCCGCCATGATGGGCGGGCGTGGTGTCCGCCCCGCCGCGCATTTCGGACAGGCGCACCTTCAGCCCCGCCTCGGCCAGCTGCCACGCGGCTTCCGAGCCGGCCAGCCCGCCGCCGATCACATGAATGTCATAGGTCATCGCGTCGCCTTAAACCCGGACGGCCCCGGTTGGAAGGACTTGGCGTGTCGGACCCGGCACCCCAAGTCGGTGATATGACCACCATCTTCACCATCGGTTACGAGGGCGCGACCGTCGACGGCTTCCTTGCGACGCTGAAAATGGCCGGGGTCGAGCGGCTGATCGACGTCCGTGCGCTGCCGTTGTCACGGCGGCCGGGCTTTTCCAAATCGCCGCTGGCCGCCGCCTTGAAGGAAGTCGGGATCGACTATGTCCATCTCAAGGATCTCGGCACGCCCAAGCGTGGGCGTGATGCCGCGAAGAAGGGCGATGTCGGCACACTGCGTGAGGTCTATGATGACCAGTTGGCCCTGCCCGAAGCGCAGGCGGCCGCCGCACGGATGCTCGATCTGGCGGGCGAGAAGCCCAGCGCGCTACTGTGTTTCGAGCGCGATCCCTGCCACTGCCACCGGACGCTCCTGCTGGAAGCGGTAGGGCAGGGGGTGACGGCCGTCGACCTCTACGTCTGATCCGTTACAGAATGGATGCGACGAAGGCATCGGTTCGGTCGCGCAGCATCCCGATATTCCTTTCCAGTGCCTGCGCCAGGGTCAGCAGCGATCCGGCGTCCTGATCGATCCGGTTCGCGTCCTGCTGTAACTGATGGACCTGTTGGCCGACCTGGTGGGCCGAGGCGACCGACTGGTCGACACTGGCGGCGATGCCGTTCGTGGCGAGGCCCTGTGCCGCCACCGCCTCGTCGATCGATTGCGAGAGCGTGCCGATCGTATCGACCGCACGGTTGAGCTGCGCCTGCTCGGCAATGAGCGCGTGGAGGTTGGCGGTTACCTCGCCGATATTGCGGGCGGCGTCGCGTGCGGCCTCGCGGGTCTGCCCGGCCAGCGCCTTGACCTCATGCGCGACGACGGCAAAGCCGCGCCCGGCCTCGCCCGCGCGCGCCGCCTCGATCGCGGCGTTCAACGCGAGCAGATTGGTCCGCGCCGCGACGGTTTCGATCAGCGACAGCAAAGCGTCGATCGTCGTCGCGCTCGCCGTCAGTGCATCCGCCCGCTCGTCGGTGGCGGCGATGCGATGGCGGACGACTTCGCGGATGGTTCGCGACTGGTCCATATCACGGGTAATGGCGGCGAAGGCGGTGGCCAGGCCATGACCGCGCGCGGCGATGTCGCTCAGCGCGTGGCCGGTATCGGCCATCGCCTCGGTCATGCGATCCGCGCTGCCCTGCGTCTCTCCGGCATAGCGGGCAAGCGTGCTGGCCATGCCGCCCATATCGGCGGTGGCGCGCAGCAGTTCTTCGGACAGGATGGCGATGTCGGCGGTGAAGGACCGCGCGGCCTTATCGATCCGGCCCGCGCGCGTCATACGCTCCTGCGCCAGCGCCATCTGTGCGTCGGCGACGAGCCGGGCGATACGGGCGGCGTCGAGCAGTCCGACGAACACGCCCCGGCGCGTCAGGATCAGCGCATCCGGGGCGCCCCAATCGGCATGAAGCGCCAGCTTTTCGGCCAGTGGCGCGTCCTCCTCACAACTGGGATGCGAGCGGACATAGGCGGTCAGGCTGGCGCCGAAATCGGGATTGTGAAGCAGCGCATGGCCGAACGGGTTATAGAGCAACCCCTTCACATCGCGTTCGATGATCGCCCCGACCGGCCGTTTTTCGGCATCCAGGACCGGCAGCAGCCGCATGTCCGGGCTTTGCCGAAACAGTGCGATGGCGTCGATCAGCGATGCATCCGCCGCGATGACCGGGCTTTCCATAGTTGCGGACCAGGAAGAGAAGGCAGGCGGCTTCATCACGGCCTGCCGTACGACAGGACCGTAAACGCGATGTGATGGATTTGTTACGTTTCGATGACGAAACGGAATCGGCCTCTGCCGGTGGGGGGATTAGCCCGCCACCGGCAGACGGACCATTCCGTCGTCATCCCGCTTCATCGGGCCATAGGCGATCACCGCCGCCAGCGGCAGATCGGCATAGAGATGCGGGAAGAGCTGGCCGCCACGGCTCTCCTCCCACTTCACCGCCTCGCCCATCGCCTCCAGATCGACTGCCGCGATATGCAACTCGCTCTGTCCGGCAAAGTGCTTGTCCACCGTCTCGGCCAGCTGGGCGGCGGTGGAGAGGTGGATATAGCCATCGGCCAGATCCACCGGGGCGCCCGCAAAGACGCCTTCCTGCTCCAACACCGCCATCTGATCGGCGGTCAGCACCTTATAGGCGGTGGTGGGATGGCTCACTCGCCGTCCTCCGGTCCGGCGGCCAGGTTCTCGCCGACGACCGCATCCGGCTCGGGCGCGATCTCGGGGGTACCGTCGGCCAGGTTCATTTCGGCATCCTCCTCGGTCTCCTCGATGCGCGCGGCCGAGACGACATGCTCGCCCGGTGCGACGTTGAAGAGCCGCAGACCCGCCGAGCCGCGCCCGATGACGCGCAAGCTCGCCAGCGACATGCGGATCAGCTTGGCCTGGTCGGTCACGAGCATCAGCTGATGCCCCTTGGCCGCCGGGAAGCTGGCGACGACATCGCCATTGCGGGCGATATTGTCGATATTGGTGATGCCCTGACCACCGCGACCCGTGCGGCGATATTCATAGGCCGACGACAGCTTGCCGTAACCATTGGCGCAGACGGTCAGGATGAACTGCTCGCAATTGCGCAGCTCGTCATAGCGTTCGACCGACAGCTCGGGCTCGCCTTCCTTCTCGCCCTTCCAGGGGGCGAAGCGGAGATAGGCCTCGCGCTCTTCCTGGGTGGTGCCGACCCGGTGCAGGACCGACAGCGAGATGACCTCGTCCCCGTCCTTCAGCGTGATGCCGCGCACGCCGGTCGAGGTGCGGCTCTGGAATTCGCGCACATCGTCGGCGGCAAAGCGGATCGCCCGGCCGCAACGGGTGGCGAGCAACACGTCGTCCTCCGCGCCGAGGAGCGCGACGCCGATCAGGCGATCCTCGCTCTCATCGTCGAAGCGCATCGCGATCTTGCCGTTCGAGGGCACGTTGGTGAACGCATCCATCGAGTTGCGGCGTACCGCGCCCTTGGCGGTGGCGAACATGACGTGGAGCTTGCCCCACTCCGCCTCGTCCTCCGGCAGCGGCAGCACAGTCGAGATGACCTCGCCCGGTGCCAGCGGCAGCAGGTTGACCATCGGCCGACCGCGCGTCGCCGGGCCGCCCTCGGGGAGGCGCCAGACCTTATAGCGATAGACCTTGCCATGGTTCGAGAAGAACAGGACCGGCGTGTGCGTGCTGGTCACGAACAGTTCGGTGACGACGTCCTCGTCCTTGGTCGCCATGCCCGAGCGGCCCTTGCCGCCCCGGTTCTGCGCGCGGAAGGCATCGAGCGGGGTGCGCTTGATATAGCCCTGCATGGTCACGGTGACGACCATGTCCTCGCGCTCGATCAGGTCCTCGTCGTCGATGCCATCGGCGGCGGCGGCGATTTCCGAACGGCGCGGCGTCGCGAACTGGTCACGGATCGCCACCAGCTCGCCGCGCATGACCTCATAGAGCTTCACGCGGTTGGCGAGGATTTCGAGCAGCTCGGTGATCGAGTCCGCCAGCCCCTTCAACTCGTCGCCGATCTCGTCGCGACCAAGTGCGGTCAGACGGTGCAGGCGCAGGTCGAGGATCGCGCGGACCTGCGTCTCCGACAGGCGATAGGTGTCGCCGAAGCCCTCATGCTCGACCGCTTCGACCAATCGAATATACTGGGCGATCTCGGCGATCGGCCATTCGCGGGCGAGCAAGGCTTCGCGCGCGGCGACCGGCGAGGCCGAACCCCGGATGATCCGCACCACCTCGTCCAGGTTCGTCACCGCGATGACGAGGCCCAGCAAAATGTGTGCCCGCTCGCGCGCCTTGGCCAGTTCGAACTTCGAGCGGCGGGTGATGACCTGCTCGCGAAACTGGACGAAGGCCTGGATGATGTCGCGCAGGTTCAGCAGCTCGGGGCGACCGCCGCGAATGGCGAGCATGTTGGCCGGGAAGCTGGTCTGCGCCGGGGTATGCCGCCACAGCTGGTTCAGCACGACCTCGGGAGTCGCGTCGCGCTTCAGGTCGATGACGATACGAACGCCTTCGCGGTTCGACTCGTCGCGAATGTCGCTGATCCCCTCGATCCGCTTTTCCTTGGCGGCCTCGGCGATCTTCTCGACCAGCGCGTTCTTGCCCTGCTGATAGGGGATTTCGGTGAGGACGATCGCCCGGCGGTCGCCGCGCATCTCCTCGATCTCGTGGCGCGAACGTACGATGATCGAACCGCGCCCGGTCTGGTACGCCGAGCGCGCGCCCGAGCGACCCAGGATCAGCGCGCCGGTGGGGAAGTCGGGGGCGGGGACGATCTCGTTCAGTTCCTCGACCGTGATCGCGCCGTTTTCCATATAGGCGAGACAGGCGTTGACCACCTCGCCCAGATTGTGCGGCGGGATGTTGGTCGCCATGCCGACCGCGATACCGCCAGCACCATTGACCAGCAGGTTCGGGTACTGGGCGGGCAGGACCGAGGGTTCGCGCTCCGAGCCGTCATAATTGGGCTGGAAGTCGACCGTGTCCTTGTCGAGATCGTCGAGCAGCGAGTTGGCGACCTTCGCCAGGCGCGCTTCCGTGTAACGCATCGCGGCGGGCGGATCGGGGTCCATCGAGCCGAAATTGCCCTGACCGTCGATCAGCGGCACGCGCATCGACCAGTCCTGCGCCATGCGGGCCAGCGCGTCGTAGATCGCGCTGTCGCCGTGCGGGTGGTATTTACCCATCACGTCGCCGACGATGCGCGCCGACTTGCGATACGGCTTGCCCGCGACGAAGCCGCTTTCGGCGGCCGAATAGAGGATACGGCGATGGACGGGCTTCAGGCCGTCACGGACATCGGGCAGCGCACGCGCCACGATCACGCTCATCGCATAGTCGAGATAGCTCGACTTCATCTCGTCGACGATGGAGATCGTCGAAATATCGGAAGGTTCCGCGAGGGTCGTCTCGTCGGCCAAAGTCTGTTGCTTTCCGGCTTGATGGTCAGATGGGAACCAAAGGTACTAGCCGAGCGTGAGCCGCCTGACCACCCCCGCGCGGCCCAATCGCGCGCACCCGTCTGGGAGGAACGGTGGCGGCACGGAACGGGGCGGCGGGGGCAGGCCCGGCGGAATATGCTCCCCCCCGAGGCAGCAGGTTCGCGGGACTTTGGAGGCGCTGGCCGCCGACGGGAGTAAACGGCGGCCAGCCCGGTCTTTATGCACAGGCTGCGGTTTCAGCCGGATGTCGCAAATGTTACGATGTTGTAATCTGAATGATAATCAGTGCCTTGTGATCCTCCCCGGTACGGGGAGGGGGACCATGCAAAGCATGGTGGAGGGGGCGTGCCGCTAGGGACGTCAAATGGGGAAGCGCCACCGTCAGGGCTGGACCTCTTTGCCCTCCCAATCGAACAGCTTGCCGCTGTCGGGTGCCTTCAGCCCGTCGATCACGTCGAGCAACTGGACCGCCGCACGATCGGGCGCGAACAGGCCTCCCGGGCGGACATTGCCCTGGAACGGCTTAGACAGGGCAGTGTCGACTGTGCCGGGGTGCAACGCGACGACGACCGAGCGGTCGTTGCGTCGCTTATGCTCGATCGCCAGCGTCCGGACGAACTGGTTGAGTGCCGCCTTCGACGCACGATAACCGTACCAGCCGCCCATGCGATTGTCGGAGATCGACCCGACCCGCGCCGACAGCACCGCGAACAGCGTTTTGCCGGTGCGCGGCATCAGCGGCAGCAGATGCTTGGCGACCAGCGCCGGGCCGATCGCGTTCACCGCGAAGTTGCGCGCCAGCCATTCGGACGAAAGCTGGTCGAGCGCCTTTTCGGGTCCCCGCTCGCCATCATGGAGCAGGCCGGTGGCGACGATCACCAGATCGGGGGCGGGGCCCTTGGCGATCCGCTCGGCGGCAGCGGCGATGCTGGCCTCGTCCTCGATATCGATATGGCCGTCACCCGGCATCGACCGCGCCAGGCGCGTGACGGTGACGCATTCTTCCTCCAGCGCATCGGCCATCGCCCGGCCGATCCCGCCCGAGGCTCCGATGACGATCGCCTGCTTCCACTCGCTCATCGCACGAATCTCCATAGGGTCGGCGTGCTTGCCTCGGCATCGAACGCATAACCATCGCTATCGAACCCGCGCATGGCATCGGTATCGGTGACGTGATGCTCGATCATCCAGCGGGCCATTGCGCCCCGTGCCTTCTTTGCGTGGAAGCTGACGAAGCGGTCGCCTTCGCGGAAATCGACCGCAATGACTTGGATGGCGGCGGGCAGCTTGCCCTCGACCGCGTGCCAATATTCCTGGCTGGCGAGGTTCAGGATGGTGCCGGAACCCTCCGCCTCGACCTGCTGGGTCAGCCGATGGGCGATGCGGTCGCCCCACCAGTCGGTCAGCTTGCCGCCGCCCGATCCACCTTTATTGGGAGCCCAGCGCGTGCCCATCTCCAAGCGATAGGGGCGCATCGCATCAAGCGGGCGGAGCAGGCCGTACAGGCCCGAGAGCATCCGCAAATGATCCTGTGCGAACAGCACGGCAGGTATGTCGAGCGACTTGGCCTCCAGCCCGGTATAGACGTCGCCCGCGAAAGCGAACATCGCGGGCCGCTCCGGCGCGGTGGCGAAATCGCGGAAGCGTTCGGCGTTCAACTGCGCCAGCGCCGGCGAAATGCGCATCAGCGAGGCGAGCTTCTCCTCGCCCAGCCCGGAGGCCGCCTTGGCCAGCGTCTGCGCCTCTTCGGCGAAATGGGGCGCGGTCGGCGCGAGGTCGGGCAGGGGGCTCTGATAGTCGAGCGTCTTGGCGGGGGAGATGACGGCGATCATGCCGCGCGGGCTAGCGCCGGGAGCGTTCGCGTTCAATCCGCGTTCAGCGGTTGTTGGATAGTGGGGACATCCATCAACCGCTCTGCTTGAACGGGACGCGCGCTGTCCCTATCAAGCCTGCCATCGACGATCCCGGACCGACCGGCTGTATTCTTGGAGAGAATTCGCATGAAAATCCTACCGAAGCTCGCGCTGGCGGCCGCGCTCGCGACGGGCATGGGCAGCGTCGTGCTGACCGCGCCGCTGTCTGCGCAGAAGAAGAAGGAAGAAGCGGCCGGTGGCCTGAAGCTGAGCCCCGAGGCGCTGAAGGCGGCCCAGGCCGCCCAGCCGGTGCTGCAGCAGAAGAATTATGCCGCAGCCGAGCCGTTGGTCGCCGCGGTCGAGGCCGCTGCCAAGACCGAGGACGACAAGTACATCGCCGCGGCGATGCGCTACGAGCTCGAATCGGGCAAGCTGTTCGCCGCCCAGCAGGCCAATCCGAACGCGCCGATCGACGAGGCGGTGCTCGCCAAGCCGCTCGATGCGCTGATTAACAGCCCGTCGACCCCGGCGGCCGACAAGCCGCGCTACGTCTATCGTCGCGGTGCGCTGGCTTTCAACGGCAAGCAGTATCCGATCGCGCTGCAATATTTCCAGCAGGCCAAGCAGCTGGGCTATAACGATCCCAACCTGCCGATGCTGATCGTCAAGGCGAAGTTCGAGACGGGCGACGTGGCGGGCGGCAACGCCGAGCTGTCGTCGGTGATCGACCAGATGAACGCCTCGGGCCAGAAGGCGCCGGAGGACTATTATAAGTTCGCCATCGGTCGTGCCAACAAGGCGAAGCAGGTTCCTGAGACGCTGAGCTGGATGCGCAAGTGGATCGCCGCCTATCCGACCCCGCAGAACTGGCGCAACGCGCTGGTCATCTATGGCCTGCAGCAGGGTTCGCTGGCGACGCTGGACAAGAACCAGAAGCTCGACCTGTTCCGCCTGATGCGCGCTTCCAAGTCGCTGGCCGACCAGAACGACTATATGGAATATGCGCAGTATGCGACGGACAAGGGCCTGCCCGCCGAAGCCGCGACCGTGCTGAAGGAAGGCATGGCGACCGGCAAGATTCCGGCCGGTAATGCCACCGCCAAGGCGATGCTGACCGCCGCCGAGACCAAGAATCGCCAGGAGGGTTCGCTCGCTCCGACCGAGGCACGCGCCAAGTCGGCCGCCGACGGCAAGCTCGCCGCGCTGACCGCCGAGGCCTATTATGGCCAGGGCAATTACGCCAAGGCGGCCGAGCTGTATCGTCTGGCACTGCAAAAGGGTGGCGTCGACGCCAATGAGGTGAACACCCGCCTCGGCATCGCGCTGGCCGCCAGCGGCGACAAGGCGGGCGCGAAGGCCGCCTTCGACACCGTCAAGGGCGCTCCGCGTGCCGATCTGGCAAGCTTCTGGAACACCTGGCTCTCGACCCAGGCGTAAGGAATTGGGCCCGCGTCGGGAACGGCGCGGGCCTTTTTCCGTCCTGCTTGGCTAAGCGTTGGGCGTGGCCTTTGACCTCGCTCAGGCTGACCGGCTGTCGAGTTATGCCGGCGGGCTTGCGTCCTCCGCCAGCCCCTAACTCCGTTCAGCCTGAGCGAAGTCGAAGGCCGCGAAAAAACGCCCAACAAAAAAAGGCCGGTCCTCCCGAACGGAGAACCGGCCTTTTTTATCGCCTCCGAAACCGGATCAATCGGCTTCGATCGGAATCCCCGAAACCTGCTTGGCCGTGCGGATGGTCAGTGACGTCTTGACGCTGGCGACGTTCGGTGCGGGCGTCAGGTGGCCTGTCAGGATTTCCTGGAAGCTCTTCAGGTCCGACGCGACGATCTTCAGGATGAAGTCGATCTCGCCGTTCAACATATGGCATTCGCGTACCTCGGGGATGCCCGCGACATGTGCCTCGAAGGCGGCCAGGTCATGTTCGGCCTGGCTGCGCAGCGACACCATGGCGAAAACGGTTATCGGGAAGCCCAGGCGTGCGGCGTCGAGGTCGGCGTGATAGCCGCGAATGGCTCCGGCTTCCTCCAGGGCGCGGACGCGACGCAGGCAGGGCGGCGCGGTCAATCCGACGCGTTCGGCCAGCTCCACATTGGTCATACGGCCATCGGCCTGCAACAGCGCCAGGATCTGCCGATCGATGCGATCGAGCGCCATTACACGATACTCCACATAAACTGCCGAATCCCTATGCTCTTTGACGGCGTACTATAAGAAAATTACGCACTACCGTAATTCTCGGGCATTGCAACGGCACCAATAAGGATATTTGCAGGTTACGAGTTGGAAGGATAAGGGCATTATAGAAGCGGCATGACGGCCGACCGGCCACGCGTGAAGGGAGCTCAGTGCGGTTCGACGATAGTCTGGCGACGATTTTATCGGCCGACACTGCGACGCCTTTCGGCGCGCAGACTGCCTGGCGGCAGCTGATAGACCTGATGAGCCGTGGGCGCGTGCCCGCCGATCCGCCGATGCTGGAGCGGCTCGCCGAATTGCGCGACAAGGTGGCCGAAGGCGTGCGCATCGCCAGCGCGCGCATGTTGAGCACCAGCCGCCCGCCCATCACGCTGGTGTCCTTCTTCGCCCAGGATACGTTGCCCGTCGCCGCAACCGTGCTGCGCGGCGTGCAACTGGCGGATGAGGACTGGCTGGCCATCCTCCCCGCGTTGAACCCGCGCACGCGCTCGGTCCTCCGGCACCGTCGCGATCTGTCCGATACGGTGATTCGCGGGCTGGAAAGTTTCGGTCCGGTCGATTTCGTCCTGCCGCATATCGCCAGCGCGGCCCAGCCAGCAGCGCAAGCCGCCGCCGTTCCGCTGGAAGCCGTATCCGAACCTCTGGTCGAGCCGGTCCGGACTGCGCCCGTGCGCGAAGAGCCGGTGATGGTCGCGAAGCCCGTCGATGAACCCCAAGCCGCGCCGGTGTCGATTCTGCTCGACCCGCTGCCGACCCAGGCGGCGACACCGTTCGTCGCTTTGGGGCAAGTGGCGCGCAGCCTGCCCTTCATGGCCGAGGCGATGCGCCACGCCCCGTCAACCGCCGCACCGCCCCGCTACGAGATCGCCGACCTCGTCGCGCGCATCGACGCCTTCAACCAGCGACGCGAGGAAGTGACCGGCGCGACGCGAAACGACGCCGGACCCGCCCATTTCGATTTCGAGACGGACGCCAATGGCCTGATTCTGGGCGTCGAGGGCGTCACGCGCGGGCCGCTGGTCGGCGTCAGCATTTCCGAGACTGCGATGCAGGGGCTGGCGCAGTTCGACGGCGTGGCGATGGGGGCCTTTCGCCGCCGGTCCGGTTTCCGCGACGCGCGGCTGGAGATCGGCGGCAGTTCGGCGGCGGCGGGATCGTGGCGGGTATCCGCCATGCCCTTTTTCGATCCCGCATCGGGCCGCTATGCCGGTTATCGCGGCAGCGGTCGTCGTCCTCGCCGCGACGAAATGGCCAATGTGGTCGAGGCGGCGCCCGAGACGTCCTCGTCCGATTCGCTGCGCCAGCTGGTTCACGAGCTCCGCACGCCTGCCAATGCGGTTGCGGGCTTTGCCGAGCTGATCGAAAGCGAATTGCTGGGGCCGGTGGCGCCCGTCTATCGCGACCGGGCCAGCGCGATCCGCGCTATGGCCGCCGATCTGCTCGCCTCGGTCGAGGATCTCGACACCGCCGCACGGATCGAGGGGCATGTGCTGGAGCTGCGGCCGACGATCGTTCCGCTTGCGCCGCTGATCCAGCGGGTGTTGGCCGAACTGGGTCCGCTGGCCGAGCTGCGCCGGGCCGAAATCCGTTTCGATTCGTCATCGGCGAACCTTTCGGCACTCGCCGATGACCGGGCCTGCGAGCGGCTGCTGACGCGTCTGTTCTCGGTGCTCCTGTCCAATTGCGTCGTCGGCGAGCGTCTGTCGGCCAGCCTGTCGATCGATCAGGGCATGGCGGCGCTGCGGATCGATCGCCCGCTTGCGCTGACCGTCGAGGCGGATGCCGCGCTGCTCAGCGAGGCGGGGGATGAAGAACAGCGGGACGGCGCGCCCCTGCTGGGCACGGGCTTCTCGCTGCGCCTGATCGACAAGCTGGGGGCCGAGATGGGCGGTGGCCTGACCATTGGTCTGCACCGGGTCGTCCTGGCCCTGCCCATCGGGGAGGATCGGCGCGCAGGGCAGGCGTCAAGCGCCTGATCATGCCCAGCGCCGCTCGCCCCCGGCGCCATGAGGCTGCCTCCGCCGCCGAGCGGATCGTCTGGCCCGAAGCCTTTGGGCGGCGGTTCCTGGTCACGGTCGATGTCGAGGAAGAGTTCGACTGGACCGCGCCGCTCGACCGGCGTCATCGCTCGACCAAGGCCATGCGGGCTTTTGGTCCGGCGCATCGCCGCTTTGCCGAGGCCGGGGTCGGCCTAGCCTGCATGGTGGACTATCCGGTCGCGGTGGACCCCGCCGCCGTCGACATATTGTCCGAATGTCTGGCCGATGGCCGTTCCGAGATCGGGGCGCAGCTCCATGGCTGGGTAACGCCGCCTTATCACGAGGTCGTCGATCCCTTTACCAGCCATGTGGGCAATCTGCCGATCGAATGGGAGGCCGCCAAGCTCGACACGCAGACGGACACGCTTGCCGACGCCTTCGGCGCGCGGCCCCGCTTCTTCCGGTCCGGCCGTTATGGCCTGGGTCCGGCCTCGCTATCGTTGCTGGCTTCCCGGGGTTATCGGATCGACAGCTCGATGCGAGCCAGCCATGATTATCGCCCGGGCGGCGGGATGGATTTCAGTGCCATCGACGCGCACGCTTTCCGCCGCGAGGGGATGGTCGAACTGCCTTTGACCAGCGTCTATACCGGATTGCTCCGGCGGGGCGGAGCGGGGCTGTACCGCCGGGCGGGGCGCTGGCCGCGCGGGCATGGCATTTTGGCGCGGGCCGGGCTGCTGAACCGGATTCCCCTGACGCCCGAGGGGGTGGGCATAACAGACGCGCTGGCGGGGATCGACCGAGCGCTGGACGATGATGTGCGGCTGCTGACCTTTTCCTTCCACTCGCCGACGCTGGAGCCGGGGCATACGCCCTATGTCCGCGATGCCCGCGACCGGGCGATGTTCGATCGGTGGTGGGATAAGGTCTTCGAGCGGCTGGCCAGACATGGCGTGACCGCGACGACCATCGACGAGATTCTTTCCGTCACCGGATGACCGGGCTGCCGGTGGGGGGCAGCCCGGCCGACGGGATCAGCGCTTCATCGCTTCGATCAGCTTCTTCACGTCCTGGCTACGGCCGCGCGGCAGGATCAGGATATCGTCGCCGCTGGCCACGACGATCAGGTCCTGCACATCGACCGCGGCCACCCGGACCCGGTCGGTGCGGATCAGGCAGTTCTTGGTGTCGATCGCCAGCACCTCGCCGCGATGCGCGTTGCCGAACCCGTCCAGCTCGCTGATCGCGTGCAGCGCATCCCAGCTGCCGACATCGTTCCAGCCCATGGCGACGGGCACGACCGCGACACGGTCCGCGCGCTCCATCACGGCATAGTCGATCGAGTCCGACGGACAGGCGGCGAATTCGGCTTCGTTCGGGCAGATGCGCTTGCCCTCATGGCTGGCGGCGCGCATCGCCTTTTCGGCCGCGACCAGCATTTCTGGCGCGTGCTGCCCCAGTTCCTCGAGGAACCGGTCGGCGCGGAACAGGAATATGCCGCCGTTCCAGGCATAGTCGCCGCGCGCCAGCATGGCCTCTGCCCGCTCCAGCCGGGGCTTTTCGACGAAGCGGGCGACCTGATGCACGCCCGGCGCGATCTCGCGACCGACCTGGATCCAGCCATAGCCGGTCTCGGGCTTGTCGGCGGCGATGCCGAAGGTGGCGAGCCAGCCCTGCGACACCATCGGCAGAGCGGAGCGGATGGCGGCGTGGAAGGCGTCGAGATCGGCGATGACATGATCCGACGGCATGACGAGCAGCACGTCTTCCGGCTTGGCGGCAAGGGCGGCCAGCGCGATCGCGGGGGCGGTGTTGCGCGCCACGGGCTCCAGGATCAGGGCCTGGGGCGGGGTGCCGGCTTCCGTCAACTGTGCTTCGACGATATCGGCGTGGCGCTGTCCGGCGACGACGATGGGGGAGGCGAAGTCATGGGAATTGGTGCGCTGCGCAGTGAGCTGCAGCATCGTCTCATCGGACGTCAGCGGCAGCAACTGCTTCGGCATTTCCGGCTTGGACATCGGCCACAGGCGTGTGCCGGAGCCACCGGAAAGGATGACCGGCACGATCGGATTATGCATGAATGCCCCTCTGGATTGTCCGCGCCACTCGGGAATGACGTGGTCGCGAGATCGGTTGTAACGCTTGCATAACGCATATCTTCACGGTTCGTTTGTCATTATCTGCAAAAATATGGAAAGTCGCCCCAAAGTGGGGCTTAGGGCGCGTGTCGGGGAAGTCGGTCCGTTAGATGATCCGTCTGTTCAAACATTATGTCCCCCATGTGGCCCTGCTGCTCGGCCTGGTCGACTTCCTGCTGCTGATCGTCGCGGCGGAGCTGGGCTGGGCGCTGCGCGCGCATCAGATCGACTATCCGGTCGGCAGCTTTGCCGAACGGCTGCCGCAGGTGCTCAGCTTCGCGGTCCCGCTTCAGATTTCGCTGCTCGCTGTCGGTGCTTATACGGCGGCGTCGTTCCTGTCGCTGCGGTTCGCGGCGGCGCGACTGATGGTGGCGATCTCGCTGGGCGTGATCTTCCTCTCGCTGATCTTCTTCTTCTTCCCCACTGTCAGCTATTGGCGGTCCAGCCTGTTCTATTCGATGATCTTCGCATCCGTGCTGCTGGTCGTCGTGCGCGGAATATTGGGACGATATCTGGGGGGCGATCGATTCAAGCGGCGGGTGGTCCTGATCGGTGCAGGCGCGCGGGCGGCGCAAATCGCCGAACTGGCGGATCAGCCGGGCTCGAATTTCGTGATCGCAGGCGCAATCGCGATGCGCCCCGAGGAGGATGCGGTCCCGCACGCCGTGCCGCGTTCGGCCATCCCGAGCCTGTCCGCCTTCGTGCTCGAACGCGAAGCGGGTGAAGTGGTGCTGGCGCTTCAGGAACGACGCGGCGCGCTTCCCTATCAGGACTTGCTGCGCGTTCGTACGACCGGCGTCCATGTGTCCGAAATTTCGACCTTTTTGGAACAGCAGACCGGCCGTATCGATTTGGCTTCCGTCAGTCACAGCTGGCTGATCTTCTCCGATGGCTTTGCGTCAGGCCGGATGTGGTCGGCCATGGCCAAGCGCGCTTTCGACATTTCGGTCAGCCTGATCCTGCTGGTCTTCGCGGTGCCGGTGATTCTGGTCACGGCCATCCTGATCCGGCTGGAATCGCGCGGACCCGCCTTGTATCGGCAGCGGCGCGTCGGCCTGTTCAACCAGCCCTTCGACATCCCGAAGCTGCGTTCGATGCGACAGGATGCCGAATTGGCCGGGCAAGCGGTCTGGGCGGAGAAGGACGATCCGCGTATCACTCGTGTCGGGCGCTTCATCCGCAAGGTGCGGATCGACGAACTGCCCCAGATTTGGTCGGTCCTGATGGGCGAAATGAGCTTCGTCGGCCCGCGCCCGGAGCGGCCGCAATTCGTCGAGCAATTGGAGCAGCAAATTCCCTTCTATGCGGAACGTCATATGGTGAAGCCGGGAATCACCGGCTGGGCCCAGCTGAACTATCCCTATGGCGCGTCGATCGACGATGCGCGGCACAAGCTGGAATATGACCTGTATTACGCCAAGAACTATTCGCCGTTTCTCGATGCGCTGATCCTGCTCCAGACGTTGCGGGTGATCCTCTGGCCATCGGGTGCGCGCTGACCGTGAGCGAAGACAGGAGGGCGCTACCGAGGGGGCGTGACCGGCGGCGGTCGCATCCCTATCCGATGATGCGGCGGAAACGACGCATCTGGCGGCGGCGCTCGATCCAGCGGCGTCTTCGTATCCTGGCCGTGCTGGGTGTCATCGGCCTGGCCGTGGCGGGGTTGCTGGCGCTCGTCTATACCGGCAAGCCCCCGGTCGACCCGGCCCAGGCGCTGCGGCGTGCCACGGCGGCGCTGGAAGCGGGCAATTTCCACGCGGCGCATGACCAGGCTCGGCAGGCGGCTGAAGCGGCGCCCAGGTCGCAGGCGGCGCAGATGATGCTGGCTCGGACCAGCCTTTTGCTGGGTGAGGGCGTGACGGCGGACGCCGCGCTCGACCGGGCGCTGAAGGACGGCGCGCCGCTGGCACAGACATTGGCGGCGCGGGCCGAAGCGCGGTTTCTCCAAGGCGATCTGGCGGGTGCGCGGGATGCGGTCGACCATATGCCTGCCGAGCGCGACGCGGCGATGGCGCGGATCGCCGCGCAGGTGGCGGCGCAGGAGGATGGCGGCGTTCCGCTGCGACAGGCTCTACAGGGCCTCGTTACCCTCTATCCCCATGACGCGCGCATCTGGACCGATCTGGGGCGCAGCCGCTTCGGTGCGGGCGATATGGACGACGCATCGCAGGCGGCGGCACGAGCGGCCGCACTGGCTCCGGCCGATCCCGACGCATTGACCCTGCAGGGCGAGGTGCTGCGCGCCCGCTATGGGCTGGCGGCGGGGCTGCCCTGGTTCCAGGCGGCCTTGGCGCACGATGCCTATCATTTGCGGGCGTTGACCCAATATGCCGCGACGCTCGGAGATCTGGGGCGGGCGAGCGATGCACTGGCGGCGACCCGATCCGCGCTCGTGTCGCAGCCCGGCAATCCCGACGCCTTTTATCTGCAGGCGGTCATCGCCGCGCGGGCGGGGCGTTATGCGCTGGCGCAGCAATTGCTCCAGCTCACCGGCGGCGCGCTGCGGATGCGGCCCGGTACGGCGATGCTGGAGGGCGCAATCGCCTATGCGCAGGGGCGGCCGCAGCGCGCGGTACGTGCCTGGACACGGCTGGTGACGATGCAGCCGATGAACGTAGCCGCACGCGAACTGCTGGCGGCGGCGCAGCTCGGTGTGGGAGATCGCTCCGCCGCCCTGGCGACGCTGCGCCCGATCCTGACGCGGGCCGATGCGGATGGGTATGCGCTGCGGCTCGGCATGATGGCCGATCCCGAAAGTGCGTTGGTGCTGGCCGATCGAGCCGCTTCCGGGCAGCGGGGCGATGCCGCGATCTTCCGCCCGGACCGTGCGGTTGATGAACTCAAGATGGCGGCGGCCGGGTCTCCGACAGATCCGACCTACGCCCTGGGCCTCATCCGGGGGCTGGCGAGCCAAGGCGATCGTGCGGGGGCGATCCGGGTCGCGCAGTCGCTGGTCCGGGCGAGCCCCGGCGCGCCGGCCGCGCAGCTGGCTTATGGCGATGCGCTGGCCACCGCCGGACAGAATGCCGCCGCGCTTGGTCCTTATGCCAGGGCGGCGGACCTGACCTTCGACGCACCGACCATGTTGCGGCTGGTCGACGGCTATCAGCGGACCGGGCGCGCCCGTGACGCGGCGGTCAGCCTGGGCCTGTATCTTTCGCAAAATCCGCAGAGCGTGCCCGCACGCCGCCTGCTCGCCCAGTGGCAGATGACCGCCGGGCGATGGGATAACGCGATCGAGACACTGGAGGGACTGCGAATCCAACTGGGTCTGCGTGACGTAGCGCTGCTCCACGACCTCGCCATTGCCTATGCCGAGGCGGGGGACGGGGTGGTCGCGCGGCGATACGCGGCGGCGGCCTATCGATTGGCGCCGATGAATGCGGGGGTGGCGGATGCCTATGGCCGCGCGCTGGCCGTGGCGGGTGAGCCCGAGGGCGCGCGACAGCTGTTCGACAAGGCGCTGGCCCTGGCACCGGGCGATCCCACGATCCTGGCGCACCGCGCCCAGCTTTGACGCCGCGCGCTTGGCAGGAGGGGAGGGGTGCCGTACCAGCGGCGCCATGACCGATCTCGCCAATCCCGCCCTGGAACGTATTGCCGCCGCTCTCGAACGTCTGGCCCCGCCGCCCGCGCCGTCGGCCGATCCGCTGGTGCATCCGGCCTATATCTGGCGGGGCGGGGCATTGCACGCGGCGCGCGGTTTCGCGCCGGTGCCGCTCGACGTATTGCAGGGGTTGCACCAGCAGCGCGAGGCCCTGCTCGCCAATCTGCTCCGTCTGGCGGACGGGCATGCGGCACAGGACGTGCTGCTTTGGGGCGCGCGCGGCACCGGCAAGTCGGCGCTGGTCAAGGCGGGCGTCGCCGCCGTCCAGGCGGACCGTCCGGGGCGGCTGGCCCTGGTGTCGGTCGATACGCTGGACAGCCTGCCAGACCTGTTCGCGATGCTGGAGGGAGTCGACCGCGCCTTTGCCGTCTTCATCGACGATCTGGGCTTCGACGAAGCGGGCGAGGCGCGCAAGCTGCGTTCGCTGCTGGACGGCGGGGCGGAGGCGCGGCCTGCGCATGTCCGACTGCTTGTCACCGCCAATCGCCGCCATCTGCTGCCCCGCGACCTGAGCGAGCAGGACAGCGCGATCAACCCGCGCGACGTGGTCGACGACCAATTGGCGCTGGCCGACCGTTTCGGGCTGAGCCTGGGCTTCCACGCGCTCGACCAGGATGGGTATCTGGCGATCGTGCGTGCCTATGCGACACGCCATGACCTGCCGTTCGACGGGCATGAGGCGGTCAATTGGGCCACCCGCCGGGGCAGCCGTTCGGGGCGCGTGGCATGGCAATATATCGTCGATCTGGCGGGGCGGCTGGGGCGAAATCTGTAATAAATCGGGCGACGGATAAAAAACCTCTTGCACCCATCCGAGCCGCTGGCTATTGGCGCGCCTCCAGCACGGATCGGCCTTCCCGAAAGGCTTCGAAAGCGGTCCGTACTCTCTAGTCGGGGAGTAGCTCAGCCTGGTAGAGCACTGCCTTCGGGAGGCAGGGGCCGGAGGTTCGAATCCTCTCTCCCCGACCATTTCACCGCCTGACGCGGTCCATGCCATCGATAGCGAACCGCCCCGGATAGGGCGCCCCGGCTCGGCCGGATGGCATGATCTGGCTCGAATCCATCGCCTTCATCCTGGGAGTCGCGAACGTCACGCTGGTCGTTCGGCGCAGCCTGTGGAACTATCCCGTAGCGCTGGTGATGGTGTCGCTCTACGCGCTGCTGTTCTGGCGCGAGCGTTTGTACAGCGACGCCGCGCTGCAGCTCTTCTTCTTTGCGCTCAACCTCTATGGCTGGATCGTCTGGCGGCGAAGCGTCGCGCAGGCGGGCGAGGTGACGGTCGAGAGGCTGTCCGTGCCTGAACGCGGCGGATGGCTGGCGGGGATCGCGGTCGCCTCGCTCGTCTGGGGCGCGGTGATGGCGCACTGGACCGATGCGGCCATGCCGTTCTGGGATGCGGCCAATGCGGTCGCCAGCGTCGCTGCGCAAATCCTGCTCGCGCGGCGGCGGCTGGAGAACTGGCTGCTCTGGATCGTCGTCGATCTCTCCTCCATCGCGCTCTATGCGGTCAAGGGGCTGACCCTGACCGCGATCCTCTATGTCATCTTCCTGGGGTTGAGCCTGTGGGGCTATCGCGAATGGCGGGGGCAGGCGTGACGAGCATCTGTCTCCACGGGCCGGAGAGTAGCGGGAAATCGACCGTCGGACCGCGCTTGGCCAAGGTGCTGGGCGGGCAATATCTGCCCGAATATGGCCGCGACTATGCCGAAGCGCATGGCACGGACTTCATCATGGCCGATCTGGTGGCGATCGGGCAGGGGCATGATGCGATGCTGGCGCGGGCGATGGCGGACGGTCCCTGGCCGGTCGTCACCGATACCGATCCGCTGATGACCGCCGTCTGGGCCGACATGTTGTTCGGGACGCGCGACCCGTGGTTCGCCCGGTGGAACCGGCTGTCCGACTTCTATCTCCTCTTCGCGCCCGACCTGCCCTGGATAGAGGACGGCACCCGTTTGTTCGGCACGCGGGCGGCGCGGCAGCGCTTCTTCGACCTGTCGCGGGCCGAGCTGGATCGACGCGGCGTTCGCTATGCGTTGATCGAGGGGCAGGGCGAAAGCCGCTATGCAAATTGCATCGCCGCGCTAGAGCACTTTGGCATCCGCCCGCATCTTTGCTAGTGGCGTGATCGAATAGCTTTTCAGGAAACCCTTCCCCCCGTGTCCACGCCGCTCGACAAGATCCGCAACTTCTCCATCATCGCGCATATCGACCATGGCAAGTCGACGCTCGCCGATCGCCTGATCCAGTTCACCGGCGGCCTGACCGACCGTGAGATGAGCGAGCAGGTTCTCGATAACATGGAGATCGAGAAGGAACGTGGCATCACCATCAAGGCGCAGACCGTGCGCCTGGCGTACAAGGCGCAGGATGGCGAAACCTATACGTTGAACCTGATGGATACGCCGGGCCATGTCGACTTCGCCTATGAGGTCAGCCGGTCGCTGGCCGCCTGCGAAGGCGCGCTGCTGGTCGTCGACGCCGCACAGGGCGTCGAGGCGCAGACGCTGGCCAATGTCTATCAGTCGATCGAGCATGACCATGAGATCGTGCCCGTCATCAACAAGATCGACCTTCCCGCCGCCGAACCCGAAAAGGTCCGCGCCGAGATCGAGGACGTGATCGGCATCGACGCCTCGGGCGCGGTGCTGGCCAGCGCCAAGTCGGGCATCGGCATCGGCGACATCCTGGAAGCGATCGTCAAGAACATTCCCGCGCCCAAGGGCGACGCGACCGCGCCGCTCAAGGCGATGCTGGTCGACAGCTGGTACGACCCCTATCTGGGTGTCGTCATCCTGGTCCGCGTGATGGAAGGCACCCTGAAAAAGGGGCAGCAGATCAAGTTCATGCAGGCGGGCACCACGCATCTGATCGACCGCGTCGGCTGTTTCCGCCCCAAGATCGAGCAACTGACCGAACTGGGTGTGGGCGAGATCGGTTTCATCACCGCGCAGATCAAGGATGTGGCGCAGGCGCGCGTCGGCGACACGCTGACCGACGCCAAGAAGCCGACCGAGCAGGCGCTGCCGGGCTTCAAGGAAGTCCAGCCGGTCGTGTTCTGCGGCCTGTTCCCGGTCGATGCCAACGACTTCGAGAAGCTGCGCGAGAGCATCTCCAAGCTGCGGCTGAACGACGCCTCGTTCAGCTTCGAGATGGAAACCTCGGCCGCGCTCGGCTTCGGCTTCCGTTGCGGCTTCCTGGGCCTGCTGCATCTGGAGATCATCCAGGAGCGGCTGACCCGCGAGTACGATCTCGACCTGATCACCACCGCTCCGTCGGTGGTCTATCAGATCGAGCTGAGCCATGATGGCGGGCAGCTCGATCTACACAATCCGGCCGACATGCCCGATCCCAACAAGATCGCGTCGATCAGCGAGCCGTGGATCGAGGCGACTATTTACGTCCCCGACGAATATCTGGGGTCGATCCTGAAGCTGTGCCAGGACCGTCGCGGTATCCAGAAGAACCTGACCTATGTCGGCGGCCGTGCGCAGGCGACCTATGAGCTGCCGCTCAACGAAGTCGTGTTCGATTTCTACGACCGGCTGAAGTCGCTGTCGAAGGGCTATGCCAGCTTCGACTATCACCAGATCGGCTATCGCGAGGGCGACCTCGTCAAGATGTCGATCCTGGTCAATGAAGAGCCGGTCGACGCGCTGTCGATGATCGTCCACCGTGGCACCGCCGAAACGCGCGGGCGCGGTATGTGCGAGCGGCTGAAGGAACTGATCCCACGCCACCTGTTCAAGATTCCGATCCAGGCGGCGATCGGCGGCAAGGTGATCGCGCGCGAGACGATCAGCGCGATGCGCAAGGACGTGACTGCCAAATGCTATGGCGGCGACGCAACACGTAAGCGTAAGCTGCTGGAAAAGCAGAAAAAGGGTAAGGCAAAGATGCGCGAGTATGGCTCGGTCAGCATCCCGCAGGAAGCCTTCATCGCCGCGCTCCGCATGGGCGACGAAGCGTAAAAGATCCTCCCCGGTACGGGGAGGTGGCAGCCCGCCGGGCTGACGGAGGGGGCTTCAGCCAAGGGCGTCTTATGTGGCGGTCCCCCTCCACCACCGCTTCGCGGCGGTCCCCCTCCCCGTGCCGGGGAGGA
>NZ_LDTF01000025.1 GCF_001477495.1 Sphingomonas yabuuchiae
CGTCGTCCAGCGTGTCGATCTTGTTGAGCGCGATGATGTGCGGCTTGTCGATCAGGCCCGCGCCATAAGCCTCCAGCTCGTCGCGGACGATGCGATAGCTTTCGGCCACGTCCGCGTCATTGGCGTCGACCAGATGAAGCAGCACGCGGCACCGCTCGATATGCCCCAGGAAGCGGTCGCCGATCCCGGCGCCGTCCGCGGCCCCCTCGATCAAGCCGGGAATGTCGGCGACCACGAACTCGCGCTCGCGATGCCGCACCACGCCCAGCTGCGGCCGGGTGGTGGTGAAGGCATAGGCGCCGACCTTGGCCTGCGCGTTGGTCACCGCGTTGATGAAGGTCGACTTGCCGGCATTGGGAAGGCCGACAAGACCCGCATCGGCGAGCAGCTTCAGGCGCAACCAGACCCAGGCCTCTTCGCTGGGCCAGCCGGTGCCGTGCTGCCGCGGCGCGCGGTTGGTCGAGGTCTTGTAGGTGGCGTTGCCGCGCCCGCCGTCGCCGCCGCGCAGGAACACTTCACGCTGGCCGACCTTAGTGAAGTCCAGCAGCACCTCTTCCTTGTCCTCGGACAGGACCTGGGTGCCGACCGGGACCTTGATGACCAGATCCTCGCCGCCGCCGCCGGTGCGGTTCGAGCCCGATCCGCCATGGCCGCGCGGTGCCCGGAAATGCTGTGTGTAGCGGAAGTCGATCAGGGTGTTCAGGCCCGCCACTGCCTCGAAGACGATGTCGCCGCCCTTGCCGCCGTTGCCGCCGTCGGGGCCGCCATATTCGATGAACTTTTCACGGCGGAAGGATACGGCGCCGGGGCCGCCCGCGCCGGAACGGACGAAAATCTTGGCCTGATCGAGAAAATGCATGACGCCGCCTTTACCGCTGACCGCGCCGACTGACCAGCCCGGCCTTTTATGGCGGGGACGATCAGGCGACCAGCGTGGCCGCGCCGCATCGCACGCCGTTGACCGTCACATCCGCCTGGCCGACATGCAGGCCCAGTAGCTCGGTCAGATCGCCGATCAGCGTGTCGAGTATCGGGGCGACCGGCGTCAGCGCCGCTCCGACGATCCCGGTCAGTCCCGACAGGTCGAGCCCTTCCAGCCGCAACGTCACCTGCCGGATCAGCGACGCGGCGATCCCGCGCACCGCCGAATTGGCGGTGACGGTCCTGGTCGTCCGCTGGCTGATGTCATCCTGATTGAAACGGACCTGTTGCCACGCGCTGTCGCTCGCCAGATCGAGCTTGGCATAGCCCCAGACCCGCGCCAGCAGCTGGAGCAGCACGGTCTGGCCGGTGATGGGCGAACGGCTCATATCGTCGAAGCGGCTCTGGTCGACCTGGGCGATGGCCAGCGTGCCGGGGGAGGGCAGGGTGTCGATCGTCACCGTCTGCATGGAGCCGGCGCAGGCGACGCTATTCAGCCGGGCCTGGGCCGCCGCAGTCTCGACGAAGATCGGCAGGTGGATATTGGCGAGCACGGGGACGCCGATCTCGGAGTCGATCAGGAACCGCTGCTGCGCGGTCCGCACGATGGTCGAGCCGTCCTGCGCCACCGTCAGCCACGGCGAGCTGGCCGGGCGCTCGCCGATCGCGACCAGGACCCTGGTCGACAACAGCCCCTTGATCGAACCGCCCAGGTTCAGGGCGACCTGCCGCTGCCCGTTGGCGATCGACAGCGACTCGCGCAGGATCGTATAGGCGTCGACGCCGATCAGATCGCGCGATGGCACCTTGGTCGCATTTCCCAGCGGCCCCAGATCGATCAGCCGTGTCAGCGGGACCTTCGACCCCGGTACGCGCAGCGCCATCCGGCGCAATATACCGGCCGCATCCGGCTTGCCGGTCGCATCGGCCATGGCGCCCAGCAACTGCGGCAGCGTGACGTCGGCGGCCAGAATCGTGTCGAAACTCGCGCCGGTCAGGCCGATCTTCGTGCCCAGCCCCTGAATCATGGGCAGCAGGTCGATCTGCGCGCCCACCAGTGCCTGATAATCGCCGATCGACAGCGAAAGGTCGCTGCCCGCCAGTCCGTTGAGCAGTGCACCGGGCAATCCGCCGGACACATCGACCAATCGGGTGCCGAGCGAAAAGGCAGCCATGTCGATCCGCCGCGCCACCGCCCTGGCGGAGACGGGCGCGGTATTGCGCCCGGTGAGCACCCGTCCGAAGAACAGCGGCACCGGGCGGCTGAGCGCGACACGCAAGGCTCCGGCATCGGCACCTGGCTCGAACCGGTCCTGTGGCGCAATCGCGGCGTCCGCGCGGTAGCGACCCGGCGTGATGGTGCTGGTGACGTCGCCCAGCCCATTGGCGGTGAGCAGGCGGCGAATCGCCTCGTCGCGCCGATCGGGGCTGGAGGCGGCCGCCGCCAAGGCCGCCTGATCGGCGATGCCCTGCAACCGGCGCTGCGACAGGGTCAGCATCCCGACGTCGACCCCCAATGCGGCAAAGCCGATCAACGCCATGGTCATGATCGCGGTCAGGATGCTCACCGCGCCGCGCCGATCCCCCCGCAGCCTGCGCATCACAGCCCGCCGATCATCGCGATACCCCTGGCGGTCATGGTGCGGCCCGGGGTGGGAACGAAGGGCAGGTTGAGCAGCGGATCGGACGTGGCATCGTAGCGGATCGACACGGTGATCATATTGTCGACTTCGACCGCATCCACCTGCCCCCGGCTGCTGCGCAGGATGCCGGTCGAATCGATCATGCGTTTGGCGGTGTCGACGGCGATGCCCTTGCGCTCGGTGGCGCTCATCCCCGCCAAGGCGGCCCGGGCGGCGTCGTTCGCGGCCTGCTGCACCAGATGCGCGGTCAGGAAATATTCGCCGAAGCTGACGATCCCCATCAGCATCGTGAGCAGGATCGGAAGGACCAGCGCGAATTCGATCAGCGCCGCGCCCCGCCGGTCACGCAGGAGTGGAGGGCGGGGTGTGCGGCAACGACGCGACACGAGTCGGGCGATGGAACAAAACACCGAAGGCTTCCCTCCCTGCGGTAGATTCGAAGTTCTTCCGAAGTAGAGTGCCGAATTCCTTATCGGTCTATTACTATACCGTATTGCATGTCGATTTCGCTATCATGATGTGGATCAGTGTCCAAAGTGGAGCACCGGATGCGGTCCATAGATTTGGCCTTATCCGATTTGGGCATAACGACTGCGCAACGAAATTCGTGGAGCCACGAATCGTCGCGAATAACCATGGCGTTCGAATTCTTCCAAAACTAATCTGTATCAACAACGTGAGGGGGCGGGCGCTGCTGGCGGCTATCGGTCGTCGTCCGCCTTGCCCGAGCCGGGCGATGCCCCCTCGATATTTCGGCGCCTGATCCTTTGTTCATTCGCCTTCGCCCGTGAAGGGGGGGGGGCGGCTTCGTCGCACATGTCAGGACAGGCGCAAATCATTGGGCGCACGGCATGGTGCGCCGCACTGGCGGAACGATTCGGTTGGTGCTCCCCCGCCCGAATCCCTCCCTCCATGGGCAGGGACTCGGGCATCGCGTCATTCAGGCCGCGAGCGGCATCGCGGGATTTCGCTCGTCTTCCAGGTCCAGCGCATAATGGAGACTGGCCGACAGCGTCTCGCGCCCGGCCGAGGCACGGGCCATGCGCTGGCCGGTGGGACGGAAGCCGAGCTTGGTCAGCACGCGGCCCGATGCGGGGTTGTCGGCGAAGTGCCAAGCCCCGAGTCGTGCGATGGGTAGGGCATGGCGCGCCATGGCGATGACCGCCTGACCCGCTTCGGTCGCATAGCCGCGACCCCAGGCCGCCGGCGTCAGCCAATAGCCAAGCTCATGGCCCGTATCGCCCGTGATGATCGCGATCCCGCCGATCAGTTCTGGGGCGCCGCCGCGATCGAGTGCGGTGATCAGCAACCGCGGCTCGGTCGGGCCGCATGGCCGGGCGAGCCACTGTTCGGCATCGCCGATCGTATAGGGATAGGGGACACGCGCCGCCATCCGGGCGACGGCTTCATGGCCGATGGCCTGGGCCAGGGCGGCGGCATCTTCCGGCCAGGCTGGCCGTAACAACAATCTTGGGGTCCGCGCGAACATCACTCGACAACTCCTCGTCGCGTCGGGCGCTTGCCACACGCCCATGACGGGACGGCGACATTGGCCCAAACGGTGGAGGGAGCATGAAAAAAGGGAGCCGGGGTGACCCGTCTCCCTTTTTTGCTGGTTCCTGCGCGGAACCCGGGTCACCCTGGTGGGCAACCCGGCGCGGTTGCCCGATTATTCGGCCGCTGCGGCCAGTTCGACCGAGCAGAATTTACGGCCGAGCTTGCCCTCGTGGAACGCGACGCGGCCATCGACGAGCGCGAACAGGGTATGGTCCTTGCCCATGCCCACGTTGCGACCCGGATAGAACTTCGTCCCGCGCTGACGCACAAGGATGTTGCCGGCGATGGCTTCCTGGCCACCGAACTTCTTCACGCCAAGGCGACGGCCGGCCGAATCACGACCGTTACGCGACGAACCGCCTGCTTTCTTATGTGCCATTGCGAACTACTCCTGGATTTCGTTGGGGTGGCGCGGCTGAAATTCAGGCGCCGACCGACACGATCTTCAGGATCGTGTGCTGCTGACGATGGCCGTTGCGACGACGATAGTTGTGGCGACGGCGCTTCTTAAAGACGATGACCTTGTCGGCCTTCGCCTGAGCGATGATCTCGGCGGCAACGGTGATGCCGTCGACGGCCTTCAGCTCCGAGCCTTCGCCCGCCAGCAGAACGTCACCCAGCGTCACCGACGCGCCGGCTTCGCCCTCGATCTTTTCGACGACGATCTTATCTCCGGCGGCGACGCGATACTGCTTGCCGCCCGTGCGCACGACTGCGAACATGGCTGTTATCACTTCCCAAATACATGGCTCCCGCGCGGGAATGCCCGTCGGGAAAGAACGGCCAGCTAGGCAAAGGTGGCCGGATTGTCAACCGGGGATTCGCATTTTCGGGCCGTGGACCGGCCCCGTCGGCACGTCCGGAAGCCCTTAGTGCCGGTGTTCGCGCTTCAGCAGATAACGGCCATCGGCATAGCCGGTAAACAGGCCCGCAATGGCGGGGTGCTCGATCGGTTCGTCGCTGTCGTCGTGCAGCAGATTCTGCTGGCTGACATAGGCGACATAGCTCGATTCGGCGTTCTCGGCGAGCAGGTGGTAGAAGGGCTGGTCCTTGGCTGGGCGAATCTGTTCGGGGATCGCGTCATACCATTCGTCGCTATTGGCGAAGACGGGATCGACGTCGAAGATGACGCCGCGAATATCGAACATGCGATGCCGCACGACATCCCCAATCGCGAACCGCGCGGTTGCGATCGTCGGAGCCTCCACGTCCAGGCGCGAGGTGAGGGGGAGGGTGTCGGTCAGGTCCATGCCTCATGATTTAATGTCTTTGTCGCGCCGCACAAGTTTAGGCGCTTGCAATGCGCAAAAAGCTGATCTAACAGCGCGCCTCCAATCGATCAGCCCCGGCGGTTTCCCACCGCCCGGATCGTCCTCGCGGAGAGGTGGCAGAGTGGTCGAATGCACCGCACTCGAAATGCGGCGTACCGGCAACGGTACCGAGGGTTCGAATCCCTCCCTCTCCGCCAGATCTCGTTGATTTTACAACGTAAAATCCAAAACGAAGATCTCGTGCCCACATTCATGCCCACTTTTGATGTGGTTCTCTGCCGCCGAAAGTGTGCGCTGGCGAAGCGTGCGTTGCGTGATTCTGAGGTCTATCTGCTTTCCTTATGCGGATGCGTGTTGACCGCGGCTTCACACTGCTGCGTTCAATTCAAGCTGTCCTACCATTCCATTCAGCGCTGTGGTGCAGCCTTGGGCGCGCCCGATGTCATGATCGGTCGCGGCGGAGTTCCAGACCATATCAAGCGGCCAGCGTTCTGGGCAGCGGGCGATCAGGCAGCGCAGCACGAGGCGCATCTTGATGCTGTCAACCTTGCCCTGGCCGACCGCGCAGGATGTGGAGCGACAGGTCAATAGAAGTTGCGAGACTTGATACGCACTATCTGCTCGGGGCCCATGCCGTTGGCGTGGGTCGGCCAATAATTGTCGAGCGGACCAGGGCGCCAGCCGCCGGGCGAGCGGCCGGTGACAGTGGCAGCAGATCGGCAACCCGGTCGAGCTCGAGGCGGCCCGCCGCCGTCGCCTCCGGTGTCAGGCGGAGTGCGGCGGGGGGTAAGGGGGCCATCTCATTCCCGCAATGCTATAACGATGACTGACGCGAGGCTGCATCTAGATCCACGTTTAGCTCTCGCGACCAGACGCGTAGCGCGCGGCATTGACTAACGAAGGTCTTGGCATCCTTGGCCTTGGCGAGGCTGATAAACCCTTCGTCCCGATCCGTCACCCCGGCGGCGTGGAACAGGTCGTTGGCGGCGTCACTGTGGCCGATGAACTTGCAATGGGCGAAGGCATCGGCGACGAAGTCCTTGGCTGTCGCATCTTTGGCGAGCATGGCCACGCCCTTCTCGGATGGCAGGACCGCCACCGCATCATATAGCACCGAGGGGCCGCCATCGATCTTCTGTCGGGCGGCGACCTTCGTGCCGTCGTCGAGCGTCACCCCGCCGATCTTGGGGGCGACGACTTCCCAAAGCGCTCCCTCCGCCTCAAGCGCTTTCGTCAGGGCGGCGAACAGATCGGCACTGCTGCCGTCCGTCAGCAGGATGCCCATTTTGCGCCCCTTGAAGTCCTTTGGGCCGTTGGACAGGATGCTCAGCCTGACCGAGGGCGGGAGGTCGAGCGTCGGCTTTGCGGCCTTTGCCGGTTTCGGCAGGTCTAGGCCCAGCCCATCCGCGACCGTCGCGGCAAGCCCTTCGTCGATCAGACGCAGATGCGAGACGGCGCGCGCGCGGATGTCGACCCGCTCGACCTTTGACAGTTCGAACACCAGCGCGTCGCCGATATGTTTCTGCTCGATGGGCTGCTGGCTGATGAAGAATTGCCGCGCCTGGCTGTAATGATCGGCGAAGGTTTCCGCGCGGATCCGCTGCTTGGTGCCCTGCACCTCGGCAGGGAAGCTGCGATAGCCGATGGTCGGGTTCTCGCGCGGACCGCCATCGGGACCCCAGCTGTTCGGCTCGTAATTGGCACGCCCCTTGGGGTTGCGCATCGCCATATGGCCGTCCTGCTGGAAATTCATCACCGGGCAGCGCGGCGCATTGACCGGGATATGGGTGAAGTTCGGCCCGCCCAATCGCTTCAACTGCGTATCCAGATACGAGAAGTTGCGCCCGTGGAGCAGCGGGTCGTCGGAGAAGTCGATGCCGGGCACGACATTCTGGGTGCAGAAGGCGACCTGTTCGGTGGCGGCGAAGAAATTGTCGACATTGCGGTTGAGGGTCAGCGTACCGATGATACGGACCGGCACCTCTTCCTCGGGGATCAGCTTGGTCGAATCGAGATGGTCGAAGGGCAGGCGATCGGCGGTTTCCTGGTCGAACAGCTGGACACCCAGATCCCATTGCGGAAAGTCGCCGCCCTCAATTGCGGTCCACAGGTCGCGGCGGTGGAAATCGGGATCGGCGCCGTTGATCTTGACCGCCTCGTTCCACAGTACCGATTGCAGGCCCTGGCGCGGCTTCCAGTGGAATTTGACGAAGGTCGACTTGCCTTCGGCATTGACCAGCCGGAAACTGTGGACGCCGAAACCCTCCATGGTGCGGAACGATCGCGGGATCGTCCGGTCGGACATCTGCCACATGACCATGTGCCATGCTTCGGGGCTTAAGGACGCGAAGTCCCAGTAATTGTCGTGCGCCGACTGGGCCTGGGGAAAGGCGCGGTCGGGTTCCTGCTTTACGGCATGAACCAGATCGGGGAACTTGATCGGGTTCTGGATGAAGAAGACGGGAATGTTGTTGCCGACAATGTCCCAATTGCCCTGCTTGGTATAGAATTTGACCGCGAAGCCGCGCACGTCGCGTGCCAAATCCATCGACCCCTTGTTGCCCGCCACCGTCGAGAAGCGGACGAATACCTCGGTCTGTTGTCCGACCTCGCTGAGGACGTCGGCTCGGGTATAGTCGGCCAGACTGTCCGTCAGCTCGAACACGCCATGCGCGCCATAGCCGCGCGCATGGACCACCCGCTCGGGAATGCGCTCATGGTCGAAATGGAAGATTTTCTCGCGCAGGATGAAGTCTTCCAGCAGCGTCGGACCGCGCTCGCCCGCGCGAAGGCTGTTCTGGTCATCGGCAATCGGGACGCCCTGTTGGGTCGTCATCGTGCGGTCGGCATCCTGGGTGGTCTGGTGGGTTTCGCCGCCATGGCCCTGGGGCTCGGCATAATGGGTCGGCGCGTCCGATCCGGCAGGAAGAGCAGCGGCGTTGGCAGGCGTCTCTCCCTTTGTCTGCCCGGCGCGGGATTTGGTCTTGTTGGCCATGATGCTGCCTTCCGTCGTTGAGGGATGTCAGCCCTCCCAACGCACGGGCCACGCAATAGTCCGCCTGCTAAATGGTTGATATTAATCAAGGCTTATTAGACGCGCCTGTCGTACGCATGTGTAATTGATCTGGATCGGTCGTGGCAGGCCGCACACATGGGAGATTGATTCTGGACGAGGATATCCCCGTGATCATCTGTGTTCCGGCACGAAACGAGGCGGCCTTGTTGCCCCGGTTGCTGTCGGCGATCGCCAAACAATCGGTCGACGGAAATGGTCTGCACCTGTGTCTCTATCTCGATGACTGCCGGGACGGCAGCATGGCTATGCTCGACGGAATGCGCGCCGCTTTGCCGTTCGGACTGACCCTGTCGCAGGGCCCCATGGATACCGAGCCCAACGCGGGCGCGGCCCGCCGGGCGGCGCTGGCCATGAGCCTGGAGCGTCTGGCGGGCGGCGAGGGGCTGCTTTTCACGACCGATGCCGACAGCATGCCGCATCGGGATTGGATCGCGGCGGGACGCCGGGCCCTGCAAGAGGCAGATGTGGTGGCTGGGCGTATCCTTCGCCTCGATGCCGCCCGCGATCCCCGGCAGTGCCGCATCGAGCGCTATTACGATCGGCTCCACCAATATCGACGCCTTGTCGACCGGGTGCCATGGGAGGCGCGGGATACGCATCATTTCGGCGGTGGCGCCAACATCGCGGTCCACGCCTCTGCCTATCGCGCGATCGGCGGGTTCCTGCCGCTGCCGTCCGGCGAAGATGCCCGGTTTCTCGATGACGCGGCGCGGGCCGGTTTTCGCGTCCGCCGCGACGGTGCGATGGCGGTCGACACATCCTCTCGGCGCGACGGACGGGCCGCCGGGGGCCTGGCCGATGTGTTGCGGGCGCTGGATCAAGGCGAATTGCCATCCATGGCCGATCCGCGCGGATCGGCATGGCAATGGCACGCACAGGCGGCTGCGCGACGCAGCTTCGCGATGATAGATCAGCGCGATGTTCGCATGACGCTGGGGCGAAGTCTGGGTTTGACGGCGGACCATGTGCTTGGCGTTGCGCGCGATTGTCCCAATGGCGAGGCGTTCGCCATGCGTATCGTCCCCGCACCCATGACCCATGCCGTCTTGGTGTCGCTGGCGGCAGCGGAAGATATTTTATGTGAGCTCGAAAGCCAGTGGTGCGAGGTCGCGGCATGACGATGATGGCCGATCAACTGAAAGGCGCGACCGCTGGTCTGGGTTGGGCCGATGATCCTCCGGGCGATCCGCAGACGGCGGACGAACTGATCGTATTGTTGGCGGGTCTATACGCGATCGGCCGCCGCGACCTGCCGCTTGCCCGCCTGGTCGAGGGGCATGTCGACGCCGTGCAGATCGTTCGGCGCTATGGCTCGGCCGCGCAGGTCGACTTTCTGCGCCTTGGCTTGGCACGCGGGGCGACGCTGGGGGTGTGGAATGCCGGGCTGCCGGGCGAGGCGCTGCGGCTGGACGGCGGGCGGCTGAGCGGCGGCAAGAGCTATGCCTCGGGGGCGGGTGTGCTGAGCCATGCGCTGGTCACGGCGGATACGTCCGCGGGCCTGCAACTGCTCCTCCTCGACCTTTCCCGCGTGCCGCCGATGATCGACACCGATTGGTGGCGGGTGATCGGCATGCAGCGATCCGAAACGCATCAGGTGCGCTGGGATCATGCCCCCGTCACCGACGCCGATCGGATCGGCCAGCCCGGCAGCTATGCACGTGAACCCTTTTTCAGCGGCGGCGCGCTGCGTTTCGTGGCGGTTCATGCAGGCGGCGTGGCGGGCATCTGCGACCTCTGCCGCGATCATCTGGTGAAGACGGGGCGGGCCGACGATCCCTTCCAGGCCGCCCGAATGACCGAATTGTTCGCATTGGCCGATGGCGCGGCCGCCATCGTACGGCGAACGGCGCGGCTGTGGTTCGAGGATGCCAAAGGAGGGGACGAGCCGCGCCTGTCACGGGTGGCGGGGGCCCGATTGGCGGTGGCCGATGCGGCGGAACGAGCGATGGTCGTCGCGCGCGAGGCGGTGGGGCTGGCTGGCCAGTTCCACAGCCATCCTCTCTCGGCCATGCTCAGCGATCTGGCGGTCTATCTCCGCCAGCCCGCCCCCGATGCCCAAAGGCTGCGCGTCGGTCATGCGGTTCGACAGGGTTTGTTGGTGCCCGGCTTGTGAAATTGGATATTAAAACGGTTCGCCGCGCGGTCGTCGTAGCGCCCCATCCCGATGACGAGATCATTGGTGCCGCTGGCCTGATACAGGCCCTGCGAAGGCAGGGCAGCGCGGTCCGGATCATCGTGGTCAGCAATGGTGCTGCCTCGCATCCGAACAGTGGGGCATGGCCCCCCGAACGGCTGATTGCCGCGCGCCAGCAGGAAAGCCTGTTAGCGCTCCGTCGTCTGGGCGTGTCGCGTCATCACGTGACCTTTCTGGGCCTGCCCGATGGCGGCCTTTCCGCTCGAGCGGTGCTATGTCGTCAGCGGCTGGGCCGGACGATCCGTCAGTGCCGTGGTTTGAATATGCTCGTGGGCCCCGCCATGACCGACGCACATCCCGATCACCGGGCCGTCGCGGCGGCGCTTCGGGATATTCGGTTCGCCGGACGACGCATGACCTATCAGGTCTGGCCGCCACATCGTGCGAGGGTTGCCCGATGCCGAACCGTTTCGCTGGCGGGCGGGGCGGCGGCGAAGCGATCGCTGATCCGGATGCATCGCACCCAATTGGGCGCGATCACCGACGATCCTCATGGCTTTGCGATCGCACGCCATGAACTCACGGTCTTCGCGCATCCGGTCGAACAGTTCGCCCAGGACGGGCGATGAGGCCTATCGACCTCACCGATTTTGCCGAGAAATTCGCGGCGAATGATGACCCTTGGCGGACCTATTCCGACCGGGACGAAGCCGTGAAGCGTGCGGCGATCCTGCATGCCTTGGGGCCAGGCCCCCTTGGCCGCGTTCTGGAACTGGGAAGCGGCAACGGATCGAATAGCCGAGCCATGGCCGCTCGTGCCTTGCGTCTTCATGCGACAGAGGGAACGCCCGAAGGTACGGCGCTGACTGCCCGAGCGGTCGCGGACTGGCCTCGCGCGCGTGCCATCCGCTTGGCTTTGCCTGCGCGACTCCCGCAGAGAGAGTATGATGCGATCGTGATCGCGGAACTGCTTTATTATCTACCCCCGCAAGCGATGAGGCACGTCGCCAAGTGCGTCGCCCAAGCGCTACGCCCCGGCGGACGACTGGTGCTCGCCCATCATCAGGTCGACTATTACGACTTCGTGCAGCACGCAGCCGGGATACAGCAACGCTTTCTCGATCTGACCGGCCGATCCTGGCGGATGAGTACGATGCGTCGCACAAGAAGGTGGCATGTGATGGTCGCGCGTTCGATTTGCGGAGACAGGCCCGGTGGCCAACCTACCTATGACTCCCATTCTTCCGCAATTTAGCAACACAAATTCAAGGGATCGGCCGATAGCTCCCATGAACTGACGGCAGGGGGCAGCAATTTAGAATAGCGGTATGAAATGGGCGTAATTGGGTCATTCTGCTACCCGACCGGCTGGGATACGCGGCGTTTTGGTTTGGCGTCGACAGGCGTCAGCACAAATGCGAATGACGTTGCGCACGATCAAACCCCGAACCGCATCGCCGTTCCGACCCACCCCGTTGCGTGCCGATGAGCGCTTCGGTATCCCGTCAACGGTGACAATGAACCAACCTGACGCTCGGCAGGAGCTTATCAAAGCCCTGATCGCCACCGGGCGTGAGGATCGTGCCGCCTTTCGTCAACTTTATGCCCTAACGTCTGCGAAGCTTTTCGGGATCTGCCTTCGTATATGTCGCGAGCGGCAAGCGGCGGAGGACGTTCTGCAAGAGGTCTACGCGATCATCTGGCGGCGCGCCGGTGCCTATGAGCCGGGGCAGACCAGTCCATTCGCCTGGCTGGCCACGATAGCCCGCAACCGGGCCATCGATTATCACCGCGCCCTGGGTCGGCGCCCGACCGCGCCGCTGGACAATGTCGCCGAACCCGCGGCTTCGGAGCGCCTGGCATTGGAAGGCATGCTGCTGGACGAAGAGGAGCGCAAACTTCACGGCTGCATGGACCGCCTGAGCGAAACGCAGCGCGACGCCATCCGGACGGCCTTTTTCGAAGGCATTACCTATGCCGAGCTCGCCGATGTCCGCGGGGTTCCGACGAGCACCATGAAGAGCCGGATTCGGCGTGGCCTCGAACGGCTCAAGGAGTGTCTCGACGATGACATCTGACGAGACCGATCTGACTGCCGCCGAACTGGCACTTGGGGTCCTCGATGGCGACGAGCGCACTGCTGCGATGGGCCGGGTGTTGGACGATCCCGCTTTTGCGAGCAACGTCGCTTGGTGGAGGCGGCATCTGGCTGCCTTGTATATCGAGGTCGAGCCGGTCGCGCCGAGCGCGGATCTGGAACGCCGGATCCTGGCGTTCGGCGACAACGACAATCACCGTACGGCACCCTGGCGAGCGATTGCCGGTTTGGCCGGTCTGGCGGCCGCGATCCTGCTGACGGTCGTGGTAACCCGTCCCGATATGCCAGCCGTTGCACCACGTGCCGCCAAGCCTGCTCCCTTGCTCTTCGCCGTCCTCACCCCCGAGCGTGCCGCGCCGATCACGGCATTCTTCGATCCTGCCAGCCGCACGTTGAAGCTGCGTGACGCGCCGTCCGTGAAGAACGGGCAGGACGCACAGCTATGGGCGATCGGGGGCGACGGCGTTCCCCACGCAGCAGGTCTGCTCCGTCATGAAGGCGGGGCTCCCCTGAAGATCGCTCCGCAGGTCACGGTCGTTCCCGGGACTACCTTGGCGATATCCATCGAGCCGCTAGGGGGATCGCCCAAATCGACACCGACGGGGCCGGTGGTGGCTGCGGTTAAGCTTGCCGAAATTTAAGGGGGTGCGTTGCGTCGCTGCGTCCAATGGGCTGTTGGCGACGTAATCCGAAAGCCGCGCTCCATGCGGCTGGAGAGATCTGATGACCCTGATGATCCGTGGTGCGATGATGGCTGTCGCGCTCACTGTCGGCGCTGTCGCCGGTGCTGCCCCGCGCAACCCGATGGTCGGCGGTGCGGCGATGTACCCCACCAAGACGATCGTAGAGAACGCGTCGCAGTCGAAGGACCATACCACCTTGGTCGCCGCAGTGAAGGCGGCCGGCCTTGTCGACACGCTTTCTGGCCCGGGCCCGTTCACCGTGTTCGCGCCGACCAATGCGGCATTTGCAAAACTGCCTGCTGGCACCGTCGACACTCTGGTGCAGCCTGAGAACAAGGATAAGTTGACGTCGATCCTCACCTATCACGTCATACCCGGCCGGATCACCGCCCGGGATATTGCCGCCAGGGCAAAGGCGAATGGCGGGACGGCGAGCTACACCACCGTCCAGGGCGAGCCGATCATGTTCAAGAAGGCGATGGGCGGCTGGGCCATCATGGACGGCAAGGGCGATACCGGCCGCATCACCACCGCCGATGTCATGCAGTCGAACGGCGTTGTGCATGTTATCGATACGGTGATGATGCCATAAACGACGGCGGATCATGACATGGGATGGGGCGGCAGGTGGTCGCTCCATCCACGCGATGGAGGGGTAACCTGTCGCGCAGGCCCCTGGTACCCCGGTAGGAGACGATACGTGCTGTTTCACACGATGATTGGTTCGAACGATATTGAACGGTCGAAGCGCTTTTACGATACTTTGTTGGGAACGCTCGGCATTGGGGAGCCGATGCGCAACGTGGCCGATAGCGGCCACACGCGCCTGATCTATCGGGGCGAAAGCGGAACCGCCTTCATCGTCACGCAGCCGATCAATGATGAACCGGCGACCGTTTCGAACGGTGGCACGGTCGCTTTCCAGTGCGACTCGCCCGAGCAGGTCAGGAAATTCCACGACGTCGCCGTGGCAGCCGGGGGTACGTCGATCGAAGCGCCGCCCGGACCTCGTCATACCGCATCCATGGGAACGATCGAACTGGCCTATGTCCGTGATCCGGACGGCAACAAGCTTTGCGGCATTCATTTTCCGGGGTGACCCGATAGGGCATGGGGCTTGCCACGAATGGCGACGGCAAGCCCATGTCCCAGCAGATCCTCCCTTTCCCCAGGCAAGGAAATCACCATGACACGTGGAAACATGCCCGATGTTTTCTAAGCGATATTCCAATTCGCAGCGCGTTGGATTTGCCCGGCTGGTCGAAGACCATGTTCATATCGAGTCGAGCATCTCGAACCTGTTGAACGATTTGAAGGAAGAGCCTGCATCGCCTCACGACATCTCAGTACAGCTCGATGCCCTGGCCATCGTCATCCGCAAGCATCTGCGTGAAGAGTCCGATGTCATCCAGCATACACGCCTGGAAATATTACCCGATCCATGGCGAGAGACCTGGGTCGAGGGTGAGGCCGCTCTTCTACAGCTCAAGGCCGATTGGAGTGATTTCCTGGACCATTGGATCGAAAACCGTATCGCCGACGATATGTCGGGGTTTTCCGCCGCTGCGAGTTCGATCCTGGCCCGATTGAGCGATCGCGTCAAAACAGAAACAGAATGCTTTTACAAAACTGCCTTGTCGACAGGCAGTATCGAATACTGATCTCGAGGTCTTTGAATCCGGCTTCGATTGGCCGATCATCGACTTGATAAATCTTGCTTCGCTCGCGGCTGCCGTCGGACTGGCGACGGCCCACTACCACACCGTCGATAACGGGATCGTAGCGCTGTCACGTTCGTTGATCGCTACCGTTCATAGTGACGTGCTTCCCAAGGCTCTATAACTCAAAACGCGGGCTGAAGCTGGTGTGATCTTCCCCTTGGTCGCGTTGCACGATCTGCTTGGTAACATCGGCCGTTATCAGGCGATGATTAACGAGCGTCCGCTTCCGGGAGGCTGTCGCACTCGTACGAATGGCCGGTCGTGGGTCGAGCATTAGCGCGAGGACTATCTGCGCTGCGGGCCGTTGATAGGATAAGCGACGCGAAATCCAATATGTGAAGTTGAAAGGTCGTGTTCCTGTGCCTGATAGGCAGCCGGTCGAAAGTTGGCGCAGTAATTCATAGCGCAAAGGTAGCTGCCGCCCTTGACCAAGCCGACGTCCTGATTGCCTGCGACCCATTCCCAGACATTTCCGACCATGTCGTAAAGCCCCAGGTCGTTCGCCTCGAAGCATCCTACCGGCGCGATCCCGGCATAGCCGTCCTCGGCCGTGTCGCGCATGGGGAAGACGCCTTCCCAGACATTGGCTCTGGGCTTGCCGTGATCGAATGCCCAGTCAACCGGGTCGCGAGTGGCATTCTGATCGCCGCGCGCCGCTCGCTCCCATTGTTCGGTGGTGGGCAGCGCCCCGCCGGCCCAACGGGCATAGGCGGCGGCATCGTCGCGATCGACATGGACGACCGGCTCGTCCGCGCGGCCGGTCAGGTCACTGCCGGGTCCCTTGGGATGACGCCAATCCGCACCTTTCGTCCACCGCCACCAGCGCGCGGCATTGTCGAGGGAAACCGGCTCAGTCGGCGCGACGAACAGGGCCGAGGCACCCAGGCGTTCGGCCCGTGTCCGATATCCGGTCGCCGCCACGAAGGCCCCGAACTGGCGGTTGGTCACCTCATGCGCGTCGATCCGGAATGCCGCCACCCGGACCGGCCGTCCAGGGCGATCCGTGCCATCCTCGCCGAGCAGTACGATGCCCTCGACGACGGTGACGATGGCGTCCTTTGCGAGACAGCGATTCTCAGGTGGCGCCGCTCGCGCCCCTAGCTCGCCCGACGCGGCCAGCGCCAGAAGGAGTGACGCCCCGATCTTCATGGCCGTGCGGCCGGAGCGGGCGTCGCCTCGGCGTCGGCCGGTAGCGGAACGACGCCTTTGTCCTTGGCATAGCGGTCATAGACCGCCACGAGGCTGGCCAGCCGCGCGGGTTCCGCCGCCGCGAAATCCTTGGTTTCGCCGGGGTCTTTCGAGACGTTGAACAACTGCCACCGCCCCGTGCTGACCCCGCCGCGCGTGTAGCGATTGGTTGGTTTGGGCAGGAAGACGATCTTCCAATCGCCCTGGCGAAGCGCCCGGCGGAAGAAGAGTTCATAGCCAAGACTCTCGTCGGCGGATCTGACGAACCCCGTGCGTGAGCTCAGTACCGGGCGCAGGCTGTGTCCCTCATAGGGCAGGATAGCATGCCCCGCGAATTGGCTGGGTTGGCGCAGTCCGGCATAGTCGAGCAGGGTCGGGGCGACGTCGCGGACGTCCAGATTGGCGTTGGCGATCCGCCCGCCGCCGGTCACACCACGCCCCGCCGCAAAGGCGCTCACCCGGATGCCCCCCTCGGTCGTATAGCCCTTCACCAGCCAAGACGGCACCGAATTGGCCTGGGCCCAGCCCGGACCATAGCCGACATAGCTGGTCGGCTTGCCGATATTGTCCAGGCTGTTGTCGATGCCGAGCGCCTGTGCCGGGGGCAGGGCAGCATCGGGCGAGCCAACCTTGAAGCGGGGGCTGGGCGCTTCGATCACATTCCCCTCCGGGCCGTTATCGGCGAAGAACAGGATGATCGTGTTGTCGTAGCGGCCTTGTGCCTTCAGCGCGGCGATGACGCGGCCGACATTCTGGTCCATGCGATCGACCATGGCGGCATAGACCTCCATCTTGCGCGCCTCGACGGCGCGTTCGTCTGCGGTAAGCGACGCCCAAGGCTTGGCGAGTTCCAGGCTGTGCGGCACCGCATCGGCTGGTACGAGGCCGAGCGCCTTCTGCTTGGCCAGCCGCTCGGCACGCAGCGCCTCATAGCCTGCGTCATAGCGGCCCTTATATTTGGCGATCGTCTCCGCCGGTGCCTGGAGCGGCCAGTGCGGCGTCGTGAAGGGCAGATAGGCGAAGAAGGGGCGGCGATCCCCCACCTTGGCCGATGCGTCGAGATAGCCAATGAGCCGGTCGGCAAAATAATCCGCCGAATACTGCCCCTTGGGCAGGGCGGCTGGCTTGCCGTCGTCGCGATAGCTCGGCGCCAGCCCGGCCTTGGTCCAGGCCTCGTCCTGATCCGTGCCGAAATGGTTCGACAGACCCTGCAGCAAGGCGAAGCTGTGTTCGAACCCGCGCGCGGCGGGTTCTCGCTCGGGCGTCAGGCCCAGATGCCATTTGCCAGCCATCAGGGTCGCATAGCCACCGGCGTGCAGCAGTTCGGCGATCGAGGCGACGCGGTCGTTCAGATATCCCTCATAGCCCGGCTGACCTCGCGTCGCCGGTCCCAGCAGTTCTGCCATTGTGCCGAGCCCCGCTTCGTGATTGTCCACGCCGCTCATCAGCATCGAGCGGGTCGGCGAACAGGTCGGTGCCGTGTGAAAGCCGGTGAAACGGACCCCCGACAGGGCCAGGGCATCGAGATTGGGTGTCGCGATCTCGCCCCCGAAAGCGCCCAGGTCCGACCAACCGAGATCGTCGGCGACGATGATCAGGAAATTCGGGGCATCCTTTGGTGCCTTTTGCGGTTCGCTTACGGCGGAAGCCGGGGTTGCCGGAGCCGCAAGAGCCGGAGTGGCCGCGATCAGGGCCGAAGCGGCCACCGTCAGAAATCTCACGCCGATCATGTCTGCTCCCATTGTCGACGACCATGCGCGCGGTCGCACGCTCGGGATAAAGGTTGGCGGCGTCGCGACAATGATAATTTGCCTACTGGATCGATAGGAATTACTTCGTTCGCTTCATGAACGTCCTTTCATAGCCCTAGGCGGGCGGTCGCTGCCGCATGTTCGTCCCCGCCATGAAAGAATGTCCATGCCAATTTCGAGAGCTCTCCGCCGCCGCGCTCTATGGCTCGCCGGGGCGGTCATGCTGGCCGCGCCCGCCACCGCGCAGCTGACGCTGGTAGCCAATGAAGAGGACCGGGGAACGGCTGCCTCGGTCCCGGATAGCGGCGCGAGCGAGGACGTCCTGGTCACTGCACGCCGTCGGACGGAAAAAAGCCAGGACGTGCCGATCGCCATCAACGCCTTCGGCGCGGCGCAGATCGAGTCGACCCGGACCTTCAACCTGCGCGACCTGCAACAGCTGACCCCGAGCCTGGTCGTCACCAACACTAATCCCCGTAACACCAGCATCAATATTCGCGGGCTGGGCAACAATGTCGCGGTCTACAATGACGGACTGGAGCCCGCGGTGGGCGTCTATCTGGACGGCGTCTATCTGGCGCGACCGGGCCAGACCGTATTCGATCTTGCCGATCTGGAGCGCATCGAGGTGCTGCGCGGGCCGCAGGGCACGCTGTTCGGCAAAAACACCTCGGCGGGTGCGGTGGTGGTCACGACGCGACAACCGACCTTTGATTGGGAGGCGGGCGGGGATGCCAGTCTGGGCAATTACGACTTCCGCCAGCTCCATGCCTATGTCTCGGGTCCACTGACCGAGCAACTGGCGGCCCGGCTGTTCGTGTCGAAGACCGATCGTGACGGCTTTACTCGCAATCGCTTCGACGGACGATACGGCCAGGATTTTCACGATCTGAACCTGCGCGGTCAGCTGCTCTACAAGCCCAGTGACAGGCTGACCCTGCGGATCATCGGCGATTGGGGGCGGCAGGACAGTTTCACGGCCGGTAGCATCCTGCTGGGGGCCATCCGGAATTACGACAACGGCGCACTGTTCCCCAACAATTACTACGACCGATCCGCGCGGCTGGGCTATACGCCGGTCGCGGCGAACCCGGCGCTGCGGACGACCGACACCGATGCCGATCCACGCTACCGGATGAACCAGCACGGGGTGAACGTCACCACCGACTGGGATATCGGTCCCGCCACGCTGACCTCGGTCACGGCCTATCGCGCCTGGAACTGGTATCCCCATAATGACGGCGACGGCACCAGCATCGACGCAGGCGCTGACTTCCACCAGAGCAACGAGCAGCGGCAGGTCAGCCAGGAACTGCGCATCGCCTCCAATGGCGCGCGCCGCGTCGATTATGTGGCAGGCCTCTATTATCTCTATCAGTCGATCGAGGCGGAGGCGGTCAATCGCTATGGCAGTCGCGCGGCGGATTGGTTTCTGCCCCCGACCACCAACGCGGCCGTCGGCGCCGCAGCTCTAAACGACTATAATGTCGTCAGCCATTCGCGCCCCGTCACCGACAGTTATGCCGCCTTCGCCCAGACGATCTGGCATATCACCGGTGCCGTCGATCTGACGACCGGCCTGCGCTACACCTACGAAACCAAGTCCGGCTATTTCGATCAGGATGCCACCGGCGCATCGCTGGCCGGGCTGACGGCGGCGCAACAGGTGGCCGCCCAAGCGATTCGCGCGCGTTATGGCGTGAGGAATTTCTATACCGCGCGCACCGAGGCGGGGCGACTGTCAGGACAAGCCACGCTGTCCTGGAGGGTTGCAGCACCTGTGCTCGCCTATGCGACTTATGCGCGGGGCAACAAGTTCGGCGGGCTGAACCTGGCCAACATCACCACCACCGGCCAGTTCGCCGCCAATCCCGTCATCCGTCCAGAGACGATCGACAGTTATGAAGTCGGCGCGAAGACCAGCTGGGCGGACGGTCGGATCACCGCGAACGTCGCGGCCTTCTGGACCGACGTCAAAGACTATCAGACGACGATCGTCGATGTGGAGCGCAACGGCGTGAGCTTCTTCACCAACGCCGCCAAGGTACGTACGCGCGGCATCGAGGCGGACCTGCGCGCCGCGCCGACACGGTGGCTGACGGTGTATGGATCAGGCACCTATGACGATGCCCGCTACATCTCCTATGCCAATGCACCGTGCCCGATCGAGATCACGGGGCGGACATTATGCGATCTGAGCGGGCAACGTCTGCCCGGCGTCTCCCGCTGGGCCGCCTCGGCCGGGGGTGAGGTCCGCGCCCCTCTCCGCGCCCCTCTCGGCGTCAATTTCGGGCATGAGGCCGAGGTATATGCGGGCTCGGACTATAGCTATCGCTCCGCGACCAATAGCACGGCCAGCCTCAGCCGCTATTCGGATATCCCGGCTTATGCGCTGGTCAACCTGCGGTTCGGTATCAGAGCCGATGATGGCCGATACGACATCCAGTTCTGGGGGCGGAACGTAGCGAACTCGGCATATTATCTGTCCCTGGCCGCCAACAACACGGGCGCTGTCACCGCCACGCTGGGTGAACCCCGCACCTACGGACTTACCCTTCGAACCAAATGGTAGATAATCTTGTATACACTGCCCTGCGATCCTAATCCCGAGGCGTTCCCGTAAAAGTGGGCGAATATCGGCTCTTGGTACGAATCTTCGTTAAGCGTGTTAGCCAGAAGAGTCGTCTTTGCCCCACTTTCCGCCCTATGACGGCTGGACAAAACCGTTGATGCGGAGATGAACGAATGTCCGAAGTTCGGGCAAGCGAAACAGACGTCAAATGTCGCTTTATGGGTCAATTATCCCATGCTTGGCATAAGCGGATCGCCGCTAGGGGTATCTGCAGATGGCAGCGTATCAGTTGGAGTATCGGGCGGGGCAGCGGCCCGCATCTCGCTGGGTGCGCGCCGGCGTAAGCTCTCCCTCTCCGCCACGGACTGACGATTGCCCCGACAGAAGGGGCAAGGTCTTCCCATAACGGTAGATGACCCCGGATAGGCTCGGCTTCGTCGTGTGTCGCACATGGCGGCCCCTTGGCGGGCTGAGGGCAGGGGTTTCCCGGAACACGCATATCGCGTCGCGCATTGGCTCTCTTATAGGAGAGCGATCATGGCCGACCCGATCAAGCCGACGACCGAAACCCGTGACCCCAATCTGTCGACCGAGCATCAGCGCGATGGGGATGCACGGCGTCCCCGCGATACGCTCGACCGCGGCCAGCCGAGCACCGAGGGGCAGGACGCGCCGAAGCGGAAATCGTCGCTGACCTGAATTCTCGAAAACGGGGCAAAGGGACGCCCCGCTCATTCCGTAGTGACACAGTGCCTGAACGGGGCGCCGAGGACGTGCGGAAGCTCGACCTCGCACGCCCAATAACGTGCTTTCGTTACAAAAGCTGCGCCTTCCTTTGCGCCGGGCAAAAATAAAGCCGTCGGGAAGAATCACGGCCACCATGCCCGATGCGTGCCGGTGTCATGAAAATGACCCGAATATGTCACGGAAGTTTCTTTCAAAATGCATCTTCGCGTCATGAGACGCGCCTAACGCCCGGGACGAGATCGGCAGGGGGACTAGTCTTTGCGTCGGTCATCGGGCGGCGTTCGCCCGGCTTAGCAACGATAAGATCGGGAGTTTTTCGGCGATGGGCAGCTTCAAGCGCTTCGGCCTCATTCTCATGACCAGCTCGGCCTGTGCGGCCCTTTCCGCATGCGGCGGAGCCGACAGCGTCGCCTCGCCCGGCGCGGGCGAAATCGTGATCGTCCAGCCGACGCCGACGCCCGCCCCGTCGCCGACCCCGACGCCGACCGCCAACATCACCGCGGCGCAGTTCGCCGCCACCACCACGGTCAACGGCGTGTCGATCACCGCCGATGAGCAGCTGGCGATCGTCAACGCAGGCACGAACAACAACGTCAACGGCACCGGCGGCGCGTTGAACGGCATCTACCCGACCAGCAGCACCTCGCTGGTGACCGCGACCGACCCGTCGACGCTGAACAGCTTCTTCACCTCGACCAACTATGTCGGCGCGCTCAACGGTCCTTCGGACACCGCTTTCCAGGGCTGGACCTGCAACTCGACCTCGGCCGAATTCGGCGGTTCGGGCGCGCGCTGCACCGCGGTGCCCTCGATCGGCACCTATGCCGCGGCGACCTCGGTCTGCCCGACCGGCACCACCGATGACGGCACCAACAGCTCGTCCTCGCCGACGCTCCGCTACTGCCGCCTGCCGCAGACCATCACCGCCGACCTGACGCTGCCGAAGATCGCGGGCGTCGTGTACCGCCTGCGCGGCCAGACCGAAGTCGGCTCCGACCTGGGTTCGACCGGCGGCGCGGGCGTCACGCTGACCATCGCGCCGGGCGTCGTGATCGCGGCGGACTCGTCGGAGGCGACCAACGACCTGCTGCTCGTCAATCGCGGCTCGAAGATTTCGGCGGTCGGCACCCGCGACGCGCCGATCATCTTCACCTCGCAGCAGAACCTGGTGAGCAACGGCGTGTCCGACGCGACCCAGGGCCAGTGGGGCGGCATCATCCTGCTCGGCCGCGCGCCGACCGCCGTCTGCGCCACCGGCACCGGCCCGAACAACGCCGCCGGTTCCTCGACCACCTGCCAGCTGGCGATCGAGGGCGTCACGGGGCGCTTCTACGGCGGTGCGAACACGACCGACTCGTCGGGCCAGATGTCCTATGTCCAGATCCGCTATTCGGGCATCGCCATCTCGGACGGCAACGAGCTTCAGGGCCTCACCCTGGGCGGCACCGGTTCGGGCACGGTCCTGGATCATATCCAGAGCCACAATTCGGCCGATGACGGCATCGAGATATTCGGCGGCACGTCGAACCTGAAGTATATCGCGATCACCGGCGCGGACGATGACGGCTTCGACATCGACAATGGCTATCGCGGCTTCATGCAGTTCCTGATCGCGGCGCAGCGCACGCTCGGCGCGACGGCCGACAGCTTCTCGACCGAGATCGACTCGAACAACGCAGAAGAGCTGCTGCCGCGTACCTTCGGTCGCTATGCCAACTTCACCTTCATCCAGACCGCGCTGGCGCCCGCCGCGATCCGTCTGCGTGGCGGTGCCGACATGACCTTCGTCAACGGCATCGTGAAGGCGCCGACGAACGTCGCCTGCGTCAACCTGGTCGCGGGTGCCGGTTCGGGCGAGGATCGCACCACGATCCGCGCGGCGGGACGTGGCCCGACGGACAATAACGGACCGCAGGAAGCCGGCCCGCCGGTCTTCACCTCGGTCTATTTCAGCTGCAACGGCCGCTAAGGCCCCGCTGACCATGCGTCCGGCACCGTTCGGACGCTCTCGGCAGGCCGGGGTGGCGAACATCGCCGCCCCGGCTTTCCTCCATATCTGATACGGAAAGACCCGGCCATGCAGCGACGCCTCGCTTATGCCACGCTCCTTCTGCTGACCTCGCAACTCGTCGCGCCCGCCCTGCTGGCGCAGACGGCGGGCGGGGCGACACCAGCTCCGGCGCAGACCAGCACCACCGCGACCAGCCCCGACGGGCAGGCCACCCCACAGAGCCAGACCCCGACCGGCCAGGACGGCCAGGCGGCGGAAGAGCCGGTCGAAATCTCCGCCCCCGGCATGGATGCCACGGCGGGCAACGAGATCGTCGTGGTTGGCCGCAACATCCCCAACACCATCCGCGCCACGCCGCAGATCGTCTCGGTCCTGTCGGCCGCCGACATCGCGCGCACGGGTGAGGGCGACATTGCGGGCGCGCTGACCCGCGTGACCGGCCTGTCGGTCGTGGGCGGCGGGTTCGTCTATGTCCGGGGTCTAGGCGACCGTTACTCCTCGTCGCTGCTCAACGGCTCGCCCTTGCCCAGCCCCGAGCCGCTGCGCCGTTCGGTTCCGCTCGACATCTTCCCGACCACCATCGTCGGCTCGGCGCTGGTCCAGAAGACCTATTCGGTCAATTATCCCGGCGAGTTCGGCGGCGGCGTCATCAACCTGACGACCAAGGCGATCCCGGCGAAGAACTTCATCTCGGGCGGCTTCACCGTCGCGGCCGACGATGCGACGACCAGCGAGCTGGGCTATACCTATGCGGGCGGCAAGGCCGACTGGCTGGGCTTCGACGACGGCACGCGCGGCGTGCCGCAGTTCGTTCGCGACGTGCAGGCGGGCAAGGGTTCGGGTATCGTTCCCGCCGCGCAGGTGGCCCGGCTGTCCAACGCCTCGACCACCCTGCTCCAGCGCAACAATCAGCTGCCCGCCAATCTGTCGGGCGAGTTGTCGGCGGGTTCGGTGTTCGACATCGGCAGCGACCGCCTGGGCGTGATCTCGTCGCTCAGCCTGTCCAACACCTTCCGCACGCGCTCGGCGATCCAGCAGGACTCGGTGTCGGCGGACGGCACGATCCGCAACGATTTCCGCACGCTGCTGACCGACAACCGCATCGTCGCCAACGCGCTGGTCGGCCTGGGCTATGAGTTCGGCGACAACACGGTGCGCTGGACCAATGTCTATATCCACGACACGCTGAAGCAAGGGCGCGGATCGGCGGCCGAGGTCTACAACAATGCCAGCGGCCTGCGTTTCCAGCAGAACACCAACTGGTTCGAGCGTCAGCTGATCGAAAGCCAGCTGGTCGGTGAGTTCAAGCTGACCGACGCGCTGAAGTTCGACGCGCGCGGCGCCTTCGCCAATTCGAAGCGCAACGCGCCCTATGAGCGTCAGTTCGACTATCTCTGCTCGAACCGCACCACCACGGGCCTGCCGATCAACTATGACGGCGGCAACGGCGCGGGCGGGTTTCAGTGCAACGGCGCCTATCAGGTGACGCAGCGCTTCACCCCCTTCGCCTCGATCATCTTCTCGGAATTGAACGAGAATCTATATACCGGCCAGGCCGATCTTTCCTACAAGATCGACGGCGATCGCCCGATCACGTTGAGCACCGGCTATTTCTACCAGGGCACGGACCGCTATTCGAGCCGTATCCAGTTCAACTACCAGACCAGCGACGGTGCGGGCACCGCGCCGGGCTTCCCCTATAATCTGTACCGCCCCGACTATCTGCTGAGCCCGGGCGTCATCAACAATGCCTGTCCGTTGCGCGGGCAGGGGGCCTGTACGCTCCAGCTGCAATTCTCGACGCAAGCCGGTGCCTATGCGTACGACGCCAAGCTGAACGTCCATGCCGGTTACGTCCAGGCCGAGGCGGAGGTCGCCAACGGCCTGCGCGCGGTGGCGGGTGTCCGCTACGAGACGGCGGTCGAGACGGTCACGCCGGTGCAGAGCGCGACGACGCGGCTGAAGAACGATTACTTCCTGCCCGCCGGCACGCTGACCTGGAATTTCGCCGCCGACATGCAGCTGCGCGCGAGCGGCGCCAAGACGATCTCACGCCCGCAGTTCCGCGAGTTGGCGCCCCAGCAGTTCCGCGACCCGGACTCGGACCGCCTGTTCTTCGGCAATCCGAACCTGCGCGACAGTGAGCTGTGGAACCTCGAAGCGCGCTACGAATGGTTCTACGCGCGCGACCAGCGCTTCACGCTGGCGGGCTTCTACAAGCGGATCAAGAACCCGATCGAGCAGGTCGGCTTCTACACCGGCGCGGACGACCGCTTGCAGACGGGCTTTACCTATCTGCCCTCGGCGACGCTCTATGGCGCGGAAGTCGAGTTGCAGAAGTACGTGCCGCTGGCCGGGATCGGCGGCGACTTCTTCGCCACGCGCCGCCTCGTCGCGATCGCGAACTACACCTACACCAAGTCGCAGATCAATGCGGACGCCTCCTGCGTGCCCAACCCGGCGGCGGCGCAAGGCTCGCCGGGGCTGGCGGGCTGCGCCTCGGGCTTCGGTCCGGCGCGGCTGCTGTTCCGCGACGGCGCGTCGCTGACCGGCCAGTCGGACCATCTGGTCAATCTGCAACTGGGTATGGAGGACACGGCCGCACTGTCGCAGATCACGCTGCTGTTCAACTATGCCAGCAACCGCGTGACCAATCGCGGTCCGTCGAACCTGTCGGGCACGGGCTTCCAGCCCGACATCGTCGAAGTGCCGGGCATCCGCCTCGACCTCGTGGCGCGCCAGGGCTTCGAGCTGATGGGCGGCAAGTTCGAGCTGAAGGCCGAGGCCCGCAACCTGACCCGCACGCGCTACAACGAGCGGCAGGACTTCGGGAATGGCCGGTTCGTCTATCTGAACCGGTATAATCTGGGCCGCATATTCTCGCTGGGGATCAGCACGACCTTCTGATCCCCGCCGAAACTGTGAAGGGGCCGTCGTCCGGAAGAGCCGGGCGGCGGCCTTTTTGCGTTTTGGGGAGAGGTGGGGGCGTGGGCTTCGACTTCGCTCAGCCTGAACGGCTGAAGGGAATACTCTCTCACCTCCGTTCAGCCTGAGCAAAGTTGAAGGCCAAGGGGTGCCCTTGCCGCGCGCGTGGCGCGCCCTTCAACTACGCTCAGGGCGAACGGGGGGTGAAGACAGGGGATAGTCACCCCCGCCACGGCAACTCCCGATACCATTTGGTGATGACGTATTTCACGCCCGCCCGCACCTTCATCGCCTGATGCAGGGTGGCGGCATTGGTCGAGCCGTCCGCGCGCCGGTTGCTCCAGGCGACCATCTTGCCGGGTTCGGGCTGGATCATCTTGTCCACCACCTTGAACCGCGTCGCGCCGCCCGCTTCCGGCGTGTTCAGGTACAGCATCACCGTCCAGGTCCGGTTGCCCGACAGCGCGCAATAGCGGTGATAGTCCACCCCCCGGGGCTCGAAATAATCGGTATGCTGCTTGAATTCCTGGCCGACGGCATAACGCTGCCCCTGGATCGGCTCGCCATATTCGCCCGACAGGCCGGTCAGAATCGCGATGCGGCGTTCGGTGTCGATCACCGCCGGATCGTCGGCGGGCAGATCGCCCGTCTCGCTGGTGCGATAGGCATGGTCGCCATTGGCATCGGCGATGGTCGAGGGGCGGCGCACCGCATCGATTCGCGCGATCAGCGCCGCGCACAGTTCGGGCGGCAGCACGTCGCGCTTCATGAACAGCGTCAGCTTTGGATTGGGCAGCCGCTGGACACCCGGAGTCGCGGTCAGCCGCGCGATGATCGGGGTCTGATCCAGGCCATTGCCCAGCCCGGGCACGTCATCGTTCAAGGCTTGCATCCGGCTCTCCCATCCTGTCGCCCCAACCTGTCGTCTGCGTGAAACCGATATGACCAACATGTTTCAGGGCTTTGACGCCGTGCTGTAACATGCCATGCCTAGAGCCCGAAAATGCGTACGGGGTGGGTTTCATGCGGTTGAGGCTCGACGCGCGCGGACGTCGCTGGTTGCGACGCCTGCCGGTCGTGAATGTCTATTCGGTGGCCGAGCTGGCGCTGATGGCGGTCCTCGCCGTTCAGGGCGCACGGCTGCTATGGGTCATCGTCACCCCCGTCTCGCCGCTGGGCGAATGGCGGCCGCTGGCCCCCGCCATCGCGGGCTCTCCCGCCGCGATCCTCGAAGGCTTCGACCCGTTCTTCCGCCTGCAGGGGCAGCAGGCCGCGCCCGCCGCCGTCACCACGCTGCAACTGACGCTGTTCGGCACCCGGCTGGACGAGGCTTCGGGGCGCGGCTCGGCGATCCTGGCCGGGCCGGACGGGGTGCAACGCTCGGTGTCGGTCGGGGAGGAGATCCAGCCCGGCGTCACGCTGAAGGCGGTGGCCTTCGATCATATCACCATCGACCGCGGCGGTGCGACCGAGGACCTGTATCTCGACCAGTCCGATGCGCCGCCAGCCGCCGCCGCCGGCGTACCTGCTTCCGGCGCGCCGCCCGTGCAAGCGCCCGGATCGGTGCCTCCGGCCGGCGGCGTGGCGATCGGCCAGTTGCGCAGCGACATCGGCTTCATTCCCCGGCTCGACGGCGGGCGCGTCTCGGGGCTGGTCGTCCGGCCGATGGGCTCGGGCGCGGCGTTCCGTGCGGCAGGCCTGCGCGAGGGCGATATCGTCACCGCGCTCGGCGGGCGTCCGGTGACGGGGCCGGGCGATCTTGACCGTCTTGCGGCGGATTTCGCACAGGGCGGTTCTCTTTCCATCACGGTCGAGCGGGGCGATCAGACGCTGCCGCTCTCCCTTCAGATTGCGGCACCACGGCCATGAAGAAGCTCGTCCTCGGTTCGGTTCTGGCGCTGGCATTGGCGGCGGGCGCACATGCCCAGACCACGCTCAACGTTCGTGATGCCGATATCCGCGCCTTCATCGCCGATGCCGCCAAGGTGACGGGGCGCACCTTCATCATCGACAGCCGGGTCAACGGCAAGGTGACGGTCGTGACCGACCGGCCGCTGTCCAGATCCGAATATTTCGAGATTTTCCTGTCGACGCTCCGCTCCAACGGGCTGGTCGCGGTGCCGACCTCGGGCGGGGCGTTCCGGGTGCAGCCGGTGGACAATGCCGCGTCGCAGCCGAGCCGGATCGGATCGGCGGGCGCGAACCGCAACGCCTATGTCACCGAGATCATCCGCCTCCGCGCGATCGACGCGAACAGCGCACTGGAAACGGTGCGTCCGCTGGTCAGCGCGCAAGGGTCGGTGACGGCCAACCGGGCGGGCAACAGCCTGGTCGTGGTCGACTTCGCCGACAATATCCGCCGCATCCGCGAGGTCGTCCGCCGGATCGACGCCGACAATGCCTCGACCCGCGTCATCGCGCTGCGCAATGCGGGTGCGCGCGAGATCGCGACCGCGCTGCAGACGCTGGCGGGCGGCGGAGGCGGCGCGGGGCAGGGCGGTGCCCCCGCGCAAGGATCGACCGGCGTATCGGTCGTCGCCATCGACAGCTCCAATTCGATCGCACTGCGCGGCGATCCGTCGAGCGTGGCGCGCTTTGCCCAGATCGCGATCGATCTGGACAACAAGGCGAAGAGCGGCACCGAAATCCGCGTCGTTTTCCTCGAAAACGCCGATGCCGAGCAGCTTCTGCCCGTGCTTCAGCAGCTGGTCGGGCAGACGCCCGATCCGGTGCAGGAAACCACCCTGTCGCGCGGCAGCTTCACCCAGACCAATGCGCAGGCAGGCTCAGCTGCGGGCACGTCCATCGCCCAGCGTATCCAGCCGGTCGCCCAGCCCCAGGCTGCGAGTGCACCCGGTGCGGGCGGCCAGAACGGCCAGCAACCCGCGATCAGCACGCAAGGCGGCCGGACCGCGGCGGTCGTCACCCGCTTCACCGGTGCGAATGCGATCGTCATCGCCGGGCCTGCGGATATCCAGCGCCAGATCGGCGAGGTCATCCGCCAGCTCGACGTGCGCCGTGAGCAGGTGCTGATCGAGGCGATCGTCGCCGAAGTCTCCGACCAGACCGCTCGGCGGCTGGGTGCGCAGTTCCTGATCGGCAGCCTGTCGGGGGGCGCGTTCGCCGCCTCGACCTATGGGAATACCGCGCCCAACATCCTGCAGATCGCGGGCGCGGTGGGCGCGAACACGATCGGCGGCACGACGACGACCGTCGTCGCCCCCGACGGCACCCGCACCACGACCAATGTCCCCAACCAGGCCTATAGCCAGCTCACCCAGTCGGCGGTGCAGTCGATCCTGGGCACGACGGGCGGCTTTGCGGGCTGGGGTGGCAAGATCGGCGACACGGTGTTCGGCGCGATCATCAACGCGGTGAAGAGCGACACCACCTCCAACCTGCTCCAGGTGCCGCACATCATCACGCTGGACAACCAGCAGGCGCACAGCCTGGTGGGCCAGGAAATCCCGATCACGACCGGCCAGGCACTGTCGCCCAATTTCGACAATGCCTTCCGCACCGTGCAGCGCCAGAATGTCGGCATCCAGCTGGACGTGAAGCCGCAGGTCAATGCGGGCGGCTCGCTGAAACTCTATGTCCGCCTCGAGGTCAGCTCGATCGCCGGGCCGGTGTCGAGCAACAACAGCGAGTTGATCCTCAACAAGCGCGCGTTCGAGAATGTCTTCACCCCCGATGACGGCCAGATCACCGTCATCGGCGGTCTGCTCGACGATAACGAGCGCCGCACGATCGAGAAGATTCCGCTGCTCGGCGACATTCCGGGTCTGGGCGCGCTGTTCCGCTCCAAGGCGCGCAGCCGGTCGAAGACGAACCTGATGGTCTTCATCCGCCCGACGATCCTGCGCACGCCCGAGGACAGCCGCCGCGTCACCGAACAGCGTTATGGCTATCTCCGTCAGCTTCAGGGCTATGCCCAGCCCGGCGTCGAGCCGTCGATCGACGAGCTGGTCCGCGATTACATGAACGCGGCGCCGCCGATCCCGCACGCACCGATGCCCGGCAATATCGAGGACCCGCGCATCGCCGTCCCCGTCGCCAAGTCGGTCGAACCGATCAAGCGCCGTGACTGACGACGCGCAGCCCCTCCCCACGGGCGACACCGTCCCCCTGCCGCTGGGCACGCCCCTCCCGCAGGCGGAAGGGGATGGGGGAGGGCCGCACGCTCTCCCGCTCCCCACGCCCGACGAAGCGCTGGAACTGGTCGCTCCGCTGACCATCCCCTACGCCTTCGCCCGCAAGTTCGGCACGGTCGTCCACACCGCAGACCCGCTGACCATCGCGCTTCGCGAAGGTGCGGACCCGCGCGCGCTGATCGAGCTGCGCCGCCATATCGGCCGCCCCTTCGCCATCGCGCGCGTGGAAGGCCCCGCCTTCGACCGTCTGCTGTCCGACGCCTATGCGATGGACGGACAGGCGACCGCGATCGCGGCGGTCGGCATGGGCGACGAGCTGGACATGCTGGCCGACGGCATCCCGACCGCTGAGGATCTGCTCGACACCGCCGATGATGCGCCCGCCATCCGGCTCATCAACGGCATCATCGCCGACGCCGCGCGCAACGGCGTGTCGGACATTCACATCGAGCCCTATGAAACGGGCCTCGTCGTTCGGATGCGCATCGACGGTGTCCTGCGCGAGACGCTGCGCATGCCGCCGCATGTCGCGCCGGTGGTGGTCAGCCGTATCAAGGTCATGGCCCGGCTCGACATCGCCGAGCGGCGCGTGCCGCAGGACGGGCGCATGGCGCTGACCCTGGGCGGCAAGCTGCTCGACGTCCGCGTGTCGACGCTGCCCAGCCGGGCGGGGGAGCGCGTGGTGCTGCGTATTCTCGACAAGGAGAATGCGGGCATCGACCTCGACGCGCTGGGAATGAACCCGGCGATGTATGCGCTGCTGCGCGAGGCGCTGAGCGAACCCAACGGCATCATCCTGGTCACCGGGCCGACCGGTTCGGGCAAGACGACCAGTCTGTACGCGGCGCTGCGCCTGCTGAACGATGGCAGCCGCAACATCCTGACCGTCGAGGACCCGGTCGAATATGCGGTCGAGGGGGTGGGACAGACCCAGGTCAACGCCAAGGTCGGCCTGACCTTCGCGGCGGGCTTGCGCGCGATCCTGCGCCAGGACCCGGACGTGGTGATGGTCGGCGAAATCCGCGACCGCGAAACGGCCGAGATCGCGGTGCAGGCCTCGCTGACCGGGCACCTCGTGCTGTCGACCGTCCACACCAACGACGCGGTGGGTGCGATCACCCGGATGCGCGACATGAAGGTCGAGCCGTTCCTGCTCGCCTCGACCTTGCGCGCCGTGATCGCGCAGCGGCTGGTGCGGCGACTGTGCCCGGCGTGCCGGCGCCCGGTCGAGGCAAAGGAAACCGTCGCGCCGCTGCTCGGCATCGATGTCCATGCCACCGTGTACGAGGCGGTCGGCTGTCCGCAATGCAACGGCAGCGGCTATAAGGGGCGGACCGGCGTCTATGAAGCGGTGCGCGTCGACGACACCATCCGGCGGCTGATCAACGAAGGCGGCGACGAACAGGCGATCGCCGCGCACGCCTTTGCCAAGCAACAGCCGCTGGCGGCGGTGGCGCGGACGCTGGTGCTGGACGGCGTGACCACGGCGGAGGAAGCCATCCGCGTGTCCCGCCGCGACTCCGACGCGGGGTGAGGGTGGTGCGTTCCCGCTCCACATACCGCACCACCCCGGCGAAGGACAGGGGCCAGTTGCCATGCCGTTTGTGGTTGGGAATGGACGGCCGTCCGAAGGTCATGAGTTCACGCGGAGACGCGGAGACGCGGAGAGAAAATGAGTTCGCGCAGAGGCGCAGAGGACGCAGAGGGGGCGTACCCGCCGCGCCAGCGGCCCTCTTGCCTTGGCCCGTTACAGATGCAGTGCGCTGCCGCGCACAAGTCATCTCTGCGCCCTCCGCGCCTCTGCGCGAACACTCCCTTCTTCTCTGCGTCTCCGCGTCTCCGCGTGAGAAAAACTTTCCCTCCGATACCCCGCTTATGAATCGGCATCGCGACTGGACCCCGGCCTTCGCCGGGGTGGTGCCCGTTGATGGGGCAAGGCGCTGACATGGCCGGGTTCGACTATGTCGCCATCGATACCAAGGGTGTGGAGAAGCGCGGCTTCATCCCGGCTGAGACCGGCGAGGCCGCCCGTGCCGCGCTGGAGAAGCAGCGGCTTTATGTCGTCTCGGTCAAGCCGGGCAGCGGCGACACGGCCGAGCGGCGGCCGCTCTTCGGGCTGAAGCTGGGCCGCGCGCGCATGTCGGTCAAGCAGCTGACGCTGTTCACCCGCCAGCTCGCTACGCTCAACCGCGTCTCGCCGCTGGAGGAGTCCCTGCGCACCATCACCCGCCAGACCGAGCAAGAGCGGGTGCGCGCGATCGTCGCGACGGTGCATCAGGGTGTCACCGAAGGCCGTCGCCTGGCCGATGCGATGGCGCGCGAGCCGAAGAGCTTCCCGCCGCTCTACCGCGCGATGGTCGCGGCGGGCGAGAGTTCGGGCACGCTGCCGACCATCCTCGAACGGCTGGCGGCCTTGCTCGAACGACAGGCGGAGATTCGCGGCAAGCTGATCACTGCACTCGCCTATCCGACGATCCTCGCGGTCGTCGCGCTGGGCGTCGTCACCGCGCTGATGATGTTCGTCGTGCCGCAGGTGGTCGAGCAGTTCGATACGGTCGGGCAGGAGCTGCCCTTCCTGACGCGCATGGTCATCGCCGTGTCGGACCTGCTGGTCGGCTGGTGGTGGCTGATGGCGGGGATCGTCGTTATCGCGGGGGTCGGTTTCTGGCGTGCGCTGAAGGTGCCGTCGATCCGGCTGTCCTTCGACACCTGGCTGCTCAAGCTGCCGCTGCTGGGCCGGTTGCTGCGCGATCTGCACGCGGCGCGGATGGCGCGGACGCTGGGGACGATGGTGGCGAGCCGGTTGCCGTTGCTGGAGGGGCTGACGCTCACGGCGGGGACGATCCACAACCGCCGCCTGCGCGTGGCGTCCGACGCCATCGTCGATTCGATCCGGGGCGGCGGCAGCCTGTCGGCCGCCATGCGGCGGGCCGGGGTGTTTCCGCCCCTGCTCACCTATCTGGCCGCCAGCGGCGAGGCGGCGGGGCGGCTGGACGAGATGCTGGAGCGCGCCGCCGATTATCTGGAGCGAGAGTTCGACCGCTTCACCGCCACCGCCCTGTCGCTGCTGGAGCCCGCGATCATCGTCGTGATGGGCGGCGTGGTCGCGACGATCGTGCTATCCATCCTGCTGCCCATCCTCCAGTTGAATACGCTGGCGGGTCAATGAGACGAGAGGACATGTTGATGCGTACCCCCACCCCACGGCGGATTCGCCGCAAACGCCCGGCGAACGGTTTCACGCTCGTGGAACTCATGGTCGTCATCGTCATCATCGGCCTGCTGGCGACGATCGTGGCGCTGAACGTGCTCCCCTCGGGCGACACGGCCAAGATTCAGAAGGCCAAGGCGGATATCGCGAACATCGAGACGGGGCTGGAGATGTACAAGCTCCAGAACCTGACTTTCCCGACCACGGCGCAGGGGTTGCCCGCGCTGGTGTCGATGCCCGCCGGGCTTGCCGATCCGTCGCGCTATCAAAAGGGTGGCTATCTGAAGAAGCTGCCCGACGATCCCTGGGGTCGCCCGTATCTCTATGCCTCTCCCGGCCAGCATGGCGAGGCGGATATCTGGACGTACGGCGCCGACGGCAAGGAAGGCGGCGAAGGCGTCAACGCGGATATCGGCAACTGGGATAAGTGAGGTTTCGGGCGCGCCTGGATGCCGGGGACGGCGGCGGGCGGGGCCTGCCTGAGGGACTCTCTCCAACCTCCGTTCAGGCTGAGCGAAGGCGAAGCCCATGCACTTCGACTTCGCTCGGTGCGAACGGAGCGGGGGAGCGGGGCTTCACCCTGGTCGAACTGATGATCGTCATCACCGTGATCGGCCTGGCCTCGGCGGTGGCGGCGTTGTCGCTGCCCGACCGGCGTGGCCGCGTGACCGACGAGGCGCTGAAATTCGCCGCCCGCGTCCGCGCCGCGCATGACGTGGCGGTGGTCGAGGCGTCGCCGATCAGCATCTGGGTCACGCGCGGCGGCTATGGCTTCGATCGGCGGGCGGACGGTGCCTGGACCCCGATGACCGCCAAGCCCCTGCGCGTCGCCCAGTGGGAGGACGGCACCCAGGCGATGATCCCCGATGCGAGCGGCCGGGTGCGGATCACCTTCGACGTGACGGGGCTCGCCGACCGCCCGGTCGAACTGCGCCTGACCCGCGAGCGCGCGAGCAGCATCGTGCGGATCGGTGCGGACGGCACGGTGCGTGTCGATGGGTGAGGGCACCCCCCTTCCTCCCCTGCAAGGGGAGGGGGACCATGCGCAGCATGGTGGAGGGGGCGTGCCGCAAGGGGCCGCCTGTCGGAAGCCCCCCCTCCGTCAGCGCTGCGCGCTGCCACCTCCCCGTGCCGGGGAGGACGGCTTCACCCTTATCGAGATCATGGTCGCGCTGGCGGTGTTCAGTCTCGCCGCGATGGCACTGGTCCGGCTGGAGAGCGCGACGATCCGGGGCGCGGCGATCCTCGACGAAACCGTCGTGGCGCAGATGGTGGCGCGCAATGTCGCGATCGCGACGGTCACCGATCCGCAGGCGCCTGCGCTCGGCCGGACGACAGGCGCGGAGGTCAATGGCGGGCGCCGCTGGAAATGGACCCGGATCGTCAGCGGCACGGGCGACGCGCGGGTGGTGCGGATCGATGTGGTGGTGGCGAATGCGGGGGGCCGGATCACCGGGCGGATGACGATGGTCCGCCCGCCGATGGCCGCGCCGCCGGTTGGGGTGTCGGCGTCGTGACGGGCTCGTCTGCCCTGTTCCCCCGCGCAGGCGGGGGCCCAGTTCCTTCTGTTGTCGTTAGCGCCGTCAAACGCCGCTCCTCATTACGGGCCGGGCAAGAACTGGACCCCCGCCTGCGCGGGGGAACAGGTCAGAGTGGCTTCACCCTGGTCGAGGTGATGGTCGCGCTGCTGATCTTCTCGATGCTCGCCGCCGCCGCCGTGGCGATCCTGTCGCTCAGCGTCCGGGCGCAGGGGGTGACGGGGCAGAAGCTCGACGCGATGGCGGCTGTCAGTCGGACGACGGCGATCCTGTCCGCCGATCTGGCTCAGGCGGTCGACCGGCCGACGCGGGACGAGGGCGGGGTCCTGACCCCCGCCATGGTCGCCGGGCCGGATGCGATGCGGCTGGTGCGCGGCGGCTGGAGCAATCTCGACAATGCCGCGCGCCCGTCGGTGCAAAAGGTCGCCTATCGCCTGAACGGCGACGTGCTGGAGCGGGTCGCCTGGCCGCTGCTCGACGGAGCCGCCCCCATGGAGCCCGCGGCGCTGATGGACCATGTGCGCGAGCTGCATCTGCGCTATCGCTTCAACGGCGCGTGGCTCGACCAGTGGCAGGGGCAGCCGGGCGTTGCCCTGCCGCAGGCGGCCGAGGTCTCGATCGTGCGCGACGACGGCATGATCTATCGCCAGCTGTTCCTGGTCGGCACCGGCTATGTCGGCGTCCCGAACCTGCCGAATCCAACACCGACGCCCAGCCCCACGCCGACTCCCAATGGCTAGACTGATACCGCCAGCCCGCGAGCGGGGGGCCGCCCTGGTGACCGTCCTGATCCTGGTCGCCGTCATCGCGGTGCTGGCCGCGACCGCGCTGGAAAAGCTGCGGCTGTCGACCCGGCTCGGCGGCAATGCGGTGGCGATCGAGCAGGCGCGCGGCTTCGCCTATGCGGCCGAGGCGCTGGCGATCATCCGGATCGGCGACCTGCTGGAGCGCGCCCAGGGCAAGGTGTCGCTGCTCGGCGGGTGGAGCGACCGGCCCTTTGCGCTGCCACTGGGCGAGGTCGCGGGCGGGGGGCGTGCGGTCGCGCGGGTGACGGACGGGGGCAACTGCTTCAACCTGAACGGGCTGGCGCAGGACCTGCCCGGCCAGCCCGGCACGCTGATCGGCAATGCGGTCGAGGTCGCGCATTTCGCCAAGCTGATGCGGCTGCTGAACGTGCCCGGCCAGGTCGCGCAACAGGTCGCGACCGCCGCGTCCGACTGGATCGACAGCGACCAGAACCCGCAAGGCGGCGGCGCGGAGGATCCCATCTATCTGGCGCGCGATCCGTCCTATCGGACCGGCGGCGCGATGATGGCGGATGTCAGCGAGCTGCGCATGGTCAGCGGCGTCACGCCGGAGCTGTATGCCCAGCTTCGCCCCTGGCTCTGCACCTTGCCCGAGGCCAAGCCGACGACGGTCAACATCAACACGCTGGCCCCCGAACAGGCGCCCCTGGTCGCCATGGCGCAGGTCGATACGATTTCGCCCGGCGCCATCGCCCAGGCCCTTTTGCGCCGCCCGCCGCAGGGCTATGCGGACGCGGGTGCCTTTTGGGCACAGATACCGGGGGCGAGCGGAGGCGGCGGCGTTGCGACGACGACGCGCTGGTTCAACTTGCGGATCGATGTCGGTCTGGGCAGCGTGACGGTGCAGGAGCGCGCGCTGGTCGATGCCACGCGACAGCCGCCGCGGCTGGTGGCGCGGATTTGGGGGGAAGAGTGATGAGTGCGACCAACCTCCTGTTCCTGCCGCCGGGCGAGGGCGGCGACTATCGCTGGATGCGGATCGAGGAAGAACGCGTCGCCGCCGCCGGAGAAGGCCTGCCGCAGGGGGATGGCGACGTCATTGCGGTCGCACCGGCCGATGCGGTGTCGCTGCATTGGGCCGAAATCCCCGCCCGTTCGACCGCGCAGGCCGCCGCCGCCGCGCGGCTACTGGCCGCCGAGGTGAGCGCCGCGCCGATGGACGAACTGCACGTCGCGGTCGGCGAGGACGAGGCAGGCAGCCGCCCGATCGGCATCGTCAATCGTGGTGCGATGGCGGGCTGGCTCGCGCGGCTGGGCGCGGCGGGGGTCGATCCGGTCGCGGTCGTACCCGCACCGCTGCTGCTGCCGCGCCCCGACGAGGGGTATGTCCGGGGCGATCTGGCCGGGCAGGGCGTGGTGCGCGGGCGGGCCTCGGGCTTTGCGGACGAGCCCGGCTTTACCGAGATCGTCACGGGCGACGCGCCGCTCGACGATCTGGACGATGCGGCGGTCGCGGTCGCGCTGGGGACGGTGACTGCCGCGCCCGCGCTCGACCTGCGGCAGGGGCCGTTCGCGCGGCGGCGGGGTTTTTCGATCGACTGGCGGCTGGTCAGGCGACTGGCGTGGCTCGGCGTCGCCATCGTTATCGCCACCCTGGCGATCGATTTCGTGCGCTGGACCAAATACAGCTTCGCCGCCGACGCGACCGAGGCGAAGATCGAGCAGGTCGCGCGCACCGCCCTGCCGCGCGGCGAAACCTTGGTCGATGCCGATCGTCAGTTGACCGAGCGGCTGTCGGCGGTGCGCGGGCCGGGCCAGGGGTTCAGCCGGACGGCGGCGGCGGTGTTCGCGGCGGTGCGCGCGGTGCCGGGGACCGAGCTGACCGCACTCGATTTCCAGCCGAACGGCGACGTCCGGCTGGGTGTCGCGGTCGACCGGGAGGCGCTGGCCACCGATCTGAAGCGCGCGATCGAGGCGGAGGGCTTCACCGTCCAGCCCAGCACCTTCGTCGCGGCCAATGGCCGAATCACGGGAGAATTCACGGTGCGCGCACGATGAAGGCGCTGAAACTCTGGTTCGATGGCCGCTCCTTGCGTGAGAAGCGGCTGCTGCTGGTCATGGGCGCGCTGCTGGTCGTGACGATCATATGGGGCGGGATATTGCGACCGCTGGATGACGGGCTGTCGAGTGCGCGCGAGCGCCATGCCGATGCGGTGATCCGTCTGGGCGAGGCACAGGCGATTGCCGCCGAGTTGAGCCAGCGCCGCCGCCGTCCGCCTGCCTTGTCGGGCACGCTGGCCGACACGGTGCGGCTGTCGGCGGAGCAGGCGGGCTTCGGCCTGTCCGCCCTGACCGAGGACGGGCCTGGCCGGGTGCGGGCGCAAATCGCCTCGGCCAGACCCGCCGCACTGACACCGTGGCTCGCGCGATTGGAGCGGGGCGGCGTGCTGGTCGAGCAGGCGACCCTGACCGACAATGGCGACCGGACGGTGGGCGTCGCGCTTCTCCTGCGGACGCGGGTGTCCTGATGCGGTTGCGGATGACCACGCGGCCTTCGGTGCTGTTCGCCGCCATGCTGTTCGTGGCGCTGATCGTCTTCCTGCCGATGCGGCTGGCGCTGGGCGCGACCGGCCTCGCCGATCAGGGGCTGAGCGCGCGTCGGGTGGGCGGCACGATCTGGGGCGGCAGCATGATCGAGGCGCGGTTCGGCGACGTGGCACTGGGCGACCTGCGGGTGTCTCTGTCGCCGCTGGCGTTGCTGGTCGGCCGCGCCAGGCTGGCATTCGAGGGTGCCGGGGCCGATGGTCGCCCGATCGCCGGGGCCGCGACGATCGGCCGCCATGCGATGGGCATCGACGGCGTGACCGCCAGCCTGCCCGCCGCCACGCTCTTTGCCCCGCTGCCGGTGACGACACTGGCGCTGGAGGATGTGACGGTCCGCTTCCGCGACGGCGTGTGCGAGGAAGCGGGCGGTCGTGTCCGCGCGACCATGATGGGCGAGGCGGGGGGCCTGCCGCTGCCGCCGATGATGATGGGCACCGCACGATGCGAGGCGGGCGCGCTGCTCCTGCCCATGACGGGGCAGGGCGGGACGGAAGGCGTGAATCTGCGCATCCGGCCCGATGGCCGCTACACCGCTGACCTCGTCCTGACGCCCGGCGATCCGGCGGCAGCGGCGAAGCTGGAGCAACTTGGTTTCGTCGCCGGGACGGGCGGCGGATACCGACTTTCGGCAGAAGGGCGATTTTGACCGCTTGACGAAGCCGGGTGATCCCGTTTAGGGGCGCAAGCCTTCGCGGCGACCGTAGTTCAATTGGTTAGAGCGCCGGCTTGTGATGCCGGAAGTTGCGGGTTCAAGTCCCGTCGGTCGCCCCATTCTTCTCCGGCCATATCCTGGCCACGGCACCGGCCCTTCTCCCGCCCGTGTCCCCCCTCAATCCTCACCGATAGGGTGGCCGGGTCGTCAGACTCGGTCCGGTTCCGCTTTTGTCGGACCGAAGGACGAGCATGACGGACTGGGGCTTTCCCGATTTCGACGCGCATGAAGGCGTGCACCTGTTCACCGATCCCGCTTCGGGGCTGCAGGCGGTCATCGCCGTGCACTCGACGCATCTCGGCCCGGCGGCGGGCGGTGCGCGCTTCTGGCACTATGCCACGCCCGCGCTCGCCATCACCGACGCACTGCGCCTGTCGCGCGGCATGAGCTACAAGAACGCGATGGCGGGTCTGGCGCTGGGCGGCGGCAAGGGCGTGGTCCTGGCGGCGAAGCCCGGTGACGTCATCACCACCGCCCAGCTGGAAGCGTTCGGCCGCGCGGTCGAATCGCTCGGCGGTCGCTATGTGACCGCCGAGGATGTCGGCATGTCCGAGGAGCGGATGAAGGTCATCGCGACCCAGACCCGCTATGTCTCCGGCCTGCCGGTGGCGAGCGGTGCGGCGGGCGGCGACCCCGGCCCCTATACCGCGCACGGCGTCTATCTGGGCGTGAAGGCGGCGGCCAAGCGCGGGCTGGGCGCGACCGACATGAAGGGCGTGCGTGTGGCGATCCAGGGCGTCGGCTCGGTCGGTGGCGGCCTCGCCAAGCTGCTGGCGAAAGACGGCGCGGTTCTGACCATCGCCGATGTCAACCAGGCGCGTGCCGAACAGATGGCGGCGGAACTGGGTGCGAGCGTTGCCCCGGCCGACGAAATCCTGTTCGCCGATGTCGATCTGGTCAGCCCCAACGCGCTGGGCGCGGTGCTGAACGCCGATTCGATCCAGCGGCTGAAGGCCAAGGTCGTCGCGGGCGGCGCCAACAACCAGCTGGCGACCCGCGAGGACGGCGCGCGCGTGGCGGAAGCGGGCATCCTCTATGCCCCCGATTACGTCATCAACGCGGGCGGCATCATCAATGTCGGCCTGGAATATCTGGGCCAGGGCGACGAAGCCGAGGTCATGGCGCGCATCGCCAAGATCCCCGAGCGTCTGGAGCAGGTGTGGCAGCGCTCGGCCGAAACGGGCCATCCGGCGTCGGATGTCGCGGACGAGATCGCGCAGGGGCTGATCGGGCGCTGACCTGAATGGGACTCACGCCCCTCCCGCAAGCGGGAGGGGATGGGGGAGGGTAAAGGAGTCTCACCGAGACCATCGCCCGTGGCCTTACCCTCCCCAAACCCCTCCCGTTTACGGGAGGGGCTTCAGAAGAAGAGAGTGAGGAACCCCTCACTCACACCCATCGAAATTCCCACACCGAAACCCGGTTGACGAACCGCCCCTCCACGCCCATTTGCCAATCGGACCAAATCCATCCGATTGGAGACCATGCGCCTTTCCAGCCTTGCCGATTATGCGGTCGTGATGATGACCGCCGCCGCGCGCGAAGGCGCTGGCGGGCGGAGCAATGCGACCCTGCTGGCCGGGCAGACGGGCGTGCCGCTGCCCACTGCGCAGAAGCTGGTCAGCCGGTTGGCTGGCGCAGGGCTCATCGAAAGCACGCGCGGCACCGGCGGCGGTATTCGCTTGGCCCGCGACGCCGACACGATCAGCCTGGCCGATATCGTCGAGGCGGTGGACGGCCCGATCGCGCTGACCGCGTGCGTCGATGGCGCTGCGCACGATTGCAGCCTCGAAATGCAATGTCGTGTCCGGCCGCATTGGCATGTCGTCAATCAGGCGGTACGCGCCGCCTTTTCCGGGGTGACGCTCGCGACGCTCGCCGCCGATCCTGTTGAGTCGCAAGTGATGGGCGCTGATGCGCGTCCGGGGGTATTCGCCTGATGGCCACGAAGAATGCAGAGGCGCTCGCCGCCGCCAACAAGAAGTATGAGTGGGGCTTCGCCACCGAGATCGAGCAGGACTTCGCGCCCAAGGGGCTGAGCGAGGATACGGTCCGCTATATCTCGGCCAAGAAGGGCGAGCCGGAATGGATGCTCGACTGGCGGCTGAAGGCGTTTCGCCTGTGGCAGACGCTGGAGAGCCCGGACTGGGCCAAGCTGAACATCCCGCCGATCGACTATCAGGACGCGTATTATTACGCGGAGCCGAAGCAGAAGAAGACGATCGCGTCGCTGGACGAGCTCGATCCCGAGATTCGCCGGACCTACGAAAAGCTGGGCATCCCGATCGCCGAGCAGGAAGTGCTGGCGGGCGTCGAGGGCGCGCGCAAGGTCGCGGTCGACGCGGTGTTCGACAGCGTCTCGGTCGCGACGACCTTCCGCAAGGAACTGGAAGCGGCGGGCGTCATCTTCCGCTCGATCTCCGAGGCGATCAAGGAATATCCCGACCTGGTCCGCAAATGGTTGGGCAAGGTCGTGCCGCAGCGGGATAACTATTTCGCGACGCTCAACTCGGCGGTCTTCTCGGACGGCACCTTCGTCTACATTCCCGAGGGCGTTCGCTGCCCGATGGAGCTGTCGACTTATTTCCGCATCAACGCGGAAAATACCGGCCAGTTCGAGCGCACGCTGATCGTCGCGGACAAGGGGGCGTACGTCTCCTACCTCGAAGGCTGCACCGCGCCGATGCGCGATGAGAACCAGCTGCACGCGGCGGTCGTCGAGCTGGTCGCGCTGGACGATGCCGAGATCAAGTACTCGACCGTCCAGAACTGGTATCCGGGCGACGAGAATGGCGTCGGCGGCATCTACAACTTCGTCACCAAGCGTGCGCTCTGCCAGGGCAAGAACAGCAAGGTGTCGTGGACGCAGGTCGAAACCGGATCGGCGGTCACGTGGAAATACCCGAGCTGCGTGCTGGCGGGCGATGGTTCGGTGGGCGAGTTCTACTCGGTCGCGGTGACGAACAATCGTCAACAGGCCGATACCGGCACCAAGATGATTCATCTCGGCAAGAACACGCGGTCTACCATCGTGTCCAAGGGGATTTCGGCCGGGCGGTCGGACAACACCTATCGCGGCCTCGTCCGCGTGGCGGCGACCGCCGAGAATGTCCGCAACTTCACCCAGTGCGACAGCCTGCTGCTGGGCGACCAGTGCGGCGCGCATACCGTGCCGTACATCGAGGTGAAGAACCCCAGCGCGCAGATCGAGCATGAGGCGACGACCAGCAAGATCAGCGAGGACCAGCTCTTCTACGCGATGAGCCGTGGGTTGGACCAGGAAGCCGCGGTGGCGCTGATCGTCAACGGTTTCGCGCGGGAGGTGCTGCAGCAGCTCCCGATGGAGTTCGCGGTCGAGGCGCAGAAGCTGCTGGGGATTTCGCTGGAGGGTTCGGTCGGGTGACGCTGACCCCGCGCGACGATGCTCGACGCCTCGACACCCCTCCCCTTCAGGGGAGGGGCCGGGGGTGGGGCGTGTCCGCACGGGCGCTCGATCGTTTGTCGGGCCATGCTCGCATCATGCGTCGCGAACCGACCGAACCGGAAAAGCGGCTCTGGACGCACTTATCGCGGTCGCAACTGGGCGGCTTCAAGTTCCGGCGTCAGGCGGTGATTGGCAACTACATCGCGGACTTCTTCTGCCCGGCGACGGGCCTGATCGTCGAAGTCGATGGCGAGACGCATGCCGATGCCAGTCGGGACAACCGACGCGACGTGGCGCTGGCGGAATTGGGTTTTAAGATCGTTCACATCGCCAACACCGATGTGATGCACAATATCGAGGGTGTTTTGGCGCACCTGCTCGGCACGCTGCAAGCGATGCCCGTGCGGCGGGCGCCCCACCCCAACCCCTCCCCTGAAGGGGAGGGGCTAAAAGGGTATGACAATGCTGAAAATTGAAAACCTCCACGCCGAGATTGACGGCAAGCCGATCCTCAAAGGCCTGACGCTCGAGGTCAATGCGGGCGAAGTCCATGCGATCATGGGGCCGAACGGCGCGGGCAAGTCGACGCTGGGCTATGTGCTGGGCGGGCGTCCCGGTTACGAAGTGACCGAGGGTTCGGTGACGTTCGACGGCGTCGACCTGCTCGAGCTGGAGCCGAACGAGCGCGCCGCTGCGGGCCTGTTCCTGGGTTTCCAGTATCCGGTCGAGATCCCCGGCGTGTCCAACGTCCAGTTCCTGCGCGAGAGCCTGAACGCCCAGCGCGGGCAGCGTGACGAAAAGCCGCTCTCGGGTGGCGAATTCCTCAAGCTCGCCCGTGCGCAGGCCGATGGGCTGGGGCTGAACCAGGACATGCTCAAGCGTCCGGTCAATGTCGGCTTCTCGGGCGGTGAGAAGAAGCGCAACGAGATGGTCCAGATGGGCATCCTGAACCCCAAGTTCGCGATCTTGGACGAGACGGACTCCGGCCTCGACATCGACGCGCTGCGCATCGTCGGCGACGGCATCAACCGGATCATGCGCGCCCCCGACAAGGCGGTGCTGCTGATCACGCACTATCAGCGCCTGCTCGACTATGTGCAGCCCGACCGGGTGCATGTGCTGGCGGACGGCCGCATCGTGCGCTCGGGCGGCCCCGAACTCGCGCTCGAGCTGGAGCGTGAAGGCTATGCAGGCGTCGAGGAAGCGGCGGCGTGACGACCACGCTGGAACTTCCCTCCACGCGCGAGGAGGCTTGGCGCTGGGCCGATATCGACGCGCTTCGCCGCGCGGCGGAGAGCGAGCGGGCGGTGCCGGTCGCCGGGGCGGACCGCTTCCTCGATTTGCCGGGTGCGCGGCTGCTGTTCGTCGACGGCGTGCTGGATGAAAGCGCCAGCATCCTTGGGACGGTGCAACTGACCCAGATCGACGCCAGCGACCATCCGCTCGGGCGCCAGGCGCTGGGGCGTGGCTGGTCGCTGCGGCTGGACCGCGATGCGGTCGCCGAGCCGGTGCAGATTGTCCATGTCGCCAGCGGCGCGGCCAACCACCTGCCCGCGGAGATCGTACTGGCCGAGGATGCGGCCGCGCAGGTCTATGAGACCTATGTCGGGCGCGGCTGGACCAATAGGCTGACGCGGGTGAAGCTGGCGGCGTCGGCACGGCTGATGCGGGCGGTGCGGCTGTTGCAGGATGACGGCTTCGTGTCGCTGCGCGAGGAAGCCGAGCTGGGCGAGGGCGCGAGCCTGACCGCGACCTTCCTGGCGGCAGGAACGATGGGCGCGCGGATCGACGGCGGCATTACCCAGATCGGCGACGGCGCCTATGCCGAGTTCGGCGGCGCGCTGCTGACCAAGGGCGAACTCAAGCAGGAATGCGCGGTCGCCTTGCGCCATGCCGCGCTGAACGGCCAGAGCCATCAGCTGTGGCGCGCGGTCGCCGCCGATCGCAGCCAGGCGAGCCTCGCCGCACGGGTCGAAGTGGCGCGCGATGCGCAGAAGACCGATGGCGAGCAGTCGCTGCGCGGCCTGCTGCTCCAGCGGACGGCAACGGTGAATCTGAAGCCTGAGCTGGAGATCTTCGCCGACGACGTGAAGTGCGCGCACGGCGCGACCGTGGGTGAACTCGATGCCAAGGCGCTGTTCTACATGCAGAGCCGGGGCATCCCGAAGCCCCGTGCGCAGGCGCTGCTGACCCGCGCCTTCGTGGCGGATGCGATCGACCGGATCGGCAACGAGGTGGTGCGCGAAGCCTTTGCGGCGGATGCCGACGCCTGGCTGGAGGCGGCGCTTTGACGAGCGCCACGCCTCTCGACCGGGTGGCGGATTTTCCGGCGATCCCGGACGGCTGGGCCTATCTCGATACCGCCGCGACCGCGCAGAAGCCGCAGGCCGTGATCGACGCGATTACGCGGGCCTATGACACCAGCTATGCCACCGTGCATCGCGGCGTCTATCAGCGCTCGGCCGACATGACGGTGGCGTATGAGAAGGCGCGCGAGGCGACGGCACGGTTCATCGGCGCGGGGTCGGCGAACGAGATCGTCTTTACGCGCGGCGCGACCGAGGGGATCAACCTCGTGGCGCAGTGTTGGGCCGCGACCAACCTCAAGGCGGGTGATCGCATCTTGCTGTCGATGCTGGAGCATCACTCCAACATCGTGCCGTGGCAGATGGTCGCCGAGCGGCTGGGCGTCGCGATCGACGTACTGCCGCTGACGGTGGACCACCGTATCGACCTCGACGCGATGGAACACATGCTGACGCCCGCGCACAAGCTGGTGTCGCTGGGCCATGTGTCGAACGTGCTGGGCTCGGTGCTCGACGCGCGGCAGGCGGCCGATCTGGCGCATGGCGTCGGCGCGAAAATCCTGCTCGACGGGTGCCAGGCGGTGCCGCGCATCGCGGTCGATATGAAAGCGCTCGACTGCGATTTCTACGTCTTTTCGGGCCACAAGCTCTATGGCCCGACCGGCATCGGCGTGCTGTGGGCGCGGCCCGAACTGCTCGACGCCATGCCGCCCTATCAGGGTGGCGGCTCGATGATCGACCGGGTGAGCTTCGAGAAGACCACCTACGCCCCGCCGCCCGGCCGGTTCGAGGCGGGGACGCCGCATATCGTCGGCGCGCTGGGGCTCCATGCTGCGATCGACTATGTCTCGGCGATCGGGCTGGATGCGATCCATGGGCATGAGGCGGCGCTGGTCGCGCAGGCGCGGGAAGGGTTGTCGGCGATCAACTCGGTGCGACTGCTGGGTCCTGAGGACTCGGCGGGAATCGTCAGTTTCGCGATCGAGGGGGTTCATCCCCACGATATCGGCACCATATTGGACGAGAGCCGGGTGGCGATCCGCGCAGGGCACCACTGCGCCCAGCCGCTGATGGACGCGCTCGGCCTGCCCGCCACCGCACGGGCGAGCTTCGGCGTATATAACGGACCCGATGACGTTGCGGCGCTGGTGGACGGCGTCCGGCGGGTCACGAGGATTTTCGGATGAGCGATTACAAGATCGAAGAGGTCGACAGCGTGGCGCAGCCGCCCAAGGCGCGCGTGCAGGACGTGGTCGAGGCACCCGCAGAGCGTCAGCGCGATTACCTGTCGGGCTTCCTGTCGCAAAAGCCGACCGCCGACGATCCGACCCAGCCGGGCGGAGCGCTGTATGACGGGATCATCGACGCGTTGAAGGATATTTTCGACCCCGAGATTCCGGTCAACATCTATGACCTGGGGCTGATCTACGGCGTCGAAGTGACCGAGGGCGGCCATGCGGTCGTCACTATGACGTTGACCACCCCGCATTGCCCGGTCGCCGAGTCGATGCCGGGCGAGGTTGAACTACGCGTCTCGGCGGTGCCGGGGATCGCGACCGCCGACGTCAACCTCGTCTGGGACCCGCCATGGGACCCGCAGAAGATGTCGGACGACGCCAAGCTCGAACTGGGGATGCTCTGACCATGGCGACCACCTTGCGTGCCCGTCCCGCCGCGTTGAACCTGACGCCCTCCGCCGAGGCGCGGATCGCCGACCTGATGGCGCGCGCGCCGGAAGGCGCGATCGGGGTGAAGCTGTCGACGCCGCGTCGCGGCTGCTCGGGGCTGGCCTATTCGGTCGATTATGTCACCGAGGCCAAGGCGTTCGACGAGAAGATCGACACGCCGGGCGGCACGCTGTTCGTGGATGGCGGGTCGATCCTGTACCTGATCGGCTCGACCATGGACTGGGTCGAGGACGACTTCACCGCCGGGTTCGTGTTCCAGAATCCCAACGCCAAGGGTGCGTGCGGGTGCGGGGAGAGCTTTACGGTTTGAGGGGAGGGTTCGGCCACTCAGGTCGAGCATTCTTTCCCATAGACGTTCCCCGGCGAAGGCCGGGGCCCAGTTTCTATTAGGCTGAGATGGCGGGATATCGCCGCGTGGGAGGCAAATGCCTCGCGCTGTCGAGAGTGCACCGCAACTGGGCCCCGGCCTTCGCCGGGGAACGGGTGGGATTAGACCCGGTGTTCCAGCTTCAAACTCGCTCCGTCCCATTCCACGGATAAATCGCGATAATCCGCCACCGTCGCATGGGCGGTATCCATCGCGCCCCGGTGGGTTTCGGTAATCACCACGACCGTCATCCCCGCTGCTTCGGCCGCCGCGATCCCGGCGGGCGCATCCTCGAACGCCAGGCAATCCTCCGGCGCGACGCCCAGCCGCCTGGCACCGAGCAGGAAGCCATCGGGGGCGGGCTTGCTTCGCTCCGCATCCTCCGCCGTCACGAACACGCCCGGTAAAGGCAAGCCCGCGGCCTTCAGCCGCACCTCCGCCAGCCGCCTGGGTGCAGAGGTGACGATGGCCCAGCGATCCGGTGGCAGCGCGGCCAAGAACGCGGCCGCGCCACCGATCGGCACCACGTCGCCCACGTCCAGCATCTCCGCCTCGGTCAGCGCATGCGCCTCCGCGACTGGATCGACGCCCGGCAGGTTCAGCCGCCGGATCGTCTCTACCGACTGAACCCCGTGGATGGTCGGCAGGAACGCCGCGACGTCGAGCCCCTGCCGCTCGGCCCAAACGGTCCAGGCGCGTTCGGCCGACGCGATGGAGCTGAGGATCGTCCCGTCCATGTCGAACAGGAAGCCGCCAAAGGCACGGGTCGGCAGGGCTATGGTCATCGGCTGAGGTCAGTTCGCCTGGAACACGCCGCAGGCGATGCGGCCGCCGCTATTGCCGCTGGGATCGGTCTTCAGGTCGTCGGCCCCGGCATGGATGACGATCGCCGAGCCGTCCGCATCGAGCAGCCCCGCCATGGTCGCGCCCGGCAACACGACGCCCAGCGTTCCGCGTCCGTCATTGCCGATGGTCATGTTGGGCATGTCGCCCTCATGCGGCCCCTGCGGGTTCATGCTGCCATGCTGACGCTGCGTCGGGTTCCAATGGCCGCCCGCCGTGGTGAAGTCCGGCGCGTCGCAGCGGCCGACCGTGTGGACGTGCACGCCATGCATACCCGCCGGCACGTTCATCGCGTCGAGGGTGATGCGCAGCCCCCCGGCGACCTCGGTCGCGGTGGCGCGACCCGCATCCGCGCCGGTGCCGGTCCGCAGGCTGGCGGTCGCGCTGGCGCCGTTCGGGGTGGGGGAGCCCGTCTCCATCTTCGTCTGGTCGCAGGCCCCCAGGCCCAGCGCGACGGTGCCGATGGTCAACAGCGTGAGATATTTCATGACGCAAGCTCCCTGTTCGATATGCGTTGTTGCGGCGTGTTACCCGCCGGTTTCAAGCGGCCAACGCATTACGGGTTCATAGGATGCGCCGCCATGCCCCAGATGGCTTTGGTAGAGCACCAGATGCGCCATAGTGAAGGGCTCGCTCGACAGGCCCGCATGGACCGCGCGCCACCCCTCAATCTCGGGCGCGCGTCCTGCCGAGCCGGGCAGGCGGGCGAGCGTGATGTGCGGCAGATACGCACGCGACTCGGGCGAGAGGCCCGCCCGGACACAGGCTTGATCGACCTTGCGATGGAGATGGGCCAGCGCATCGTGCGGCGTGACGCCCGCCCAGAGCGTGTCGACCCGCCCCTTGCGATCGAAGGTGCCGACGCCCGAAATCCGCAACCTGGGGGCGGGGGCGTGAACCTGGCCCAGCGTGGCGGCGATGTCCTCGGCCACCGGGCGGTCGACCTCACCGATGAAGCGCAGGGTCAGGTGCAGCTGCTCATCGTCCTGCCAGCGAGCCTGGGGAACGCCGTCCATCGCATCGGCGAGCATGTCGCGGATGGCGGGCGGCGGGCGGAGGGCGACGAACAGGCGGACCATGACAAAATATGTCTATCGCATTCCGTCGCGCCCACGGGAACCTCCCCCGCTTGAAAAGCGTCCCCAACAGAGCGATATTTCGCCTAACCGGCATATGGCCGGGCAAAGGAGCAATAGTTCACCATGGCAAACTGGTCTGATCCACGGCCGAGCGCCGCGCCGTTCGGTACCACAGCCACCACGGGCTCGACCGCTTATGATGCGGGTCTGCGTTCGTACATGCTGTCCGTCTACAACTACATGACGTCGGGCGTGCTGCTGACGGGTATCGTCGCGCTGCTCTTCGCATGGGGTGGCCGCGACAGCATGGCCGCGCAGGTCTTCCTGAACGGCGGCGCGCTGAAATACGTCATCATGTTCGCGCCACTGGGCTTCGTGTTCGCGCTGAGCATGGGCGTGAACCGTATGAAGACCTCGACGATGCAGCTGCTCTTCTGGGCGTTCGCGGTCGTCATGGGCCTGTCGATGTCGACCATCTTCCTGGTCTATAGCGGCGGTTCGATCGCGGGGGCGTTCTTCGCGACCGCAGCGGGCTTCGCGGCGCTCAGCCTCTACGGCTACACCACCAAGCGTGACCTGTCGGCGTTCGGCACCTTCCTGATCATCGGTCTGGTCGGCCTGATCGTCGCCAGCATTATCAACATCTTCCTCCAGTCGGGGACGATGGGTCTGGTGATCAGCTTCGTCGGCGTGCTGCTGTTCGCAGGCCTGACCGCCTATGACACGCAGCGCACCAAGTCGCTCTACTACGAGGTGCGCGGCACCAGCATGCAGGACCGCGTGGTCATCATGTCGGCGCTGAGCCTGTATCTCGACTTCATCAACATGTTCATGTTCCTTCTGCGTCTGACCGGCTCCAGCCGCGACTGATCGGATCGACAGAGCCAATCCAACGGGCCCGGCGGCATATCCGCCGGGCCTTTTTTCATGAGAAGGGGATGCGGCCATGCGCCTGTCGATCGACGTGACGCTCGACTATGTCCTGAAGCAACCGGCCGATATCCTGCTCCAAATCGAGGCGGCGGCGACGCCCGACCAGCGGCTGGAGCATCAGTCGCTGACCATCTGGTCCGATCACCCGGTGGCGGCCGTGCGCGGCGAGGGCGGGATCGGGCAACGCTGCTGGATACGTGCCGATCATGGTCTGCTCGCGCGTTATGAGGCGGTCGTCGTGGTCGAACGCCCGGCCGTCCGGTTGGAGGGGCTGGCGGCGACCCCGGCCAGGGGGCTCTCGGGCGACCTCATTCCCTATCTGCTGCCCAGCCGTTACTGCGAATCGGACCGGCTGGAGGGCTTTGTCCGCCAGCGTTTCGCGGGGCTTTCCGGCGGCGCGATGGCGGCGGCGCTGGCCGATTGGGTGGCGACTCGCATGATCTATCAATCGGGCGGATCGAGCGGCGTCACGACCGCGCTGGATACCTTCGGATCGCGCAGTGGCGTGTGTCGCGACTATACCCATTTGCTGGTGGCGCTGGCGCGGGCGGCGGAAATTCCGGCGCGCTGCGTCGCGGCCTATGCGCCCGGCGTCGACCCGCCCGATTTCCACGCGGTGGCCGAGCTGTGGCTGGAGGGCGGCTGGCATCTGGTCGACGCGACCGGCATGGCGCAGGCGGATGAAATCGCGCGGGTGTGCGTCGGGCGCGACGCGACCGACATCGCCTTCATGACCGTGTTCGGCGAGGCGCAGCTTTGCGATCAACGGGTTACGGTGCGGCGGTTGGACGGATCGGCATAGGAACGCTTGTCCGATCTGGCTCGTTGATCCTGTCCACTATGATGGGGAAGTGACATGAACGACAGCATCGACGATCGCGCGCTGGACAGCGTCTCGGTCGCGCCGGGCGGCGAGCAGGCCGAACAGGGCAATCGCCCGCGTCCCCCCGAACAGGATGCCGGGCAGGATCCCGCCATCACCCAGGATTTGCAGAAGAATCCGCAGGATGTCGACGCCCAGCTCGACGAGAGCCTGGATGAATCGATGGACGCCAGCGATCCACCCTCGATCACCCAGCCCGGCCGCGACGGCCCGGCCGAATCGTCGGGCTATAGCGAAGAGGATCGCTGATCCGCATTGCATGACGGGGGGCGAGGGCCGAAAAGGTTCTCGCCCCCACTTCTTTCATACGGAATTCGACTGCCGTTGCGCGATCGCAACAAACTTGTCGAATGTGTCGGAGATGGGCGTCATTCGGGAAATTGATTGCTACGATAGTCATTCGTCGCAATCTATGTTGCGGCGCGGCGTTTTTCATGTTCGTCTGTCCCAGCTCGTTCAGCGTTGCGTTAACCAAATGGGCGCATGATGATCGGGTCAGTTTCGATTGGGCGGGGTGATGTATGGGATCGAGGAGCAGACCAGCCGAAGGCGCGATGACCTTGGCGGAAATGAAGGAATTTGCAGGTTTCGCCGCAGCGACGCAGCGTTATATCCGCCGGTCGCTCGATATCGGGCTGGACCGCGAGGACGCGATGACGCGCTGGTCGCGCGACGTGGTTGAGGCGGCGAGCATCCGCGCCCAGGCCCGGCTGTATCGCAACCTGCCGGAAATCCGACACCTGATCCCGGTCGATAGCGGCCTGGAGTCGCTGGAGCCGTTCATGGCGCCGTTCGTCACGATCGCGGCCTTCGATCTGGGGCAGGGGCGGCTGACCAGCTTTTCGGCCTTCCGGTTCCTCTATGAGCGGCTGATCGGTGCCGAGGTGCGCCCATGGCTACCCTCGATCTTCTGTGCGGCGGCGGCGTTGCCGCATCTGCACCCCGAATTGCGGCGCCAGCTTCTCCAGTCGATCAGCGAAGCGGCGGCGACGGCGGCGGGCTGGTCGAGCCGTCAGCCCGCCTTCTTCCCGCACTGGGTCGAGAAGGTCGACACCAACGGCACGTCGCTGGCCAACTGATGGCGTGCGGTGGCGGGCCGGGGGGCTCCGCCATCGCGCCCACTCCTCCGGCGCTAGGCAGGGATTCTCAACGACACGCGCGCCAGCCCATCGGCCCGCGATAGGCCTGGTCCAAGTGGAAATGGTCGGCGTGCGCGGCATTGTAATCGGGCGATAGCGTCGTCGCGAACAGATCGCAGGCGCGGTCCCGCACGCGACGCAGGAACTGCCCGGTCGCACCTTGGTCCATCCAATCCCGCAGCACGCTGATCCGCCGCCCGTCCTTCAGGCGAAAGCCTGCTATGTCGACCGCGTTGGCGCGGGCATGTTCGCTCCAGTCGCTGGTGCTGCGGCCGCTGATCCGACGGCAATTATAGCTGCCCAGATGATCGATCGCGACGACCTCGCTGCCCAGCAGTTCGCGTGCGGCGGGCTGGACCGCATCCCATTCCCAAAGGGCCAGCGAGGCTGCGACCGGGCACGACACGCCCAATGTGGCGGGGCGATAGCCGATGGACCTGGCTCCGCCCGTCGTGAAGCGTACCGCATCGTCATAGCCGCATTGCGCTTGGTCCGACCGGGCGGGCAGCGCAGTGTAACGGATACCCGCCTTGTCGAGCAGCCCCAGGCACTGTGCCCTGTCCTGGGTCAGCGCGGTCAGCTTGTGTCCGGTGAACATGCCCACCGGCTGGCCGAGATCGAGCGGTGCCCAAAGCACATCCTGCGGGTTGCGCCGTGCCCAGCCCCATAGCAGCAAGGTGAGCATCACCAGTCCGGCGACCACGACCAATATGGTGGTCCATCGCCGGAGCGCGCGCATCAGCCGCGTTTCGCGCTGGCGACGGGTTCCGCCGTGATCGGATAACCCAGATCGTCGGGGATGCACAGAAATGGCACGCCGTCACGCTCCACCTGAAAGGGAATGATCCGTCGAATCGGCCAAGCCCGCGCATCGGCGGTGGCGGATCGAAAATCCCGATAGAGCGCCAATCGTTCCAAGGTGCGGCGCGTGGGGAAAATGATGCGGATCGCACCGCTGTCCGCCTGGGTCAGCGCGTCACGGGCGGTCATCCAGCACGCCCCGACCGTTTCCGCCCCGTCGATCGCCGGACTGGACGCTTCGCGGGCGATCGATGCCAGATAGAAGCGCGCATCGAACCGGCGGACCGGCACATGTTCGGGACACCAGCGGGCAAAGGGCGTCAGCGCGCGTGTATCGATCGCCAAGCCATGCGCGGCCAGCGCGTCGGCAAAGGGCATTCCCGCCGCCATCGTCATACGCAAGCCGGCCAGCGTCGTGGCGTCCGGGGAGGGCGACAATCCCACGCCCAGGCCCACTTCCTCGATCGTCTCGCGGATCGCGGCGACGCGTCCGGCGGCGTCCTCCGGGTCGGAGTGATCGGCGGGGGTGAGCGAGTAATCTCCCGGATCGACCCGCCCGCCCGGAAACACCATCGCGCCACCGAGAAAGGCCAGTGCCGCGCCCCGCTCGACCATCAGGATTTCGGGAAGCGCATCGGCATGCGGCCCCTCGCGCATCAGGATCAGGGTCGCGGCGGGAATGGGATCGGGCATCATCGCACGGACAACGCTTCAACGGCGTCGGCGGGGGGCAGCGATGGAGGGGAAGGCGGGGTGGTGGAGCTGAGGGGAATCGAACCCCTGACCTCTGCAGTGCGATTGCTGCATCTTAGACACATCTCCGA